>DYSW01000037.1 GCA_020726285.1 Melioribacter roseus
TAAAAATAAACTCCGCTTGGCAAATTTTCGGCATTGAATTCAACTTCATAACTTCCAGCAACTTGTTGTTGATTTACCAAACTCATTACTTCTTTTCCAAGGACATTATATATTTTTAGTACAACATTACTGCTTGCTGGTAACTGATAACTGATTTTCGTACTCGGATTAAACGGATTTGGATAGTTTTGGTGTAGCGTAAATTCATTCGGGATTTCATTATTTATTGGATTTTCAATATCAGATAAAATTCCTTGTTCGGGTGTAAAGAATTTTTGTGTTGAGTAAATATGGAATTCACTTGGTTGAAGTAAAATATTAGCTTGTGTGTTTGTAACGGTGATTGAATCGCCACTGAAGAAATCGTACCATTTCCCAGTAGATTGGAAACTTGGATTTACATTTTTTGCAGTAACATCAAAATTCCCGATAATTGTTACATTCGAAGCTCCATTTGTAAGATGAATTCTTCGGTCGTAAATTCCTTGTCCAACACGGAGTGAAACGCCTGAAAAAGGACTATTAAAAATATCATATTCCTTTCGCAATTTTATTAATGCTGCCCAAGTTTTGTAAAGTTTCATTCTTGCAACATCATCATAATATTCCCAATGAATTTCTTGCGGGTCAGTTCTACCAGTTGGGAAAGCTTCATCATAACCGAGTTCACCAAATTGCCAAATCATTTTTGGTCCTGGGAATGTGAAGAAGAAAGCGCCGACTAATTTTTGTCGTTGAAGCGATAAATCAACATTATCACGAATCACATAATTTGGATTTGTATTTCTTCCATATTCAAGATTTTTATACATTAATCTATCTTCGTCGTGGCTTTCCATGTAAGTTACAAGGTTTGCATTTGTCCAAGTTCGGGTTTTATAATATCCCCAAGATAAATCTGAGGAAAGACTTCCATCATCCAACCAAGCCATTGCTGATTGTGAATAGGCAACATTCATATTTCCCCAAAGTAATAAACCATGATTCGAAAGCTCAATTTCTTCGCTGTTATCTGCAAAATGTTCAAGAATTAATACTGCATTTTGGTCAAATTCCCAAACTTTGTCTGCCATTCGTTCAATATTGTAAATTCTACTTCCATCATAATTTCCCCAAAGTCCGACATTTCCGCCCGAATTAGTTTGGGTGAAACCTTTTGATAAATCATATCTATATCCATCAATGTGGAATTCTTCAATCCAATATTTGTTTACTCTATCAAGGAAATATCGTGTATGTGGCGAATCGTGATTCCAATCATAACCAATAGAATATGGATGAGTTGCTGTAACATTCATCCAAAGATTATCGCTTGTTGGTTGACCATATTCTCCTTCGTTGTATAATCTAACAAAAGGTGATTGTCCGAAAGAATGATTATAAACAACATCGAGAATTACTGCAATTCCCAAATTATGTGCTTCGTTCACAAATTCTTTTAATTTTTCGGCTGGTCCATAATATTTATCTACTGCAAAATAAAATGCGGGATTATAACCCCAACTTACATTTCCATCAAATTCGGCAACAGGCATAAGTTGAATTGCATTTACGCCAAGTGTGTGCAAATAGGAAAGTGTGTCAATTAACATTTGGAAAGTATGTTCGACTGAAAAATCGCGTATTAAAAGTTCATAAATTACCAATTTTGATTTGTCGATATTCACAAAATCTTGGTCTGTCCAATCAAATTCTGGTTTATTTACTTCAAAAACTCCAACGTATTCTTCTGTTTTTCCACTTGGATAATCTTTTAGATTTGGATAAGTAGTGTTTGAGATATAAGAATCATTCCATCCATCAAGAAGTAATTCTGAATATGGATCTGCAATTCGTTTTTCGCCATCAACCAAATATTGGAAAGAATATTCTTCGTTTGAAGTGAGATTATCGAGTGTTATCCAAAATATTGTGGAATCGGATGTTGGCATATATTTGTTCATTAAATATTCTTCACCAACTTTCCAATCTGTGTTGTGAAAATCTCCTATTATGTAACAAAAATCTTTATTTGGTGCAAAAAGTGCGAAAGTTACAGTTCCATCGGAATTATAGGTTATTCCAGGTTTTGTTCCATTTGGCAAATTTGAATTTGTTTGATTTGGTACTTTAAATAGTACGAAAGATGTTGTATCCGAAACTCCAGAATTATCAAAAGCAATTGCCAAAATTGTATTGGAGCCGTCAATAAAATCTTCAGCTGGAATTGTGTGTGTTATATTATTCTGACTTGTTGATGTAACTTGTTCATCATTTAAGTACAAAGTTAAATTTGTAACGGTTGTTCCAATTTCAGCAACCGAAATTTCGACATCCAAATTTTCACCATCTTGAACAAAAATTGGTGAACGAAGTGGATCTCCAAAAGATAAATCTAACGATGGTTGATTAAAAACTACTGTTAAACCAGCTTCGTATAAATCTACAAAAATATCTGCTCCACCAACATCTCTTCCTGTTTGTGTTGAGGTTGAACTTCTGAAAACAAAATTAAGTTGTTCGATGTGCTCGGATGAATTTGTAACGCTATAAAATGTGCGTGGATTTCCAATTACCAATTGATATAAATCGGTGCCAATTCTTGTTAATGCGGGTTGTGTTGTATTGTTTCCCCAAGTACCGATAACGTGTTGCCAATCGCCAAGATTTGTGTTAACTCCAGTATGTGTGTAAACTGTTCCAGTATAACCAGCAAGACCACCATCGCCTTGAGTTGCATTGAAAATGATTGTTATGTTATCATTTTCTGTAGGAAATTCAGGAATGGTTACAACTACTTGAGCAAAAAAAGTTGTTGCAAACAATAGTGATAGAACTATGTTTCTTATTTTCATTACTTCTCCTTCTAGTTAAATAATTCCCAATTAACACCAATTTTCATTGTTCTGCCTGAAAGTGGAAAATATGGGAAATTGTAATAATTTGTATCAAATAAATTTTCGATTGTAAAATAAACTTTTGCTGTTTTCTGAATTCTTGCAATTGTTACGAAGTCAAAAATAAAATTCTTTTTCAGATTTTCATCATTAAATTTTTGGATGAAATTATTCGAATTTTTGAAATAATCAATCTGAATATCGTAATTAAAATTGTAAATCGAGTAATTAGTTAACCCTGAATAATTTACCTTTAAGCCAGTTTTTAGATCGAGGTTGTTGTTAAAAAGAATATCAGAATAGTAAATTCCAGTGGAGAAATTTAGGTTTTGACTTTCATAATTTTCGGCGAATTTTTCATCTTCCCAATTTGTTTTAACAAAAATGGCATTTCCTTCGTAAAGGAGATAATTCCATTTTGTTGCGAAATTAAGCGATATTCCAAATATTTGTTTCTTCTTGAAATACTCTGCACTTAGTGAATCGGGATAATAAGCAAAGTTTTCTGTTGCTAATGAATAAATAATAGGTGAATTTTCTGTGGTAGTTGCGAAAACATCTAAATTAATTTCAGTTTTATTATTCTTTTCTTCGGTTAGATATTTCAACTCAAATTCATAATTCGTATTATCAGATAATTCATCTCGACATTCAAAAATTTCTTCTTCGAAATCATTGAGATATTTCTCAAATTTAGAAATTCCTAAATAGTATGATAAATTATTGTTTGTGTTGAATTTCAGATTTCCCGCTAAGTCGAAACCAAATCCATTTGCTTTGTTTCCAAATGTGATATCAGATATACCTGCCTTTCGAGCAAATGCCGAAAGTTTAAGAAATTCAGCAAAATTATAACTAATAATCCCAAATCCTGAAATCATATAATGTCGAAACAAATCATTGTCTTCAATTAATGTCATCAATCCCAATTCAACTCTCAGATTTTCGTCTTCGTATTTGTATTTTGGAATAACTTCGGTGGAATGATATTTTCGTTCCATTAGAAATTTTGGAATTGGGCGATAATATTCCTCGTTATCCAAATTCTGACGAAAAATTCTGCTTTCATTTCGTGTATTAATATCCAAATAGATTGAATTGAAAGAATTCCATTGCCAGAAGTATTTTAAGTAATATCCGAATTGTTCATCAGTTTTATTTGAAAATGGATTGATTACCGGAGCATAAAACCAATTGTACATATAATCTTCAATTTGCGAAGTTTCAACATTTTTCTTCAAATAATCATAATCAATTCCACTAAATAATCCCAAATCAGATTTACAGTAATCTAAACCAACTTCCACAGTAAAAGAATCAGCAAAAATTTGTTTGAGTTGTGTGTTCAAAGTCCATTGTTCAAAATCGGAATTATCAAAAGTCTCGGAAATTGCTTGATTGCTAAAATTGAAATTTAGGATTGTTGAAGAAAACAATTTTGTGTTAAAAAGGACATCAATAGCGGCATCATCATTCGAACCTTGAAAATAATTAACCACAGTAAGCGGTACTTTTTCATTTCGCTCAAAATATTCAATCAGAACTGCAACATTTTTCATTTCTACTCCATACAAAAACGCACGAGGTAGTTTTTCGAGTCTAAGATTTTTAATCAGATTTAACGGAAGAAGATTGAAATCATTATTATTTCGAAATAAGTTATTGTTCAAAAATCCATTTGAAATAACATTCATATTTTCGGAATTTTGTCCGTAAAATGAAAATAAATTTGGTTGCCCAAGAATTCCGAGATTAATTGATGAAACGGGAAATTTACTTGCAAACACAATCCTAAAATCTCGATTTATAAACTTTTTAATTTCAGAGTTAGAAAGCGAAGATGAAAAATCAAATTGATTTGTGTCGATTATTTTTGGGAATGAATGCAATTTTTTCCCTATTGCACTCGAATCCGAAATACCAACCAAAGTTGAATCTACAGGAAAAGCAAAATAATTTATTGTAAGAAAAAAACTAATTAATAGTAGAAGTTTCAAGTTCTTGTACATCTCAAATTGATTTAACATAGTATTCATATTGAATTTATTAATAATTTTTCTAAATTTATTATAAAATAAAGGAAAAGTAATTTGTTTTTAAATAAAATCTTTTTATTTTTAATTGTCATTCATCCATTAAACAAGGGAAAACATAATGTCAGAAAAAAAAACATTAACAAAAGCTCAAATAGTTGATAATTTAGCTGCGAGCTTAAGCGCAACAAAAAAAGATGTTAACATATTTTTGTCAGCTTACAATGACTTGATATACAAAGAAGTCAAAAAATCTAAAGAATTGACCGTTCCAGGTTTAGGCAAATTCTATGTTGCTAATACTAAAAATAGAAAAGGTCGCAACCCAGCTACAGGAGCTGAAATCAGTATCCCAGCAAAAACAGTAGTAAAGTTCAAGGTTGGAAAAGCTTGCAAAGATGCAATTGTCCCTCCAACAAAAAAATGATTTTTTGATGGAACTCCTTTTTAAGGCTGGCATTTGTCAGCCTTTTTTATTTTAGGCTGATGTCTTTCTTTTAATAAATCATTCACTTCTTTTACAGGATTAAAATTGTACAATGGAATTTCCACAAAATAAGTATTCCAAAAGTACATACTTCCGTTCCATAAACCGGGCATTTCAAGCACTTTTATTGGCGTTGCTGCTATAGTTTTATATGTGATAATTCCAGTATTTTCATTTACAAATTTGTTTAAATCGAATTTATTTCCGTTTTTATCTTTAAGCGAACAAACAATATCTACTGGATTAAAATGAGTTGATTCTTTTAGTAGGATTTTATTTTCTTCAGAATCTCTGTCTATTTGAGACAATTCGACAATTTGTAAAGACTCAGTTCCATCATCATCAACAACCCAGAAAGGTCCACCGCCAGGTTCACCTTCGTTTTTCACCATTCCGCAAACTCGAATTGGTCTTTTTAATTTATTTAGGATAAACTCTTTTCGAACTTTCAGACTTTCGTTTAATAAATGTAAAGGAATATTAAGATGAATGGATTTTTCAATTTCATCAAGCTCAAGTTTAAAAGAACTTTCAGATTCAACCGATTCAATCTTTTCAACCTTCTCAAAAATGAAATTCTGTTTGTCGATTATCATTCCCATCAAAAGTTTATGATATGGAATTGTTTTCGATAAATAATCATGATGAATAACATTGTCAATATTTTTAATAATCACAAAATCAGCATCAAGTTCATTTAGATTCTTTAACAAAGCTCCGTGACCGCTTGGTCTAAAAATAATTCTTCCCAATTCATTTCTTGCAATTTGTAAATTAGAATCGATTGCAATTGTGTCTGTTGATTTGTGCTGAAAAGAGTAACTTATTGAAATATCTGGATTTACGGCAAGCATTTTTGAAAATTCTTTATGAAAATCTTTTTCGTGGTTTTGTGAAATTGTGAAATGTAGATTTAGATTCTCATCTTCGGGGAAAATGGCTTTCAATTCGCGAATGTGTTCTTCAACCGGATTTTTTATTGAATCTTTGTAAATGTGAAAAGCAATTAAACCTTTGGGTAAAGATGCAAGATTTATTCCATTTTCCCATAAAATAAAATTTAACAACTCAATAAGATTATCTTTCGGGATTTCCATATTCTTTAGAAATGCAAATTTTAATAGATTTTGCAAAAAATCCAGCGTTTTCTTGAAATCTTCATCTTTCTCTGATATTGCTTTTAATTCATCAAAAGTTAGTTTTTGAAATGATTTGTTAACTTTTATCAATGATTTAAACATTCTTGTTGCTGCTCCGGAAGCTGGAACGAATTTCACAAATTCATATTTTGAATTTTCCTTTTCAAATATCGAAATAAGATGTTCTCGTTCAGCTTTAGTTGGATGAATAATTCCCTTTCCAATTTTTGCGGGTGATTTTATTTGAAAATGAAAATTATTTCCAGCGAGAATATTTGCTTGTTGTGTAACTTTTTTTGGAGTTAGACCGTGAGCCGTAATTTGTGCAAGTTCTTCGCTTGAAAAAGAGTAATTAATCATTTACTTTCAATCCATTTTTTCCAAATTTCGGGTTCGTATCCAATTGTAACTTGTCTTCCATTTCTAACTATTGGCATTTTAATTAGTTGCGAATCTTCTAACAATTCAGTTTCTAAATCATATTTCATGTATGAAAAATTGCGTTTCTGAAATTGCTTTCCATTTACATCAATTAATTCATTTAATGGAATTAATTGCGAAATATTATCTAATTCTCCTTTAGAAATATTTTTTTCTCGCAAATCACGAAAATGTGGTTTAATATTCCTTTCCCGAAAAAAACGTAGAGCTTTTTTTGTGTCGTTATCTTTTTGAGTGCCAAATATTTGAATTGTCATCTGAAATATAAAAAAGGGCGAAGATTAACTTCGCCCAAATTTGGCTAATTATTTTCTTTGAATTTTTGCAGGAATTTTACAAATTCTTCAACACCTTCAAGTGGGAAAGCGTTGTATATTGAAGCTCTCAAACCGCCAACATCTCGATGACCTTTTATTCCAACAAAACCACTTTGCGTTGCTTCGGAAATTATTTTTTTCTCTAAATCTTCGTTCAAACTGCGGAAAGTTACGTTCATTAATGATCTATCTTCTTTTTCAGTTACTGTTCCTTTGTAAAATCCGTCAGAAGAATCAATATAATTGTATAGTAATTCAGCTTTTTGCAAATTATGTTTATACATTGCATCTAAACCGCCATTTTCAAGAAGATGTTCAAAAACAAGTCCCATAATATAAATACCGTAAGTATTTGGTGTGTTATATAACGAATCTTTTGCAGCGTGAGTAGCCAAATTTAAATATGTATGTAAATCTGAAGAACTTCTTTCGAGCATATCATTACGAACAATATATAAAGTAACGCCTGAAGGACCGATGTTCTTTTGAGCTCCTGCATAAATCATAGCGTATTTTGTAACATCAATAAATTTATGTAAGATATCTGAAGAAGCATCGCAAACAAGTGGTACATTGCCAACTTCTGGTTCAGTTTTATATTCAGTTCCGTAAATCGTATTATTCGATGTATAATGAACATATGCTACGTCGGAGCTGAGTTTCAATTCGTCTTGCTTTGGTAATCTCGAGAAATTTTCATTCTCAGTTGAAGCTGCAATATTAACATCGCCAACGCGTTTTGCTTCTTTTGCTGCTTTTTTAGACCACGAACCTGAAAGAATGTAATCGGCTTTGAAAGTTGGCGGCATCAAGTTTAAAGGAACTAATGAAAACCCTAATGTTGCTCCACCTTGTAAATATAAAATATGATAATTCTCAGGAATGCTTAACAGCTTTCTGAGATTTGTAGTTGTATCGTTAATAATTTTATCAAAACTTTTAGATCTGTGTGACATTTCCATAACCGACATACCGGTCCCTGGATAAATTAACATATCTTCTTGTGCTTTTTTTATTACAGGTTCTGGTAAAATAGCTGGACCTGCATTAAAGTTATAGATTCTTTTTTCCATTTTTTTTTCCTTTTAGATTTCGTGAATTAATAATCCGTCTCGTAACTTTGGTTCAAACCAGGTAGATTTTGGAGGCATTGTTTCACCTGCATTTGAAATGTTGATTAAATCATCAACTGATATGGGAAACATTGAAAAAGCTATTTTAGCTTTTTCACTTTCAACTAATTTTTCCAATTCCTTTGTCCCGCGAATTCCACCAATAAAATCAATTCTTGTGTCAGTTCGTGGGTCGCCAATTCCCAAAAATGGTGTTAATAAATAATTTTGGAGAATACTAACATCTAAATTGTCGCCAACTAATTTTGCATTTTTTATATTTTGATTTGGCGTTAGTCGGTACCATTTTTTGTCTAAATACATTTTAATTGTTTTAGCATTTTCAACTTCTGCCGTTTCAGTTGTTTCGACAAAAAAGTTAGTTTGAATTTTTTCAATCAAAGAATCGCAAGTATTTCCATTTAAATCAAACACAACTCTATTGTATGGCATAATTTTAAGTTGAGCAGCGTCAAACAAAACTGCAATAAAGAAATTATATTCTTCATTTCCAGAGTGATTTGAATTTTCATTTTGCTTAACTCTTTTTGCTCTGCTAGCGCTTGCTGCTCTGTGATGTCCATCTGCAATGTACAATTTGTCCACTTGTTCGAGTTCATAGATAATAATATCGTTAAAATCTTCTGGTATAATCCAAATAGTATGGCGAATTCCATCATCAGAAGTAAAATCGTACAAAGGTTCTGTTGTTGTTTCTGTTTGCTTTATAATTTTGTTTACTGCTTCAACACCTTTATAAGTTAAAAAGACAACTCCAGTTTGTGCACCAGTTTTAACAATGTGATTAGTTCTATCATCTTCTTTAACTTTGCGGGTTTTTTCGTGTTTCATTATGATGTCATTATCATAATCTTCAACTGAAAATGTTGCTGTAATTCCAATTTGTGAATGAGTTCCCATTACTTGGCGATAAAGGTAAAAAAGTTCTTTTTCGTCTTGTATTAATGGAGCTTGAGTTTTTAATTTAATATAATTTTCTTTTGCGGTTTGGTAAATTATTTCATCATAGGGATTTACAGATTCGTCCAATTCTATTTCGGAACGTGTAACTCTTAAAAAATTTAGTGGATTTCCTTTGGCTTGAATAAATGCTTCTTCTCGGTTAACTACATCATACGGAACGCTTGCAACTTTTTCGACATTTTCTTTGGTTGGTCTTATTGCTTTAAAAGGTCTGATAACTGCCATTATTTCCTCGTTAATGATATTTAAAACATTGTTTTTACAACATCAAAAATATTAAAGAATACGGATTTTCCAATTGAAAATTTTGAAATTACTTAAACATCAATGCTGTTTTTTTCTTTTCAATTACATGGTCGTAAAGTTCTCTATCTGAATGGGAATAATTTGTGAATTCATCTTTAATTTGAAAAACTTCGGTTTCCTTTTGGTTCGGAAAGTAGCTAGTTTGTGTGAAAGTAGTTTTTCATTCAATAGTGGCAAATTTTCGCCTGATAAAACGATTATAACTCTTTTTCTTTTTGTTTTTTGATTTTTTTACGGATTATATCAAGTAATTCATGTAATCTTTCTACAGATTGTTCATACATCAATGGAAAGATATTTTCCAATAAAACCGCTTCCACCAAATAGTAATATCTTTTTCATTATTTTCTCCAAAAAAAAAGCCAGCTGAGGGTTGCTGGCTTTTTTCATACACAATAAGGAGTGATATGAGGTATTTATGGTATTGAGGAGTATTCTTATTTTTTAGTTGTGTGAACTTAATAATTTTGAATAGTTTTGACAACTATACTTCGTAAAAAAAATTTAAATATTGTAAAAAAATTAGAAGTTTTGAAAATGAATGAAAAATTATTGAATTGGGCTCGTAAAATACAAGCATCCGCCCAAACTGGGTTAGCTTTTTCAGAAAATGAATATGAAATAGAACGAAATAAAAAACTCCTGCAAATTGCTTCAGAAATGATCGAGCAGAATTCTGAATTGGATAAAAAGGAAATCGAAAGAATTTTTCTAACACAAAATGGATACGCCACGCCCAAAGTCGATGTTCGAGCAGCGATTATTCAGCACGGTAAAATATTGTTAGTTCAAGAAAATACAGATGGAAAATGGGCGATGCCTGGTGGTTGGGCTGATGTTGGAGATTATCCCGCAAAAGCAACAATTCGCGAAGTTTTCGAAGAAAGTGGTTATATTGCTGAAGTTCTAAAAATAATTGGCGTTTTTGATGCAAATAGAACAGAACGAAATTTAGATTTTTTTCATGCAGTAAAGATTGTATATTTATGCAAAATTATTGGTGGTTCACCAAGACCAAGCAACGAAACTTTAGATGTAAAATTCTTTGATTTTAACAATTTACCAGAATTTTCGGAATTTAGAACAAATCAAAAACATATCAATGAAATTCTAAATCACATTGCCAATCCAGATTCACCGACTTTCTTTGAATAATTTTTCATCATTTCAAATTTTTCGATTTATATTAGCACAAGTTCTCTGAAATTATTTTTACGGTGATTTCTTAATATGGGAAATCGGTGTAAGTCCGATGCTGCCCCGCAACTGTAATGGATTTATTTTTAACATTTTGCCACTATTCCTTTGGGAATGGGAAGGCGTTAAAGTCAATTATCCTAAGCCAGGAGACCTGCCGTAGAAAAGTCGATTAAACCTTCGCGGGAAAGGTTTTTAGCAATTTAAAGATGATTTTTTTCTTCGTCTTTTCATTCCTATTCATTTCCTTCCAATAATCCCTTTTTAAGAAATCATCAAACTTTACTATTAAACTTTGATGAAAAAACTATTTTTTTACATTTTGTTTCTTTTTGGAACTGAGATTTTTTCTCAACAATCCTTTTTCGCAGATTTTGTCGATTCTGTTTCGTTTGGAGTCGGAAATTTTAGCAATCAATCGCAACCTTATTTCCCAAACAATGTTTTAGGTGAAACAAGTACAATTGCAACCGAATTTGTTCCCGAAGTTTCGCCTGATGAAATTTGTTCACTTGGATTAAATGGCGAAATTATACTCGGCTTTTCGCAAAATCCAATAATTAATTTATCTGGGAAAGATTTTACCATTTTCGAGAATGTTTTCACAATTCAATTTGGAGTTCGTGCGGGAGAATATTTTGCCGAACCCGCAAAAATAGCCGCAAGTTGCGATGGAATAACATTTTACGAATTTCCTTTTGACTCACTAACACTTGAAGGTCTAGCTGGCAAAACTCCAACTTTTGGAAATCAAAATCCAACAAATCCTTCTGTTTCAGGTGGCGATTCTTTCGATTTAGCCGAAATTGGTTTGGATTCCGCGCGTTTTATTAAAATCACAGATGTTACTGAAATTATTAAATCTGACACTTCGCATCCTTTTTACGACTTTACGGCAAATGGTTTTGATTTAGATGGAATTGCAATCGTAAATCCAGATTTTGTTAACATACAAAATAATTCAAATCAAGTTGAGCAATTTGAACTCGGTGATATTTACCCAAATCCAGTAAAAAAAGGAAATTCTATAAATGTGAAAATTCTTTCTGAATACAATTTTTCTTGCCAAATTCGAATTTTTAACATTCTTGGCGAAATTATTTCAGATGAAAATATTCAAATTCATCAAAATTATAATGAAGTTAATTTCAAGCCGAGTTTTTTATCAAATGGAATTTATTTTATTCAGTTTTTGGCTAATAACCGAATAATAACAAAGAAGTTTTTGGTGATAAACTGAGATTCAATTTTTTGATATTGTTGATGATTTTCAGTGATGTTTTTTCTCAGAATGTTAATATTCTAGATAATTCCAATAAGCCAATTAGTTATGTAAATGCTTTTAATAAAACAACTTATTCTATTTCCGACAATAATGGAATTGTTGATTTATCCATATTTTCTGAAAATGATTCGATATTTTTTACCCATATTAATTTTGTTGATACTACTATTCAGAAATCAAAAATCGGTAAAATTATACTTCTGAAAGAAAAACATTTTCAAATGGATACTATTTTGGTTGTTTCAAATTCAGATGAACAGAAAAGTATCAATTTCTCCAATATTTCAACCATTTACAACTTTGGAATTGACGATATTCTTTCTCAAAAAACATCTTTTATTTTTATCAAAAACGGCGGAGAAAATGCTTTTTCAACGATTTTTCGTCGAGGTTTAAGTAGCGATAATTTTTTGGTTTTGTTCAACGAAGCACAAATTAACGATTTGCGAAGTGGTAGTTTTGATTTTTCTCAAATTTCAGCTCAAGTTATAGAAAATATTGAAATTACAAATGGAAATTCTAATGGATTTTCGGCTGCTGGCGGAATTTTGAATCTTTCTTCGCAAAATTTTGCCGATTCTACAAAATTTGAATTTGGAAGTTCAATTTCTACTGATAAATTCAATTCTCTTTTTGCCAACTATTCATTTTCTGAGAATAATTTTTCAGCGAATTTTGGTTTCAATCGAAGTTATTCTCCAAACAAATATTCCTTTATTTTTGATGATAAATTGTATTCTAGAGAAAATGCGGATTTTTCTAAAACTCTTTTCTATTCTTCTTTAAGTTATTTAGATTTAACAACTTACGCCAAGTTTTATATACATTTTAATGATTATAGAGGTGGTTTACCAGGATTTGTTCTAACAAACAATCAATCTTCTGCAGCAAGAAATGAAAATAAAAATCTTCTTGCAACTTTCAATTTGATACATAATTTTTCGAATTTTTTCCATTCCGAAATACATTCTGGTTATCAATTTCAGATTTTGAAATTGCTTGACCCGAATGAAGAAATTCTAACAAACCAACTTCAACAAACTGCCAAACTGAACAATTTTTCAATTCAAAATCGCAATTCTGTGAATTTCGGAAATTTAAAATTGAATTTTGGTGAGAATTTCCTTTTCGGAAAACTGCAGAATTCTTCGCCAATTTCGTTGGAATATCTTGATAATTTGTACATTGCAACCAAAAATGAATTTTCATTATATCTGAAACCAATTTTTACTTGTGATGAATTTTCAATTTTCAATTCATTTCAGATTTCTGCGGAAATTAATTCTCAATTTGTTAAAAATGAAATTATTGACAATTCTTGGCAAAATTACTTTTCAAAAGATGTAAAAACTAATTTTTCGTTTAAGAATATGAGAAATTTCAGTTTTTCATTTCACTATTCTGATAGTTTCCGTTTACCAAATTTTACAGAATTATACTACTCAACAACTTTTTCAAATTCTAAATTATTACCCGAAGATTATTCGCAATTTCTTTTCGGACTAAATTTCAATTCCGAACTTTTTACTGCAAATTTCGAGATTTTCAACATCTTTGGAAATAATAAAATTATTTGGGTACCAACTCGACTTGCTTTGCAAATTCCACAAAATGTTAAGAAAACCATAACAAATGGATTTGAATTAAACTTGAATATTCCAATCTTCAGAAACAACTTAACTTCTTATTTTATTTATAGTTACACTGACGCTCGAAATATTTCGGCACAATCTGAAGATGATAATTCTTACAATAAGCAACTTCTTTATTCATCTTTACACAATCTAAAAAGTGGAATAAATGCTCGTTGGAATGGATTTTCGGCTTCAGTTTTCCATCAATTTTCATCAGAAAAATTTTACACGACAGATAATAATCCGATTTACAAAATTCCCTTTTACAATATTTTTGAGTTAAACTTAGCTTACCAATTCAATCTAAATTCTACACAAAATTCACTTTCGCTTGCTATTGAAAATCTAACTGACGAGCATTATTTGATAATTCAATCTTATCCAATGCCGCTAAGAAGTTTTACTTTTACATATAAAATGACATTATGATGAAAAAAATCACATTCCTTTTTGCACTATTTTTTCTTGTTTCTTGTTCTGAAAATAAACTTACGCCACCAATTTCAACTGAATTTGAAAATGGAATTTTGGTTATAAACGAAGGTTTATACGGACAAAATAACGCCTCTTTAACATTTATTTCTGATGAAATTGTTTATCAGAATTTATATTCATCTCAAAATGAAGGTAATTTTTTGGGCGATACTGCAAACGATTTTTTGCAAGTTGGAAATGTTGGATTTATAGTTGTTGATAATTCTAGAAAAGTGGAAGTAGTAGATTTACAATCTTTTGAAAGCAAAGGTTTTATAGATTTTACAAATTACGGAAATCCAAGATTTATCACACAAACTGACTTGTTAACTGCTTTTGTTACAACTACTTCCGATTTTATAGTCCAAATTGATTTACAAAACTTGCGAATTCTTTCAGCAATTAAAGTAGGTTCAAAACCCGAACAAATGGCAAAAAGTGGCAACTTTATTATAGTTGCCAATTCTGGTTTTGGTAATGGAAAATCACTTTCGGTTGTTAATTTATCAACAAATTCTGAAGAAAGTCAAATTCCAGTTTGGATAAATCCGCGTTTCATTCAAAATGATGAAGAAAATATTTACGTTGTAAGTACAGGAAAATATGATTCAGAAGGAATTGGCACGATTACCAAATTTACAAATTCATCATTTTTACCAACCGACACGCTTTTTATTCCAAAAAATCCTGGTGAGTTTGCAATTACTGACGAGAATATTTTTGTTGTGAATTCGACTGGAATTGTAAAAATAGATAAGCAAAATTTTACAATCTCAGATTCAATTTTTATTGATGGATTTTCTGTAAACTCGTTAAACGGAATTATTTATGACATTTATTATGACGAGCAAACAAATTCCATTTGGTTGGGAAATCCAAAAGATTTTATGCAAGATGGACAGGTTTTACAATTTGATTTAACTGGGAATTTAATCTCAAGCTTTAATTGCGGGTTAAATCCAGGAAATATTTCAAGAATATCAATAAACAAATAAGGAAAATATATGAAAAAAGTATTCATAATTATGATGCTAATCTTAGCAACAAACACTTTGTCGCAAAACAATATAGAAGTATTATTTTACATAACAAGCGACAAATTAGGAATGTACGATTTAACAGAAAATCAAAATTATCCGCAAATTCAAACGTTAGGAAAACTTGCTAACTATTTATACATCTGGAAAAATAATTTATTCGTTGTAACTTCTGGCGGATTTTCGTCACCACAAACAACTTTGGAAATAATTCCACTCGCCACTTTTTGTGATTTTATTTCAACTCAAGATACTTCAGTTTTTGATAATCAGAACACAATTGTTGAATTGGAAAATGGTGGAAACGCTTATACAGTTGTTGGTTTAACGGATTCTACAGTAGTTGTAACTTTGGCGGCATCAAGTAAGTTGCAAGTTGTAAATTTGTTAACTGGCGAAATTACAAACACAATCTCTGAAAATGTAATTGGAAATCCTCAAGGAAGTAGCGAGATTGATGATAATTATGTTGCAATTGCAATGGCAGATTGGTTTGCTGGTTTGGGAAATAGTATTGCCGTTTTTAACAGAACAACAGAACAAATTGAATTCACAATTCCAATAAGATTAAACACAACTGACGTTATGAGATTATCTGATGGAAATTTGCTTGCAACTAGTTGGGGAAGTTGGTCGGGCGATGAAAATTACGGTTCGGTAATGAAAATTAATCCAATTTCTTTTGAAATTACAGATACTTTAGATTTTAATGTGAATATAAAGTTTACAAAATTAATTGAAATTAACGATTCGCTAATTTATGGTACAGGTTGGGATGTGAATTTTATTACTCTTTCCGGGCTTATCAACAATAATATGTTTGAATTTGTATATCAAAGCGAAGGAATTTTTTCGGGCGATATTCTTGCAAAACTGAATGATGGGAAATTAGCCGCACAATTTAATGGTGGAATTCACATTTACGATGAATATGAAAATGAAATAATAATGTTTGAGAATGATTTTGTAAATTTTGCAATTTCAACTGAATTGCCACAATTTTCGGCTATTGAAAATGAAACTCAAGCTACAAATTTTAGATTATTCCAAAATTATCCAAATCCGTTTAATCCAAGTACAGAAATAAGATTTAACATTCCACAAGATTCAAACGTAAAATTAGAACTATTCAACACACTTGGTGAAAAAGTAGCAACGTTAATTAACAAAGAAATGTCCGCTGGTTCACATAATTATCAATTATCAA
>DYSW01000038.1 GCA_020726285.1 Melioribacter roseus
AGAATAATTTACTATTTTTGCAACCTATGTCAAATAACTTAGTAATAGCTATAGATGGTCCTGCCGGTTCAGGTAAAAGTACGATAGCAAAATTTTTAGCTGCAAAAATCGGAGCAACTTACATTGATACAGGAGCAATGTATCGAGCTATTACATTTAAAGCTCTTTCGGGTGGATTTATACACGACATTCCCAAAATAATTGAAATTTCCCAATCTATAAAAATCAAATTAGCTTATGAAAATGGAAGAACGCGTGTCTTTGCAGATTCCGAAGAAGTTACTGATTTTATAAGAAGTGCTGAAGTAAATGATAATGTAAGCGAAGTTAGTAGAATTGCGGAAGTTAGAGCAGAATTAGTAAAGATACAGCAAAAAATGGGTGAAACAGAAACTATTGTTGCAGAAGGGCGAGATACAACAACGGTGGTTTTTCCTAATGCAGATTTTAAGATTTATCTTGTTGCTTCAATTGATGTTAGAGCAGAAAGAAGATTGGCGGAATATTTAGAAAATGGTGTCCAGATTACAATTGAAGAAGTTAAAGAAAATCTTGCTAAACGCGATAAAATTGATAGCGGGCGAGAAGTTAGTCCATTAAAAAAAGCTGATGACGCTTACCAGATTGACACTTCATCTTTATCAATTAATCAAGAATTAGAAATTATTTTAGATAAAATAGAACAAATAAAGATTTCAAAACAAATCAAATAGAATTAACTAATGTTAAACTAACAAAACTTCTTGATTTTTGTTGATTTGTATTAAGAAGTACGGAGACGAAATGTCCGAAATTAAAAAAGTAAAAGAAGCAAAATTAATGACAGATGAAATGTATTCACCTGAAGAAATATTTGAGTTTGAGAAACTGATAAACGATTCGTTTAGCGATTTCAAAGAAGGCGAAATTATTCAAGGTACAATAAGTGGATTTGATAAAGATAATGTTGTTATTTCGCTTGGATTTAAATCTGATGGTTTAATTCCTAAAAATGAATTTGCAAGTACAGAAGAAATTGCACTTGGAAAGATAGTTGATATTGTAATTGAAAGCGTAGAAGATGAAGATGGCGTACTAAAAATTAGCAAAAAACGTGCTGATTTCTTAAAAGTATGGCGAATAATTCTTGATGCAAACGAAAATGATAAAATTTTATCCGGAAAAATTGTACGCAGAATAAAAGGCGGTATGGTTGTTGACGTAATGGGAATTGAATCATTTTTACCTGGTTCACAAATTGATATTAAACCAATCCGCGATTTTGATGCACTTGTTGGCGAAACAATGGATTTCAAAATTGTAAAAGTGAATATCCCAACAGAAAATGTTGTTGTATCACATAAAGTTCTAATTGAAGAAAAATATGCTTCACAACGCGATGAAATTCTAAAAGGATTGGAAAAAGGTCAAATTCTTGAAGGTACAGTTAAAGCAATTACAGATTTTGGTGTGTTTGTTGACTTAAACGGAGTTGATGGTTTGATCCATATTACAGATTTAAGCTGGGGAAGAATCAATCATCCAAAAGAAGTTGTTGAACTTGACCAAAAATTGCAAGTTGTTGTAACTGATTATGATAAAGATAAAAAACGTATTTCACTTAGTTTAAAACAATTAACACCTCATCCTTGGGATAATATTGAAACAAAATATTTGATTGGCGATAAAGTTGGTGGAAAAGTAGTTTCGTTAACAGAATATGGTGCTTTCATCGAAATTGAAAAAGGAATTGAAGGTTTGATTCACATTTCTGAAATGAGTTGGACACAACATATTTCTCATCCCGGACAATTTGTTTCGATGGGAATGCATGTTGAAGCAATCATTTTGAGTTTGGATAAATCTGATAAGAAAATTTCTCTTGGAATGAAACAACTAACTCCAGATCCTTGGTCGGAATTACTAACTAAATATCCAGTTGGTTCGCACCAAAAAGGAATAATTAGAAATCTAACTAACTTTGGCGCTTTCGTTGAATTAGAAGCTGGAGTTGATGGTTTAATTCATATTTCTGATTTATCTTGGACAAAGAAAGTTCGTCATCCAGGTGAAATTGTTAAAAAAGGTGAAACAATTGAAATAGTTGTTCTTGAAGTAAACACTCAAGAAAGAAAAATTTCTCTTGGTCATAAACAAATTGAAAATAATCCTTGGACAGAATTAGAAAAGAATTACAAAGTTGGTTCTTTGGTAGAAGGAAAAGTTTCTAAAATTATCGAAAAAGGATTAATTGTAGAACTTGGCGGAAAAGTTGATGGTTTTGTACCACAAGCTCAACTTTCTTCATCAAAAATCAAAAATTTGGCATATTGCTTTCCAATTGAAGATGTTTTGAAAATGCGAGTTCTTGAATTCGATATTGAAAACAAGAAAATCGTGCTAAGTGTACTTTCCGCTTTAAAAGAAATGTCGGATGCTGAAATTGAAAAATACATTACCGATCATAAACTTGAAAGAACTTCTGCTCAATCAATTAAAAAAGCTGATACAGGAAAATTTGACCCAAAAGATTTTGATATTTATGATGAAAACAATCTTGGAAGTGAAGTTGCTGTAAGCGATTCTGTAGAAGAAGATTTAGTTCCAGAAGTTGAAGACTCAATCGAAACAGAAGAAAGCACATCTGAAACAGAAGAAAATAAAGAAAATTAATTCTATTATTATTTATGTTAAAAAACCCAACTACAAAATAGTTGGGTTTTCTTTTAAATAAACTTTCAAAATTGAAGAAAGGAAAATTCTTGAAAGTAGCTTTTCGCACTCTTGGTTGCAAATTAAACTTCTCTGAAACATCAACAATCGCAAATCAATTTAAGATGCGAGAATACGAAATTGTTGATTTCAGCGAAAAAGCAGATATTTACGTAATAAACACTTGCACAGTTACTGATAACGCTGATAAGGAATGTCGACAGATAATCAGAAAAGCAAAAAAACGCAATCCAAATTCCTTTATGTTGGTAACTGGTTGTTTCGCTCAATTACAATCTGAAAAATTATTGAAAATGGCGGAAGTTGATGCAGTTTTGGGAACTGCTGAAAAATTCAAAATTTTTGAATTATTGGAAGACGATTTCTCGAACAGAGAAACTTCGTGTGTGTTTGTAACTCCAACAGATAAAATATCCAATTTTTACTTTTCTTCATCAACCGAAGCAGATGAAAGAACACGTGCTTTTTTCAAAATTCAAGATGGTTGCGATTATTTATGTACTTTTTGCACAATTCCAAAAGCAAGAGGAAAAAGCAGAAGTATGGAAATTTCACTTTCACAAGAGAATTTTAGGAAAATTTTAGCTGATGGTTACAAAGAAATAATTTTAACTGGCGTAAATGTTGGAGATTATGGAAAATCAACGAATCAAAAATTTTCAGATTTACTTAATCTGTTACTTTCTGAAAATGGTGAATTTAAATTGCGAATCAGTTCAATTGAGCCAAATTTATTAACTGATGAAATAATCCAATTAGCAAAACATAATCCAAAACTTGTAAATCATTTTCATATTCCTTTGCAAAGTGGGACAAACAAAATTTTACAATTAATGAAACGCCGATACAATACCGAATTTTTTAAGAATTTGATAAATAAATTAAATTCCGAAATTGAGAATGTTGGAATTGGAATTGACATAATTACTGGTTTTCCTGGTGAGACTGATGAAGATTTTCAGTCAACTTACAAATTTTTATCAGAAATGGAAATTTCGTATTTGCATGTTTTTACGTATTCAGAAAGAGAAAATACCGAAGCAGTTTTAATGGAAAATTCCGTTCCCGAAATCAAACGAAAAGAAAGAACAAACATGCTCCGAAATTTGAGTGAAAAGAAGAAGTTGGCTTTTATGCAGAAAAATATTGGAAAGAAAGTACAAGTTTTGTTTGAACATCAAGAAATAAATGGAAAAATGCGTGGATATTCTTCAAATTATATTCGAATTGAAACTGATTTTAACGTTGATTTAGTAAATAAATTTGTTGAAATTGAGATTACAAATTGTAACAACAATTTTTGTTACGGAAAAATTATCTAAAAGGAGATTTATGAAAAAATTACTCGTGTTTCTTTTTGTTTTACCAGTGTTATTAAGTTCGCAAACAAAATCAATAATCGATTTTAGAACTGAAGCAAATCAGAATGTAGAATTTAATTTACCTGAAGTTGAACAGAAAAACCAGGAGAAAAAGAGTGTCGGTTTAGCAATTTTGTATTCATTATTATTGCCAGGAATGGGCGAACTTTATTCGGGCAATTATTCAGCTGGGAAATATTTTACGATAGCTGAAGGCGTTTTGTGGGGAAGTTATTTGGGAACAAGTTATTATTCAAGTTACAAAAAAGACAATTATATGGCTTTTGCGAAAGTGAATGCCAATGTAACAACTTCTGGAAAAGATAACCAATTTTGGGGAGATATTGGGAATTATTCAAGTATCTATATTTACAACGAAGAAATGGATTTGAACAGAAATTACGATTTACTTTATGATGAATCTTCTCATTTCTGGGAATGGAATTCCATTTCATCGCGAAAAGAATATCGAGCAATGTGGGTTTCTAGCGAAACTGCCAAAAATTCGTTAATATTTATTGCTGGTGGAATGGTTCTAAACCGTATTGTAAGTGCAATAAATGCAGTTCGTTTAGCACGAAATTTCAATGAAAATCTATCCACAACTCAATCTTATAATATTAATTTTACACCAACTTTTTTTGTTGATAATTCGGTGGGATTATCAATTAATTTTAATCACAGACTTTAATTGAACAACTACAAATTGACAATAGAATATGACGGAACGAATTTTTCGGGCTGGCAAATTCAAAGAAATTCTGTAACTATTCAACAAATATTAAAAGAGAAAATTGAGCTAATTCTTCAAGAAAAAATAAATTTACTTGGCTCTGGAAGAACTGATTCCGGAGTTCACGCTTTTGGTCAAGTAGCTAATTTTCAGTCGGAAAGTAATATTCAGATTAGCAAATTCTTGCATTCCTTGAATTCACTTTTACCGAATGGAATTAACATCAAAAAAATGGAAATTGCCAATTCAAACTTCCATTCAAGATTTGATGCCAAAAAGAGAAGTTACCTTTATTTCTTTTCAACTCAAAAATCACCATTCTCTGAAAAATATATACTACATAATCCGTATTTCAATAAATATGAAATAGAAAAGTTAAATAAAATCAGTAGGGAATTCCTCGGTGAAAAGGATTTTACATCTTTTGCGAAAACCAAATCCGAAATTGAAAATAAAAACTGCACGATTTATTCAATTTGGTGGAAAAGAAAGAAAAACATTACAATATTCTACATTGAAGCAAATCGATTTTTACATGGAATGGTTCGGGCAATAATTGGGACAATTCTTGAAGTATATAATTATGATGATTTTAAGGAAAAGATTGCTGATATTTTGGAAGCAAAAAATAGAATTTACGCTGGAAAAGCAGTAAAATCAAAAGGTTTATTTTTATTCAAAGTTAAATATTAGGTTGAAATGATTTCTTTCGATTTTTCAAAAAAGGTAGTTTTAGTTACTGGCGGTTCACGTGGAATTGGAAAAGCTGCTGTCGATTTGTTTGACAAAGCAGGAGCAAATGTAGTTTTTACTTATTTTCAAGATGAAAATGCTGCAAATAATCTGCAAAATTCATTAGAAAATGATGGATTTTACGAACAAATAGATTTCAAGTCAGAAATTGCAATACAAAAAATGGTCGAAAAAGTAATTCAAAAATTTGGAAGAATAGATATTTTAGTTAATAACGCCGGAATTTGGAATTACGGAAAAGCCGAATCAATGTCGCTGGAAACTTGGGAAAATTTGATGCAAGTTAATTTAACAGGAATGTTTCTGATAACAAAAGCAGTTTTGCCAATAATGATAAAACAAAAATATGGTAAAATTGTAAACGTTTCATCAACTGCGGCACAACGTGGTGAAGCGGAACATTCTCATTATGCCGCATCAAAAGGAGCGATGGTTTCCTACACAAAATCATTATCAACAGAATTGGCAAAACATAATATTACAGTAAATTCGGTTGCTCCAGGTTGGGTTGATACAGATATGAATAATGAAGTATTCTCTGACAAAGAATATCGCAAAAAAGTTGAAGAATCGATTCCAATTCAAAGAATTGCTACAATTGAAGATATAGCTTACCCAATTTTATTTATTGCATCAGATTTTGCTCGACACATTACCGGCGAAATCTTAAATGTAAATGGTGGAAGTGTACTCTGTGGTTAAAAGAATTCAACATATTTTATGTCTTTTATTTATTCTAAACAGTTTTACTCAAGCACAAATTGTAGATTTCAAACTCGGACAAGTGCGTGGATTATTTTTTGAATTGGGAGTTGGACCAACATTTTCTGTCGGTGATTTTGCTGAAAATCACACTTTAGGGACAAAAATTGAAACTGGATTTTCATACGCAGATAATAATATTTTCCCACTTTTCGTTTACGGAAAGATGAAATACGCAATGTTTCAAGCAGATTTTGTAGAAATAATTAATAATCCAGTTTATGAATTATCAACACAAATAATATCAATTGAACCTGGAATTAGATTTTATCTTCCGCCATTTGAAAAAAAAGTGATTTTATTAATGCCATACATTGATGCGGGATTTGATGTAAGTTATTTTGTTGTTACAAATCAACAAACAAAGGGAATTATTGCCCAATTCACAAATAATCAAGCCAAAATTGGATTGCATTTGGGAGTTGGTGTTTCAATGTTTTTATTAGATACAGGAATTGAATACAATTATCATCACGAAAGTCAGTATTTAGGATTAAATGTCAAATTGAGATTACCAATATTTATTAAAGTGTGAGAAAAAAATGGAATTTAAGAATTTAATTTTCGAAAAAGTAGACAATGTAGCTGTTGTAAAAATCAATAGAATTGAAAAAATGAACGCACTCAATTCCGAAACAATTGATGAACTCGGCATTATTTTCACTGAATTAAACAAAGATGAAAATGTTGACGCAATTGTACTTACTGGGAATGGTGAAAAAGCATTTGTCGCTGGTGCAGACATAAAAGAATTAAACAAAATGGATGTTATTTCGGGACAAAGTATGTCAGAAAAAGGACAAAAAGTGTTTAGTTTAATTGAAAATCTTTCAAAACCAGTAATTGCAGCAGTAAACGGTTATGCACTTGGCGGCGGTTGCGAACTTGCAATGTCGTGCCATTTTAGATATGCTTCAGAAAATGCTGTTTTTGGACAACCAGAAGTGAATTTAGGAATAATTCCAGGTTACGGTGGAACTCAAAGAATGTCGAGATTGATAAATCCAGGTAGAGCAATGGAATTTATTTTGACGGGAGATATGATAAAATCAGATGAAGCATTGCTTATTGGTCTAGTTAATAAAGTATTTGCAAAAGAAGAATTGCTTGAACAAGCAATTAAAACTGCTAAAAAAATTGCATCAAAAGGGCAAATTGCTGTTGCTTTGTCAATAAAAGCAGTAAATGCAACCAAAGAAATTTCACAGGAAGATGGTTTAAAATACGAAGCATCGCTATTTGGTTTATGTTGTGGAACTCAGGATTTTATGGAAGGAACAACTGCTTTCCTAGAAAAACGCGAAGCAAAATTCGCAAAAAAATAGGTGAATGTTGAGCAATCAAATTAAAATTATTTTTGGATTATTTGCATTTGCCGTAGTCTTAATTTTTGCTAATCTTCTTTACAATACTTTCAGTGAAGATGAAAAGTTAGTTGAGGGAACTCTGAAGAAGTTCGATAATATTTCAGAAAAAAGCGGAATTGAGTATAAATTCAAGCAAATTCTTTCATCACGGGGAATTAAAACTGAATGGATTATTGAGAAAAAAAACAAGAAATTCAAAGTGTTTGAAATTAAAATTCCCAAAGACTTAACAATTCATGAATTAATTGTGGATATTTCTACGCAATTAACAAATGATTCCATCTCAATTAAAACGAGCGAATTAGTTGAAAAGAAAAAAATCAGACTTCAGGTATTTTCGAAAAATCAACAAATAATTGATTCCTATTTTCAGAAAGATGAATTTATTATGCGAGATTCTCCGAGAATTGTATTTCTAACAAAAATTAATTCTATTGAAGAAATAGGGCAAATTGAAAATGATTTTTTCAAACGAATTACTTTTCTAATTAATATTAATGAATTTAATCGTGTCAATAGAAATCTAAAATATGATTATGCAATTTTGTTTAATGATTTAATTGTAGAACCAAAATACAAGCTCGAAGAATCGATGGGGAAAAAGGAAATTCGTAATTCAATTTTAAGAATTCTTAATAATTTTGGCTGGGAAACTCCAATTTATATTGATTCAGAATCAAATTTGTCAAAGTCTGTTGAATTTTCGTATATAAAGGAATTCTTAAATACAAACAAGGTTGAGTTTAATTATTTGAAGAAAATCAAAAATCTTACAGAATTAGATAAAAAGGAATTTCAAGCGATTGTAAATCTTCGAATTTTACATAAAAAATCTGAAATATTTATTGTTGATCTGGAAACGTTGGAAAACTCACGAGACTTCATTATTCAATTAAAAAAACGTGGTGTAAAGTTTTTGAGTTTGTCTGAAGAGAAAAGTACAACTGAAAATGAAATTTCAAAATAGAAAATTGGAGTTAAAATGAGCGAGAGATTGCATAAATTGACAGCTGTTGTAACCGGAGCATCACAAGGAATTGGTTTTGCAACTGTAAAACGTCTTCTGGAAAATGGATTTACGGTTACAATTTGGGATATTAATGACGAATCATTCTCAAAAAATTCAAATGAAATTTCAGATTATTCTGGTAAATACTTTTACCATCATTGCGATGTTACAAATAAAGAACAGGTTTATTCGCTCGCAGAAGTTGCTTTTTCTGAAATGGGGAGTGTAAATTATTTGATTAATAATGCTGGATTTGTAAAAAGTGGTAGTTTTTTAGACCGAAAAGACGAAGAATGGGAAAAAACAATTGATATCAATTTGACTTCGTTTATTTATACTATTCGAGCATTTTTACCAAAAATGTACGAAATGAATTTTGGACATATAATAAATATTTCATCAGCTTCATCAACACTTGGTGTTCCAAATTTATCAGTTTATACTGCTACAAAATGGGCTGTTTGGGGATTTACAGAATCAATGCGTTTTGAAGCACAAAATTTTAAAAAAAATGTAAAATGGACTTCAATTCATCCAGGATATTTAAAAGAAGGTTTGTTTGAAGGGGCAAAAATTCCTTTCCCAGGAAGTATGATTGTTCCATTAGTGAAAAATCACGATGTAATTGCAAAAGCAATTGTAGAAGATGGAATTATGCTGGGAAAAACAATAGTTTATCGTCCCTTCACAATAAGATTGTCTGTCTTATTGCGTGGAATTATGCCAGATTATATCTTTCAACTTCTTGTTCGATTTCTTGGAATTACAAAAAGTATGAATTCATTTCGAGGAAAAGAAGAAAAGTAATTCTAATTTTTATCTACCGTTCGTTTGAAAATATAATCGAGATTCTTTAGCATTTGTGAATTATCAAAAATGGAATCAATTTCTTCTTCAGAAAGATACATTCTTGCGTTTTCAGATTGTTTTAATTCACTGCTTAAATCGGAATTTTTATCTTGCCAAACTTTCATAGCTGGTGTTTGCACAATTTTGTATGCGTCTTCTCTTGAAGCCCCTTTTTCAACTAATTTTAGCAATACTTTTTGTGAAAAAACTAGACCTCGAGTTAAATTTAAATTCTCAAGCATTTTTTCGGGATAAATCAGAAGATTATCTATCAAGTTTATCATTTTATCGAACATATAATCTAAAGTGATAAAACTATCTGGAACAATAACTCTTTCAACAGAAGAGTGTGAAATATCACGCTCGTGCCAAAGAGCTACATTTTCAATTGCAGCGTGAGCGTTTCCTCGTAGTAATCTTGCTAAACCAGTAATTCTTTCACTAACAATTGGGTTTCGCTTATGAGGCATTGCTGAAGAACCTTTTTGTCCTTTCGAAAAATATTCTTCGGCTTCTAAAACTTCAGTTTTTTGAAGATGACGTATTTCAATTGCAATTTTTTCTAATGAAGCACCAATTATTGCAATTGTAGAAAGAAATTCAGCGTGGCGATCTCTTTGAATTACTTGAGTTGAAACTGGAGCGGGTTTTAATCCCATTTTCAAGCAAACGTATTCTTCAACTTGAGGCGAAAGGTGATCGAAAGTTCCTACTGCACCAGAAATTTTTCCAACTGAAATTGATTTAATAGCATTTTCTAAACGAATTTCATTACGTTTTGCTTCTTCAAACCAAAGTGCGAATTTAAGTCCCATTGAAGTTGGTTCGGCATGAATTCCGTGACTTCTTCCAATAGTAAATGTATGTTTGTGTGTTTTTGCTTGACGTTTAAGAATTTCTTGGAATATTATAATTCTTTCCAGAAGTAATTCGCCAGCAGTTTTCATTTGGTAGGAAAGTGTAGTATCAAGTATATCAGACGAAGTCATTCCATAATGAATGTGGCGAGAAGCAGAACCAACATATTCAGCAACATTGGTTAAAAAAGCAATAACATCGTGTTTGGTAGTTTCTTCAATTTCGAGAACTCGCTGAACATCAAAATTTGCTTTTTGTTGAATAGTAATTAAATCTTCAACTGGAACTTCACCCATTTTAACTCTGGCTTCCACAGCAAGGATTTCGATTTTAAGCCAAGTTTCAAATTTGAATTGATCTTCAAAAATTCGTCCCATTTTAGGTAAAGTATAACGTTCAATCATTTTTTCCTATCCAATTTCATTTGTTTGGTTAAATATTGTTTATCTCTAATAATTTTTATTGAAATTTTATCGCCAGTAGTATATTGATTTAGAATGCTGATTATTGATTCATCATCAGAAACTGGAAATTGATCAATTTTTGTGATTATATCGCCAACTGAAAGTCCAGCTTTTGCTGCTGGAGAATTTTTAATAATATCTGTAATAATCACACCTTTTACCGCCGAAAGATTAAAATATTCGGCTAAATGTTTGTCAATTGCTTGAATTTTTAGTCCCGTCCAGAATTGTCTATCAACGTAACCTTCAGTTTTAATTTGATGAATAACTTCCCGGACTTTATTGATAGGAATTGCAAATCCAACACCAACACTTCCAGAATTTCCATTTGGTGAATAAATAAGCGTGTTCATTCCAACTAGTTGTCCAATGCTATTTACAAGCGGACCACCGCTATTTCCTGTATTAATTGAAGCATCAGTTTGAATCATATTAATGTAATATCTTCCATTTACTGAATTTAAGTTCATTCCGGTTGCACTAACAACGCCAACTGTAACTGTTGGTTTATCATTTATTTCAAAAAGTCCGAATGGATTTCCCAAAGCAATTACCCATTCACCTATTAAAATATCATTAGAATTTCCCATTTTTATATACGGAAGATTTTTCCCATCGATTTTAAGAAGGCAAATGTCAGTTGAATGATCAGACCCAATTAATTTAGCAGGATGTTCACTACCGTCCGTCATCGTAACAATAATTTCATCAGCATTTCCAGCAACATGGTCATTTGTAATAATGTAACCATCGGAAGAAATAATAGCTCCAGAACCAAGGGCTTGTACTTTTTCCTGATAAATACGGTCACCAAAAAAATATCTAAAAAGTGGGTCAGATGAATTTGGGTCGCGATATTTATTTACTTTTGTGATATTAATTCCAACAACAGCTGGACTAACTTGTTGAACAGTTTCAGTAATTAATGTGCTTCGGGATAAAGTAATTTCGTTATTTCGTTGATTCTTCAAGAAAACAGTATCAGGGTTAGATAATGAGACAAATTCAAAGTTTGAAGTTGAATTTGATGTATTATTTACAGAGTTTTGTGGCTGAATGAAGTTGTAGTAAGCAAATGCAAAGGCAATTGAAATAAATAAAAAAGTAGTTAAAGTTGAGTAAACTATAATTTTAGTTTTATTCATGATTTCCTCTAGATTGAGATTGTAGCATTTTTATATAATTACGTAAAGGTTCAATATGTTTAATCAGAATAATTATCAAAACTAGCGAAACAACGATGGAATATTCAAGTTCAGTGCTTGAAAAAATTGAAAATTCTATAAAAAAGGATGAGAAAAAGATTGTTGCAACTAAAAGAGAAAAAGTAGCGAAAATGCTAGAAAAATGAATGTTCGTTTTTATCCAAAATGAAATTAGCCAAAAACTAATCCATAAAATTGGTAATTGTGGTACAAATAAAACGGAACCTCCAAGTGCGGTAGCTAATCCGCGACCTCCTTTGAAACCAATCCAAATAGAAAAACAATGAGCAAAAACAGCAGAAATAACTGAAATTCCAAGATAAATAAAATTCTCTCCAAAGAAATACAGAGTAATATATAAAGGTAACATTCCTTTTAAAAAATCAGTTATTAAAACTAAAATTGCCACAGATTTTGATTTTGAAACTTCATAAGAATTTAATGTACCAACATTACCCGAACCTTCATTTAAAATATTTATACCATTCCTTTTTAATACTAAAAATGCAGTGGGAATTGAACCTATTAAATAACTATAAAAAATAACTGAAATAATTTCCATAAAAATATACTTTCTCTTTTGGTGCTTTATTAATAAATTAGCAAACTTAATATGTAATTTAAGAATTTCGGAGAAATAATGATAAATTTAGTTGGAAGATATACGGTAAAACCTTCACTTCCTAAAAAATTAGAACCGTTGCGTACAATCGCTAAAAATATGTATTGGACTTGGAATACAGATGCTTTAGAACTTTTCAGAAGATTAGATAGAAAACTTTGGGAGCAATTTAATCATAATCCAACACTTTTATTGGGAAAAGTAAGCCAAGAAAGATTGAAAGAAGTTGCAGAAGATGATGGTTTTGTTGCTCATATGAATCGTGTACTTTTACAACTTGAAGTTTATTTAAATGAAATTACTTGGTACCAAAAAAATTATGATGCACACGACAAACCATATATTATTTATTTTTCAGCAGAATTTGGAATAACTGAAAGTTTACAAGTCTATTCCGGGGGTTTGGGAATTTTAGCAGGTGATCATCTAAAATCTGCGAGCGATTTAGGAATACCTCTTGTTGGAATGGGTCTTTGTTATAGAGAAGGTTATTTTCAACAATATTTGAATTCAGATGGTTGGCAAAATGAAAGCTATGAAAATACTGATTTTTATAATCAACCATTGGAATTAGTAAAGGACGAAAATGGCAAAATTATGAAATTATCGCTTGATTTTCCGGGACGAAAAGTGTTTTATCAAATTTGGAAGATTGATATTGGTAGATTACCTCTTTATCTTTTAGATACTTATATTGATGAAAATAACGATACAGATAAGGATATAACAAAATCTCTTTATGGTGGCGATAATGAATTAAGAATTCAACAAGAAATTTTACTTGGAATTGGTGGAATTAGAGCAATTCACGCAATGGGAATGATGCCACTTGTTTGTCATATGAACGAAGGACATTCAGCATTTTTGGCTTTAGAAAGAATGCGATATTTAATCAAAAATCATAATTTAAGTTTTGACCAAGCAAAAGACATTGGATTTTTCTCAAATGTTTTTACAACACACACTCCAGTTCCAGCAGGAATTGATGTGTTTCCAAATGGAATGATGGAAAAATATTTTGGTGAATATTATAGAAACGAACTTGGAATTACAGATAATCAATTTTACAAACTTGGTACAATAATAAAAGAAAATGGAACTCCAGCTGAGTTTAATATGGCTCATCTTGCAATGAATACTGCAGCATTTGTAAACGGTGTAAGTCGTTTACATGGAATAGTTTCACGTAAAATGTGGGTTGATGGTTTCCCAAATATTCCATTCAACGAAATACCAATAGATTATGTAACAAATGGCGTTCACATGCATTCACATTTTTCTAGCGAAATGCACTATTTAATGCTCCGTTATATTGGCGAAAGATTTGACAAAGAAATTGATGATCCAAAACTTTGGGAAAGAATTGATGATGTTCCAGACGAAGAATTGTGGAGAACACACGAAAGAAGAAGAGAAAGATTAATTGCCTTTGCTCGAAAAAGATTAAAACGCCAACTTGAAGCAAAAGGGACTTCCAAGAATGAAATTAATCATGCAAACGAAGTTCTTGACCCAACAGCTCTTACAATTGGTTTTGCTCGCAGATTTGCAACTTACAAACGTGGTACTTTACTTTTCAGAAATATCGAAAGGTTAGCGTCAATTTTATTTAATGCCGAACATCCAGTGCAATTAATTATTGCTGGAAAAGCACATCCACGTGATGACGCGGGTAAAAAAATAATTCAAGAAATTTTACATTTCACAAAGAATTATAATCTGAAGAAAAGAATTGTTTTCATCGAAAATTATGATATGAACGTTGCACGTTATATGGTTGAAGGTTGCGATGTTTGGTTGAATAATCCACTCCGACCAATGGAAGCAAGTGGTACTTCGGGCATGAAAGTAATTGCAAACGGTGGTTTGAATTTTAGTGTTCTTGATGGTTGGTGGGACGAAGCATACGACAAAGAATTAGGTTGGAAAATTGGAAATGGTGAAGAATTTCTCGATCTGGATTATCAAGATGAAGTTGAAGCAAACATTATTTACGATGTTCTTGAAAAGGAAATTGTTCCAACTTTTTATAATTCTGGTTCTGACAAATTACCACGTGAATGGATTCAAATGGTTAAAAAATCTATGAAAACTTTGGGACCAATCTTTAACACACACAGAATGGTGAAAGAATATTTCAATAAATTTTATATTACATCTTACGAAAAGAGAAGCCAATTAATGTTAGATGATTGGAAATTAGGCAAGGAATTTTCTGAATGGAAAAGAAAAATATTTGATAGCTGGAATTCAATTTCTTGTGCTGAAATAAAATTTACTGATAATTCCGAATTAAAAGTTGGTGAGACACAAAAAATTGAAGTAAATGTGTTCATTGACGGACTTTCAATTAACGATTTGGATGTTCAGATTTATTACGGAAAAATTGAAGAAATTGAAAATTCTGAATCTAATAAATTTGTATCGATGCAACCGATTGAAAAGAACAGCAAAAATATTGTTCACTATATTGGCGAAATTGATGCTTATACAACCGGAAAATTTGGATTTACAATTCGTGTTTTACCTAAGCATCCTTTATTGCTAAGTTCATTTAAACTTGGCTTGATAAAATGGGCAAAAGGAAAACACTAAATTAAAATAGAAATTAGAAGGACGTTCAACTGAACGTCCTTTCATTTTACAATCTAATTGAAAATGCTATTTCAGGAGTGTTTAGCTCAGAATTATATGAAATTCCTAACAATTCCCTTTTTTCTTCATCAATTCCATATTTAAAATACACTTGATTTCGTTCTGATTCTACTACCCAATCACCGTGTGCCCAATCGAAAGCAAGACCTAACATATTCAAAACAAGTCCTGTTGATAAAACAATCGCATTGTTTCGTGTTCTACTTTGGTCTGCTTCGGAATTGATATCGATAGCAAAATCCAAAGCATTTGAAATTTTATATTGGTCATACATTGCAAATCCCATCATCAAACTTCCAGTTAATCGAATTCCAAAAATTGCCCAACCTATTTCGGGCTTTTCAGAATAAAAATGAATATAACCAGGTAAAATTGCAGAAACACTAATTTTTTTCCAATCAACAATTCTTTGAATTTTCTGAAATTCTGCAAAAGTCATTCCTTCGGGAATTGGTTTTATTTCATTCAAGGCATTATATTTTTCTGAGGAAATTGAAACTTGAGCAGAAATATTAGCAATCATTAAAATGAACACAACAAAAAATAATATTTTTTTCATTTTATACCTTTTTATAAATGGAAATACAATTTATAAGTTAATTTTGAATTAAAACCGCTTTCTGGCAAAATAATTTTCACGCGAGAAAGGTGATTTCTGTATTCTTGATTCAATAGATTTTCAATCGAAAATGATAAATTGTGAATAAATTCATTCATTTTCAGTGAATATTGTCCGTAAATATTTAAAATAAAAAAACCAGCAGTTGGTTCTTCATTGTAATCTACTCGCTTTTGCGAATTTGCCCACTCACCACTAACACCAAAATTTATGTCTGTAGAAATATAATTTATTCCAACAATTCCTTTTAGCGGGGGAATTTGAGGTAATGGAACTTTTTCATTTACAATTTCACCATAAGTGTAACTTGCCGATAAATTTAATGATAAATTTTGAAAAATATTCCAATCAACTTGCATTTCACTTCCAGTTAGCAATGCATCTACGCCTGTACTTGCAAAAATTGGTAGGAATGTAGCCCAATTTATTTCACCTG
>DYSW01000071.1 GCA_020726285.1 Melioribacter roseus
AATGCTATAACTAATTGTTGTTGATGGATTAAACGGATTTGGGTAGTTTTGAGATAGTTTATATTCAGTTGGAATTTGGTTAAAATCGTTTTCTGTTGATGTAAAAACGCTATTTTGCAAACTTGGTGTTCCGTAATTTGTTGAAGCTGACCAATTATAATATTTCGAATTGTCCAAAGTGTAATTTTTCAATTCGAGAGAAGAACCTTCGCCATCTGGTTCTTCTGGCCAAGGTGTTTTATCGTCATAAGTTAGCGAATCGATGATTATTTCATCAGAATTGAATAAGCGAATTAATTCTCCGCTTCCGTCTAAACCAAAACTTAAGTTTCCGATATAGTTTGTGGCTTCTGGGAATTTCGATTTGAAAAGATTTGTATCGCGGCAAATGACAAAAAATCCATCTGAATTTATGATTGTTCCTTGTGGAAAGGTAAACGAGTGTTCATCGTCAGAATCTTTGAAAATCCAATTTGATAAATCTATATTTTCTGATTTAGAGTTGTAAAATTCCACCCAATCTTCTGAATTAAACGTTTCGGCGGAATTGTAGTTGATTTCATTTATTACAACTTGTCCAGCATTTCCACTTTGTACAAAAATTGGTGTTAGATTTACGTTTACCGAACTTGTGATTGTGATAGGATTTTCAGTCGAAGAAACGCTTCCTTCCCAATGCGAAAATACAAATCTACTTTTTGCAATTGCTTGAATTTCAATTGGAATGTTGTTAAAGAAATGTCCCGACCAACTTTGATATTGAATTGGTAATTCTTCAATTGCTGCATAACCTTTTGAAATATCTTGATTTATCTCAATATCATATTGTCCGTTAATTCCAAAATAATTCATAAAATATAATGTCATATAAAGAGAACGTTGATTGGCAAAAGTTCGCAACGAGTTTACTTCATTTTGCCAATTATTTTCATCGCCATACCATCTTGCCATGTGAGTTGGAATTTCGGGAGCAATGCGATTTGCAAATCTTGAAATAATATTATTAATAGAATCAGCACGGAAAAGTGTGTTTACATAAACTGAAAATCTTGCTACAAACTGATTTTTGAATTTTTCATTTTCCAAGAATCTACGCGCAAGATAAGTTGACCAAGGTGGATTTGGCCAATCTGGTCCGTTAGTTGCGAGTGCAAATTCGAGTGTGTTGTATGTGTAAGCGTTCTGATCCCAAATTCCAAAACCAAAATCTGTGTCGTATAAAATCCATCGCCAAGGAGAATTTGTACTTCGTTGTTGCCAGAATTTTATGTTGTTTCCAGGCCAATCGCGGTTATCGATGAAAATTTCAGTTAGATAGTAATCAATAAATTCCTTTATATCTACTTTGGAATTTATGTAATTATAGCCATCGTCAGTCGTTAAATTCATTCCATTAAGTGAGTTGTAAAAGTCTTCGTAGCTTCCAGTTTCGCCGTGAACAAGTTGAAAATTGTTTTCAATTATATTCAAATCTTCTGTTGGAATATTATAATGTTCCGCAATAAAACTCTCGTTAATTTTCTCGCGTAGGTTATGAATTCCCCAATATTCTCCATTTAGATAAACAATAACTGGGCGATATTTTTGTTTGTCTATATCAAGAGGCATAACGATTTCTTGTTGTAAAGCATCGCGAAACATTGTTCGATTCCAATCGTTTCCGCTATTTCGTAAAACAAAATTCTGGTAAGAATAAATCTCGTTTTCTGGGAATAATTTATATGGAATGTCAGATTGTCCATATTCTCCTCGAGCAAAAAAGGCAAGCGATTTCTGTCCATTTGCTCTACTCCATTGACCAAATATCTTGATTCCGCCTTCCATTTCAAAACCAAATTCTCCATTTAGCTCAAAGAATTCAATATGAATCGGACGTTCCCAATCTTGCCAAAAATTTGCTCCGAAATATGGATAATTTGGGTCGGCATTTGGTCCCATCACATAAATTCCAGAATCATAATCAAAGAAATGTTCTGGATTTGTGGAAAGCGAAACTATCGGCAAATTTTGTGGTTCATCAATAAAAAAAGTGTGTGTTTGTGTTGGACTTGGAAGTAGATTTTCGCCAAAAATCTTTGCTCGAATTGTTCGTGTTTGGGAAATATTTACAGAATTTTGATAAATTGGCGAATCTGTACTTGGAACAGAACCATCAGTTGTAAAATGTATATTTCCATTTCCGTTTATATTTATCAACTGAAGATTTATCGGCGAATTGTAAAATCCACGCTGAAAATTGAAAATCGGAGATTCAAGAAATCCAACGAAGCCGTTGTTTTCATTCAATTTTCCAGGAGTTGGTTGATTGAAATAGAATAGATTTTCAGAGCCGTTCGGAAATCTTCCGACTGAAATATCTGGTTCTTGATTTCTTGTAAAAAGGGAATCAACAATTTCTTCATTCTGATTGAACAAAATTAGCATTTCGCCATCGGCATTTAGCTTAAAATTTGTGTGAAGGCATGTTGGTTTCAAGTTCAAAAAATCAATGGTTCCAACTGGATTTTGTGGCTGATTTGCATAACCAAGCGAAAGAAAGGGAATTAATGTTAAATCTGATGAACTTGAGCTTACGTTATGAACTTCAATTGCGAGTATATTTTCTTCATTCTGAAGTAAGTGTAAATAATCACGCAATGGATAACCACTTGGCGAATTACCAGAATACAATTGTGCTTCGTGTTCTGTTGTCGTTGGTGTGTTATAATAAACAGCAGAACCACTTTGTCCAAGGTTTTCGCGAGCAATTTCAGTTCCGTTTAAGTATGCAACAAATCCGTCATCAAAATCACAATGGAAAAATAAATCGGATACTTCAGCAATATCGGCGACAGAAAATGAAATTCGGATATAAGCTGCAATTGTATTTGGAATTGTTGTATTGTCGTCGTTATCGCCATAACCAACTCCAAGTTGCCCGTTCGTCCACGAATTATCATCGTAAGTTATTGTTTTCCAAGAAGAAGATGGATTGCTTTGTGGTACCAAATATTTGCAACTTTCGCCTTCGCGAATAATCGTTTCCCAATATCGCACAAAATTTGTTCGACTATTTCCCGAAGCAAAAACAAGAAGCAAACTATCTGGTTGTAGAATTAATTCGGGAAATTGCCATTGATTTGTATTTTCTAAATCTGTGCTAATATAATATTCAGAAAGATTGATTGCATTTTCTGATACATTAATAAGTTCAAACCAATCTGGAGTTTCGCCATCAATATCAAAAATTACAAACGAATTTGAACTTGAGACTTCG
>DYSW01000072.1 GCA_020726285.1 Melioribacter roseus
TCAATCATCAAGTAATCCAAATCTTTGAATTTATACTTAACGAAATGCGTATCTGTAACGAATAAAAGTTTTCCAAAACTTTTATGAGCAATTAAAAATCCTAAAGGATTTATTGAATCGTGTACTGTATCAAATGGTAAAATCTTAAAATTCCCAATTGAAAACTCTTTTAATGCTTCAATCGGTTTTGCTCTGTGGGATTCAATTCCAAGAGCAATAAAAGTATCTTTGTGAGAATAAACATCAATTGAACGTTTTGTAAAATCTTTGATGCTTTTAGAATGGTCTAAGTGTTCGTGCGTAACTAAGCAACCGACTACATTCCTTAAGTCAAAATTCAAAGATTTTTGGATTTCTTTAAAAGAAATTCCGACTTCAAGAATTAAAATCTCTTCATCAGCTCGTAAAATATAGCAGTTCCCTTTTGAGGAGCTGCCTAATATTTGGACGTTAAGGTTCATTAAAATTCAAGCTCGCCGTTTGATTCTGAAATTTCTTTTTCCAAGATTTTAGCTTTTTCGGCTTCAGTTGGCACAGAAGTTGGTTCGGTAACAACTTCGTATTCAAAGTCAATATCTTTTGAATTTGCAATTTGCTTAACATTATCTTCAGCTTGTTCAATAGAAATATATTCAGATTCAGTGGTTCGATTTATCGCACCAATAAGGATTTCTGAATCGTCTGAAGTGTTGAAAAACATTTTGCAAGCTCTTTGCGTAACGGTCTTTTTTGCCATTTCTTCAGCAAAATTCTTATGTGCTGGCGATTGTCCGTTCGATGCTCCTTGATTCCAAGAAGCTTTAATTTGTGCAATATTCATAATTTCAACAAAATTAGGCTCGTTATCTCGGACGACAACGGCATAAGCACCAACGATTTTTGAATTGTCGATATTCATAAAATCTTGGTCGTGTACAGTTATTTCTTTCAATCCGTTATCAAGGTTCATTTTATATTTGAAAATATCGTCTTTATAAATGACATTTGCGAAAACATCTTTTATTCCTTTAAGCCTTTTTGTTACGGCAACTGTACCCATATATGAGCGTGAGAAACGAAGCTCCTTATCATACATAATAAAGTAGCATTGGTTCTTTGCGGGTGTTAATCCTTGAATAACCATATCGAGCAAAGAATTTGCGATGCTTACTTTTGAGCAAAAATCCAAAGCTTTGTTATGGTTTTTGTTCTCGACTGTTTGGAGTTTTAGCCAAGCCGATTTTAATGCGTTCGCATAAGAATAATTAGGCGGAAATTGTATATTTCCGCCTTGCTCTAATGCCTTGATTTTATTTAGTACTTCATCGGTAATATTTTTTTCTACAGTTGTAACTGCTGTATTTTCTTTCTTTAAAACTTCTTTCTTTTCCATTGTATTAATTCCTTATTATTAATTCTTTGTCTTTACTGACAATTAAATTTATTATTTGTGAATTTGTATCGATTAGCTTGTTTATTCCCTCGCGGTTATCTATAAAAATTGGAGCGGAAACTTTGTAGTAATTCGAGAGAGTATTTATAATATCAATTCCAGAATTATATTTTGCAGCGTTGTTTGCGTCAGCAAATGGAACTCCGTTAATAAGTGCTACGCAAGTTTCTTTTATCCCTTCATTCATTTGAGTATCAAAAAGTTTGAATTTAACGAAGTTAAATTTTGAATTGATATTGCTTTCAAGGGCTTCGGCTTTTGCCATTGTGTATCTCTCAAGTTCAAAAAGTCCTTTCTCAATACTTCCGATTTGATTCGCAATATCTATTTCTTGTTCTGAAAGTTCTGAAATTCTTTGATTGCGTTCTTTGTTTAGATTTACATTGTTTTCAATTCTTTTAATTTCATCAAGCGAATTTTCAATAAAATCTTTTTGTTTTAACATCTCAATTTTTTGAGTTTCTAAATCTGTGTTTTGGAGCTTGCTCTCAAGTTCTGCAATTTCAGATTTTAAGATATTCATTTCGTAAGAATCAGCGAAAGATGTATCGTGGCTCTCAATTATAGAAATTTCTTTTTCGATTAGGTCAATTGCGTTTTGAGTTTCTAAAATTGCAATGTTAGATTCATTGACTGATTTTTGAGCTTCTAAAATTGCGATTTCGTTTTTGTCTTTGATTTCTTTAAGCTGTTTGCCTTTTGCGTTTATTCTTGAAAGGTTGTTCGCTTTGTCCAAGTTGAAGTTACCTAAAAGTTTTGTTTTGGTGTCTTCAATATCTTGAGTTGGTAAAGATTGCTTACAAGTTGGGCAAATTGAAAGGCTCTCATCAAAAATAAATTCTTCATCTTTCCGTAACCGAAAATCAATTTTGAGTTTTTGCATATCTTCATCAAGCTCTAAGTTTTCAGCGTTCAAGCGGTTCAATGTGTTCTGCTCTAATGACAGAGTATTATATTCGCCTTGTAAATCAGATTTATAATTATTTAATCTTTCTTTCAAATCTGAAAGAGTCGCGAATCTTTTGCTCTTTAAAGTATAGTCAAGGTTGCTAAGTTCTTGACGTTTTGCGGAAAGAATTTGTTTCTCTCCTTGAAATGAATCAGAAAAAGAATAAAGCGAATCGTTAATATGTTTCAAGCGATTCTCAAAAGATTCTTTCTCTTTAATTTTTGAAGCATCTATTAAAACTATAGAATTTGAGACTTCATCGATTCGGGCTGGAATTAGTTTTAGTTCTTCATTAAGTTTTTTCTTTTTGAAGTTTAGAGAATCTTTAAGCTGTTTTTCGGTTTTATCTGTTAAAAGTTGTTGTAAATAATCAGAAATTGGAACATCAATATCATCAGCAAAATCAATTAAAATGTTACGGCGTTCTTCCCATTTGAGAACGTTAGAAAAATAAAAAGGATTTGTGATTATTTTGAAGATATTTTCATCGATAAGACTATTCACAAAATCTTGATATTCAGATTTTTTGAAAGGAACATCATCAATTAAATAAATAGTCTCGTGCGTGGTCAAAAGTTTTTCAGCTTCATTTCGTTTTTTCGTCCAAACTTCTTTGTAAGTTTTTGAAAAAACTTTGGTCTTGTCATCAACTTGCAAATTTGCAGTTACTGAATGTTCAAGGTTGTGCATTACGTTGTTGTTATGATCAAGTGTTTTGATTTCAAAATCTTTGCGATTTGTAGAATCTTTATCAAAAA
>DYSW01000073.1 GCA_020726285.1 Melioribacter roseus
GTTGAACGCGCGACCGAGCTTGGAACGAAAGAGCCATTTTCGGGAAAATTCGATTTATGAATTTAACGAAGCAAAACGAAAATATGATGTAGAAAATTGCATTTCCAACAATTCAGATAATTCATCTAAATTATTTTGAGAAATGCTTTAAATTAATTTGGAAAAACTGAAAACCTTTATTAAACTTGTGCCAATGAAAATCGAAATAAAAAATATCGTAACAAAATCTTGGTGGTGGAACACTTCGCTTCCACTCTTCTAAGGTAAATTATAAATTTTAGCCGTGAATAGTGGAAGCTGTTCACGGCTTTTTTGTTTTAAAGCCGTGTTAAAAAATAAACACGGCTTTTTTTTTACTTTTTTTTAACTAATTATAAAATATGGAGTAACAAATGGATAACAGAATTTATCTATCGACAAAAGAAATGCCGAGCAAATACTACAACATTTTGCCAGATTTACCAACACCGCTTGCAATGCCGTTAAATCCAGCAACAAAGCAGCCTATTTCACCCAACGATTTAGCCGCAATTTTCCCAAATGCGTTAATTGAACAAGAAGTATCGCAACAGAGATATATTGATATTCCAGACGAAGTGCGAGAAATTTATTCATTGAGTCGCCCAACACCGCTTTACCGAGCATTTCGATTAGAAAAATTGCTTGGAACACCAGCGAAAATCTATTACAAATACGAAGGCGCAAATCCAGCGGGAAGTCACAAAACCAACACAGCAATTGCTCAAGCATACTATAATAAACAAGAAGGTGTGAAAAAACTTGTTACTGAAACTGGAGCTGGTCAATGGGGAAGTGCGTTATCAATCGCAACAAATCATTTTGGAATGGAATTGGAAGTTTACATGGTGAAAGTTAGTTATCATCAAAAACCATATCGAAGAACATTAATGCAATTACACGGAGCAAATGTTTATGCATCTCCAACAAATAGAACAAATTCAGGCAAAGCAATTCTCGAAGCAAATCCAGATTCACCAGGTTCTTTAGGAATTGCAATAAGCGAAGCAGTAGAAATTGCGGCTACAAATTCAGATGTAAATTATTCTCTTGGTAGTGTTTTGAACCACGTAATGCTTCATCAAACAATAATTGGCGAAGAAACACGTCTGCAATTAGAAAAAGTTGGTGATTATCCTGATATTATAATCGGGTGTGCAGGAGGCGGAAGTAATTTTGCAGGCTTAAGTTTTCCTTTTCTTCGAGATAAACTTTCTGGTGCAAAAAAAGATTTGCGAGTTATTGCCGTTGAACCTTCTGCTTGTCCAACATTAACTCGAGGAAAACTCGCTTATGATTTTGGCGATACTGCTGGTTATACTCCTTTGCTAAAAATGTACACTTTGGGACATAATTTTATGCCTCCCGCAATTCACGCTGGTGGCTTGCGTTATCATGGAATGGCTCCAACAATTTCAAATCTTCTGAAAAACAATATGATTGAAGCCGTAAGTTTCAATCAAATCGAAGTATTTGATGCTGCAAAAATATTTTTGCAAACTGAAGGAATTTTGCCTGCACCAGAAAGTGCGCATGCAGTAATAGCCGCAATGATTGAAGCTGAAAAGTGCAAACAAACCAATGAAGCCAAAACGATTGTGTTTAATTTATCTGGACACGGATTTTTAGATTTGGGTTCATACGATTCATATTTGAATAATCAGTTGGAAGATTATCAACTTCCAGAAGAAACAATTTTCAGATATTTTGCCGATTTGCCTCAAATTGATGAATAATACAAATATTCTCTTAATTAGTTAGTTAATTAAGAAATCTGCCTTCAAATTGATTTTTGAAGGCAGAAAATTTTTAATAATGTTTTAATACTCTTATTAAATAATCTTTATAATCTGATTTTGGCATTGAATCGATTAGATTTTCAAATTCAACTCGATTGATAAAATTCTTTGCAAAAGCAATTTCTTCAATACAAGCCACTTTTAAACCTTGTCTTTCTTCAATTACACCAAAAAAATTAGCCGCCTGAAGTAAAGATTTAGGAGTTCCTGTATCAAGCCACGCAACTCCACGACCAATTTTTTCAACACGAAGGTTTTTCTGTTCCAGATAAACTTTGTTTATGTCTGTAATTTCCAATTCACCCCGAGCTGAAGGTTTAAGATTTTTTGAAATTTCTACTACTGAATTATCATAAATATAAAGTCCGGGGACTGCAAAATCTGATTTTGGTTCTTTGGGTTTTTCTTCAATTGAAATTGCATTTCCAGATTTATCGAATTCAACAATTCCGTATCTTTCGGGGTCAGTAACTTGGTAAGCGAAGATAATTCCGCCATTTTCGTTGTGATTTTTTACTGCGTTATAAAGAAAATCCAACTTACCATAAAAAATATTGTCACCTAAAACAAGTGCAACAGAATCGTTCCCAATAAATTCATCGCCAAGCACAAAAGATTCGGCAATTCCATTTGGTGCAGCTTGAACTTTGTATTCAATATTCATTCCGAGGTGATTTCCATTCCCAAATAATTTTTGATAAAGCGGAATAGTTTCTGTGTTTGAGATAATTAACATTTCTTTGATTCCACCAAGCATAAGAAGTGAAAGAGGAAAATAGATTAGTGGTTTATCATAAATCATAGCAAGTTGTTTGCTGTAAACTTGAGTGATTGGGTAAAGTCGGCTTCCAGCACCACCAGCAAGAACTATTCCTTTCATAAATTCTCCAAAATTAAAGTTAATTTGCTGTTCAAAATTAAGTGTTAAAGAGAATTAAACAAGTTAAAAGTAAATTAAAAGAAAAAATATCAATTAATAAAAAAAATTACTTGCACAGAGAAGAATGAAACATTAAATTTGTCGCTCAATTTTGTTCTTTTACTCAATATTTTGCTGGCGTAGCTCAGTTGGTAGAGCAGCTGATTTGTAATCAGCCGGTCGGAGGTTCAAGTCCCTCCGCCAGCTCAAAGATAAATCCTTGTAGATATATAATTTGCAAGGATTTTTTGTTTTAAA
>DYSW01000001.1:0-148874 GCA_020726285.1 Melioribacter roseus
ATGAGTAAAAACTAATTACTGTTCAAAAAAGAGATAAATTATGAGCAAAATTAAACACGAACCCAAAATCCAAACTAAATCTAATGTTCATTTTCTTGATAATTTGAATGGAAATTATAAGGAATTAATTGCGTTTTTCTTAATTCTATTGCCAATTTTGGTGCTTTATCTGCCATATCAAATTGATAATGTTCGTCCTTTGGGAAGCGATTATCTTGCGAGTGTCGGACAAACTCACCAATGGAATGAATTTCAAAATCAAACTGGCGAGCAAGTTTTGTGGAACCCAAATATTTTTATGGGAGAACCAATTTACTCGAGAATTACACCAAAAATTATCTCTTTCGACACTTTATTCACTTTGCTCGATTCTGTTTTTTATTGGGTGTTTTGGTATTTCTTGCTTGGCGGAATCGCTTTTTATGCTCTTTTACGCTACAAAAAAATTGATTGGTACATTGCAGTAATTGCGACAATTGTTTTTCTTCTTTTGCCAGATTGGCAGGCTTTAGTTGGCACGGGGCACAATTCCAAATTGCGTGCAATAATGCTTTTACCAGCATTTATTTTAAGCTTTACTTACTTTTTTGACAAAAAAACTTGGCTTTCTGCTGGAATATTTGCTTTCTTTTTTGCAATGTTAAATCGAACTCACCATTTTCAAATCGTTTTCTATGGAATAATGATTTTGTTTGTTGTCTTTATTTATCCAACTATTAAAATGTTGTTTGAAAAGAAATTCAAAGATTTTGGTCTTTTGATTGTTCAATTTTCTGTTGCTTTGATACTTACATTTTTAACAGCCGCTCAACCACTTTTCACAACAAACGAATATGCACAATTTTCTACTCGAAGTGGAAATACTTTGGAAATAGATGAAATTTTAAGTGAACAAAAAACATCTGGAGTTAGTTTTGATTATGCAACAATGTGGTCGTTTGCTCCAAACGAATTAATGGATTTCTTTATTCCTCACTTTTCTGGTGGTTTATCAAACGAACTTTATGATGGCGAAAAATATCCGCAACTAATAGGAAGAGAAATTCCAACTTATTGGGGCGATAAACCTTCAAACGGAAATTATGCTACTGTTGGAATTACTTTATTCATTTTTGCAATTTTTGGCGTTTACTACAATAAGAAATCCAAATTTGTGATTGGCTTGGCAATTTTTGTGTTGTTCTCAATTCTACTTTCATTTGGGAAAAACTTCCCTTCTTTCTACGAATTATTCTTTAATTATCTTCCTTATTTCTCAAAATTCCGAGCTCCATCAATGATTCTGAATGTAACTTTCATTGTAATTTTGCTTCTCTCTGGATTCGGTTTGCAAGGATTAATTAAGAATTACAAAAAAGAAGATTTGAAATTTATTTCAACAATTGTTGGATTAGCCGTTTTAAGTCTGGCTTATATTTTTATTAGTTATGAATCATTTCAATTTTCAACTTTGCGTGAGCAACAAAATTATGATGCAAACACTTTGAACGCATTAAAAGAAATAAGAATTGAATTACTTTTAGCCGATTTGAATAAAATAATGATTTTCACACTTGGAATTACAGCCACAATTTTCCTTTTTATCTTTAATAAAATTGATAAATTATTATTTGTATCGCTTGTTCTCATTATTTCAGTTCTCGAAATATCAAATATTTCAATTAAAGCATATAATCAAATATCATTGCAGAATCCTGATAAATTGGAAGAAAGTGCTTTTCAACCAACACATATTACTAATTATCTAAAAAACAGCAAAACAACCGAAAAATACAGAGCAATTGTAATTGGGAACGATTTTACAAGCAATTATTATGCTTATTATTATCCATTAATAACTGGTTATAGTGCAATAAAAATGCAAGCAATTCAGGATATTTTTGAGAATTCATTATTCAAAGGAAACGATGCAACAAAAATAAATTGGAATTTGATAAATATGTTGAGTGGAAAATGGGTTATTCTAAATCAACAATTGCAAGTTACAAATTTTACATTGCGTGCTGTTGACCAACAACGCAAGGAATTGTTATACGAAAATCAAAATGCGTTACCAAAAGCTTATTTTACGAAAAATCTTGTAGTAGTAAAATCGGAAAGAGAAGTAGTTGAAAATATTAACAAACCAAATTTTTCGGCAGATTCTGTGGTTTATGTAATTAATAAACCTAAAAATTTGTCTTTTAGCGGAAAAGGAAGTGTTACGATTTCAAAATACACTCCAAATTTGGTGAAAATTGCAACTGATTCTGATGAAAATCAATTGCTTGTACTTGCCGAAATGTATTATCCAAAAGGTTGGATAGCAAAAGTTAACGGGGACGAAACAGAAATTCTTAAAGTAAACCATCTTCTAAGAGCAATTCAAGTTCCTAAAGGCAAAAATGAAATTGAATTTTTATTTGAACCAGAATCTTTTCAAACCGCTATTTCGTTAGTTTGGATAGGAAATTTAGGAACAATTCTTTTGATTGCAATCGGGGTTTTTTCCCAAATGAAATCAAAAAGGAAATGGTAAAGGGAAAAATGTATTACTAATCGTAATGTTGTTTTTAACAACAAATATTATTGCCCAATTATCAGTAACTTTTCCGTCATGCCCGAAATCTTCTGTCGGGCATTTTCTTTGGATTTAACAAATTTCCACCAGAAACATTTGGGAATGACGGAATTTGATAATTCGCAAATCGGTAATTATCAAATTAAAAATCTCATAAATCGTAGTTTAGATATTCTTAACTTTTTAGATTATCCAATTTATTGATTGAATTTTAGAGAGAAAGTGGAGAGTAACGCTTCTTCTAATTTTGAATAGTTAATATTTTCGGAGAGTATAGTTTCTATTTCTGTTGTTTTATTTTCCATTTCGGTAAATAATTTTGTCTTTTCTTCTTCAGAAATGTTGAGATATTTTGGTAAATCTTTGTGTCTTTTTCCAATTAATATTGAACCGTGCTGAAGTATTTTCCCATCAATTTTTCGTTGAGCACTTCCAATTAATTTTTTCCCTTGAAAATTCACTTCGTTTTGGGCAGTGCTTGCAAAACAGACAATTCCACTATTTGTTTGAAGTAAATCTCTAAAATTTGGTTGATTATTTTCTAAACTGCACTCTGATAAAAGGGAATTATACTTTGCAAGCGATTCGATTAATGCTTCTGAAATCAATTTATATACAATGCTTGGCTGAAAATTATCAGTTATCGCAATTACAAAGGAATAGGTAATTTCTTTGGCATGTAAAATTGCTCTTCCACCAGTTGGGCGTTTTACGATTTCAATTCCATCATGTTTGCAAAGTTTTTCATTTATTTCAGTTTGTGGTTGATTTGCTCCGAGTGAAATACAATATGGTTTCCAATAGTATAAACGAAAAAAACCTTGTCCACTTTTTAAGTTATGAACAAGGTTTAAGTCAAAATCCATGTTGTAACTTCCGGAGTTTCTGCCCGTATTAAGCAACTCCAATTTCATTATCTAATTAAACCTCTGTTGCTTCTATCAATAAATCGAACAATTTCCATTACTTTGTCGTTTTCGGAGTATTTATCAATAAGTTTTTGCTTTGCATCATTAATTAATAAGTTTGAGTTATAAATTATTTGATAAGCATCTTTAATCGAATTGATTTCATCGTTTGAAAAACCACGTCTTCTTAAGCCAACTAGATTTAATCCTTCGAATTTTAGCGGAGTTCCTCCAGCAAGAATATACGGTGGAACATCTTTTGTCGTACGGAAATGTCCGCCGAACATTACATTTCTGCCAATTTTGCAGAATTGATGAACGCCAGAAAGTCCTCCAATAATTGTAAAATCGTCAATTTCGGAATGTCCTGCAACTTGAACAGCATTTGCAAGAATTACATTGTTCCCGATTTTGCAATCGTGGGCAATATGAGCATAAGCCATAATTAAGCAATTACTGCCAACAGAAGATTGTCCTGTTTCGTGAGTTCCACGATGTAATGTTGCAAATTCGCGAACAACTGTATTATTTCCAACATAAAAATATGTTATTTCGTTATCAAATTTTAGATCTTGTGGTGAATTTGAAATAGAAGCACCTTGATAAATTTGAACTGAATTTCCTAATCTTGCTCCATTATAAATAACAGCATTCTGACCTATTGAACAATTATCGCCAATAACAACATCATCTTGAACAATTGCAAATGGATGAATTGTTACGTTATCTCCGATTTTTGCTTTATCACTAACTATTGCAGTTGGATGAATATTATTCATATTAATTCTTATCTTTTGGTTGAGTTTCTTTATCAACAATTGCAGCCATAAGTTCAGCTTCGGCAACTATTTTATCATTTACATAAGCTTTTGCGTCAATTGTAACAATGTTTCGCTTTTTGTTTTTTAAGATAGCTTCCATCACAAGTTGGTCGCCTGGGTGAACGGTTTTTCGGAATTTAGCATTGTTAATTCCAAGGAAAAGTACAAGTTTTGTAGTTGGGTCGAAATATGAGTTTAGCAAAAGAATTCCGCCAGTTTGTGCCATTGCTTCAATTATCAGAACGCCAGGCATAACTGGTTGACCAGGGAAATGTCCTGGGAAAAAAGGTTCGTTTGCTGTTACAGATTTTACGCCAACAACTCGTTTATCCATTTCGAGGTGGATAATTTTATCGACTAATAAAAATGGATAACGATGAGGAAGAATTCGTTGTATTGCATTGTTATCAAATACAACACCTTCTCTTTTTACGAATTGGAATTTTTTCTCTAATTTTTTTTGATGATAAAGCTGGCGAATTTTTTTTGCGAATTCTACATTCGATTTATGTCCTGGTCGTGCAGCAAGAATTTGTGCTTTAATTGGGGCACCAACTAAAGCCAAATCGCCAATCATATCAAGTAATTTATGGCGAACAGGTTCATTTTTATATCGAAGAGTTTTTTCGTTGATAAATCCACTTTGTCCTATTTTCATTTCTGTAACAATTCCGAGCTTGTCGCGAAGTTCGTCAAGCTCATTTTGGTTAACTTCTTTATCAACAATTACAACGGCATTATCAAGATTTCCACCACGAATAAGTCCAGCATTAGAAAGCATTTCAACTTCACTAAGAAAGCAAAAAGTTCTTGCTGCAGAGAACTCTGGTACAAATTCGTTTATGTTAAACATTCCAGTATGTTGGCTTCCGAGAGCGGGATTCATATAATCCACCATCACGGTCATTCTAAAGTCATTTAATGGAAGTGCTACAATTTCAACGCCATTAACTTCATCTGAATAGTGAATATTTTCATCAATTACCAAAAAGTCTTTTGGAGCATCTTGTTTTACCAAACCAACTTCGAGTAGTTTATCAACAAAAGGTTTCGAGCTACCATCGCAAACAGGTGGTTCGATATTATCAAGTTCAATTAATATATTATCTATTTCAAGTCCAGCGACGGCTGCTAAAATATGCTCCACTGTATGAATTTTTGCGTCACCAAGTCCTAGTGTTGTTCCGCGTGCAATCTCAACAACGTAGTCCGCAAGTGCTGGAATTCGAACATCGCCAGCTAAGTCTGTACGTTTGAATATTATTCCATGATTTTCGGGTGCGGGACGAAAAGTAAGAGTTGTTTCAACGCCAGTGTGTAAACCGAAGCCCGAAATTGAAATTGGTGCTTTTATAGTGTGTTGCATCGCTAACATAATTATTTCCTTAAGTCATCAATTTTGGATGTTAGTTCAGTGATTTTTTTCTCTAATTCTTTTATTCTTTCAAGATAATTTGGCAAGTTTCTTATATGTCCTTCTAGGCGTAGACCTAAACCCATATCTTTTACTGGAACACCATAATATTTTCCGGGTTGTGTTATTGATTTGGATACACCACCTTTTGCCGCAACAATAACATTATCAGCAATTTGAAGATGTCCCGCAACGCCAACTTGTCCAGCCAGAATTACATTTTTACCGACTTTTGTGCTCCCAGAAATTCCAGTTTGACCAGAAAGAACGGTGTTTTCGCCAATTTCCACATTATGTGCAATTTGAACGAGATTATCAATCTTTACCCCTTTTCTTATAATTGTTGAACCGAGAGCCGCTCTATCTATTGAAACATTTGAGCCAAGTTCAACATTATCTTCAATTATTACATTTCCTATTTGCGGAATTTTTTGGTAAACTCCGTTTGCATCTGGAATAAACCCAAATCCATCTGAACCAATAACTGTGTTTGAATGGATTATTACATTGTTTCCAATTATTGAATATTCGCGAATTGAAACATTTGGATAGATAATACAATTTTCGCCAATTTGGGAGTTTTCCAATACAACAGAATTATGCGAGATTATGGTGCCTTTTCCAATTTTTACATTTTTACCAATTACAACATTTAACCCGATTTGTACTTGTTCAGCAATTTGGGAAGATTCATCAATTAATTTAGTTTGTGCTAAATTCGGGTGAATATCAAAGAATTTAGTTACAATTTGAACAAAGGCATAATGCGGATTTGGATGAATTATGTAGGTTAAATCTTTGCGAGTTCTTTCAATTTTGTTATTTGTTAAAACGGCGCTTGCTTTTGTAGTTGCAAGATGGTTGGCATAAGAATCGAGATAAAGAAAAGTCAAATCGCCATTTTCAGCTTCTCCGATTTTGGCGATTTTGTTAATTTCTAAATCATGATTTCCCTCAACTTCAGCATTCAGAAAAAGAGCTAAGTCACTTACTTTCAACGGAATTACCTAATTCTTTTATAACTTTTAAAACTTGAAGAGTTAAATCGTGCTTTTCATTCGTAAAGAGAAATATTAAATCACCACTTCTATCAAAAATATAATCATATTCTTCTTCCAATGCAATTACTTCAATTGCTTTGAATATCTTATTATTCACAGGTTTCATAATATCTTCTTGCAACTTGAAAAGTTCGCCATTTGCACCAAATTTTTTCTGACGGAAATCACTAATTTCATCTTCCAATTTCATCAAATCTTTTTCGGTTTCAGTACGTTTTTTGTTGCTCATAGTTAGTTTACGATTTTGATAATCGTCGTACTTTGTTTTCCAAGATGATTCTTTTTTACTCAATTCTTCTTTCCATTCGCTAATTTGAGCATCAAGTTGTTTTTGTGCGTCTTGTGCGTCCGGAAGTAGTTCGATAATTGACTGTGAATCAATATAGCCAATCTTTTGTTGGCTATAAATTGAAGTGCTAAAAAATACAAGAACGAATATGATTATATATTTTTTCATTTTATTCCCTAATTATTTTTTCTTTCCTCTTTTAAGATGATCAAGAACTTTGAATGTTATATCAAATTCTTCGGCACCGTATAAAAGAACTGGTAAGGTTTGGTTTTTATCGAATACGAAAGCCATTCCTTCATTTTTTGCAACTTCTTCAATACCTTTTAGAATTTCTTCTTTAACTGGTTGAAGCATAGTTTGGTTTTTTACATAAACTTCACCATTTGGCTGACCAAACTTTTGTTGTTGGAATTGTTGATATTCCATTTCTTTTTTAGCCATTCTTTGTTGTGCTTCTTGTTGTTTATCTGGTGTCATACTTTGAAATTGTTTTTGTAAAGTGGCTAATTCTGATTGGTAAGCAGTCATCATGCTATCCAATTGAGTTTTCCATTTAGCAACCAAACCATCCAAATCACTTTGTGCTTTAATTGCGGGTGGATATTGCGAAAGAATCACTTCTGAATCAACAAATCCAGTTTTCTTTACTTGACCATTTTGTGCATAAATTGATACTGAAGCAATCAGTACAACAAGAAGAATTTTTACAGCTTTCATAGTTTTCCTTATATTTAATTAATTATAAACCTCGTCCAAATTGAAAGTGGAATAGCCATTCTGGGTCGTAACCTTGCACTTCTTTACGATCAAAACCGTATCCATAATCAAAACCAATTAATCCGATTGGATTAATTAATATTCTTGCACCAATTCCCACTGATCTTCTTAAATTAAAAAAATCTGTAGATTTGATGTCGTAAAATACATTACCAGCTTCGGCAAAAACAAGAAAATAAAGTGGCATTGGGTCAAGAGTAACAGCCGAACGAAATTCTGCTGTATATTTACTCATAACTCTACCGCCAATTACATCTCCGTTAAAATTTCTAGGAGCAACAGTTCTATCATCATAACCGCGTAAAGGTGTAGTTGCAACAACTAAACCGTTACCGCCCATATAAAAATATTCAAATGGTTGAATTGTAGTCGTGGTTGTCAATTCTTTCAAAATTCCCCAATTCATACCGAAATAGAATGCTAAACGCGGACTTCCGAAAATTCTGCGATACCAATCTGTTTGAAGTTGGATTTTGTAATAATCTACATTACCAGGGAGAAATGGTCCGCCCGAAATTTCGCCACTTAGCATTAATTTTGAACCTCGGGAAGGGAAAATGGGATTATCAATATCATTTCGCGAAATAGTTGCTTCAACCGAATATTGATGTGTTACACCTTCTGAGTACCAACCGCGACCGTTTAATACATTGTTGTATTGATATTTCGACACAGATTGAATATAGAAAAAGTTATCGGGCCATTTTAAACGTCTTCCGGCTTTAAGACTGATTCCAGTTTGACTTAAGGAATAAACGTAATTTTGGCGGGTATCGAAAATATCAAATCCAACCATTGTTGGCGTGTCCATAAACCAAGGTTCAGTAAAACCGAGATTAAATGTTCGATAATAATTACCAACACCAAATTGCCAATTGAAGTTTAATATTTGTCCACCACCAAGTTGAAATGGTTCGAGAATTGAAAAATTCGAAAGGGTAATTCCAATAGAACCGCTGAATCCATAACTACCACTATAGCCAACTGACGCATTAAAATAATCGTTTGATTGTTCCTCGACACTATAAACCAAGTTTACTGTAGAATCGCTAACTGGTTGATAATCAATTCCTTTTTGGTACAGTTTTTCAACATTAAAATATTGTAAGTTTGCAAGTTGTTGTAAACTTCTGAAAATTAACTTTCGGTTAAAATAATTGCCAGGTAAAGAGTAAAGTTCGCGGCGAACAACTTTATCTTTTGTTTTATTATTTCCTGTAATATCAACTTTATTGATTTTGAAGCGATTGTTTTCAAAAATTGTGATAAAGATATCGAGGGAATCTTCAGCAACTTTTTGTTCTTTTTTATCAATTCTGAATGTTAAATAACCTAAATCCTGATAAAGCGATGAAACGTCATCTTGTTTTTCATTGAAAAAAAGATTTTGTGAAAATTTGGAAAGATTGTAAATATCACCCTTATAAAACCCAAGTTGTGTTGAAAGTTGTTCATCAGTAAAAACTTCATTCCCGTCCCAAATAATATCGCGTATTTTGTATTGTGGTCCCTCGAAAATATTTAATTCAAGTTTAGCATCCGTAGTTTCAAAATCGATATTTGTTGAGTCTGAAACGATTTCAAAATCAAGATAACCGTTGTCTTTATAAAAATTAGTCAGAAGAAGTTTATCAGCTTCATATTTTTCTTTATTAAAAGTTGAAGATTGCCAGAATTTCCACCAGATTTTTTTGTGTGTTTCTTCAAATTCAGAAGATAGTTCGTTGTCGTCAAAATTATCATTTCCAGTAAAAGAAATTTTTCGAATGGTTATTTCTTCGCCTTCGTGAATATCAAATATTATCAAGAATCTTTCTTTAATTCTATCAAGAAGCCTACTAATTCCACGTTCGTTAATGTCGTAGTTGGTTTGATACTCGTCCGAAAAATCCTTTACATTTCTCCAAGTTACAATAATTTCATCATCGTCTGAAGAATCTGCACTAAGGAATGAGTATTTTTTTACATCAATTCTTGTATTGATGATACCCTCTTCTTCATACAATTTAATAATTTTATTATTCACTCTTTGTACATCTTGCGGTTTAAGAATTTGACCGCGGATAAAATTGATTTTTTCATTAATATCTTCTTCTGAAATTTCATCGAAACCTTTTACAATATGTTTTTCGATACGAGGGTATTCTTCAACCTTAATTAAAAGAAAAATCCCTTGCGAAAGTTCCTTTTCAATTTCGATTGAGATATTCGAAAAAATATTCAAAGCCCAAAGTCTTTTGATTGCAGCAATAGTTTGATCACCAGGAACTTCAATTTCATCACCGATTTTAAGTACACTATTTGCAATTATGGTTTTTGAATCTGCGGAAATGTTTCCTTCAACTGAAATTCCAAGAATTTTATAATTATGTCTTTCATCACCATTCTGAGAAAACGTGTTTGTCGAGAAAAGCACAACAAAAAGAATTAAAAATTTGAGAGAATTTGAAAAAAATCGAGAGAGTATTGTCATTATTATTATTCTATTATTGGTTAATTTGTTCGCTAACTAATCCAAATCTTCGTTCACGCGATTGATAGTCGTAAATTGCATTCACAAACTCGCTTACACCAAAATCTGGCCAAAGGGTTTTGCAAAAGTATATTTCAGAATACGCAATTTGCCAGAGGAGGAAATTACTAATTCGCATTTCGCCACCAGTGCGAATCAATAAATCTGGATCTGGTAAATCTTTTGTATAAAGAAAAGATGAAACTGTCATTTCATCAATATTTTCAATTTCCAATTCATTTTCCGAAATATTTTTACTTATAGATTTTATAGCGTTAATAAGTTCCAATCTACCTGAATAGCTTAAAGCAAGATTTAGAACCATTCGTGAATTATTTTTTGTTTTTTCAAAAGCATCATTAAGTTCAGATTGAACATCTTCTGGCAATTTTGATAAATCACCAATCGAAATCAATTTTACTCCATTTTGATTGAGTTCGTCAGTCTCATCTTTCAAACTTTTTACGATCAATCTCATTAAAGTTGAAACTTCATTTTTCGGTCGATTCCAATTCTCAGTAGAAAAAGTATATAAAGTTAAATATTTAATTCCAAGATTTGTACACGCTTCAACCATTGTTCTTACAGTTTTAATGCCTTGTCTGTGTCCAACGGCTCTTAGCAATCCTTTTCGCTTTGCCCAACGACCATTCCCATCCATAATAATAGCAACATGTTTAGGAATATTCCCGTTTTGAGAAAGTGATTTCAATTGCGATATTTCGTTGACTTTTAGTTTATTCATATTTAAAAAGAAATAGACTTATCAAAATAGTTTAAGCAATTCTAAATGTCAAGAAATCTACTTTTTTAAAATATAATCAATTTAGGATATGAAATCTATATTAACTTGATAGAAATAATTTGCAATATTGATGAAATGTCATATATTTGCACAATATTAAAAACTATCTAACAAAAATATTGGAGTAATAATGAAAAGACTACTTACATTAGTGGCACTAGTCTCTTTTCTAACTTTGAACATCACCCAAGCACAGTCAAATCTATATAAAGATAGTTGGGGATTCAATTTTGGAATTAACTATCCTAGAGCAATGAGCCAAAACACTGGAATATCTGGAAATATCAGTTTTGGATTATATGCTGGGTTAACAAATCAATTATCAGAACATTCTGCATGGAGAGGAACCTTAAATTTTAATAGCCTTGAATTTAAGGATACTGCAACTGATCCTTGGACCAAAACAAGAACAAATATCTTAGGTGTTGATTTTGAATACTTATATAACTTTGTTCCTTGTGAAACTTTATCACCATACTCAATAATTGGTTTAGGTGTTGCTTATGGTATGCTTGATGATGGTGCAAATACAGTCGATGATTATTTTTTAGATTATCAATTTAATATCGGTATGGGCTTTGCTTATTCATTAGATGATGATTGGAAAATAAATTCAGAATTTGTTTATAATACACTACCACTTACTTGGATAGATGGTACTTATGGAACAGATGGTGGTGGTCTTCTTGGTGGATCTGATGATAGCTATATGACTTTCAAATTAGGGCTAACCTATACATATGAAAAAGGTGAAAAATCAAGATTATGTGAATTATACGAAGGTGTAAATAACGACCTAGTTGATTATGAAAGAATTGAAAATATTGTTAAGAAAAACACAGCTAATGTTGGAATTAATAAAGACCAAGTAAAAGAAGCTTTAGCTGAGGTAATGGATGCTCATCACAAAGAAATGGCTCCTGTTGCAGAAAAAACTGTTTATTTGTCAGGTGTTAATTTTGAATTCAATAGTTCACAATTAACTGCAGAATCTTATCCAGTACTTTTCTTTGCTGCAAGAACTTTAATAGAAAAACATGAAATGAATGTAGTTGTAAAAGGCTATACGGATGATATCGGTTCAGCTAAATACAATAAAGAACTATCACAAAAACGTGCTGATGTTGTTAAAAATTATTTAGTAGCACGCGGTGTTGCAAGTACAAGAATTACAGCTGAAGGTTGCGGTGAAGAAAAACCTATTGCTGATAACAAAACGGCTGATGGCAGAGCATTAAATAGAAGAATTGAATTTATTGTTAAATAAATTTTGAAAAGGTGCTTTAAAGCACCTTTTTTTAATGACCTTTAACTTTATCCGCGTGATAAAAAAGGAGAAAATGAAAGAATTTGTAAAATATTTTAGGAGATCCTCAAGAAAAGTAAAAATTTCTTGAGGTTTTTTTTTATGAAAATAAAAGCATTAATTATCGACCAAGCAAGTCTGGAAAGAACAATAACACGACTTGCACATGAAATTATTGAAAAGAACAAAGGTTCTGAAAATCTGGTACTTATCGGAATGCGTACACGTGGAGAATTTATTGCCCGCAGAATTCATTCTAAAATTTCAGAAATTGAAAATAACTCAAATTTAAAACTTGGGGTTCTTGATATTACACTTTATCGAGATGATTTCAGAAATCGACTTAAACAACCAGAAGTTTCCGTTACAAATATCACTTTTGATATAAACGATAAAGACATAATTCTTATTGATGATGTACTTTATACGGGACGAACTGTTCGCGCTGCTCTAGATGCAATTATGGATTTGGGTAGAGCACAATCAATACAACTTTGTATTTTAGTCGATCGAGGACATCGGCAAATGCCAATTAAAGCAAACTATGTAGGGAAAAATATCCCAACTTCTATAAATGAAGAAGTAAAAGTAAAATTGCTTGAAGTGGATGGTGAAGATGCGGTTTATTTAATTGATAGTTCTGGAGAATAATATGTCATTATCAAGCAAACATTTATTGGGATTAAGAAATACACCTCGTGAAGATATTGAATTAATTATTGATACAGCAAAAACTTTTCGCGAGGTTCTTGAACGTCCAATTAAAAAAGTTCCTACTTTAACTGGAAAAACAGTTGTAAATCTATTTTTTGAAAATTCAACACGAACCAGAATTTCATTCGAATTAGCACAAAAAAGATTATCTGCCGACACAATTAACTTTTCTACATCTACCAGCAGTACAAAAAAAGGGGAAACTTTTAAAGACACTATAAAAAATATTGAAGCAATGAAGATAGATATGATTGTTGTTCGCCATCAATCAGCAGGTGTTCCCGATTTTTTAACAAGAATTTCCAATGCAAACATTATCAATGCTGGAGATGGGAGACATGAACATCCAACTCAAGCACTTCTCGATTTTTTCTCGATAGAAGAAAAATTGGGTAAACTTTCAGGTAAAAATGTTTGTATTGTTGGCGATGTTTCGCATAGCCGAGTTGCGTTATCTAATATTTTTGGATTACAAACTCTCGGTGCAAATGTTTCAGTTTGCGGACCAGCAACTATGATTCCAAGAAATATTGAAAAATTAGGTGTAAAAATCTACCAAAAAGTAGAAGATGCAATCCGTCGAAATGATGTACTCAATGTTCTTAGAATTCAATTAGAAAGAGAAGCTGGTGGTGGAATTCCAAATGTCAACGAATATCACAAGTATTTTGGAATAACTAGCGAACGTTTGGAAAAATACAATCCTGAGATTGTTATCTTGCATCCTGGACCAATAAATCGTGGTGTTGAAATTACTTCAGAAGTTGCAGATGGACCTTATCAACTTATTCTCGAACAAGTTACAAACGGAGTTGCTATCCGAATGGCAATTCTTTATCTACTCGGAACTCATCCAAATTAAGGACGAATTATGAAATATTTATTGAAAAACCTTCAAATTATTGACCCTACTTTGCATATTAATCAAATTTCAGACATAATAATAGAAAATGGAATTATCAAAAAAATTGCAGAAAATATAAATCCATCAGATGATGTCAAAACAATTGAATTTGAGAAAACAATTTGTACTCTTGGATTTTTTGATATGCACGTACATCTACGCGAACCAGGTTACGAGCAAGCTGAAACTATAAAAACTGGTTCAGATGCGGCTGCCGAAGGTGGATTTACTGCAATTGCTTGTATGCCGAACACGAATCCCACAATTGATACTTCGGAAGTTGTTGAATCAATTTTAAAAAAATCTGAAAACCATATTGTAAATGTTTTTCCTATTGGTGCAGTTACAAAGGGACGAAAAGGAGAAAGTTTATCTCCAATTTATGAAATGCATGAATCTGGTGCAGTTGGCTTTTCTGATGATGGAGTTGCAGTAAAAACCGCAAATATGGTAAAACTAGCATTAGAATACTCAAAACTTATTGGAACTCCTTTAATTGAACATTGTGAAGATGAATCATTATTTGGCGGATCTATTAATGAAGGGACAATTTCAACTGAATTAGGATTACCACCAATTCCTTCCGTTGCTGAAGAATTGACAATAGCACGCGATATTCTTCTTGCTCAATACACACAAGGTAAATTACATATTGCACATATCAGCACAAAAAATTCAGTCGATTTAGTGAGAAATGCAAAAGCAAAAGGCTTAAACGTTACTGCAGAAGTAACTCCACATCATTTCTCATTAACTGAAAATAGTTTAAGAAGTTACGATACTAATTATAAAATGAACCCGCCATTAAGAACCGAAGAAGATGTTGAAGCAATTATTGAAGGTTTGATTGATGGTACAATTGACGTTATTGCAAGCGACCACGCACCACATGCGCAAGAAGATAAAGAAGTTGAATTTGTTCAAGCTCCAAATGGAATTATTGGATTGGAAACGGAAGTTGGACTTGCACTTTCCGAACTTTATAATAAAAAGAAATTGAGCATTGAACAAATAATTGAAAAATTGGCAATAAATCCAAGACAAATTCTAAATATTGAAATACCGCAGATTAAAATTGGAAACAAAGCAGAATTTACTTTTCTAATTCCCGATAAAATTTGGGCTGTTAATTTGTCTCAATCAAAGTCAAAATCAAAAAATTCTCCGTTTGATAAAAAACTACTAACTGGCAAAGCAATCGGGATTTTTAATAATTCTAAATTGTACTTAAATGGTGAATATGTCTAAGTTTTATAATAGTTGTGCAAAATTTGAACATCTATTTGCAAAATCATTCTTTATGTGCTAAAAAATCAATAATTTATTTGGCATTTATTTTGTCCAATTGGGATACAAAATGGAGAAAAAATGAAAAAGATTAGTCGTTTACTTGCATTTATGCTTTTAGTTGTTACTTTTTTTGGATGTGATTCGGTTGACAACAATAACGCACCAAATGCACCCCGAAATCTTTCTGTTTTAGCAATAGACAATGGAGTTGAAATTTATTGGGATTACAATTCCGAAGAAGATATTTCACATTACGATATTTATGTTAATTCTACTTACGATGGTAATTATCTATACATTGGTTCTACAACATTAAATTATTTCTTTGACGGAGATGCCAGAAATGGAGAAGCATATTATTATGCTGTTGCCGCAGTTGATGTTTACGGAAACGAAAGTGCACTTAGTTACGATGTCGCTTTTGCTATTCCGCGTCCAGATGATTTTAACGAAGTTGTATATGATTATCTGCAATTTCCCAATGAAGCTGGATTTAGTTTTGCATTACAAAGTGTAGTTGAATTTAATTCACCTTACACCGATTTCTTTTTTGAGAATTATAACGGAACTTTCTGGATAAATGTTTGGGCTGATACTGATATTCAAGATGTTGGCGTTACAACTGATATTTATGATGTTACTTCTGCTCCTTCAACTGGTTGGGTAGAATTGCAACCTGGAGAAAATGTGAAATACCTTCCAGCTGCTATAAATCACACTTATGTAATTTGGTCAAACGCAAATCATTATGCTAAAATTAGAATTTCAAATATTACTAACGAAAGAGTTGTTTTTGATTGGGCTTATCAACTTGTTGAAGGTGAAACATTGTTAAAGAAAATTACAATCCCAATTACTAAAGACAAAGTAATAATTAACCGAAAATAGTTATTTTCGATGTATGAGAAGAATAATTCTAATATTGTTTGCATTTTCAAATGTGTTATTTCCTCAAAATATCCCTGAAGAAATAACACAAACCTTAACTAACACTCTACTTCAAAAAAGGGAAATCTTAGATATTCATCTGAACGACCAAACTTATGTCAGTTATGATTTAACAAATGATTATTTTGGTAAAAATCAGTTGAAATTTATGTTCAAAGAATTTCTTCAAAATCACAAGTTCCATACTACAAAAGTCTCAAATTCTCATTTTGGAGAAAGATTTGCTTATATATTTTTTGTTTTAACAAATGGGCGACAGAAATTCCATATTTACTTTTCTATTAATATTGAAGATAAATTGTGGCAAATTGACCAAATTACAATTAAAGAATTCAATTGAAAACAATTCTAAAAATTGCGGGTTTAACTTTCTTCTATTTTGTGTTGATTTTTATTCTAAAGGATATTAACCTAGAAAACCACTTTTTTGATTCAACTTACTTTTCCACCACTTTTCTTTTCGCCTTAATTGGAAAACCAATTTCGCTGTTTATAACCACGATTTTTGGACTTTTGCTATTGTCGTTACTTAATAAAAAAGAATTATTTCCATTAACCAAGAAACACACAGAAAAATTCTGGTTGAAAAGCATAATGTTCATCGTTATTGCCTTTTTCTTTATAATCTTATTAAGATTATTTGGGGCAACACTTAAAAGCATTATTTTTGATTCAAAATATCAACTTTTCAACACATCTTTCAATTTACTGGATTTTTTTAATATAATATTTGTCCTCAATTTACTTGGAATTTCCTTCTTTTTTACTTTCCTTTTAATCAAAACAGCAAATTTCTCGAAGCAGATTTTTACTTCAAACAAATCATTTTTCGTTGGAATCGCATTTTTCATCATGCTTCTTATTTTTCACATATTAATTGAGAAATTCTTCCCACTTCACGAAATTAATATTTTTAGCAAATTTTTTATTTCGTTGCTAATTATCATTATAGTTTTTGGATTTGGGAAAGCGAATAAATTGATATTTTCGACTCTTTTTTTATCATCATTCATATCTCTTTTAATATTGAATGAACATAATTCCAGCAAAGATTATAAAATATTTACTGTATTATCACATAAACTTGTCCGACCAAACAATTTTTACTTAAAAGCTATTATGCAAAACGATTTAGAAGATTTCGTCAATCAGCAAAAAAAAACAGAAAATTTAGGCGGAAATTCGGCATTTAAAATCTGGGAAAACTCGCTTTTCCACTTGGAATCAATTGGAAATTATATTCTTGTTTATAAAAACGGGCAAATATTATCTTATTTTGAAAATAACTACCAATTATCTGAAATGGAAAGGAAGGCTGATTTCCCGTTAAACTCAAATATTATTAAAGTTGAAAAATCGTTTTCATTTGATGGAAAAGAATTCCAAATAGTGGTTTTCGCAAATAATTCCATTGAGAATATTTTTAATTCAACTAGTGCCGATTTTTTCAAAAATTTCTCATTTTTTCAGAATAAAATTTTTGATTTCTCACAAATATCGCTGATGATTGAAGAAGATAATAAAATTACTTTTCTTTCAGATAATTATCCTTTTCCCGAAGAAATTCAATTTCCAAAATCGAGCAAAAATTTCTCTTTCTCAAATGGGAATTATTCTATCGTTAAAGTTCTTGAAAATGATTCAAAAACCTACACTTTTATTAAGAAAAATGACAACTTAACTGAATTTGTTTTCAAAAATTTGAAAATCTTTTTTATTCATCTTGTCGCAATATTTCTGATTTACCTAATTTTGTCCCTAATTTCACTAAAAAAATCGCCCACAATTTTCACTTTCAAATTTGTACTTGTGTTTTCGGTAATTCTTATTACTACTTTGCCGCTCGTATTTTTGGGATTTTATTTGCGGGATTTTGCGGAAGAAAAAAATCTTGAAGCAATTGAATTCAAATTGCGAAAAAGAGCAAATCAAGTGAAAAACTACATTTTATCGGATTCTAAAAATGTTAGTCTTTCAAGAGAAAAACTCAATAAAATTCATAAAAATTTAGGAATTAATTTTTCAATTTATAACTCAAGTTATTGTATTTATAGTACTTACGAGGAATTTTACACAAACGGAATTTTAGATGATAATCTTCAAAAAAATCTATTTTTGGCGGAAAATCAGAAGATTATAAAAAATATGATTTATCAAACAAGAATTTATCACAATATTTATCATTCCTATGTTACTGAAGTTGTTTTGGACGGACGGAAATATTTTATTGAAATAAATTCAGCTTTCAACCCAATTACAATGTCAATTTCTGCAACTGACCTTGATATGGCTTTGATTAGCACTTATTCAATAACTGGCTTAATTATTATTTTAATGGCGATTTTTCTCGTAAATAAAATTACAAGCCCGATTTTAAGATTATCTGAAGCAACAAAAAAAATGTCAACTGGCGATTTTGATATTCAAGTTGAATCACAAAGTTTTGGCGAATTGAAAGAATTAACAAAAAATTTTAATCAAATGGCAAAACAACTTGGAACGGCACAAAGACAAATTATTCAGATGGAAAGAGAAGCAACTTGGCAAGAAATGGCTCGTCAAGTAGCACACGAAATTAAAAATCCGCTTACACCGATGAAATTGGCAATTCAGCAATTAATTGCTGTAAAAAGCGATAATTCTCCGAAATATGAAGAATATTTCGAGAAAATCACTTCAACATTACTCAAACAAATCGAAACATTACGCAAGATTGCGGACGAATTTTCAACTTTTGCTAAAATGCCGAGTGTAAAAGTTCAGAATGTAAACTTATCTCAAATTTTAAAAGATGTAAAAAATTTATACTCTGGTGTTTCAATCACATTTGAAAATATGGAATCTGATTTGTTTGTCGCTTCAGATAAGGAATATCTTCCCCGAGTTTTTATAAATCTAATTAAAAACGCAAAGGAAAGTTCGGCAAAGAAAATTATCATTTCAATTGAGAGAAAAATTGACTTCACTTTAGTACGAATTTGGAACAACGGGGAAAAAATTGATAATGAAAATTTTAATAAGATTTTCAACAAAAATTTCTCGACAAAAGAAAAGGGAATGGGTTTAGGATTATTTTTGAGTAAACAGTTTTTGGAAAATACTGAATCTGATATTTTTCTTGTGGAATCGAATGAAAATGGTACTATTTTCGAGGTAAAATTAAAAAATGAGTGAACTTACAACTTACCAGAAAGCCGCACTAAATTATAAAAATCACATTGCACTTACTGCAAACGCTGGCTCGGGAAAAACATTTCTCTTTGCTAAAAGATTTGTTAACATTGCCGAATTTGAAAATCCGACACTTGATAGAATTATTGCAATTACTTTTACGGATAAAGCCGCAAGTGAACTTTATGTAAAAATTTCCCGCGAAATTCAAGAAAGAATTTTGAATTCTGAAAGTCCTGAAGAAAGATTCAAATTCAAAGAAATGAGAAAACACTTGGTTTCGGCAAATATTTCAACAATTCATTCGTTTTGCACGGAAATATTGCGAGAATATGCTCCACAAGCAAATATTGATACTAACTTTACAACTGTTGATGAAACCATTTCTGGCGAATTGATCTCGCAATCTTTTGAAACAATTTACGAAAATGAGATTGCTTTCGGGAATGAAAATCTAAAAGTACTTCTGAGATATTTCCAAAACAAGACTACTTTGAAACAAGCAATTGTAAATGCAATCAAAAAAAGAAGAACAATTGGAAAAATTAAACAGGAATTTTATTCGAAATCTGATACAAAATCAATAATTCTTGAAAAATTTGAGAAATACTTTAACGATATATTTTCTTCAAAGATTGATGAAATAGTTCATTTGCTAAATGAAGTAAGTGCAGAATTTCTATCAGAAAAGCCTAAAAATAATAATGCTCAGAAAATGAATTCGTGGCTAAACAATTTTCCCACAAATGGCGAACTCTTCGAAAAATTGAAATATCTATTGATGAGTGATTTTTACAGCTCATTTTTAACTTTGAAAAAGGATGTTAGTAGTGAAGTTGCAAAAACACTTACAAATCCAGAAGAAAAATCTAAGAAAATTACTGAATTTTATTCAGCAGTAAGTAATTTGAAAATAAGCAAAAAGGATGAAAATCTTGATTCTCTAATTTTATTAAACTCGTCTTTTCTTAGTTTTTTTGATAAAATATTATCTGTTTATACTGAAAAAAAGCGAGAAAATTCATTTTTAGATTTTGAAGATTTAATTCTAAACTCAGAATTTGTAATCTCTCAAAAGGAAATTCAAGCGGAATTAAGCGAAAAATTCAAATTTATAATGATTGATGAATTCCAAGATACAAACGAATCGCAAGTTGAAATATTTTTGCCGATTTTGGAATATCTGAAGAAAGGAAATTTGTTTGTTGTTGGCGATGAAAAGCAAAGTATTTATATGTTCAATAATGCAGAACTTGAAATTTTTGCAGACACTAAAACAAATGTTTCTGCCAATTTCGGACAAGTTTTGGAACTTCCACATAGTTTTAGGTTGGCTCCGAATTTAGCATTTTTCACAAATATACTTTTCGCCGAAATATTTAAAAATCCAAAGCCAATTTTTAATGAAGTTGAGTACAATAAAATGGTTTCAACTCGGCCAAAATCAGAGAAAGGTAAATTGGAATTTTTGTTGATAGAAAACGATTCTGAATTATCAGAAGCTGAAATAATTGCGAGAAAAATTAAATCAATTGTTTTAAATGAGAATGCAAAATTCGATGAGTTTGGAATTCTTGTTTACAAGAATAGTTTTGTTGGCGAACTGGAAAGAGTTTTTCAACTATCCAAAATTCCATATTCAATTATTGGTGGACAAGGATTTTATCAAGAAACGGTAATAACCGATATTAAAAATTATTTTTCTTTTTTACTTTCGCCCGAAGATGATTTTTCGCTTGTTGCAATTTTACGCTCGCCATTTTTTCTCTTTGAAGATCGCTTAATTTTGGAAATATTTGCACAAAGTGGCAATTCTTTCTGGCAAAAGTTAATGGATTTTCATACTGAAAGTGAAATTGTTGTAAATACAAAGAAAATTCTTAAAAAGCATGTTGAAATGGCAGATTTTTTGGAGCCACTTTCGCTAATTAAAATTGTTTTGGAAGATAGTGGATTTTGGGGTTTGGTTTCAGCTTCAAAGAATGGAAATCAGAATATCGCAAATCTCAAAAAATTCATCTCAATTTCACTATCAAAAATAGGCAACGAAATTAGCACTTTGTTCGATTTCATTGAATTTCTTGATCATTCTATCAAAAAAGTAGAAGAAAGTAATGCCGAACTGTTTGAATCTGAAAATAAAGTGCAAATTCTTACAATTCATAAAGCAAAAGGGTTGGATTTCAAACGAGTATTTCTTTATAAAATGAATGCTAAATTGAATAAAAATTCAGCAAATTCTAATGAAATATTTATTGATAAAACTTTTGGTTTGATGGCAAAATCACCTTCAGCAAATTATTTTGATGAATATCTAACTTCTTCTATTTATTGGATTTATAAATATTACGATAAGCAAAAGCATGAAGCAGAATTTAAACGATTGCTTTATGTTGCAATTACGCGTGCAAAAGATGAATTGTATATTTCCGCAAAATTGAACAAGCCAAATAAAGATAACATTGTGAAAAATGATGGCTTTTTCAAAATGATTTTAGAAGGTTTGGGAATTTCGGAAACTGACTTGCCGTTTGCCAAAAATGGAAATCTTGATTTTATCAATTTGGAGAAAAATGAGATTTATCAAGATTCAATTGAAATGGTGATTAATAAATCAGAAATAATTGATGAAGTAATTACGGACGAAGAAAAATCTGAAGAAGTTGTTAGAAAAGAAAATTTAACATTCCCTTTAAAGGATTTTGAGAAAAATGAAGTGATTTCTGCTTCGAAAATTTCATATTTTTTGCAATGTCCAAGAAAATATGAACTTACTTACGAGCTTGGTTTAGGAAAATTGCAAGGTTTATTAAATTCAAAAGTTGAGTTTGAATACTCAAGCGAACAAAATGAAGACGAACAAATCCCATCGAATTTAATTGGAACGATTTTGCACAAAATAATGGAATTGAATGTTCTGAATATCGAGCAAAAATCGGAAATTGAAGAAGTAATTGGTCAGTTTACAAATGATTTGAATCTGGGAAAATCAATTTTTGAAGAAATCTTACCGATTTTGAATAATTTTTTCAATTCAAAAGAATATAGTGTAATTCAAAATGGACAAGAATTTTGGAATGAAAAGGAAATCTACATTAAAGAAAATGATTATTTTTTATATGGAATAATTGATAAAATAATTCGATATAAAGAAAAAATTTTGATTATTGATTACAAATCTGATAGAAATATCGAGCAAAAATATTTGCAAAAATTTGAACAATATCTACCGCAACTTAAGTTCTATTCATATTTGATATACAAACTTTTTGAAAATGTAAATAGTGTTGAAGCTCAGTTACTATTTTTCAGAAAACCGGAATTGAGCCAAAAAAAAATATTTACTAAAACTGAAATTCTGGAATTTGGGAAAGAAATTGCCGAAATCGTTCATAAAATTAGAAATAAGAATTATGACGCAAATTACAATTTCTGCCCAAATTGTCCATTTTTTTCAAATAATAAGTGTATTGTTGATTAAAATCACAACTGAATATCTTAAAAATCATATTTATTTTTATTAAAATATTGGAGAGAAAATGAAAAATTTACAAACAATTATTGCCTTATATTTAGTTTTTACCGTTCTTCCAGCACAAAATGCTTCTGATTATTTCCCAAATAATTTTGGTTATACTTGGAAATACGAAATCGAAACTCTAGATACATTAAACGAAGTAATTCCCGAATATACATTTTATGAATTGGACAGCTTGGAGAGTGTAATTTTTTATAATGATAAAGATGCGAACTTGATTTTATCCAAAACCGGAAATTTGGAATCAATTAATTTGTTACCTTATGTCGATTCAAATTATGTCGCTTTGGAATCAGATTTAGCAAATATTTATGTTGGAAATTTGCTTGAAGATTTGCCAAGTGAATATTCTGGAGATTTTTCTCAATTTTTTGGTTGGTATGCAATTTATGATTTCAATTCAAATGTAAACGTTCCCCGACAAATCTTTTCTTTCGACACAACAATTACGATTGATTCTGTAGACGTTCCGCTAAGATTTACTGTTGAAACGAAACGGTTATCAAATGAAAATCTTGAAACTGAAATTGGAAATTTTACTTGCAAAAAGTTTGAAGTTTCAGTAAATGTTTATTATTTAACAATAATTCCCATAAAATTATTTAGTATTCAGACTTATTATTGGCTTGCACCAGAAAATTGGATTGTTTTGGAGTATCGAGAATCATTTTATTCTTTAAGCGAAGAATTTGGTTTGCCGCCCCTTTACATTCCAGGTTATAGAAAAACAATTTTATCTGACTTTCCTTCAGTTGGAATTGGTGTGAACTCAAATGAAATTCCAGAAAAATTTGTTTTAAGCCAGAATTACCCAAATCCGTTCAATCCAAGTACAAAAATTGCATTTTCAATTCCTACTACTGGAAATGTGAAATTAGTTGTATTTAATTCACTCGGTCAGCAAGTTGCCGAATTAGTGAACAAACAACTTATTTCTGGTCAATACGAAATTGATTTTACAGCAACTAATCTACCAAGTGGAATTTATTTCTATAAATTATCGTCTGAAAATTATTCTGAAACAAAAAAAATGATTTTAGTTAAATAAATTTAGTTTAACCCGCAATCTCAAAAATTGCGGGTTTTCCTTCAATTTCTCCACAATTTCCTCTTTCAATTCAAATAGAATTTCATCTTTATTTTATTATTTTAGACTTCTGAAATAATATAGATGATATCGAACTAATGAACGAAGAGAATAATAATAATTACGACAATAATGTGTTTTATGGTCCGCGTGGCTTGGCTATAAAAATATTAAATAGAATTGACCGAACTGATGCTTATCTTGATAAATTAATTGATGTTGAATTAAAAAGAAATGAATTAAACGGCAAAGACAAAGCCTTACTTTTTGAATTAGTTCACGGTGTAATTCGTTGGATGTTGAGATTGGATTGGGTTTTAACAGGTTTTTTTAAGGGACAATATGCCAAAAGTATTCCGGATATTAAAAATGGGTTGCGAGTTGCAGTATATCAAATCCTATTTCTTGATAAAATTCCAGATTATGCGGCAGTTGACCAAACAGTTGAATATATCAAAAAATTGCAAGGGCAAAAAGCTGCAAATCAAGCAAATGCAGTTTTACGAAGCATTATTCGAAGCAAAGATAATATTAGTTATCCAAGTGAAGAAAATAATCCAGTTTATTACTTAAGCAATTATTATTCTCATCCGCTGTGGATGATAAAAAGGTGGACAAAACGTTTTGGTTTTGAATTCACCGAAGAATTGGTAAAAGCAAATAACCGCAGACCAAAAATTACAATTCGTGTAAATAATCTGAAATCAAACAAAACGGAATTGAAGCAATTATTAGAATCAGTAAATCTCGTGTTCTCTGAAGGGAAATATTTGCCAGATTATTTTGTTCTTGAATCTCAGTCTAATATAACTGATTGGGAGTATTTCAAAAAGGGATTTTTTACAATTCAAGATGAAAGCACAGGCTTGCCATGTTCTTTGCTTGATGTAAAAAGTACAGATAGAATTTTGGATATGTGTGCCGCTCCTGGTGGGAAAACTGCATTATTGGCTGAAATATCAAAAAATCAAGCCGAAATAACTGCACTTGATAAATATGAAAGTCGGCTGAAAGTACTAGAAAAAAATCTAACTCGACTTGGAATTGAAAATGTTAAAATGGTTATAGTAGATGCTCTTGAATTTGAAGATGCACAAGGTTTCGATAAAATCTTAATTGACGCACCTTGTTCTGGTTTGGGAACATTAGCAAAAAAGCCAGATATTAAATGGAAACGTGAATTTATGCACGTAAAGCAATTAAATCCTTTGCAATTAGATTTGCTACGAAAAGCCTCGAAGTTGGTGAAAGTTGATGGAAATATTGTTTACAGCACTTGTACAATTGAACCGGAAGAAAATTGGGAAATTATTCAACAGTTTTTAGATGAAAATCTTGATTTTGAGATTGTGGACGCAAAATCAATTTTTACTGAAGAATTAGTAAATGAAATAGGTTTCGTGGAAACTTTTCCTAACAAACATGGAATAGACGGTTCGTTTGCTGTAAAATTAAGGAGAAAAAAATGATGAATGACAGATTTTATCAAATTGCCGAAGAGTTTAAACAAGCTCGTTTAAAAAGTGAACTTACGCTTAAACAAATTGCTTCTCGTACAAGAATTGAAATAAAATATCTTTACGCCATCGAAGAAGGAAATTTTTCGTATTTGCCTGATGTTTATATAAATGCGTTTATCAAAGAATTTGCTTCTGAAATTGGACTTTCTCCTAAATTAATGTCAGAAAAATTTAAAGCCGCTAAAGAAGGGAAGAAAGAAGATTTATCGCAATTTGAAAATGTCGAGAATGAATTACCAACAACTATAAATGAAAAAAAATCATATGTTGATTCGGGAATTCAAAGAGATACTTATCATGAAAATCCTAAAAATGATAAAACAAAAATTTACTTGTATGGTGGTCTTGGACTGATTATTCTCACTATTATTTCAATTTTTATTTTTAATGCTTTCAATAAAGAAACAATTGTTGTTGAAAATGCTTATTCGCCTTCGACAGAAATTGAAAAACCAAAAGTAGATTCAGTAAAACAAGATGAAAAAGTTGTATTAGTTGTAAATCCATTTCATCTAAAAATGATTGGAATTGATACAGTTTGGATAAGAGCTCAAGTTGATAACGAAAAAACAGAAGAATTTACGTTAGTGCCAAGTTTAATAAAAGTATACGATATTAAAAGTAAAGCAGATTTGATTGTGGGAAGTGCAACTTCGCTTAAAATTTTTATTGATGGAAAACATATCCAAGTTCATGGAATTAAAGGACAAGTGAAAAATTTATCGATAACTAAAAATGGGATTCAGTTTAACTGATGAATAACAATGTCGGAAATAGAATTTTAGAACTTCGCAAGAAAATTTCAAAATATGATTTTCACTATTATGTGAAAAATAATCCAATTATTTCCGATTTTGAATATGATTCTATTTATAAAGAATTAGAATATTTAGAAAATTCTCATCCCGAATATAAATCCGAAACTTCGCCAACAAATAGAGTTGGTTCTGATTTATCAAAAGATTTTCCAACTTACACTCGTCAAATTCCAATGTTAAGTTTGGCAAATTCATATTCTGCAACAGAATTAATTGAATTTGACCAAAGAATTAGGAAAATTCTACCAGAAAATTCAAAAGTAGAATTTGTAACAGAACTGAAAATTGACGGACTTTCACTTGAATTAATTTATAAAGATAATAAATTCCATTTAGCCGCAACTCGTGGCGATGGAACTACAGGCGATGAAATTACGGCAAATGCAAAAACAATTCGTTCAATTCCACTTGAAGTTATTTCTAATCTTGGAGATTTTTCTGTTCGTGGTGAAGTATTTTCGCCCAAAAGCAATTTTTTTAGAATTAATGAAGAACGCGAAGAAGTTGGTGAGAAGAAATTTGCAAATCCACGAAATTTTGCCTCTGGAACGTTAAAATTGCAAGATCCAAAAATTGTATCTGAACGGAAACTCGATATTTTTACATACTATTTGCTTTCTGAAAACAATATTTTCCAAACACAGTTTGAAAATTTAACACAACTTGAAAAGTTTGGATTTAAAGTGAACCCAAATTATCGACTACATCAAAATATTCAACAAGTAATCGATTTTTGTAATGAATGGGAAATAAAACGTAATTCTCTTCCTTACGAAATTGATGGAATTGTGATAAAAGTAAATTCATTTGAACAACAACAAATTCTAGGAAATGTTGCAAAATCTCCTCGTTGGGCGATAGCATATAAATTTAAACCCGATCAAGTTGAAACAAAATTGTTAAATATTACTTGGCAAGTCGGAAGAACAGGAACTTTAACACCAGTAGCCGAACTTGAACCAGTTTTTGTGATGGGTTCAACAATTAGCCGAGCTACGTTACATAATTTTGATGAAATTCAGAAAAAAGATATTCGAATAAATGATTTTGTTTTTGTTGAAAAAGGTGGCGACGTAATTCCAAAAATTACTTCTGTAAATTTTGAAAAAAGAGAAAAAAATAGCAAAATAGCACAAATTCCAACTGAATGTCCAACCTGTAAAAGTAAACTATCTTCCAATAAAGATGAAGTTGCAATTTATTGTACGAATGAAAGTTGTCCCGCAAAAATCAAGGAGAAAATTCTCCACTTTTGTTCTAAAAATGCAATGGATATTGATGGTTTAGGCGAAGCAGTTGTTGATAAATTTGTGGATTTGGGATTTTTGAAAAATGTTGCTGATATTTACAATCTCAAGAATCATCAAACTGAAATCGAAAATTTAGATGGATTTGGAATTAAAAGTTTTGCAAAAATTCAAGAAGGAATTGAAAAGTCCACAAAAAAGCCATTTAATAAAGTTTTGTTTGCATTGGGCATTAGGTTTGTTGGTGAAGGAATTTCAAAAATATTAGTAAAACAATTCAAAAATATTGAAAACATTATAAAAACTAATAAGGAAGAATTAATTAAAATTCGAGATGTTGGCGAAAATATTGCGATTAGTATTCTTTCCTTTTTTTCCGATGAAAAAAATATTCAGCTAATTAATACATTGAACAATCACAACTTGCAATTTGAAACTAAAGAAAATGACATAAATAGCAATTTTTCAAAAAAACTTGATGGAAAGACAATTCTTGTAACTGGTGCATTGCAAAACTATTCGAGAAATTCAATAAAAGAAGAAATAGAAAAGCACGGTGGTAAAATAGCTTCATCAGTTAGCAAAAATGTGGATTTTCTTCTTGCGGGAGAAAATGCTGGTTCGAAGTTGGAAAAATCGCAAGAATTGGGAATTAAAATTATAACTGAAACTGAATTTTTAGAAATGTTACAATGAAAATTATAGAAAAAGTAAAATATAACATTGGAAAGAAGATAGTCTTGCATCAAATTCGGAAGCAAAAATCTGAAGAACAGAGAACTTTTAATAATTTCTATAATCGCGTAAAAACCGTAATTATTTTACTTCCGTTTGATGAAAATCTTCTGAAACCAGCAATAGAAGTTGCCCGTTTTCTCCAAATTCATAAGAAATATGTAACGTTTTTTACCCAAGATTACAAGCGAAATTTGCTCCCAAATTACGAAAACTTTCATTTTATTTCATATCAACAAAAGGATGTTAGTTTTTTCTACTTGGCAAAAAATGAAATAATTTCAAAATTTGTAAATCAAAATTTCGATTTGTTGATAAATTTAGATAGAACCGAATGTCTGTTTTATGCGTCGATTATTTCAAAAATAAAAGCAGAAATAAAAATTTCATTGAAAAATGATGATTTTGAGGATTTGTTTAACTTGATATTCCAATCGAAAGAAACAAATCCAGAAAATTCATTCAAGAATTTATTAAATTCGTTTCAAATGTTTTAAAGTGTGAGAATAAAATGGAAGATTTTTTTAATTACGAAATAAAAAGACAAAATGACGTTGTAATTTTCAAAGTTGCTGAAAAAAGATTTGATTCAGAAATTGCAGGTTTGGTAAAAGCCGAATTAACCATTCTCTTGAATGCTGAAGAAGTTAAGAAACTAATCTTTGATTTGGAAGAAGTTGAATATTGCGATAGTTCAGGTTTGAGTGCAATTCTTCTTGCTTTTAGAACTATTAAAACAGAAGGTGGAGAAATTAGATTAGTTAACTTAAATAGACACGTAAGAACTTTGATTGAAATATCTCAATTAGATAGAGTGTTAAAAATCTCTGAATCTGTTCCAACAGCAATTAGTGAAATGAATTAACAAATTAAACAAAATTATTAAAAAGTTATCTTATCCTAATAAGATAACAAGTTTCATCTTTTTTTGTATTTTCAAGGGAATATTTCAATTTTTTATTGGTTTTGAGTGTTTATTTTAAAATCTATAGTAAATACTTAATAAGTAAGGATAATTAAATGCTTGACAATTTTAGATTAAAAAATTTAAGATTAATTGTTTTTGATTTAGATGGTACATTGTTAAATGATAAAGGTGAAATCACAAACAATACGAAAATATTAATTTCAAAACTACGCGAAAAAGGAGTTCGATTTAGTTTTGCAAGTGGAAGATTACATAGTGCGTTAGTTAAATATGCTAATGAACTTAATTTAGCAACACCACTCATTTCTCTTGATGGTTCGTTAATCAAAAGTATAGATAACAAACAAGTTATTTTTGAATCTCCAATTCCCAAAAGGTATGTTAAAAAGGCAGTAAAATTGTGCGAACAAACTTTGTCAAATTATGCTCTTTGCCATGGTGATGCAATTTATTACACGGATAATAACTCGATAATTCCAGAGTTATTAGAAAAATATGGTGCCATTTACAGAGAAGTGCATAGTTTGGATGAATATTTAGATAACACACTTGAAATTGTTGTTGCGGGCGACCAAAAAAGTAACATTAAGTTTATCGAAGATAAAATGACTTTCCCAAATAGTTTTGGTTTAACTTCTTCCTATTATAAATCGCATATTTATGGCGGATTATATTATCTTGAAATAAGAAAAAATAGCTCATCAAAAGGTGATGGATTAAAGAAATTATGCAAGCATTTGGGAATTACATGGCAAAATTCAGCCGTTGTTGGCGATTGGTATAACGATCGCTCATTATTCGACACGAAAGCATTGAAAATTGCTGTGGCGAATGCAGTCCCAGAAATTATCAAAAAAGCCGATCACGTAACAAAAAATGATAATAATAATGAAGGAGTTGCCGAATTTTTAGAGCAAGTTCTTTTGGCAAAATAGTATGAGAAAAAGTCTTCGCGGAAAGATATTAATTTTCTTTTTTACAACTGCAATTTTAGTTTTGTTGTTTCCAAAAGGAGAATCAATTGAATCAGAAGTAACACTTGGTAGTATTTGGATAAAACCCGATTTAATTGCTTCTAAAAGTTTTGAAATTTCAAAATATGAAAATCAATATAAATCTGAAGTAAAATCTGCATTAAAATTTGTTTATCCAGTTTATTTTAGGAATACTGAAATTGAACGCAATCAAGTTGCGAATTTTAACATTTTTTCAGATTCATTATTAAATTATCTAAAAACTGGGAAATCAAACTCTAATATTTTTCCCAAAATTATGAAAGATTCGGTTTGGGCAGTTTTAAAGAACAATTCTATTTTACCCAAAGGCGAAAAAATCCAATTTGAACGCTATTTAAGAAAGTTGGGAATTACTTTACAAAAGATTTATAAGATTGGAGTTTTAAGTAAATCGGCGACAAAAAGTCAGATTTATTTAGCAATAAAAAATGGGAAATTCTTAACTACTGAAAAATTTTCAAATTATCTTGATAAAGCAGAAATTCATCGTCAGATTAAAAATGAAATTGGTTATTTATATAGGAATGACGAAAGTGTTATTAAATTCAGCAAGGAATTGTTAGAATCTTTTATTCAACCAAATATCATTTTCGATGAAGATTATACAAAAAAAGAGATTGAGATTGCAAAATCGAAAGTTCCTAGAAATTTGGGAATTGTTACTGAAAATGAAAGAATTATTTCCAAGCACGATAGAGTTACGCAGGAGATAAAATTAAAAATCGATTCTTATAAAATTGCTAAAGCTCAAACAGTTTCAACTATCGATGAACTTTTGCAATATTTGGGGAAGTCACTTCACTTGTTAATCATCTTAACTCTTTATTTCATTTATATATTTTTATCACGAAACAAGATTTTTAACGATAACCAAGACTTACTTGTAATTGCGATAATTATATTATTTACAAGTAGTTTGGCGTATTTAGTTCAATTTGTAAAGGTTGAGGTTCCCGTAGATTACTTTGTTTTGGTTCCACTCGGCTCAATGTTGTTAGCAATTTTGTTTGATTCGAGATTGGCTCTTTTTGGAACAGTAACAATTGCTTTTATTGTTGGTGGAATTCGTGGAAATGATTACGTAATTACACTTTCGCATATAATCGCTGGCGGTTTTGGAGCATTTGCTGTTCGCGATTTACGAAATCGAAACGAGATCTTCCGTGCATTTATTTCTATTCTTGTCGGTTACATTATTAGTATAATTGCTTTTGGTTTAGAAGGTTACCGTTCTTTGAATGAAATTGTAATCGATATTGCTTTTGCTGGAACAAATGCTTTGATAAGTCCCGTTTTAACATTTGGATTTATCTATTTTTTTGAACGAGTTTTCAAAATGTCAACTTCGTTAACTTATCTTGAACTCTCAGATTTTAATAATCCACTTCTGCGAGAATTAACATTCAAAGCTCCTGGAACTTTTAATCATTCTTTGGTAATTGGAACAATGGTTGAAGAATCTGCAAATCTGATTGGAGCAAATTCAATTTTAGCTAGGGTTGGAGCGTATTATCACGATATTGGGAAAATATATTATCCCGATGCGTTTGTTGAAAATCAGTTTGATAATAAAAACATTCACGATGGACTTCCTTACAAAGAAAGTGCTAAGATAATTATTCAGCATGTAGAAAAGGGAATTCAACTTGCAAAAGAACATAAAATTCCAGAAGAAATTATCAATTTTATTCCCACACACCACGGCACTTTGCTTGTTTCATACTTTTATGAAAAGGAGAAAGAAGTTAATCCAAATACTTCTGAAGAAGATTTTAGGTACAATGGTCCGAAGCCAAATTCCAAAGAAACAGCATTATTAATGTTAGCCGATGCGTGCGAATCAGCAGCTAGAGCGATGGAAACTATAGAACAAAAAAAAATTGAAAATCTAGTTAATAATTTGATAGATTTTAGAATAAAAGATGGGCAACTTGATGAATCAAATATCACATTTAACGATTTGAAAATTATCCGCACTACATTTGTCCGAGTTTTAACAAATCAACATCACAAACGAATTCGTTATCCAAATCAAGACGAAATAGAAAATAATTCAGAAATAGCGACGAAAGAAGAATAATGGTTGAATTTCTCGAAGAATATCTCACTTTGCTTAAATATGAGAAAAATCTTTCCGAAAATACGCTCGCTTCCTACAAAATTGATATTTCAAAGCTACTTTTTTTTGCGGAAGAAAAAGGAATTACTGACGTTTCAGATATTTCTGCTTCTATAATTTCTGAATATTTTGCGTTGATTCGTAAAAATGGTGCAAAAAATTCAACTTCATCAAGGAATTTATCATCTGTAAAAGGATTTTTTAAATTTTTAGAATCGCAAAGTTACATTCCGAAAAATCCAACTATGTTGTTTGAAGGAATGAGAATGGAAAGAAATTTGCCAGACATTTTGTCTTTTGAAGAAGTTGAATTGATTTTATCTCAACCGAATTCAGAAGATAAATTTGAGTCGAGAGATAAAGCAATTCTTGAAATAATGTATTCTTCAGGTTTAAGAGTTAGCGAAGTTTGTTCAATTAAAATTGGTGATATCTTTTTTAGCGAAGAAATTATTAGAATTATGGGAAAAGGCTCGAAAGAAAGAATTGTCCCGATTGGTTCATCTGCCTTAAATTGGATAAATAATTACCTAAAAAATAGTCGACCTTTCCTTGAGAAAAGTAGTCAGAAGAATTCCGTACTCTTTTTGTCGGGAAGAGGAACGAAAATATCGAGAATGGCTGTTTGGAATATCGTAAAAAAATACACTTTGCAAGCTAAAATTGAAAAGGAAGTTCACCCACACACTTTCCGACATTCATTTGCGACACATTTGCTAGAACGTGGTGCCGATTTGCGTGCAGTGCAAGAAATGCTCGGACATTCTGATATTTCAACAACACAGATTTACACACATATCGACCAAGAATTTATAAAACAAGAATATTTTTCCTATCATCCTTTTGAAAAATCAAAATAATAGATGAAATTTCATCCAAGAAAAAATGAAATAAAATGACAATTGGAATAATCCCAAATACTGAAAAAATTGAATCATTTCGTGTCCTTTCAGAATTGATTTCATCACTTAATGAAAATAACATCAATTTTTTTATTAACAATTCTGTTCATAAAACTGATTATTATGAATTGCAAAATATTCCAGAAAATCGATTTTTGTCAGTTGAACAAATTTGTGAAAAGTGCAATTTACTAATTTCAATTGGCGGCGATGGAACAATGTTGAATACTGCATATTTGGCAAAAGATTGCAAAACCGCACTTTTAGGAATAAATATGGGAAAATTGGGATTTCTTGCTGAATTTGAAAGAAAAAAAATTAGTGAACTTGTAAAAGCCATTAAAAATGAAGAATTCTATATTGAAGAGAGAATTTCATTAATTGCAAGCACAAATTCAGTCGTAAATTCAGAATTGTTTGCAGTAAATGATCTTGTAATTGACCGTGGAAGATGGCCGAAAATGATAAAACTAACTTTGTCAATTGATGAAAGAGAAGTTTCAACGTTTTCAGCCGATGGAATAATTATTGCAACTCCAACTGGTTCAACTGGTTACTCGCTTTCAACTGGCGGACCAATAATTAGTCCTTCAACTGACGCAATAACATTAAGTCCGATTTCAGCTCACACTTTAAATATGCGACCTTTAGTACTTTCTGGTCACCAAAAATTAAAAATTGAAGTAGAATCACAATCCCAAATTCAAATAAGTGCTGATGGTCAGCGAGTTCATTCCTTTCATTCACCATTAATTGTTGAAATTTCGCGTTATAATAGCAACCTTAAATTATTTCATTTAAAATCATTTAATTATTACGAATTATTGCGAAAAAAACTATTTTGGGGATTAGATGTCAGAGGTTAAAATGAAAAAAATATTATTATTTACATTACTTTTTAGTGGATTCCTTTTAGCACAAGATCAAAATAATGTAATTCTTGATAAAAATAACAAGCCAATATTAATTGGTGAAGTTGAAATATCAGATTTTCAAAAGGAACCTTTTTTAATTTGGTTTGATGAAGAATACGATAATTATCAAACTGATTCCTTAAAAATGGTAATTCTGAAGGAAAATCTAAATTTGTATAAGATTACAATTGTTCTCGGAACTTGGTGTTCAGATAGCAGAAGAGAATTCCCAAGATTTATCAAAATATTACAAGAAAGCAATTACGATTTTGAAAATCTTTCGATAATTGCTGTAAATCGAAGAAATAATGAAAAATTTATTGGAGCAGAAGACTTATCAATAAATTTTGTCCCGACTTTTATTCTTTCAGTTGAAGAAGTTGAAATTGGCAGAATTGAAGAAAGTCCGAAACGAGATAATCTGGAAAGTGATATTTTAGAAATTTTAGGTATAGAATAATTATTCATAAATTCATTAATAATTTAGAGGAAAGAATGAAAAAAATCATAATCATACTTTTTGTTGTATCATCAACAATTTTAGCACAAGGTACAGCCGGAAGTGAAGCAAAATATGAATACCGAAAATTAATAGGAATGCAAACTGCAGGAATACTTGAAAAAGGTTATGTTGGTGTAAGTTCACACATTTTGCCAAATGGAGTTGTTGATGCTGGAATTGAAGTAGGTGTATTTCCGAATGTTTCGTTTGGAATTTCTTACGGTGGAAGTAATGTAATTGGAACTGGAAGTCCGATTGGTTATCCACTTCCTGGGATAAATTTCAAATTCCGAGTTGTTGATGAAACTGATGTTTACCCTGCATTTACACTTGGGTTTGATTCGCAAGGAATGGGCGATTATTTGGAGGAATTTGAGCGTTATGAATATAAATCAGAAGGATTATTTGTTGCGGCATCAAAAAATTTTGAATTTCTTGGCTATTTGAGTATTCATGGAAATTTCAATTATTCTCTCGAACGAGATGATAATGATAAAGATTTGAATTTGAAAGTTGGTGCTGAAAAGACAATTGGTAAAATGATTTCAGTTATTGCTGAGTATGATTTTGCAATAAACGATAACGGAAGTTATTCATTTGGTTCAGGAAGAGGATATTTGAATATGGGTGCGAGAGTTTCACTTGGAAATGGTTTTTCTTTTGGAGTTGATTTACGAAATATGTTAGATAATAATAAATTAAAAGCTGGTGTTGCAGATAGAGGAATTTTCTTCGAATATATTTCCCCAATTTTCTAATTGTCTATAAAAATGAACAATCGTGCAAATTCAATACAAATGAGTAAAAAAATCATTCAAAACGTATCGTTTGAAATCAAATTTTCTGGCATTATGGTTGATATTAATTAATAAAAAACAACTTGGAGAATAAAATGAATAAGTTGAAAGCATTATTAATCGCAGTATTAATTTCTTCAATTTCTGGATGCTACACACAAATAGCAAGTGATGAACCAGAATATAGAGTTCACAAAGAAACTAAAATAGTTGAACAAGAACAAATTACTGAAGAAAATCAATCAAATGAAGAAGAATATTCTGAAGAGGAATATCTTGAGGAAACCGAAGAAGTAGCTGGAAATCAAACAAATTCAGATTACGACGAAGTTTATGAAGAAAATGGTAACACTTATTATGTCGAAAATAATTACTATGATAACGATTATCCACATTATCGTGGTTATTATTGGGATTATCATCCAAGCCACATCTGGGTTTACAATTCGTGGGATTGGTATTATTCTCCAATAATTGTAGTTGGTGCTCCAATTTGGTATTACCCAAGTTATAATTATTATAACCCATATCCATATTATTACAACAACAATAATTATTACTATGGTACGTATTATAAACCTCGCACAAACCATTATTATGCAGGTTTGAGAAATAACTACGGGCACGGTTCACCGTTAACTAGGACGAGAGGTTATTACAATTCTCCTCGAACAACTACTGAAATTTCTCGAAATCGGGACACACGTAAAGGTGTTGATATTTCGGATACACGAAGTACCGCATTTCGTAATTATTCAAACGATGTAGATGTAAATGTGAATTCATCAAGAGGTACAATTTCTAAAGATGGAACTACAAACAAAGGTAAAGAAAGAATTAGTGTAACAAAGCCATCAAACACAAATAATTCTCAAGAAGTTATTTCAACAAAAAATCGTAATTATAAAAGCGATCCAGTTGTAAAAAAAGAAGTTACTAAAGAGAAAATTGAAGATGGAACTTCAAGTTCGGTTTCACCAAAAACATCTTCAACAATTAATAAATCAAATTCTAAGTCAACTAGAAAAAGCTCAGAAGTCCGATCAGAATCGAGTAAACCTAAATATAAAGATTATAAATCGCCAAATAGATCGATCGACAAAGGAAGCAGAAGTTCTTCAAGAAATGATGAAGCTCAGATTAATAAATCACAAAGTAGTAGTAATTCGAACAACAATAAGCCAAAATCATATTCAAGTCCTTCAAAATCTTCACGAAGCGAAACATATACACGCCCATCAAATAGTTCGCCTTCTCGATCTTCGGCTCCGAGCTCAAGCAGCGGTTCACGAAATTCGGGAAATTCTGGTAGCTCAAGAAGTAATTCTAGTGGTTCACGCAGTTCAAATAATACGAGCAGAAGGTAGGTTGATATGAAAATTAGAAATAAATTAATTGTATTTATGTTTTTAACTTCAGTCTCTATTTTCTCTCAGAATTTTGTGGATGGATTAAGATTATCTGAACCAGGTGTAATTTCATCAGGTAAAAATTTAGCAATGGGAAATGCAGCACTTGCCGTTGGAACTGATTATAGTGGTGTTTTAATAAATCCCGCTACTTTGGGTATGCTTGAATCCGAAGTGAATTTTGGTTTTTATTTTTCATCATACGAAAATAATTCTAACTATTTTAATGCTAAACTTAACGCAAAAGAGACTTCAACACAGATAAACGAGTTAAGTTTTGTATATAAAATACCAACTCGCAGAGGAAGTTTGGTTATTGGAATAGGTTATAACAAATTAAAAGATTTTAATTCAGTAACTGAATTCGAAGGTTTTAATACTGGTAATAATTCAATGATTCAAGATTTGACGAACCGCAATTCAGATTTAACTTACGATTTAAGGTTAAGCCACGCTGTATATGATAACGGGATTTTTCTTTATGACGAAACATTTATTAATGGTAACCTTTTCCAAAAAGGTACATTAGTTGAAAGTGGAAATCTTGAAAATCTATCATTTTCAGCAGCAACTGAAATTGCAAAAGATTTATATATTGGCGGAAGTCTAAATTTTATCGGAGGCACTTTTACAAACGATAGAAATTATGCGGAAACAGATGTAAATAATGTTTACGACGAAAATCTACAAATAGATCCTGATGATCCACAAACTATTGATTTTGTTGAATTTACAACACATGATAATTATAAATGGGATATTTCCGGTTTTAATCTTAAAGGAGGTTTCGTTTATGATTTCAGTAGAATGTTTACAATTGGTGGAAGTATCGAATCTTCAACAAGTTATTTTATAAATGAAGAGTATTTTGTAGAAGGCTCAAGCTACTTTGAAAATAATTATAGTTATGATGTTACTCCGCAAGTTTCAACCTTAAAATATGAAATTACAACACCAATGAAAGCATCATTCGGTGGTTCCTTGAAAGTTCCATTTGTTATTCTTTTTACGTCAATAGATTTGATTGATTATTCAGAAATGGAATTATTTGGAGATTTTGATAGAGCAACGATCGTTGAAATAAACGAAGGAATTAGACAAAATCTTGATTTTGCTCCAATTTATCACTTTGGGTTAGCTTCAACTATTCCTTTTTTAGATTTAAGAGTTAAAGCAGGTACAATGTTAATTTCTTCTCCGTACAAGGACAAATTATTGCAATCAGATAAAGAGTATGTTACTTTTGGTTTAGGATTTTTCTCACACGGACCAGTAAAACTTGATTTTGCAACTGCTTATGGCAGTTGGAAAGAAGCAGTTGATATTTACGGAAATGGTGAAGCTCGTGTTCAAAAAAATGTTGAAGATTATTATTTAATGGCAACAATGAAATATAAGTTCTAAAATATGCCTGTTTATCGTGGTATTATCGAAAGAATAGAAAGCAAAGATTATTACGTCCGAATTGATACAAATGAATCGATTCGGGCGATTTTACCCGGCAAAATTAAAAATAAATTCCACTTAAAAAATAATAAACAAAGTCAACTTGATATAGTTGCACTTGGAGATTTTGTTCTAATTGAGACTGATGAAAAAAATCTTGCTTCAATTCTTGAAATTGAAGAACGCAGAAATATTATTTCACGAAAAGCACCGAAAATTAAAGCAAGAGGCAAAAAAGGCGAAAGACTAGAACAAATAATTGCTGCAAACGTAGATTTTCTTGTTATAATTACAAGCCTTTCTGAACCTCGCTTCAATAATCGATTTTTAGATAGAATGCTTGTTATTGCTGAAAGCAACAAAATTGAACCTCTTATTGTAATTAACAAAATTGATTTAGATCAAAACGAATTCCAAATATGGGAGAAAATCTACCAAAAAATTGGTTACTTTGTAATTGGAACAAGTGCTAAAAATAAATTGAATTTAGAAAAATTACGAGAAAAATTATTTAGAAAAAGAGCAATATTTTGGGGACAATCTGGAGTTGGTAAATCATCATTAGTAAATGCACTTTTTCCACAACTTAATCTTAAAACCAAAGAAATCAGTAATTTTTCTAACAAGGGAACACATACAACTGTAACAAGTTCACTTTTTAAAATAGATGAATTTGAACTTATCGATACACCCGGAGTAAGAGAAATTGAACCTTTTGGTTTAATTGAAGAAGATTTAGGGCACTATTTTCCCGAGTTTTCAGAATATTTGGGACAATGTAAATATTATTCATGTACACACAATCACGAACCAAATTGTGCAATCCGAAATGCAGTTGAACACGAAAAAATTTCACACGAACGTTATAAAAGCTATCTAAATCTGATGGAAAATATTGAAGACAATACTTTTAGTTAATTTGTAAATATTATTCCTTAATTATATTCCCAACATCAATTTATTATCTTATGAAAAATCTAAAATATCTACTATTTATTATACTTTTTACAATTGCTTGCAGCAGTGTAAATACACAAAATGAACCTAAAAATATTGTTAAAAGTCGAGCAAATTCAAAAGAAATAAGAAATAGCATCGCAAAAGAAAAATTCATAAATGGTGTAATTTTCGACCAAAAAGGTGAATATGCAACCGCAATTTTAGAATATTTGGATGCTTTGAATTACGATTCCTCTTCTGGAATTCATTTTGCACTTGCACGCGATTTTTATAGAATAAACAAAGTTGGAAACGCGATAAAATCAATCCAATCAGCAATAAATTTAGACCCAGAAAACCGTGATTATAGAATGCTTGCGGCGGAAATCTTTAATTTCTCGCAACTGCGTGATTCTGCAATTACGCATTATCAAGCTGTTTTGGAATTAGATTCACTCGATATGCAAGCACTTTATGGAATGGCAAAATTGAGCGAAGCTAAACGTCCGAGCCTTGCTATGGATTATTATAAAAAGATTTTACGCACAACCGGACCCGAATTTCAGATTTTAGTTGAAATGGCAGATTTGAGCGAAAGAATGGGAAATTTGGAAGAAACAACAAATTACGCAAAGAAATTGTTGGAAATAAATCCATCTAATATCAATCTTGAAAAAATTGTAATTGAACTTCAACTTCGCAATTCTCAATTTGACGAGGCTTTGAAGCAAATTTCGAATATTGAAAAAATCTATCCAAATGATATTTCGCTTATCGAATACAAGGCAAACGCATTTGTTAGGAAAAAACAATGGTTGGATAGTTTCGAGGAATTCAAAAAAATAGTGGAAAGTAGAGATTATCCTTTCCAAAGAAAATTTATGATTTCTTCTTCATATATAGAAGAATTTAACGCAGAATCAGATACCAACTTGCTTTTTTATGCTGAAAAATTGCTTAAAATAATTGATAAAGACACTTTGGATTGGCGTATAAAAGCAACTTTGGGAGAAGTAAATCAGAAATTGCAACGAGATTCACTTACAATTTATTATCTAACCGAAGCTTACAAATCAGCCGAATGGAATCACGTTTTGGCAATTCAACTTGGCGGAAATTTATTTGATTCCAAAAAATTCAAAGAAACGTCCGAATTTCTATCTGGAATTGTGGAAAAATTCCCGGATAATTTCCTAATCAATTTTTTGCTGGGATTATCTTACAGTCAACAACAAAAAGATAGTCTTGCAATGCCATTTCTCGAAAAAGCAGTAAAACTTAATCCAAATGATAAAGATGCAAATTCGGCGTTGGGTTACACATATATTCAACTTAAAAATTACCCGAAGGCAATAGAAAGTTTGAAAAACTCAATCAAAATCGATCCGACAAATCAAGCAAATTTTAGTATGTTGGGAATGGTTTATGACAATTTGGAAGATTGGCAAAATTGCAACGCAAGCTATGAAAAAGCAATTTCTATCGATTCAACTGACGCATTAAGTTTGAATAATTACGCTTACTCACTTTCTAAACAGAAAAATGAACTTGAAAAAGCTTTGCAATTTGTTACTAAAGCACTTGAACTTGTTCCAGATAACGGTTCTTATCTCGATACAAAAGGTTGGGTTTATTTTCAGATGGGAAAATATAACGAAGCAAAAACTTGGATAGAAAAAGCGTTAGCTAAAAATGAGACAAATGCTGAAGTTTATGACCATTTGGGTGATGTTTATTATAAACTTGGTGATTCAAAAAAAGCAATAGAATATTGGAATATTGCGATTGATAAGGATAAAAATTTAAAAAATGTTGAAGAAAAAATAAGAAATGGTTTAAAATGAAGAATTCTCTAATATTTTTTACAATTTTGCTTTTTGCAATAGCTTGTTCGCAGAATGAAGTTGTTGTTCAAAAACCAAATCTTCCAACAGAAATTGTAATTCCAGTTGAAAGATTAATTGTAAAACTTGAAGCAAAAAATAGAAAGGTGAAATCATTTTCTGCAAAAGGAGTAATTTTTATTGATAATGATGAATTTTCAACAAATTTTGATTTTGATCTAAAATTCAAAAAAAATGATTCACTTTTGGTCTCGGTTTACGGAATATTTGGAATGGAAATCGCTCAATTTCTATTAGCTGGAAAAACTTTTACTTATTTCGATGCTTTTAACAACCGAGTCTATATCGGAAATGCAAGCAATAATGTTGTAAAAAAATTCTTTAAAGTTGATTTATCGCCTGAAGAAATTCAAAATATTTTAGTTGGGACAATCGAATATTCTGGGATTTTGCGAGAAAATCCGACTCTTTATCAAATTATTGATGGAAAATATTTCGTCGAATTTGCATCAGAAAATTGGTTGAAAAAATATCAAATTACAGAAAAAGGCTTAAATTTAGAAAAATTCAACTTTATACAAAATGGGAAAGATTTGTTTGTCGCAAATTTTTCAAATTTTAAGAAAGTAATAAGTGGTTTGGATGATTTTCCTTATTCTATTCAAATTATTAATTATTCAGAAAACAGCGAAATGAAAATTGAATACAGCACAATTTCTGTAAATCAAGAAATTTATTCGCTGAAGATTGACATTCCAACCGACGCAATTTTGATGAAGTAATGAGGATAATCTCAAAATATATAGTTATTCTGATTTTTCTATTTGGAATTTCGCTTGCACAAAATTCAGAGCAAATTGATCAAGAAAACAAAAAACTTTCCGAAATTCACGCACAGATTGAACAATTGGAAAAAGAAATTGCAAATCTGAATTGGAATGAAAAATCCATCGATAAAGAATTGAACAAGATTGAAGAACAAATATTTTTATTAGGAAAAGTTGTAAGAAAGTATAAAAATCGGATAATTAATGAGCGAAAAAATATTGATTCATTGAATTTTATGATTTCAGAAAATATCGGTTATCAGAAAAAATTGAAGAATGAATTGCAGAAATATCTTGTTTTTAGATATAAACAGCGAGAAGTAACTTGGTTGGATTTTCTTTTTGATTCTAAAACATTTTCTGAAACTTATGAAAATCAATTTTGGGATGAATATTTATTGAGAAAAATCAATCAAAAAATTGAAAATCTTAAAAATTTAGAAAAAGAACTTTCGACAAACCGAGAAAATTTGTTGGAAAGTGAAAACAAATTAAAACTTGCTTTAATTGAAGCAAAAAAGAATGAAAATTTGGTTTTTGGAAAACAACAAGATAAGTTGTCGGCTTTATCAAAAATCAGAAAAAATAAAAAAGGAATCTCGAACAAAGTTAATCAGAAAAGAAAAGATGAAGAAAAAATTGCCAAATTAATAAAAAAATTAATTGAAGATGAAATTAGAAAAAGTGATAAAACTGAAATAACTAAATCTGAAGGAAAAAAACATCTAAAAAAGGAAGAAAAAATTGCAGATGAAAAACGAGAAAAATTTAATTTTATTTCGGGCGGAAAATTTGCAAATCTGAAAGGAAACTTGCCAAAACCAGTGTCAAATGCACGGATTATTCAAAAATTTGGAAATGTAACAAATCAAGCCACAAAAACTGTTACAGTTTCATCTGGTGTAAATTTTTTAATAGGAAAATATCCTGAAATAAAAGTAGTTTCTGATGGAATTGTTTCGGTAATTCAATGGTTGCCAGGATTTGGAAGTGTTGTAATTGTAAACCACGGAAATTATTACAAAACAGTTTACGGAAATGTTGGCAGTTTACGAGTTGTGGAAGGGAGCCAAGTGAAATCGGGCGAAATTCTTGGCGAAGTTTCTGAAACAATCGAAGGGAAAGTAATGCATTTTCAAATTTGGAAAGGCAAAAAAGCCGAAAATCCAGAAATCTGGTTTAAGTAATGAATTCCCATAAAAGTGATTATAAAGCTGTTTTTGCAAATTTCTCAGCACTTTCAATTCTGCAAATATCAAATTACATTTTGCCGATGATTACAATTCCATACGTTGTGAGAATTATTAGTCCAGAAAAATTTGGTTTGATTAATTTTATAGCAGCCATATTTGGATATTTTCAATTGGTTTTGGATTATGGCTTTTATTATTCTGCAACAAGAAAAATCTCGATTCTACGTAATGAAAAAGAAAAGTTGGATGATTTTGTTTCCACAATATTTCTTATAAAATTTCTGATGTTTTTAGTCGGAATTGCACTTTTAATAACGGTATTTGTAATTTTTCATATTTCAAATGAAAATGTTCAAATAAGTATTTTAACACTGATTTCAGTTATAAGTATTTCATTTTTTCCAATTTGGTATTTTCAAGGAATTGAAAAAATGAATGTGATAACCGGAATTACTGTCTTTGCAAAAATTGTTTCACTTATTCTAATTTTTGGGTTTATATCGCAACCTGAAGATTATATTTTATACGTTGCAATCAATTCAATTTCCTCACTTTTGGTGTTTTTTATCAGTCTGGGAATTTTGATAATTGCGTTTGGTTACAAATTCAGATTTCCCAAAAAAAATACTTTATTCGCGGAATTAGTTGAAAGTTGGCAATATTTTATTACAAATTTGGGAATTAATTTGTACACAACATCTAATGTTGTAATTCTTGGTTTTTTAACTAACAATACAATTGTTGGTTATTGGGTTGGAATTGATAAAATTAGAATGGCAATACAGGGAATAATGGGAGTTTTCAGCCAATCGATATTTCCTCGAATTTCCCTTCTTTTGGAAGAAAATCAGCGAAATGGAATAGAGTTTGTGAAAAAAATTGCAAGTTTTGGTGGAAGTATCGCTTTGCTAATTTCAATTATCACTTTCCTTTTTGCTTCGGAAATTGTAAATATTGTTTTGGGAAGTCAGTATTCTTCTTCTTCAAACTTGCTAAAAATGATTTCTTTTTTACCTTTTATTATTTTCTTTAGCAACATTTTTGGAATTCAATTGCTAATTAATTTAAATCGAATTTCTGATTTAATGAAAATTGTACTTTCCGCTGCAGTTATGAACTTAATCCTTTCGTTCATTTTTGTCCCAAAATTTCAAGCATCTGGAACAGCTTTTTCAGTGTTAATTACTGAAATATGTGTTACAATATTTTCAATTTCAGTTTATTATAAAAAAGAGACAGTTGAACCTTAGAAACTCCCTTTTTTTTGTCTAGATTAAAAAAGTATATTACATATTATTATTTAAGAGAAAAATGAATAACTATATTAAATCTTTTTTGTTTTTACTGATGATATTTGTTTTCTATGCGGGATTAACATTCCCAATTGTTGAAAAACCGCAATTATGGTATGAATTCCCACTTATTCCAGGTTTAGGAGAATTAGCAAAAATCATCTTTTTCCATGTACCAACTGCTTGGTTGGCTTCAATTGCTTTTTTACTTTCAATGATTTATGGCGTAAGTTATTTAAGAACTAAAGACTTAAATAGCGATGCAAAATCTTTAGCAGCATTAGAAATAGGATTTGTTTTTGCAATTTTAGCAACAGTTACAGGTTCGATTTGGGCAAAATTTAATTGGGGTTCATTCTGGAATTGGGATCCGCGAGAAACTTCGTTCTTCATCTTACTTTTAATTTATGGCTCACTTTTCGCTTTGCGTTCGGCAATTGAACAAGAAGAAAAGAGAGCAAGACTTTCGGCAGTTTACTCAATTTTTGCATTTATGACCGTACCATTTTTCACATTTATTATGCCAAGAATAATGGCTGGTTTGCATCCTGGTTCGGCTGATGATACAACTTCAGGACCAATTGTGGAATTTCATATGAATGGAAATATGTTGCTTATATTTTTCCTTTCACTTTTATCTTTTACAATCCTTTTTTATTGGCTTTGGAACTTAAATTACCGAGCAATTATTATCAAAGAAAAACTTAAAAATCGGGAGATTATTTTATAATGGAATTTCTTAGTAAAAATTCAATATATATCGTTTTTATAATTACAGTCGTAATTTGGGCTGGAATTTTCTTTCTTGTAAATAATATGAATAGAAGAATTAAATCTGTTGAATCAATATTGAAAGAGGGAAAAAATGAAGAATAAATATATTTTCGGTGGAATTATTATTGTTCTGTTTTTTGCAATTATGGGATATTTATTTACAGAAACAAATATCAAATACGAAAATGATTTTCAAAAAGTAATAAAGTCAGCAAAAATCGTAAAAGTTACTGGAAGTTGGAATAAAAGCAAGAAATACGTAATAGATACAAAAAACAATGAATTTTCTTTTTTTATGAATGACGACAGCGGAAATGAACTGAAAGTTGTTTACAAAGGAACAATTCCTAACAACTTTGATCATGCAACAAGCGTTGTTGTAACCGGAAAATTCCATAACGGGGTTTTTAAAGCAAAAGATATTCTCACAAAGTGTCCCTCAAAATATCAAGATACACAAACCACAAAAAATTCTTAGGAAGGATTTCCGATGATTGGAAATATATTTTTATTTACTGCTCTTTTAGCAAGTATTTATACTATTGTGCTTTACTATCTCGACTTCAAAGGTTATCAAAATAGCAAAAAATTAGCTCGAATTGGTTACCATATTATGACGATTTCTGTATTATTTGCTTCACTCTATTTGCTGTTCATTATCATAACTCACCAATATCAATTCAAATATGTATATAGTTATAGCGATAACACTCTTCCGCTCGGATTATTAATTTCCTCATTTTTTGCTGGACAAGAAGGAAGTATTCTTCTTTGGATTTTATTTGCGGTAATAATTGGGCTGTTTTTAATGGAATATACATCAAAACGGGCAGATTTAGAATCGCGAGTGATGATGGTTTTTGTTTTTACGATTTTCTTTTTGCTAATTCTGATAAATCCATTGTTCGATAATCCATTCACATACATTTGGGCGAGTGAAAAATTTGTTAATCTTAAGTTTGTAAATCAAGATTACTTAAATCTTCCATTTTTGCAGAAATTTATTTTTCAAGATGATTCCAACTCAACTTTTTTTGTGAAAGTTACAGCTGATTTAGTTGCTCTGCTGGAAAAAGATGGAATCAGAATAAACGATTTTATAATAAACGGCGTTGGAATGAACGCACTGCTACAAAATTTTTGGATGCAAATTCATCCACCATTTTTGTTTATTGGTTTTGCAATGTCGGCAGTACCATTTTCGTTCGCAATTTCAGCACTAATGAAAAATGATTATCAAACTTGGGTTCAAGATTCTTTACCTTGGCTTCTTGGTGTTGCTTTAGTAATGGGAGCGGCAATTATGCTTGGCGGATATTGGGCTTACGGTGTTCTTGGATGGGGAGGTTGGTGGGGTTGGGACCCGGTTGAAAACTCAAGTCTTGTTCCGTGGATAATTGCAGTTGCGGGAATCCACACGATGTTGGTGCAGAAAAGATCAATCGAAAAGGAAGGAACTTCTGGCCGATTTGTAAAAACCAATTTAATTTTGTCAATTCTAACATATGTTCTGATTTTATATAGTACATTTTTAACCAGAAGTGGTGTTTTAAGTGATGCTTCAGTTCATTCTTTTGTTGCTCCAGGAAAAATAATCTTCATTATTTTATTGGCGTTTTTGTCGTTTTTCTTCCTTCTTGGATTAATTTCAATTGCAATCCGTTGGAAGTATTTAGAAGTAAATTTTATTTATGAAGAAAATATATGGTCGCGAGAATTAGCACTTTTTACTGCTACTGTTACTTTGCTTGGCTCGGCAGCAATAATAATTTTTGGTACATCGCTCCCCATTTTTGGAAACACTGTTGATATTTCATTTTACAATAAAATGACACTTCCACTTGCAATAATTATGGCATTTTTAAATGCGATTAGCTTTGTTCTAAAATGGAATAAAACACCTTTCAAACAAATTCTGCAAGATTTAAAAAATCCAACAATTTTCAGTATGGTTTTTACTATAGCAATTGTTTTATTAGGAAGTGTTTACGACGGCTTATACATTTTACTTATTCTTTTTAGTTTGATGGCGTTGTATGTAAATTCAATAAAAGCTATTCAAATAATCAGAAAACGATTTTCTGCGATGGGAGTATATTTTGCTCATATTGGGATTTCAATTTTCATTCTTGGTGTTATTGGAAATGGCGGTTATTCAAAGCAAAATCAAATTCAGTTACCAAAAGGCGAAAAAGTTGAAGTATTTGGTCATAACCTTACATTTATTGGATTTGAAGTTTTTGATAAAGAAAAATATAGATTCAATGTGGAAATTGAAAAGAATGGGAATATTAAAAACCTTTCGCCAGTAATGTTTATTGTTGAAATGGATAATTCCATGATGCGAGAACCAGACATGGAAGCAAATATTTCATACGATTTTTATATTTCCCCAATAAGTTATGATGATGGTAGAAATAAGGCAAATGCTGAAATTCTTGAATTAACGAAAGGCGAAACAAAACAATTCGATAATTTGCAAATAAGATTTGACTCGTTCAAATTTTCAGAAGGCTTTATGGAGGCAATGCAAAGTGGCGAAAAAATGACAATTATTGCAAAAATCATTGTAGCCGAAAATGGGAAGGAAAATGAGTTTGAAATTAGCCAAATAATCGAAAAAGCCAATAGACAATCTATTCCTCAACAAATTACAGAAAACCATATTGCCCAAATTGTAGGATTAAATGCAATGGGACAAATTCAACTTCAAATAAATAAATCAGATTCACAAATAACTGTCCCCAAACAAATATTAACTGTTGAAGCAAGTCTAAAGCCATTCGTTAGTCTAATTTGGATAGGTGTAACAATTATGAGTATTGGATTTATTTTTTCAATAATGTATAGAATTAAAGAATTTAATAAGAAAAGTCTGAATTGATAAAAATCATTCGATTTGTTTTTGTTGAAAATGATAAAAAAATTATTAGATTAAATAGAGTTAATCTAAATTTGTGTAAATAAAGTTAAAATTACTTAAACAAGCATAAACTAAAAAACTAATTCATTTATTTCATACTTTCTAAGCAAGGAGAACAAGACGCATGGGAGCTGTCAGTCAATTCAAAACTCTTTCTGAATTATTCAGAGATGTTGTTTTAGGATATGGGAAGGGAAAAACAAAGGCATTTCTTAAACACAAAGTTGATGGTAAATTTGTTGATATTACTTACGATGAATTTTACGAACAAGCTGAAACATTAGCATTAGGATTAGCATCGTTAGGTGTAGCAAAAGATGATAAAGTTGCTATGATTTCAGAAAACCGTCCGGAATGGGCAGTCTCAGATTTTTCAATTTTGGGACTCGGAGCAATAAATGTCCCACTTTATCCAATTTCAACAGCAGATACGGTTGAATTTATCTTCAAAAATTCAGAATCTATTTGCGCGATAGTTTCAAATCAATTTCAATTAAATAAAATCACTAAAGTTTGGAAAAATTTACCTGACTTAAAATTTGTGATTGTTATGAATGATATGGATACTTCTGAGAGTAAAAATGTTTATACACTTGCTCAAATTCAAGAAAACGGCAGAAAATATCGCCAAACAAATCCAAAACACTTTGTAAATTCCATGAATTTAGCAAAAGAAGATGATATTGCTACATTGATTTACACATCTGGCACGACTGGTGAACCTAAAGGTGTAATATTAACTCATAAAAATGTTGTTTCAAATGTATTAGCTGCTCATTCCGTAATTGCAGTTAGAGAAACCGATGTACTTCTTTCATTTCTTCCTTTATGCCACATTTTTGAGAGAATGGCTGGACATTATCTTGCAATTTCCGCTGGTGCAACTATTGCTTATGCCGAAGGAATTGAAAAAGTTGCATCAAATCTTGTGGAAATAAAACCTACTATAATGACTGCCGTGCCAAGATTATTTGAAAGAATGCACGCAAAAATTATAAAAAATGTTGAATCGCAACCCGAGAAAAAGCAAAAGATATTTTTCTGGGCATTAAATATTGGAAAGGAAGTTTCTGAACGAAAACGAAAAGGTGAATCATTACCAATTTTATTAAACTTAAAACACAAAACCGCTAAAAAACTTGTTTTAGATAAAATCTATAAAATAATGGGCGGAAATTTACGATTTTTTGTTTCTGGCGGCGCAGCGCTTACTCGCGAATTAGGTGAATTTTTTGCTGCTGTTGGAATTTTAATTCTAGAAGGTTACGGACTTACAGAAACTTCGCCAGTTTTAACCGTCAACCGCGAAGAAGATTACAAATTTGGTTCTCCTGGGAAAGTACTTCCTGGCGTAGAATTAAAAATTGCGTCCGATGGCGAAATTTTAGCTACAGGTCCAAATATTATGCAAGGTTACTACAGAAATAAAAAAGAAACTGAATCTGTAATGAAAGACGGTTGGTTTCACACTGGCGATATTGGAGTTTTTGATGCTCAAGGATTTTTAATTATCACAGACAGAAAGAAAAATCTTTTTAAAACTTCTGGTGGGAAATATGTGGCGCCAACTCCGATTGAAAATATGTTTATGGCAAGTAAATATATCGAACAATTTGTGCTGATTGGAGATAGAAGAATGTTTGTAACAGCACTGATTGTCCCAGATTTTGAAGCACTTAAAGAATATGCCGATGCCCATCGAATTTCTTATTCTGACGCCAAAGAACTCGTAAATCTGAAACAAATCAATGAACTTCTCGATAAGGAAATATCAGTATTTCAGAAGAATTTAGCCAATTTCGAAAGAGTTCGAAAATTTACACTTCTCGACAAACCATTTACAGTTGAAACTGGTGAACTTACTCCCAAAATGAGTATAAAACGAAAAGTTATTGAAGAAAGATATTCAGATTTAATTGACGATATGTACAATTGAAGTTTAGAGTTATGAGTTAAAAGTTAATTTTGCTTTTGATTTTTAACATTTTTCTTGCAAATTAAATGAGACACACTAAGTTGTGTCTCATTTAATTTTAAAACTAACTTTTCTGATTTGTATTTTCCCTAAAACGAATTATTTATTTAAATAACTCTAAACTTCTAACTTTAAACTAAAAAAATGAACTACAACTTATTAATTTTTGATGCTGATGGAACTTTATTTGATTTCGATAAAACTGAAAAATTAGCTTTAAAAAACACCTTCTTAAAAAATAATCTCGGCAGATTTACTTCCGACAAAATTTTTATTTATCAAAAAGTAAATAAGCAAATTTGGAAAGAATTTGAAGATGGACAGATTTCAGCTGAAAAATTAAAAGTTGAAAGATTTAAAAGGTTTTTGCATGAAATTGGAAAACCAAATATTTCGCCAAGTCAAGTTTCAGATGGTTTCCTTTTTTATTTAAGTCAAAATTCTGATTTACTACCCGGTGCTGAAAATTTGTTAACTGAACTTTCAATGAAATTTCGTTTGGTTTTAATGACAAACGGTTTAACAAAAGTCCAAAAACCAAGATTCGCTAATTCTTCAATTGCAAAATATTTTGAATTGTTAATAATTTCCGAAGAAATTGGGTTGGCAAAACCGAATCATGAAATTTTTGACTATACATTCCAAAAATTGAATTTCACAGATAAATCAAAAACACTAATAATTGGTGATAATTTATCTTCAGATATTCAAGGTGGAATTAATTTCGGAATCGATTCTTGTTGGTTCAATAGCAAAAAAAAGGAAAATAATTCCACCATTTTGCCTACTTATCAAATTTCTAAGTTATATCAATTAAAAAAAATCCTTTTCTAGATGAAATCCTAAATTTGTTAGTGATTTTTTCAAATTGACATTATATTTTAAGCCAAATTCTACACCAAATTCCTCAAAAAAAATCCCACAAATCAAGAAGTTAATTATTATTTAACACTGATTTTATTGACTATAATATTAAATATCTAAAAAAGATTTGCGAATCTCATAAAAAAGATAATTTTAGATTATGTAAATTATAAAACTTAAATAAGATATATGTATCTGCATAAACTACTAAATCAAAAGGTGTAAAAAATGATAAAAATAGCAATAATTGATGATGATTTAGATATAATCCTTGCAATGGAAGCAGTTTTGCAAAGTAAAAATTATACTACAATTACAGCACAAACTATGAAAGCCGGATTAAGAATAATAAGAGAAGAAAATCCAGACTTAATAATTCTTGATGTTATGATGGAAGAACCAGATGATGGATTTTTTCTCGCAAAAATTGTTCGTAAGGAAGGAATTAAAACCCCAATTATTATGTGTTCTTCAATTTCCCATGCTTTGGGAATGAAATATGGCAAGTCGGAAATGATTCCGGTTAATTTGTTTTTAGATAAACCGGTTTCTCCAGAACTTCTTTTAGAAAAAGTTGAACTATTGTTAAAAAAGTAGGTGAAAAATGTTCGTAAATGAAAAAGAAAAAATCTTAGAATTTATAGACACAATAATTGACAAACACGGAATCGAAAGAACTTCACTTTTACCAATTCTTGGTGAAATTCAAGAAAAATTTAAGTGCGTGCCCGAGTTTGCCCAACAACGTGTTGCCAAAATAATGGATATTCATCCGGTGGAAGTTTATAGTGTAGTATCATTTTATTCTTTTCTAAATGTCGAGAAAAAAGGGAAATATATTTTACGTGTTTGCCGCTCTGTTTCTTGCGATTTGGCTGGGAAAGAAAAAGTTGTAAATATTTTAGAAAGAGAATTGGGTTTAAAAATTGGAGAAACTTCCGCTGATAAAAAATATACTTTGGAATATACTAATTGTATGGGTTTATGCGATGAAGCACCTTCGCTTGCAATTAACGACCAAGTTTATACTAAACTTACGACTGAAAAATTATATCAGATATTAAGTGAAATTAAGGAGAACAAATAATGACTGAAAAAATTAGAAAAAGAGATGGATTAATTATTTTTTCGGAATATGAAAAATTCTCCGGATTAAAAAAAGCGTTAAGTCTTTCACAAGATGATATTCTTTTCGAGTTAAAAAGTTCAAATCTAAAAGGAAGAGGCGGCGCCGGTTTTCCCATTTCAACTAAATGGATGTTAACCGCTGCGGCTCAATCTTCTGAAAAATATGTTGTTTGTAATGCCGACGAAGGCGAACCTGGAACATTTAAAGATAGAGTTCTACTTAAAGAAATGCCATATCTTATTTTTGAAGGAATGATAATTGCTGGATACACAATCGGTGCAAAAAAAGGAATTGTTTATCTACGCGGTGAATATAATTATCTTGTAAATCCTTTGAATGAGTTTTTAGATGAGATGAAAAATGAAAATCTTTTAGGTGAAAATATTTTGGGAAAGGATTTTTCATTTGAAATTGAGATTTTCAGCGGTCATGGTGCTTATGTTTGTGGTGAAGAAACCGCACTTCTTGAATCACTTGAAGGACAGCGAGGAGAAGCAAGAAATCGCCCGCCATTTCCTGTAAATCGTGGTTACAAAGGATTTCCAACTACTGTAAATAATGTTGAATCTTTATCCACTGTTCCTCATATTATTATGAAAGGTGGAAGTTGGTATTCGCAATTTGGTACTGAAAAATCAAAAGGAACGAAGTTGATTTCTGTTTCCGGCGATTGTGAAAAACCAGGTGTTTATGAGATTGAATGGGGAACTTCTATATACGATTTACTTGAATTGGTAAAAGCTGAAAATACAAAAGCGGTTCAGGTTGGTGGTGCTTCAGGAGTTTGTGTTAATAAATCTCAATTTGATAGAACAATTGCTTATGAAGATCTTTCAACAGGCGGTTCGATAATGATATTTAACGAAAGCAGAAATATGCTTGCGATTCTTAAAAATTTTATGGAATTCTTTGTTGAAGAATCTTGCGGACAATGTACGCCATGTAGAATTGGTAATCAGAAATTATTAGCTTTTGTTGAAAAGATTATCCAAAATGAGCAAACTTTCAGCGAATTGAACAAAATTAAAGAATTAGCTGAAACTATGAAAATAGCATCAAAATGCGGTCTAGGACAATCGAGTCCAAATCCATTTTTATCAATCCTAGAAAATTTTAAGGAAGAAATCTTTGATTCAAATTCCAGAGGAAAATATGAGCATGTATAAAAAAGAAAGAACTCCAATTAGTCATCAAGCTTTATTTGTAGAAAAGCCTGCACACCCAGAAGATATTGGTGGTAGTGTGTCAGTTAAAATAAACGGAAAAGATTTAATTGTACCAATGGGAACCACAATACTTGAAGCTTGCAGAATGATGGGTTACCACGTACCAACATTATGTCATCACGAAGATTTATGTATAGCTGGTGTTTGTCGTGTTTGCGTTGTTGAAGTAGATGGAATGAAACCTCTACAAGCTTCTTGTTCATTTCCAATTATGGCTCCAATTTCAATTAAAACATCTTCTCCAAAAGTAAGAAAAGCACGACAAAATGTTATTGATTTACTAATCAGCGAACACAAGGGTGAATGTTATTCATGTGTCAGAAATAATAATTGTGAACTCCAAAGTCTTTCCAAAGAATATGGTGTCGAAAGTTATCCATACGGACATCGAACAGAAACTAAACACAAAATTGATAATACTAGCTATTCGATAGTTCGCGAAATGGACAAGTGCGTACATTGTTTACGCTGTGTTAGAACTTGTATTGATTTACAAGAAGTTGGTGTTCTTGAAGCTGTTGGTCGTGGAGATGAAACACACGTTGGAACTTTTATGGAAAAAATGATGAGTGATGTTGTTTGTATTAATTGTGGTCAATGTATTAATAGATGTCCAACTGGAGCATTGCACGCAAACGACCCAAGAGATATGATTTGGGAAGCTATTGACAATCCTCAAAAACATGTAATAATTCAAACAGCTCCATCACCTCGCGCTGCAATTGGCGAAGAATTTGGTCTCGAACCAGGAACTTCACTTACTGGCGAAATGAACACGGCAATGAGAAAAATTGGTTTCGATAGAGTTTTCGATACTAACTTTGCAGCAGATTTAACAATTCTTGAAGAAGGAACAGAATTGTTATTACGTTTATACAAAAAACTTGTTTTGAATGATGAAAATGTTCAAGTACCACAATTTACATCTTGTTGTCCTGGTTGGGTAAAATTTGTTGAACATTTTTACCCAGAAATCATCCCAAATTTAAGTACAACAAAATCGCCACAACAAATGTTTGGTGCAGTATTAAAAACTTATTACTCTGAAAAATCTGGAATTAAGCCAGAAGATATTGTTACTGTTGCAGTTATGCCTTGTTCGGCAAAGAAATATGAATGCAACCGCCCAGAAATGAATTCTTCCGGTTACAAAGATATTGATTTCGGTTTAACAACTCGCGAGTTAGCACAAATGATTCGCGAATCTGGAATATACTTGCCAGAATTAGAAAAATCGGAATTTGACGACCCATTTGGCGATGCTTCAGGAGCTGGACTTATTTTTGGAGCAACCGGTGGTGTAATGGAAGCTGCTTTACGAACTGTTTTAGAATTAGTAACTGGCAAAAAAATTGAAAATCTTTTTGAAAATATGGATATTAAAGAAGTTCGCGGTTTCGAAGGAATCAAAACACTTCAAATTCCTGTAACCGAAGTTGGTGAAGTTCCAGAAATTCTAAAACATCTTGTTCCAGATTGGAATTGGCTTAAAGGTGCAACAATTAAAGTCGCAGTTGCTCACGGAACGGCTAATGCAAAAAAAATTATCAAAAATATTAAAGAAGGTGGCGAATTTGCAGGTTATCATTTTATTGAAGTTATGGCTTGTCCTGGCGGTTGTATTGGCGGTGGCGGACAACCAATTCCAACAAATGAAAAAATTCGTTCACAAAGAGCAAAAGCGATATATTCCGAAGAGAAAATATTAAATGAAAGAAAATCGCATGATAATCCTAAAATCAAAAAGATTTATTCTGAGTTTTTGACAGAAGGACCTTGCGGACATCTTTCTCATAAGTTGCTTCATACTCACTACACAGTCCGTGGAAGAGAATTTGTAAATTAATTAGTTGAGATGAAATGATTAGATTAGCACCTGAATGGAGTTTATATTACGACGAGTTTTGGGAAACCATAACTCGCCGTAATTCCCACTTTATCAAATTAAGATTTATTGCAATTCTTGGTCTTTTGATTGTAAAATTCTATTCTGATTTGTTATTCGATTTCAACCTTACAGAAATACAAGTCTGTGTTTTTGAATGCGTTATTACTACAATGCTAATTTATAATTTCTTATTTATTTATCTGAAAAAGCGGGTTAAGAACAAACCAAAAACTTTTAATCCGCTTTATCTTTCCTTTTTTCAGATTATTGCCGATTTAATTACACTTTCTGTCTTAATTTATTTTACTGGTACAATCGAATCTCCTTTCATTTGGTTCTCAACTTTTCATATGATTGTTGGAAGTTTACTTTTACCCGAATTAATTATTTATTTACTTTCAAGCGTTTTTATTTTAACTTTTTTGTTTTTAGTATCTGGCGAATTCCACGGTGTTATTCCTCATCATCATATTGTTGGATTGTTTGGTAGCGAACTTTACAATAGTTTTAGTTATACAGTAATTATCAGTTTTACATTTACGTTACTAATTATTTTTACAGTTTATCTAACAAACAGAATTGCACGGGAATTATACAAACAACAAGGTGATTTACTTACCGCAATGGATGAATTGGCGAAAACAGATGAAAAAAAACACAAGTATTTACTTGGAGTTGTTCACGAAATTAAGTCACCAATTGTTGCATCACATTCATTGTTGGAACTTATTATAAAAGGATATTTGGGCGAAGTTAATCCACAAATAATGGAAAAATTACTACGTATTGAAAATAGAAATAATGAAATAATTGAAAGAGTTAATAGTATTTTGCGTATTTCTAGATTTCACCAATTAGATGAAAGTGATTTGCAAAAAATTGATTTAAACGATTTTTTGCACAATTTGGCAGAAAGATTCACGGATTTTGCACATTCAAAGCAAATTCAACTTTCTGTTCAAGAATTTAAGAGTTTTGAAATTAATGGGGAAAAAGAATTGCTTGAACTTGTAATTTCAAATTTGCTTAGCAATTCTATAAAGTACACTGAAAACAATGGAAATGTTCAAATTTCAGTGCAACAAGATGGGAATTTTGCAGTTATTAAAGTTTGTGACGATGGAATTGGTATTGAAGGTGATGATAAAAATAAAGTTTTTGAACCATATTTTCGTTGTAAGCATAAATCTAAAACAGAAGGTTTGGGAATCGGGTTGTATTTAGTTAAAGAAATTGTTGTTCAACACAATGGGGAAATAGTTGTAGATTCGCCTTCACCATTGGCAAAAGAAAATTTTCCTGGTAGTTGTTTTTCTGTAAAACTGCCAATAAATCCTCATCAAATAGATAAAAAAAATAAAATTAATGAACAAATACTTAAACAAAGGAGTTAAAATGAAATATGTGTTTTTCTTATTCTTAATATTGAACATCTCTTCAATCGAAGCACAATCTTATCAAGTTACCGCAAAAATTATAAATAAATCGACTCAGCAAACTATTTCTTCTTCTACAATCAAAATTACTAATTCAAACCGTATCTTTTCGGCTGATAAAAATGGCTATTTTGTGATAGAAAACCTTAAAAAAGGAATTTATAACATTGAAATAACAAGCATTGGTTTCAAAAAGTTAATTTATAATTTTGAAATTATTGATAAAGATTTGCAAAAAACATTCGAATTGGAAGAATCTATAATTGAATTATTGCCAATTACTATTGTAGATTTACGTGTAAATAAAAGTGCTGATGGTTTTACAATTCCAATTGAAATTATACAAAAAAAGGAATTTGAAAATTCAACAAGAATTAATATTTCTGAAATTGTTGAAAAAAATCCTGGGATTTCTATTGCTAAAGACTCTCCATGGGGAAGTGCAATTAACATTCGCGGTTTAGGAAATTCCAACGTGGTTTATTTAGTTGATGGAAGTAGAATTGAAACTTCAACAAATATTGCCGGCGGACTTTCGATGTTTAATTTGGATGAAATTGAACAAATTGAAATTGTAAAAGGTGGACTTTCTTCAATATACGGAACCGGAGCAACTGGGGGAGTTGTTTCTATTAACACAAATCGCGAGCGTTTTACTGAAAAATTAATATTGAACTTTGGTGGAAATTATAGCTACAATTCTGTAAATCAAGGGAATTTTAGTAATCTGTTAATTGAATCAATGAACAACTTTATGTATTTGAAATTAAATTCTTCTTTCAGAAAAGCAGATGATTCCAAAACACCAAATGGAACTCTAACAAACAGTCAATTCGAAGATAAATCATATAATGGTTTACTTAGTTTTTTATTGATAGAAAACTTGAAATTAAATTTTGAATATCAAAAATATTCAGCAACAAATGTTGGAATCCCTGGCGGTTCGGCATTTACTGCAACTTCAACCGCAACATACAAAAAAGCTGAACGTGAACTTATTTCTACTTCATTGAATTGGATTAATCCGTTCCTTTCATTCACAGAATTAAATCTAAAATTTTATAAACAAGTAATATTTAGAGATACTGAAGTAATTCCAAATGCAAATGTAATTGTAAATCCAGTTGCCACCCACACAACATTGGGCAGTTTATTACAAGGCAAAATGATGCTAAATTCTACAGATTTTATGATTATGGGAATTGAAGCTTGGCAACGGGAATATGATGGAATCCGTTCAACTTTTAATATTTCTGCAAACGAAGAAGTTTTTGATAAACCAGTTCCAAATTCAACTTATGCAGATTTGGGAATGTTTGTTGGAATGGGAAAATATTTATTTGCTCAAAAATTAATGTTGGATTTGGGCATTCGCTACGATTTACTTTTTATTGAAAATGAACAAACAAACAATCCACAAATGATAATTCAGAATGGTTCAATTGTAATACCACCCGCAAATAATAACACAAGTTACTCAGCCAATTTTGTGAGAAATAATTCATTTGCCGGAAATTTTGGAATGAAATACCATTTTTCTGATGAATTATTTTCAAATTTTAACATAGCTTATGCATTCCGTTCACCTTCGCTTGAAGAACGTTACCAATATATAAATCTTGGTGGATTAATTTATCTCGGAAATCCAGAACTTAAACCTGAAATTTCAAATTCATACGATATTTCAATTGGTTACAAATCAACGGAAAATTATGCAAAAATTGGTTGTTTTTTGAATAATTTAACAAATCTTGTAATTGACGAAGAAATTGTAAATGATAGCTTGTATCAAAAACAAAATGTTGGTGAAGCAATTATTTATGGAATTGAAATGACATATTCGCATGAAATATTATCTAATCTTTCTGTTGAAACAAACGGAACGTGGTTGGTTGGAATAAATCAAATAACTAATGAAAATCTTCCCCAAATTCCACCAATAAATGCTAAAATTGGTGTTAATTACAATCTTTATAATAATTTGGAATTCAATATTTTCGCATCGTTCTATGTTAATCAAGAAAATCCGTCGCCAACAGAGAGTGAAACTTCGGGATATTCAGTTTACGATTTTAAAATTATCTACAAGCCGAACTTAAGTTTTCTGAATAAACTTTCACTCATTTTTGGCGTGGATAATATTTTTGACAGAGAATATCGCAACCATCTTTCTACTTATCGTGGAATTTCACTAATTGAGCCTGGAAGAAATGTTTTTCTAAAAATCAATTTTATGTATTAACTAAAAATTTATGAACTGGTTTTTTTTAGCAATTCTCTCTGCAATATTTTCTGCTTTTTCTGCAATATTTCAAAAGAAAATTCTAAAGCATATACCCGCTTTGGAATTTTCTTTTTTATTATCATTTATTGGATTATTCTGGGGAACAGCTCTTTTATTTAATTCAAATTGGTATGAAATTGACGTAAAAACACTTTTTCTAATAATTTTTGATTCAATTATTGGAGCTTTAGCATTTTTGAATGTGATGGAAGCTTTGAAAAGAATGGATATTAGCAAAGCGTTACCACTTTTAACTACTACACCGTTTTTTGTTGCTATTTTCGCTTTCATTTTTCTTGGTGAAAAGTTATCAATTCAACAAATTTTTGGATTGATTTTTCTGATTGGCGGAGTTTTTCTGCTTGATTTAAAATTTGAGAAAAAATCTCTTCTTCCTTTTCTTGTTTTATTGAAATCGACAAATAGAAAATATATCTTTTTCGCACTATTATTTTTCACACTTTCAGCACTTTTAGATAAATATATTATTGTAAAATCATCACTTACGCCAATTTCGTATGTGGGTTACAAACAATTATTTACCTTTTTAATTTTCTCGATAATATTGAGATGGAAAAAAGTAGAAATATTCAGTTTGATAAAATCACAGAAATCGAAAATTTGGTTTAATTTGTTTATAATTTCAATTTTCACAATAATTTATCGAGTTACACAAATATCAGCAATTGAAATTGCATCAGTTGGTTTGGTTTTGGCAGTTAAAAGATTGTCAGTGCTTTTTGCTACATTTTTCGGAGGGAAATATTTTCGTGAAGAAAATCAGTTATCAAGAAATTTTGCAGTAATTATAATTTTAATTTCGATATTATTAATTACAATTCGCTGATATCAATTTAATTAGTATTTTTTATTTTTAATTCTTGAAGAGTTTGAGTAACAAAACCAAAAATATTTTATCAATTCTTACTATTTTTATGCTTGGTATAGCATACTTCTTACAATTGAAAATCTACTTCAATGGGCAAGAATGCAAATTGGAAGTTTAATTTACACGCCATCAAATTTTAATATGAATGAAATAATTACAGATGTAGTATATTTATTTAACGAAAGTACAAATTCATCTGGCGTAGAATTAAAACAGAAAAATTTTGAAAACCTTATTTGTAATTGCGATAAATTATTGATTGAGCTTACTTTAAAGAAACTTTTGTTTCATTTATTAGAACACACTCGCTCAGGTAGTTCAATTGAAATAGATTGCGAAGATAATAAGCAAACTATAATTATAAGAATTGAAGCTAAAAAAGTAATGGTGTCTGCATCTGATTTGAAAGCAAAATATGAAGAAAAAAATTTAGCAACTTCACTCGGTAATGAAAAAGAATCGGATATTAGTCCAAAATTAGTAAAACGTATAAATGAAATTAACAAAAGTGAACTCTTTATAAAAAGCAGCAAAATTGATGAAATTTCAATAGAATTAATAATTCCAAAAAGCAACTTGTGAAAACAACAACTTTAATAAAACCAGTCGGTTTTGAAAATGAAGTAAAAAAAGCTATACAATTTTCAAAAAATCATTACGAAAACTTTCCTGTACTCTCGCTCTTTTTCAGCAAAGAACAAAATAATTCTATCGCCTTAATTTACAAATTTTCCCGGTTGGCTGATGATATTGCAGATTCGGCAGATTCTCCAATTTATAATAAAATTGCACAACTCGATTTATTCAGAATGCAACTGGAATATGATGTGCCAAACGAAATGCACGAATTTTTTAGAAGTCTGAAGTATGTATTTGCTAAAAACAATCTGAAAATTGAAAATCTATTCAACTTGTTAAAAGCATTTACTTTTGATGCTGAAATGAAGGAATTTGAGAAATACGACGATATTTTGAATTACACAAAAAACTCAGCAAATCCAATTGGGAAATTAATTTTAGAAATACACGGAATGCAAAATCAAGAAATTCATCAACTTGCTGATAAAATTACAACGGCATTGCAGTTAACCAACTTTCTACAAGACATTAAATCTGATTACGAAAGAAACAGAATTTATTTTTCAAACGAAGATTTAAAGCAATATGATTTGGAAAAAGATAAATTACTTGAAGAGCAAAATCACCCGAAATTAGCTGAAATAATAAATAAATACTCAGAAAAAATAGAGGAACTCTATCACGAAGGGGCAAGAATTACAAAATATCTTCCACTGAAATTACGAATTCAAATGAAATTAACAATATTAGGCGGATGGAAAATTCTTAAGAAAATAAAACAAACTTCGGTAAGAAATCTACTTGAAAATTCTCCAAAATTAGATAACTTTGATAAAATAAAAATTTTTTTGAGGTTACTTTGGAAATAAGTAAGAATGAAAATAGAGAGAGCAATTTTTATTACGCTTTTAAGTTTATTCCAAAAGAAAAAGGTAAGGATATTGAGGATTTTTACACTTTTGCAAGAATGAGTGATGAAATTGTGGATAAAATGCTTACAAATTTACCAAAAGATATTACGCTACTTAAATGGCAAAATGAATTAGAATTGGGTTTCGATGGCAAATCTACAATAGAATTGATGAATAGAATAGGGAAAATTCGGGAAAAATATGATATCAATGGATTGTATTTTTTTGAACTTCTACGCGGACTTGAACGAGATATTTTGCAAGATCGAATAAAAGATTTTGTTGAATTAGAATCTTATGCTTATGATGTTGCTTCAACTGTTGGTTTAATTTCTTTAAAGATTTTCGGTTATACAAGTCCAATTGCGCCAAGTTTTGCAATAAATCTTGGCAAAGCATTGCAAATAATTAATATAATTCGAGATGTTAGAGAAGATTATTTAATGCGAAGAATTTATATTCCCCTCACACTTTTAGATGAATTTGGTGTAAAAGAATCTGAATTAATGGAAAAAAGAGTTCGCCCGCAGATGAAAGAAATGTTGAGCATTTTAGGAAAAAAAGCTGAAGATTTCTATTATAAAGCATTCGATACTCTTTACGAAAAAGATAAAAAAACCCTTTTCCCAGCTGTTGCTATGGGGAAAATATACTTCGAATTGTATAAAAAGATGAAAGAAGATAATTTCAATGTAATTGAAAATAGATATAGTTTAACTAAAAATGAAAAATTAAAAATCGTTATGTGGGAGATTGTAAAAGGAAAATTAGGACTTTGGAAATTGCAATAATTGGTGGCGGTTTATCTGCTTTATCAGCCGCAATGGAAATTAGCACAAACGCAACAAATCCTGTAAAAATTCATATTTTCGAAAAGAAATCGCAACTTGGCGGAAGAATTATGGAAATAAATTCGGCTAAAATAGGAAAAGTTGATTTTGGACAACATTTAATTTCCGGAGCTTACCATAACACATTTTCGTACCTTAAAAAAGTTCAACCAAATTTTTCTATTAATGATTTAGTTGAACAAAAGATGTATTTTATTCGCGATAATGAAATATTTCCATTCAAAAATCCACAATTCATTTTCCCAATTAATTCCATTTTAGGGTTAATATCAAATAAATTCTTTACTTTCGCTGAAAAATTAAAGTTCTTAGAACAAATTATTTATATTAAAAAGACTAAACATTCGCAAAAAACAATATCAGAATTATTGATACTTGAAGAAACAAAGTTCAAAAATTTAAACAATTTCTGGAAGAAATTTCTTTTATCAGTTTTTAACACAGAAATTGAGAATATTGAAAAAAATCAACTTCAGTATGTAATAAAAAATATATTTTGTTCAAGTTCACGGAATTCAAGATTCTATCTTCCAAAATCTACTTTAGCAAAACTTTTCGTTCATCCTTTTTGGGAAAAATCAAAACAGCTTGGAATTGAAATATTTTTGAAAAGTAAAATTAGTAGAATATCATTTTTAGAAAATGACAAAGTAGAAATTGATGTAAATAATGGGAATACAATTAGTTATGATTATGTAATTTCAACAATTCAACCAAATGAAATTGAGAAATTACTTCATCCAAAAATTAATTTTCCAAACAAGTGGAAAGGGAATACCATTCTCACAATCAATTTTAAATTAAAGAAAATATCACTTAAAAATGGATTATTTGCAATTACAGATTCATTCATTGATTGGATTTTTATAGATAAATTGAGAGCAACTATTGTAATTAGCAATAGTCAAGACATACAAAATTTTCAGAATAATGACTTGATAGAAATTATTTTGCAAGAAATTAATAAAAAATGTTATTCGTTTTCAATTGGGAATGTTGTAAGTTTAGAAGTATTAAAAATAATAAAAGCTACAATGTCATCCGATAATCTGATTATAAATTTACAAGAAATAACTTCCTTTCCTTACAATCGACTTCTTTTTGCCGGCGATTGGACAATTCTAGAAATTCCTCAAACAATCGAAAGTGCAATTTTAAGTGGAAAAATTGTTAGCGAAAGAATTATCAAAATACAACAAAACCCAAAGAGGTAACAAATGGCTAGTTTAAAAGAAAAATTAGAAGAAAAAATCGTTGGCTGGCGTCCACGTACAACAAGATTATTAAAAGAGTATGGGAACGTTAAAGTTGGCGAAGTAACAATGGAACAACTAATCGGAGGAATGAGAAGTGTAAAATCTTTAGTTACTGATATTTCATATCTCGATCCAATGGAAGGAATACGTTTTCGTGGTTACACAATTCCAGAAACGCTGGAAAAATTACCTAAAGTACCTGGTGGAAAAATGCCTTATGTTGAGGGATTCTTTTACTTGTTATTAACAGGCGAAATTCCAACCGAAGAAGATGTAAAATTAGTTGTTGAAGAATTCAAAAAACGCAAAGAAGTTCCACAGTACGTTTTTGATGTTTTAAGAGCAATGCCAAAAGATTCACATCCAATGGCTATGCTTTCTGCTGCAGTTGTTAGCATGCAAAAAGAATCCATTTTTGTAAAGGAATATAATGCTGGTTTGAATAAAATGGATTATTGGAAACCAACTTTTGAAGATGCAATGAATCTTATGGCAAGAATTCCAGAAGTTGCTGCTTTTATCTATAGATGGAAATACAAAGATGGTAACATTATTCCATCTGACCCAACATTAGATTTGGGCGGTGATTTTGCTCATATGATGGGAATTGATACTCCTTATGATGATGTTGCAAGATTGTATTTCATTTTGCATTCAGATCATGAAAGCGGAAATGTTAGTGCACATACAGGGCATTTAGTTGCGTCTGCACTTTCAGATATTTATTACTCAATTTCTGCAATGCTTGATGGTTTAGCTGGTCCTTTACATGGTTTAGCAAATCAAGAAGTTTTATCTTGGATGCAAGGTGTAATGGATAAAATGGGCGGTGAAAACAAAATTCCAACAGAAGAAGAAATGTCTCAATTTGTTTGGGATACTTTAAACTCTGGACAAGTAATCCCAGGTTACGGACATGCGGTTTTACGTAAAACTGATCCAAGATATACTGCACAACGTGAATTTTGTCTCGAAAATCTTCCTGATTATCCTTTATTTAAATATGTCGATATTCTTTACCGTGTAACTCCAGACATTCTTCTTAAACATGGAAAAGCAAAAAATCCATGGCCAAATGTTGATGCACAATCTGGTGTTATTCAATGGTATTATGGATTAAAAGAATATGATTATTATACAGTTCTATTTGGCGTTGGCAGAGCATTTGGTGTTCTTGCAAATATTATTTGGGATAGAGGTTTAGGTTATCCTTTGGAAAGACCAAAATCTTTAACTACAGATATGCTTGAAGTAATAGCTGGAATCAAATAAATAATTAAAAATTTATTTTATTAAAACCTCCGTTTTTACGGAGGTTTTTTTATAGCATTAATTCAATTTGAAAAGTAATCTTTTCGTCAGAATTACTTTGAATTTCAGATAAACCACTTCCTAATGTTTTTTCAAATGGCTTGTTGTATTGTGAATATTTTAGATTAAATTTTACAAAATCTAAAGGTTGATATTTTATAAGGCAATAAAATTGGAAACCGTTTCCGTATAACAATTTATTTGTGAACATCCCATCAATTTCATTCTCATATAAATATATTCGTGTTTCGTAATTTTCTGTTTGAAAATATGCTAATTGTAGATAGGTTTTTAGAAAATCATTTAGATTAAACTGAAAATCCTGAGAAATAGCATACCCTGTTTGAATATCATTTAATTCTGTAAATTGGACGAAATCAAATTGTGTTTTCGTTTGGACTACTTTTTTTTTGAATTTCAGCCAAAAACGCAATTTTTCTGTATGCTCATCTTCCAATTCTTGCAAATTATCAGTTACATTATCTGTTAAAACTTGCTTGGTTTCTCGTTTATACTTTATATATAACTGAAGATTTTTGAAAGTATTGGAAGTAAAATCAATCAAAATATCCTTTCCAGATGAAGAAAATGTAGATGTTTCAGGAATAGTAGGAAAAGTGAAAAAATCATAGTAGAAACAAATTTTTCCCAAAAAGAATGAGTAAGCAAATCCGTTATAAAATCCAATTTCATTATTGGTGTTGGAATTTTCTCCAAAACCCTGTGCAAAAAGTAGATAATAATCCGAAGAATAATTTCTAAATGTTGAAATTAATGACAAACTATTCTCAATCTGAAATTTGATTGAGTGAATTTGTGCGAAATTAGTAAAATCTGTAGCAATTTCAGATGAATAATACAATTTTCCAAACATAATTTTATTTGTAACTGAAGCATATTGAGCGGAATTTCCTATAAAATTACTTGTTGTCTTGTTAAGTAAATCAGAAGAAAAATGCTGTTGAAAATAGATTCCAGCCAAATAAAAATTCTCAGATTTAAATTCAAGGACAGCACTTTTTGTGATAATTTTCAAATTATCGTGTTTCGCAATTTCGTTATTTGTTCGGTGGTAACCTGATGTTGAGATTGACGAAAATTGGTTGTTATCAATTGAGGCATCGTAATTATTTGATGAAATTATGCCTGAAAGTGAAGTTTTTTCCCAATTTAATGTTGTGGCAAAACCACGAAAAAAGGAATTTTCATCAGAACTTGAATATGATGATAAAATCTCTGATTTTTTATTTACCGAGAGAACATTGCTACTTTTTGCAGATGAAAACGAAGACGAAATAAGCAAACCTTCTCCAAAATTGATTGAAAAATCACCAATTATTATTTTTTGAAGTAAATTTTCGCCCAAATAGCAAACATTTCCACTTACAAAATCCGAATAATTCTTCTCGCCAACATCTTTTTCAGACAAAAAATTAATAAAATAAATGCTGTTTAGATTTCCTTTTATTCGGGAATAAGTTTTTAGTTTATTTCCCAAAAAGATATTTGAATCTATTCCAACTTGATTTTCATTCTGGAATACAATTCTATTTCTCATTTGAGCTGAAAATTGAATTTCTTCCATCTCGTCCTTCGGCATTTTTGCAACAATTCTGAAAAATGGAATTAACATTTTCAATTTTGTTGGTGAAACCGAAGTTTGATAAAGAAAATCGAAATTCACAATCTTTTGTTCATTTTTGATAGAAATTATTATTTCTGAAATGTCTTGAATTGTTAAAAATGGAAAGAGAGATAGTTCTTCGAATGAAACATTGGAAATATTAATCTTATTTTCGTAAATATTTTCAAAATATTCGTACAATTTTGTGTTGTCAATTTCATCGCTTGCGGAATTTTCAACCAAATATCTTATCAATTCATCTTTCGAGATTATATTTTCATTTTGTGCAAAAATTTGCGAAATGATGAGAAAAACAATCATAAATGATAAATATTTCATTTTATTAACAAATTTTCAATTTCAATTGAGATTGCGAATTGATGTGTTTCAGATAAATATAGGTTTGTAAAAATTGCATAATCTAATCGAATATGTAAATAATTTATTCCAATTCCAGCCGAGTATGAATTCGGTTCAGTTTTTGCCCCGATTCTTAAATTTAAGAAGGTAAGTGGCGAATAATCAACTCCGAATTTTGCAGAAATTGGAAAATCAAACTCCTTTTCTAATGACGTAGAAATGAAAATTTGTTCAAATGGTTTGTAAGCAAAACCTAAATTATAAATTACAGGAACTTGATTATCAGTGTTTTTGTAAGAGGAATTGGTTAAGTTCTCAAGATTAAAACCAAAACTTAAGTTCTTTACAATATTTGTTAAAAACCCAAAATTCAAGAGAAAAACTGCGGAATTACCGTAATTTTTGATATTTACGAAACGAATTACAGGTGAAATGCCAAGAAAAATATCTTCGGAAATTTCCTTTGAAATTGAAATATTAAAAGAATTTTCACGATATAAATCGTAGCCGTAGGTTGAAATTCCAAAACCAACTTGTGAAAATCCAAAATCATAATTTGTGGAAAAATTTCCATTAGCCATTTCGCGAATTCCAAACGGTGATGGAGAATAAAAAAAGGAAATTTCAGAATTCTTCAGAAGTGAAATTCCTGCAGAGTTGTAAAAAATTGCGTTAGAATTATTGGGAATTGCGACAGTGGAATTTGCAAGTGAAATTTCTCTTGCAGAGGGTTTTACTTGTGAAAAATTATTTTGGTAAATTATGAAAATCAATATAAAAAGTGCTTTAGCCCGCATTTTTTTCTCGAATTATTGAAAAAAATCTTATTATTATTATGATAGTTAAATAAACATTAAAAGAAGAACTAATGAAATTTATAAAAAATTTTGAAAATCAATAAAAATTTCTTTCTAAGGAAAAAAATGAAAAAATATCTTTTTATTGTTTTACTGATTTTGAATGCAAGTTTTGTGTTTTCCCAAGAACTTAATGCTCGCGTTTCTGTTAATGCCGACCAAATTTCCACAAAGTACAAAGAAAAATTAGTTAATTTTCAACGTGAAGTAGAGGCATATCTAAATACAACAAAATTTACTTCTGAAAATTGGGAAGGTGAAAAGATAAATTGTGCTTTCGATATTTTTATTACTTCAGCAGGAAATGAAATTAGTTATGCTGCACAAGTAGTTGTTACAAGTAATAGACCTATTTATAAAAGTCCCGTAAGTTCTTTGATGTTAAAATTGATGGACAAGGAATGGAAATTTGATTACGAACCAAATCAACCTTTTATTTTCGATTTTTATAATTTTAACGGATTAACAAGTTTTATGGATTTTTATGCACTTGTAATAATTGGTGTTGATGCAGATTCGTTTGAACCGTTTGGCGGAAATACACATTTTTCTAAAGCAATTGAATTAGCAGTTTTAGGCTCAAATTCGGCTTATTCAGCTTCAGGTTGGCAAATCAGAAGTTCAAGCTACAACAGAAGAGTATTTGTAAACGAATATATGGAAACGAAATTGCAGCAATTCCGTGATGATTTCTATAATTATCATTATAATGGTTTGGATTTATTGAATAGCGGAGAAAAGTATAAATTGCAAGGACAAGCACAGATTGTAAAATTGGTTGAAAATATTAGCAAAAGCCAATTATTATCAGTTTCGGGCAATTCTGTTTTACGTACTTTTTTTGAAAGCAAAGCTGGAGAAATAATAAATTCTCTTTCAGATTATCCAGATAAAAATATTTTTAGACTTTTACTTAAATTAGACCCAAGCAATACTGATAAATATATCAAGGTAATTGAAGAATTATAATTTGATAATTAAAAATTTTCAATAGTTTTACAACAAAAAACAATACAGTTGGAGGATTATAGAGTAATTTGTACAATATTTTAACAACCAAGGCTAGTTATTACTCTATTTTTTAAAAATATTTCTATTCTCAAGAAAATTATTCTATTTGCTTTTGTTTTAGTGTTTATTGCTAAATCAGAGGAAATGAATTTTTTTGGGAAAAAATTCCTAGAAGTTGATTCTTCTCCCAAATTGGTTAATTTATTTCCAATTGGAGATTCAACAGTTCAAGCTACTGACTCGATCGGAAACAAAAAGATTGTATTTACAGATTCTACAGCAAGAATTCATTACTTTCGATACAAACCGACCACCACTTTTTCTACAGATATTTACGAACCTCACCAAACAAGTTTTTTCGCAAAGCCATCTCAAAGATTTTTCCAACGTATTATTGAAATTGATTCGGTTGGGAATATTGTAACCATTCGAGAATTATTGAATGGAAAGAATTTCAAAGAACCACTAATTTTAACTTTTGATGAATATTTGGAACGAATAGTTCAAGCAAATAGAAGAAAAATTATTGAAAATGAAGCTTATAAATATTCAATTAAAACTGAAGGAGATGGTTTAAGTTCACTACTTACAGATATTACAAATATTTCAATTCCTTTACCAAGTGCTGGATTTTTATCCATCTTCGGACCGCCGAAAATTAGTTTGCGAATTAATGGTTCTGTTGATATCCATGGTGGTTGGGTTAATGAAACAACCGAAGGTTTAACAGCATCGCTCTTGGGCAACACAAAAAATGAACCCGATTTTAAACAGCAAGTTCAAGTTAATGTAAATGGTACTATTGGTGATAAACTAAATATTTCTGCGGATTGGAATACACAAAACACGTTTGAATATCAGAATACACTTAAAATAAAATATACTGGTTATGATAATGAAATCATAAAAAGTATTGAAGCTGGAAACGTAAGTTTGCAAACTACTTCGTTGATTGGTGGTAGTGAAGCACTTTTTGGTATTAAAGCCGAATTACAATTAGGACCATTTTCGCTAACTACAATTGCTTCACAAAAAAAAGGTGAAGTTCAGGAAATGAACGTGAAAAGTGGTGCAAGTTCGAAAGACTTTACTATTCACGCTTGGGATTATGTTGAAAATCACTTTTTCCTTGATAAAATTTACGCTGACACAACTGAAGAATTTAATTTTTTTAATAAGTATTATAACTCAACAGAATTCCAACCTAATTACAATCAATCCTTTTATAAAGTTAAAGATGTAGAACTTTGGAGAAAAGCACAAGGGTCAGTTGATCAATCGAAAGACAGAAAAGCTAATCTAATTATCGATTTACCACAACTTCAAGCTGGTGGTGTTTATCCTGAATCGTATAGAGATATTACCCAAAATGGAACACCAGGAAGAAATGAAATTGGTAATAGATACGAACAATTAGTAGAAAGAATTGATTTTATCTTTGAAGAATATACAGGACATGTAACAATTCTTTCGACAGTTAATAATAATGATATTTACGGTGCTGCTTTTAGAATTGAAGGACCAACAACTTCGCCAGATGATGATATTTTATTTGGCGAATTTTTAGAACAAATTGCAGCAGATACAAGTAAAGTAATTTTGTTAAAATTAATTAAACCAAGTAATTTGCAACCAACAGGAAATTACCTTGAAGCTTGGAATCTGATGTTGAAGAACATTTATTCACTCGGTGGAATGGAAATTCAGTCTGGAAATTTTGAACTTGATATTTTATACGAAACTCCAGGTAAAGATCCGCAAAATGAACTAAACGGCGTAAAATTACTTAATGCATTTAATTTAGATAATTATAGTGGAGAAGCAAATGAAATTCTAAAACCTGATGGTAAATTTGACTTTTTCCCAGGGAGAACAATTATTTCAAGTCGTGGAGAAATTGTATTCCCAGTTTTGCAGCCGTTCGGTGCAGATTTCCCCAAAAAATTATCAAGTGAATTAAAATATCAAGCCGTTTACGATACAACGCGGAGTGTAGCTCAAAATGATCAAGAAAAAAACCGTTTCAGAATAAATGGTAATTATTCAGCATCATTATCTTCAACTTTTTCTATCGGTTTTAATGCAATCGAAAATTCGGTAAAAGTATATTTAGGAAATAGAGAATTATCTGAAGGAAAAGATTATCAAGTAGATTATAATGTTGGACAAGTTACAATCAGAAATGATGCGGCTTTAGTGCCTGGAGCCGATTTACGAATTACATTTGAACAAAATGATTTACTTTCGCTCGCATCCAAAACATTAGTTGGAGCACGCGGAGTTTACGAGTTTAATAAAAATGTAAATCTCGGGTTTACGTTTATGAATATGACGCAAGAATCGCTAAATGACAAAGTTCGGTTGGGTGAAGAACCAATTAGTAATTCAATAATGGGTGTCGATTTCAATTCAACTTTCGATATGCCATTTGTTACAAAAATGTTGGATAATGTAATGTCCACAAGCACTCCATCAAGTTTTGCTCTAAAAGGAGAATTTGCGTATATCGACCCCGACCCAAACACAAGGAAAAGTACAATTGTTGGAGATGGTTCGCAAAGTATTGCTTATTTAGATGATTTTGAAGGTACGAAAAAAACAATTCCACTTGGGATTTCATACACAGTTTGGAAAGATGCTTCATTTCCAGAAAGTATGATTTATCACCAAAATCGTAAAAAAATGGAAATTATGAATTATAAATCCAAATTATTACGGTTTAACAAAATTCCAACAGATGTTAATGTAACTGATATTTGGCCCGAACGAGATGTTGCGAAAGAAAACAGCCAAGTTACTGTTATGGATATAGTTTTTGAGCCATCAACAAAAGGAAGTTATAATTATAATGAAGATTGGTCGGAAACAGATTCATTAAATAAAAATTGGGGAGCAATGTCATATTTGCTTTCAAGTTCCTCAAATAATCTTGAAAAGGAAAAGATTGAATATTTGGAATTTTGGGCACAAATAAATTCAGCACCAGCAAATGCAAAAATGTATCTTGATTTGGGTTTAATTTCAGAAGATGTAATTCCAAATAACTATTTTGATACTGAAGATGAAAACGATAATGATAGATTAGATAACGGTGAAGATTTAGGAATTGACAGACTTGCAAGTGTTGCTGAACCAGGTTATGATGCTACATTAAATAAAGATCCTTCAAACGACAATTTTTCGTTAAATACAAATGCTGGCGATTATTCAAACATTAATAATACTGAAGGAAATTCAGTTTTAACCGATTTGGGAATAATTCCAGATACTGAAGATTTAAACAGAAGTTTTAACTTGGAAGTTGTAAATAGTTATTTCAGATATGAAATTTCATTGGACACTAATCGTTTAACAAATCAGTTTATTACTGGTGGTGGAAATAATGGTTGGTATCAATTTAAAATTCCACTAAAAGATCACACTTCGATAGTTGGTTCCCCTACATTTACAAATGTTGAAGCAATGAGGATTTGGTTCCAAGATGTAGAATCTACTGTTGCAATGAGAATTACAGAATTTAATTTTGTGGGAAATCAATGGGAAGAATTGAAACTACAGACTCAAACTATTCCAGATGAAGTACTTTCTATTACTACTGTAAGTATTGAAGAAAATCCAGAATATTATTTGCCCGATGGCGTTATTAGAGAAAAAGATAGAAGCCAAACCGACACAGAAGTAATGAAAAATGAACAATCACTTTCACTAATTGTTGAAGATTTACCTGACGGTGAATATCGACAAGCTGTAAAATATTTACTTTCAAATCAGAAATTGGATATTTTTTCTTACAAACAAATGAAGTTATTTTTTCACGGTGATGTAAATCCAACCAGCGACCAACTATCTTATGTTGACACTTTGGACGGAAATGAATACAATTCTTTAATTTATTTTCGTTTCGGAGCAGATACAGCCAACTATTACGAATATTCATTTCCATTAATTGAAGATTGGCAATCAATAACAATAAATCTTTCGGAACTTCCTCCGTTAAAAGAATTACGAACTAATTCCAACGAGATTTTCAGAATTCCAGTTGCTGGCAGAAATAATCATTTTTACGGTGTAAAAGGAAATCCTTCTTTAACCAAAATATCATTTTTCTTAATTCGAATAGAAAATCCATCCGGAGTTGGTTCTGTATTTCCTACTTCTGGAAAAATTTGGGTTAATGAATTACGCGTTCTTGGCGCCGATGATACACCAGGTTGGGCATATACTGCTTCCTCTTCTGTGAAATTGGCTGATTTTATTACTGTTAGCGGAAACATCCGTCAGCAAGATCCATATTTCCATAAAGTAGCTGATAGATTTGGAACAAGAGAAAATAGAATTGGGTGGGGAATGGCAGTTGATATTAACTTTTTGAAATTAATGCCGTTCAATACCGAAGGAAGTAATTTATCAATGAATTACAATAGAACGGAAAATGTTACAAATCCGCTTTATATGCCTTCGAGTGATATTTCAGTCGAAAAAGTTGTACAACGCACTCGAGAAAGTATTCTTGCAAATGGCGGTACAATTGACGATGCCGACAAAGCTGAAGATGCAATCAGAAAAGAAGTTCAATCGTTAAGTGTTAGTGAAGCCATTACTTTCTCGAATATAAAAATTAAAATACCAGCAAGAGATTGGTATTTCGAGAAAACAATTAATTCATTATCATTCAACTACAATTATAGTCGCTCGATGGGAAGAAATCCAACCACATTGTTCAACGAAATGTGGACTTGGAAAAGTGGAGGAAATTACCAAGCAAGTTTTTCCGAATATTTTGATTTCAAATTTGCTGATATTCCTTTACTTGGCGATGTTTTTACATATTTTGAAGATTATAAAAATGCTGGTTTTAGATTATTCCCTAATAATTTGAGTGCTGGCATTACGATGAATAGAAAATATAGTTATTCCCGTTCAAGAAATTCTGAAACTGAACCAACAATTTCTTCAGAATTTGTTTCATCGCGAACAGCCGGTTTTGATTGGACTTTTACTCAAAATGCTTTACTAAACCTGAGTTTAAAATATAATCTTACATTAAATTCTTCGTTAAATCATCTTTTATATGATAAAAATGAAAACCTAACGAATGAGCAATGGATTTGGCAACAAATCTTTGCTGGTGATTATTTTGGTAAAACGAATAGTTACCAACAATCTTTTGGATTTCAAACAAAACCAAAATTACCTTCACTTTGGGGATTAAATCGATATTTTACAATTTCTGCAGGTTACAATGTTAGTTATTCTTGGCGAAACGATTTCAATAAAGAATTGCTTGGAAGAAGTGCAGGTTATAATTCTGGTTTAAGTACTAAACTAACTCTTAAATGGAAATCACTCACAGAACCACTATTTCCAAAAGAAACTGAAAAAAACACAAAAAGTGTTAAATCAAACACTATCAATAATCAAACAAAAACGCGTGGTAGAGAACGAAATTTAGACAGAGAGATGAACCAAACTGCTGCTGATTCTGCCAAAATTATTGCAGAAGCAAACGGTTTAATTGAAGTAACGGAAGAAGAAAAAACTTCAACCGCTATGAAATCGCTTTATTTAATGAGAGATATTGTAAAATGGACATTTTTTGATTATGAACAATTTTCATTTTCGTTTAATCAGAAAAATTCAATGGCAGCTGGGGGAATTTTAAGCAGTGGAACAGGATTTGTTAACTTTTGGGGAATAAATGATCCAAGTTACGGACCAAGCAGATTGTTTATGTTAGGACTTTCAAACGATATTGGTCCGCGAGCACCAAACGCAAGTTTGGGTGAAAAATTTTCGCATTCGAATGATATAAGCATTTCTACACAGCGACCACTTGCTGAAGGTGTTGATATTACAATAGATTGGAATGTAAATTGGGATGTGAACAAAAGTTATACTGTAAACACTGATGAAAATGGTGATATTACAATTGCATCACCAAGTATTAATGGAGCTACAAACCGTTCTTTCTTTACATTACCATACGGTTTATTAGGCGGAAGTGTAAAAACTGTGCATGAAAAATATGATCCAAATTCATCTGATCCAGCGGGAAGTTTATCAAATTCCTTTTTGACGGGAATGGAAGCACTTCCCTTTATGTCGAAATTACCATTTTTTCAGGATATCGCTAAATATATTCCCCAACCAAATTGGCGATTAACGTGGAATGGAATTGAAAAATATGGAATTTTTAAGGATTTAATAAAAAGAGCTAGCATTACCCACGGTTATACTTCATCTTATATTGAAGGATGGAAAATTAATTCTGACGGAAAAAATGTAATTCAAACACAAAAAGTAAACTATTCATTAGCTCCGCTTGTAGGTCTTTCGCTTACTTTCAACGAACTTTGGGGTGGAAATTTACGTGGTGATTTTAAGTTCAATATGAAAAACAATTACGATTTGGGAATTTCAACACGCACAATTACTGAAGGCGTTGCTAACGATATAAATCTACAGTTTGCATTCCAAAAATCTGGTTTTTCTATTCCGCTTTTTGGTTTAAATTTAAAAAATGATTTGGAATTTTCTTTTTCCTATACCAATGGAAGAAGTGCAGCAATTATTTATAAAATGGATGAATTTACTGAAGAAGGTGAACCGCAAGATGGCACAACGCGTGTTACAATGGAGCCGAGAGTAAAATATGTAATGAGTTCAAGAATTACAATCGAGATTTTCTACAAACGCTCGACAGTAGAACCGGAAGGTGCCTCAAAAATTCCACCGACAACCAGAAACGAAGCTGGTTTGGACGTTCACATTTCAATACAATAGAGAAAAAAATGGAAAAACAAAGAATTCTTTGGATAGATGACGAGATCGAATTACTAAAATCGCACGTAATATTTTTAACAGAAAAAGGTTACGAAGTTGAAACAGTTACAAACGGAGAAGATGGAATATTTAAAGTACGAGAAAAGGAATTTGACATAATTTTTCTTGATGAAATGATGCCGGGACTTGGCGGTTTGGCAACACTTTCGCAAATCAAAGAAATCAAACCAAATATTCCAATCGTAATGGTTACAAAAAATGAAGAAGAATCGTTAATGAATGACGCAATTGGAAGCAAAATAAACGATTATCTTATTAAACCCGTCGTTCCATCTCAAATGTTAATGGCTTGTAAAAAGATATTAGACATAAAAGCAATCTCAAAGGAATACATTAAAAAAGATTATATGTCGGAATTCAACCGAATTACAATGAAATTAATGTCGGATAATGATTGGTTAGATTGGATTTCAATTTATAAAAGTTTAGTTAGTTGGGATTTGGAATTGGATGAACACCCAGAAATTGGTTTACGACAAACTTTGCAGGAACAATTTCGTGAAGCGAATAAAGAATTTTCAAAATACGTTGAAAAGAATTACTTAAAATGGATCGAAAATCCCAGAAATGCACCGATTTTAAGTCCATTTGTTTTCCAAAACTTTGTGCTACCTGAACTCGAAAATCCTGAGGGTCCCATTTTTTATTTTGTGCTTGATTGTATGCGATTAGATCAATGGCATATTATTGAAAGAAATATTTTTGATTTGTTCAATATTCATAAAGATTACTACTTTTCTATGTTGCCAACTGCTACACCATATTCAAGAAATGCCCTTTTTTCAGGTCTTTATCCTTCAGAAATCGAGAAAAAATATCCAGAATATTGGGTAACGAGGAGTGAAAATGAAAATCAGCTGAATAAATTTGAAAAAGAATTGCTCGATTTAATGCTGAATCGACATAAAGTTACTTTGAAAAATGAGTTAAAATATCTAAAAATCATTGATCCAGCAGTCGGAAGAGCCTTTGCACAAAACGTAAATTCGCATTCTAAAACAAGTTTTATGGCGGTTGTGTTAAATTTTTTAGATATGATTGTTCATAGCCGTTCTGATTCTGTAGTGCTAAAAGAAATTGCTCCGGATGAGGCTGCCTTTCGTTCATTAACTGAAAGCTGGTTTAAACATTCTTCTTTGCTCACAATTTTTCAAGTAATTTCAAAAATGCCAAATGCTAAAATAATTCTCACAACTGATCACGGAAGTATTCTTACAAAACGCGGTGCAAAAGTTTTAGGTGACAAAGAAGCAGCTAAAAATCTTCGATTTAAGTACGGAAGAAACCTTAAAACTGACGATAAAAATGCGATGTACATTAAAAATCCTTTAGAATATAAATTGCCTGAATTAAGTGTAACAACAAGCTATATTATTGCAAAAGAAGATTATTTTTTTGTTTATCCTACCGATTATCACAAATTTTTGAATTACTACAAAGATACTTTTCAACACGGTGGAATTTCGATGGAAGAAATGATTTTGCCAATTGTAATTTTAGAGAGTAAAGTATAGTGCACGAGTTTATTTTTGAAATATCTTCAGAAGATGATACTCGAAAAGCTGCTCAGTTTTTTGCTAAAAATCTAAAATCTGGTGATATTGTTCTATTAAATGGAAATCTTGGTTCAGGAAAAACATTTTTTGTTAGAGAAATTCTTAAATATTTTAATTATAGTGATGTAACTTCACCCACATTTTCAATTGTTAATGAATATAACGCTGATATTAAATGTTATCATTTTGATTTTTATCGAATTAAAAATGAAATGGAATTACATGATATTGGAATCTCGGATTATTTATCAGATTCTGAAGCAATTTCTTTCATTGAATGGGCAGAAATGTTTCCTTCAATTGTTTATAATTACAATTATCTTGTGCAAATTCAATTAAATAATGAACAAAGAACGATAATTATAAGAAAATACAAGTAAAACAAATAAGAAAAATATTTCTCTTTTAGTAAAAATGATTTGTATGTCGAATTAATTTATTATATTTAACACATAACTCGAAAAGATTTCGGGTTATAGTTTTGTTCATTATTTATTTACTAACAAACAATCCAAAAATTCTTATAGGAGGATTTATGAAAAAACTATTTTCCATCCTTGCAGTTGTAGTTATGATGGGATTTATGAGTAACTTATTTGCACAAATTTCGTATTCAGGTGGAGTTGAATTTGGTCCAAGATACGATATGAAAAATTTTGGTGATTACTCCGGAACAAACTCCAAAGATGTTTATTACATGTTAAAATCGTCATTCAATATTGACGCAAATATTGGTGATGGTTGGTATGGTAAAGTACAACTCGGACATTATGGTTATGCAGGTGCTACATGGACAAATGACGCTACTGCAAATACTGGAAGTTCAGTTTTTAAAAATGATCTTATAGTACGCCCAACAGTTAACTTTAACCAAATGTTTTTAGGTTATAAAACTGAAAATTGGGGATTTGAAGCTGGTATTATTCCAGTAAATGCTATAGCAAATCCAATGTTTGATATTCATTATTTACCAAGTGATATGGTTGACATTCCTTTTGCCGTTTTCAGATTGAACAGTTTAACTGGAGCAAAAGCTTGGGTTAATGCTGGTCCTGGCAAATTAAATGTGTTAGTTTCAAAAGATGATAATGAAACTTATTTAGAATCAAATCCTTCAGGAGATGTAACTTCAGATTTGCATGATATTTACACATTCAATTTTGATTATGATTTCAACCTAATGGGTTTCGGTATTCAACCTGCATTATTTTATACTTATGCAAGTGAATCTATCGCTGCTCCTATGACTTATGGTGTTAATTTAACTACTCCTAAATTTGCTGGTTTTGGTTTTGGTTTTAGCTATGCTATGACTTCAAATACAGTAGACGGAACATCACAATATGATGGTAATTTGATGAGAGTTAAAGCAATGGGAAAAATTGGTCCTGGGTCTTTAACTGCTTGGTATGATATGGCAAACAGAGCAGATGATCCTGATGGTTCAAACGTTGAACATGCTTATAGCTATATACACGTTCAATATGCTGTAGAACTCTATAAAGGCGATAATGGTTCAGTTTCAATTATGCCACGTTGGAGATATACTACAGACGTTGTTGATGAAGCAAAAGATTATTCACGTCATAAATTTGAATTATTTGTAATGTCTTCGTTCAAATAAGAAAAAATATTTCAAATTTTTCAAAAAAGGGAGATTGATTAATCTCCCTTTTTTATTTTAAATATTTAATATTCTGTGGGGAAATTGAAGAGTTTTATGCTGCCCCGTCAAGATTTGAACTCGAACGAACAGATCCAGAGTCTGTTGTGCTACCATTACACCACGGGGCAAAAAGGACTGCAAATATATTTAAGTAGCTAGCTAAAATCAAATTTGGCTATTTCTTTTTTTGATTTGCAGCACAATTTCAGTAAATTATGCACTCAATTTTTGAGGATTTATGATTCGAAGTATGACTGGTTACGGAAAGGCATCAAGAGAAATATCAAATTTTGTTTTGGAAATAGAAATTAAAAGTTTGAATAATCGTTTTCTTGAGATTGTTACTCGGATACCAAAAGAATTTTCAGCTAAAGAGTATGAAATTCGCAATTTGATTAGAAATAATATTCAACGTGGAAAAATTTCCTTTTCTATGAATATCGCTTACTTAAATACAGAAGATAATTCTTCCAATCTGAATGATAAAGCTGTTGAAAAAGCAATCGAATTACTAAATCGAATTAAAAATCTAACTGGAAATGACGAAAAAATAACATTAAATCATATTCTCCAACTACAAAATCTATTTATTGAAGAAAATGGAGATGCTGATGAAAACTTGTTCAAACAAGTTGAAGAAACTATTCTTTCTGCAGTAAATTGTATGAATTTAATGCGTGAAAAGGAAGGTTCGGAATTAATTTCAGATTTGAATGAGAGAATTAGCATAATTGAAAATAAAGTAATTGAAATAGAAAATTTGTTGAAATCGCAAGTAACTTCATATTTTGAAAGACTAAAAGAAAGAACAAATCAGTTAATTGCCGATTTTTCACAATTTGATGATAGATTAAATTTAGAATTAGCTTTACTTTCTGAAAAATATGATACTTCTGAAGAAATTGTTAGACTTAAAAGCCACATAAAACAATTCAGAGAAATAATTTCGAAAGAACAAGAAGTTGGAAAAAGATTAAACTTTTTACTTCAGGAAATGAATCGCGAAGCAAATACAATAAACAGCAAATCGATTTCGACAGAAATATCGTACAGTGGATTAACAATTAAAGAAGAACTTGAAAAAATCCGCGAACAAGTACAAAATATTGAATAAGTTAAATTAAGTTTACAGAAGTAATTAGTGAGTTTTCGGACAGATGGAAAATAAATTATTTGTTTTTTCGGCACCTAGCGGAACTGGAAAAACTACAATCGTTAAATATTTACTTGCCCAAATGTCAAATGTTGTATTTTCGATTTCGGCAACTACTAGAAAAGCCAGACAAGGCGAAGTTGAAGGACGTGATTATTTTTTTATATCTGAAGAAGAATTCATAAAAAAAATAAAAGAAAATTCTTTCCTTGAATGGGAAAAATTTTACGATTATTACTACGGAACATTAAAATCGTTTGTAGATGAAAATATCTCAAAAGGGTTTAATGTTTTTCTTGAAGTTGACGTTAAAGGTGCAATCGAAATTAAAAGAAAATGTCCCGAAGCAGTTACAATATTTTTTGCTCCACCAAGTTTAGAAGAATTAGAAAAAAGACTTAGAAAAAGAAATACAGATTCACCAGAAGATTTGATTAAAAGAATAGAACGAGCTTCGCTTGAAATGAGTTACCAAGATAAATTTGATTTTTGCATAATAAATGATGATTTAATACTCGCAAAAAACCAAGCCTTTGAAATTGTAAATAATAATATGAAATAAAGAGGATTATATGGGAATACAACCTATTGACCAAAAAAAACTAACAGAGAACACTGCAAATGTTTATGAAGCAGTAATTATTGCTTCAAAGAAAGCAAAAATTATTAATAACGAAAGAAAAAAAGAATACGATGAATTAAAATCTACTGTCGTTTCTTATGATGATGAATTTGACGAAAGAGTGAGCCCAGAATTAAAACAACACGCACTTGAAGTTGAAAAAAAAATGAAACCACACGTTCAGGCTTTACACGAGCTAATAAATGGAGAAATTTCTTTTAGATATAAGACTGAAGCAATCGAATAATTATGTCGGATTCAGTTAAAAATATTATCATAAACTCCTTAAAAGTACAAAGTGAAATATTTGGTGATGATATTTTTGATTCTGAAATACAAATTGAAATCCACAAAAATCCATCGAAAAGAATTTTGAAAACAGAAGTTGAAGATTTGCCAAAAGCAGAAATGGAAAACTTGGAATTGGTTAAAAAAGAAGAAAATGTGATTTTACCTCAAAATACGTACGATTTTAATCACGTAAAAAGTTTGTCTGATTTTGAGCGGGAAATAAACGTTTGCCAAAATTGTGCATTAGGAAAAACACGAACCAATTTCGTGTTCGGCAAAGGAAATCCCAAAGCTGAAATAATGTTGATTGGTGAAGCGCCTGGTTCTGAAGAAGATAAATTAGGTGAACCATTTGTTGGAAAAGCTGGTAAATTGTTAACGGATATTCTAAAAGCAATAAATTTATCGCGTGAAGAAGTATTTATTGCAAATATTCTAAAATGTCGCCCGCCAAATAACCGTGATCCACTACCTAATGAAGCTGAAACTTGTATGCCATATTTGTTGAAACAAATTGATTTAATTCAACCTAAAATGATTTTATGTCTTGGGCGAATTGCCGCTACAACTTTACTTTCCACTACCGATTCCCTAACCAAAATGCGGGAAAAAGTGTACAAATTTCAAGGAATAACGATGATGGTAACTTATCATCCAGCCGCACTTTTGCGAAATCCTAGTTGGAAAAAATACGTTTGGGAAGATGTTCAAAAATTTATGGAAATTTACAGAAAAGAGAAAGCAAATGCCTAAATCAAAGTTACAAAACACAAATGTAGCAAATATATTGCAAGGTAAAGAAACTCCGAATGCTGTAAATGCCGAAAAAGAACTTCTTGCAGCAATGTTAATGGATGAAAGTGCGGTTCCAAAAGTTTTTGAAATATTAAAAGCTAAACATTTTTATGATCCTAAAAATCAGACAATTTTTGAAGCGATGACAATTCTTTTTGAAGGTTCTGACCCAATTAATATTACTACGGTTTACCATAGACTTGAAAAAATGAACAAATTGAACGAAAGTTTAAATGTTTCTTATTTAACAGAATTATCAATTTCAATAGCTTCAGCCGTAAATGCTGAAATAAACGCACGAATTGTTCTCGAAAAATGGATTTTACGGCAAATAATTGAGTCTTCATTAAATATGGCTCAGCAAGCGTATTCATCTCAAAAAGATGTTTTTGATATTTTGGACGAAGCCGAAAGTCGCATTTTTGCAATTGCCGAAGAAGGTTTAACTGAACCGTATGTTGGAATGGATGTTGCTATTCCACGAGCTTTGGAATATATCGAATCAATTCATTCAAAAGATTTATCATCGTTCTCCGTAAAAAGTGGAATACACGATTTGGATACTTTACTCGGAGGTTTTCATAAATCTGATTTAATAATTGTAGCGGCACGTCCTTCGATGGGAAAAACTGCATTTGCTATGTCTGTTGCAAGAAATGCCGCTGTTGATTACAATGTCCCAGTCGCAATTTTTAGTTTAGAAATGTCCACAATTCAGTTAATAACTCGATTAATTTCATCTGAAGCAAGAATTAATGTACATAATATCAGAACAGGAAAATTCAAAGCAGAAGAAGGTCCAAGAATCAGCAGAACAGTTCACAAATTACAACAAGCAAAAATATTTATTGATGATACTCCCGGGCAAACCGTTCTTGAAATTAGAGCAAAAGCCAGAAGAATGAAAAGGGAACACAAACTTGGTTTAGTTGTAATTGATTATTTGCAATTAATGGGATCTTCAGCTCGAATGGAAAGTAGAGAAAGGGAAATTTCAACAATTTCTCGTTCATTAAAAGGTTTAGCAAAGGAACTCGATATTCCAATAATTGCTTTGGCACAGCTAAATAGATTGGTAGATTCGCGACAAGATAAACGTCCAATGCTTTCCGATTTACGTGAATCTGGCTCAATTGAACAAGATGCTGACGTGGTAATGTTTCTAACGCGACCTGAAGCATATGGAATTACTACTCTACCAAATGGAGAAACTTCAGAAGGTTATGCCGAAGTAATTATCGGTAAGCAAAGAAATGGTCCGATTGGAACGATTCCAGTACAATTTTTTAAAGAATACGCACGTTTTGACAATAAATTAACAAATTATCAAATGCCAAACCAAATAGAAAGTTCAACCAATGAATTACAAGACCCATTTTAATAAATTTCTCAAATATTTTGTTTTCTTAATTCTATTCAGTAGTGAATTTTCAGCACAAACATTTCTTTATCCCCCAAAAGATTCTGTTTACCTAAAAGAGTTTTTTGATGTTGCAAAAAAAGAAAATTGGAAAGAAAAATCTAAATCTGAAATTTTTACACTTTTTGCAAAATCTGTAATTGGTTTTGATTACTATGCAAAAACTCTAGATTCTCTTGATGAAAACAAACTTGTAACCACTTTATCTGGTTACGATTGCTATACTTTGCTTGAAAACGGACTCGCACTTGCAATGACGGTTAAAGATGAAAATCCTACTCAAAATAAGTTTTTTGAGAATATCAAAACCATTCGTTATCGTAATGGTATTTTAGAAGATTTTTCATCACGATTGCATTATTTTTCCGATTGGATGTGGGATTTATCTCAACGTGGAATAATTAATGATATAACAAAAGAAATTGGCGGAATTAAATATGAAAAGAGTATTTATTTGATGTCAAAAAATCCGAAATTATATAAACAATTGGAAATCGATTCTATTTTAATAAAGAAAATTATGTTTTTCGAAAAAATTATCTCTGAACGAGAAAAATTTTATATTCCAGAAGATTCACTTTTTACTTATGAATCCAAAATTAATTCAGGCGATATAATTGGAATAACTTCAGTTTATAATGGACTAGATATAACTCACGTTGGACTTGCAATCCGCCAAGAAGATGGTAGAATTTATTTTTTACACGCTCCAAAAGTTGGCGAAAAAGTGCAAATTTCGAAAAATACACTACCAGAATACATTAAACTTCATAAAACGCAAACCGGTGTTATGGTTGCTCGAATTTTAGATTAATATTTTTTCCCAAATTAGTGTTGTAAATGCTTAATTATATTTGGTTTTTACTTATTTCAGTTGGAATTATCTTTGCAATAGCAACAGATTCTTCTGATATTGCAAATAATAAATATGGAAGTCAGCAAGTTGTAGCTTGCAATTATCTTGATTCATCAAAAACTCACATCAAATTTATAAAATCCAAGAATTCATTCATTACCAAAATACCATCAGATTCATTGGAATATCAAATAAATTCAATCTCCAAATTGAATTTATCAATTAAAATTGATGAAAACTCCTCACATTTATTTAAGGAAATTGCTAAGTCAAATGGAACAAGTGCATTACTAAATCTTGAAATAGTAAAAATAAAGTCAAATAACACAATCTTGGTAAAATTTCCTAAAACTTCATTTTTAGCAACAAAAGATGTTACAAATTCAGTGGTTGAATCTTCAAAATCGGCAGTAAATATTGCACTTGGTTTAATTGGAATTATGACTTTGTGGCTTGGAATTATGAAAATTGCAGAAAAATCTGGCTTGATTTTAACAATTTCAAAAGGAATTAAGCCGATTACAGATTTTCTTTTTCCCGAAGTTCCACAAGGTCATCCAGCACTTGCATCTATGATAATGAATATTTCTGCAAATATGTTAGGTTTAGGAAATGCAGCAACTCCTTTTGGATTAAAAGCAATGGAAGAACTTCAAAAACTAAATCCAGAAAAGGAAACAGCTTCAAATTCAATGTGTACTTTTCTCGCAATCAACACATCGGGACTTACATTAATTCCTGCAACAGCAATTGCAATTCGGGCAGCTCAAGGCAGTGCAAACCCAACAATTATTATCGGAACTTCATTTATTGCCGCATTTGCCGCGACTTTTGTCGGTGTTTTTGTAGCGAAAATTTTCGAGTATTTCTCGACTAAAAAATCCAAACAAAAAATATCATTTCCCGTTGCTTCAGTAATTAAAATATCAATGATAATTGCAATATTAATTTCAATTACCGTGTTTACAATTCAATTTATTGGCAATTATCTTTCTTCATTTTTTATAGATTTTGTTTCCATTATTTCACTTTTGGCCATCCCAATATTAATTCTATTCTTTGTAACATTTGGAATGATTAAAAATGTAAAGATTTATGAAGAATTTGTTGATGGAGCCAAAGAAGGATTTAATGTAGCAATTAGAATTATTCCTTATTTGGTTGGTATGATTGTGGCAATTTCAATTTTTAGAGCGGGCGGTGGAATGGATTTATTTGTTACAATATTTTCACCAATTACGAATTTAGTTGGATTTCCTGCCGAAGTTTTACCGATGGCGTTAATGCGTCCACTTTCAGGAAGTGGTTCTCTAGCTTTAATGTCGGAAATGATGGCGAAATATGGCGTTGATTCCTTTTTTGGTGTTCTTTCTTCAACAATAATGGGAAGTACAGAAACAACTTTTTATGTTTTAGCTGTTTATTTTGGGTCAGTTGGAATTAGAAAAACTCGTCACGCAGTTATTGCAGGAATTTCAGCAGACATTACAGGAATTTTAACTGCTCTTTTAGTAGTAAAAATGCTGTTTTAATCACTTTTGTTTGCCAACAACGGAATTGCGATTGAAATCAAATAAACTGCTTTCACTTCATTTTCAAATAATTTCTTCGCAATTTCACTTGTGGTCGACCCAGTTGTTACAACATCATCCACTATTGCAAAAATTTTCCCTTTAATTTGATTATGATTTTTAATTTTAAATGCGTTTTCCACATTCAGTTTTCTGTCGTGCAAATTTAAATGTGTTTGCGTTTCAGTGTATTTTATTCTTTTTACAAAATTATTTTTGATTTTAATTCCAGAAATTTTGCTAATCCCTTTTGAAATCCAATATGATTGATTGTAACCTCTTTCTGCTTGCTTAATTGGATGAAGCGGAACTGGAATTAGGAAATCAATTTTGGCATCTATTAACTGCTTTCTATATTTCTCTGCAATTATTTCACCAAAAAACTCTCCTATTCTGATTTTATTTGAGTATTTCAATTTATGAATCAGATCTTTAATTTCTTGGGATTCGTAAAAATTAAAAAGGGAATAGAAATTTGTGAAATTTAGAAAAAGTGATTTTGTGTGGAATTTGTTTTCGAGAAGTGTAGAATCAATAAATTGGAATTTAGAAAGGCAATTATTACAAATAACATTTTCAGTGGAAGAGAGTGGAATTTCGCAAACTTCACATTCTCTTCCAATAAAAAAATCAGAAAAATCTGACCAAAATTTATTTAATCTTTTAAGCAACACCTTTTGACTTCAAATCATCTGCCATTGGTTTATCATGAAATTTTAAGTGATTTATTGTCCAATCTCTGAGTAAAATTAAATATTGTGGCGTTAAATCCTTTTCCTTCTGAATAATATCATCAAGATTATCGTCAAGTATGCGGGAAAGTCTGTCGTGTTGGGCTTTGTGAGAAAAATAATTAAAAACTTTATGCTCTTTCATCAAAGCATTTTCAGTTGAAAAATGCTCATCCATCAATTTATTCAATTCTTTAAGAACTTCAACTATTTGCGAATGTTCATTTGTGCCGATTAATTTGTAAAGTTGGTTAATTTTTTCGGCAATTTGATCGTGTTGTTTGTCAACAATCGAAATCCCCGTTGCATGCGATGTGTTCCAATGAAGAAATGTCATCATAAATCCTTTTTTATAGTAAATTCTTTCGTTTTCTTAAAAACCATTCAAAAGAAAAAGCAAAAATAACAAAAATCAGTAGAAATTCATTTGGAAAAATCCGAATGTTATTTTCAAGAATCACCAATTTCGGCTTTTGCTTTTCCGACAGATAATCATTTATATTGAATTGGTTTAATGTTGTAAATTTTCCATTAGTTAATTGAGCTATAAGTTGTAAATAGTTGTAATTGATTGTTAAATTCTGCATCTCAATATTTTCTTGCAAAACCAAAATTTCTAACGATTTATTTAACGAGTCATTTTCAGAAATTGCTTGAAAATTGATTGTATGTTTGCCTGGAGTTACATTTTCCAATTCAATTTGAAAATTGCCCTTTTGCTTTTCAATAATCCTGAAATTAGTTACTAAGTTATTGTCAATCAACAATTTAATTCGGTGGTTATCACTCGGTTGTTGCAATTGGTTTATCACAGAAAGATTGAAAATTACGGTTTCATTTTGTGAAATTATAGGTTTTTGAGAATTCACCATCAAACGATTTTTTTTACTATCTGTAATTAACCATTTTGCTAGGTTACCAAAAAAAGTATCAAAATAAATCCCATTTTCTAGGGAAGATTGCATTTTCCAACGCCAAATTTCCGAAGCATAAAAATATGCTCTGTTATTTAAGTTATTTTGGGATATTTCTAAAATTGGGAATGTATTTTGTCCATTTTGCGAGTAAATCAGAATGTTTGGATTTACATTTTGCGAAAATGAATTCAAATTTACTGGCGGAAAACTTGAAAGAAAATTTTTGTTTTGTAGGTTAATTCCATCAAAAATTGGGTGATTTTGAACCGAAGTAATTTGGACATTGGGAAAGTCTATCAATTTCTGTTTAGATGGAAAATCGTTAACGAGAGTTTGCAATTTCTGTAAATCTGTAAAATTTGTAAATTGAATAAAAGCAGATTTGTTTGCAGCAAGTTCGCTAACTTGTTTTACAATTTGATTTGAAACTTCTTTTGTTGGAAAATTTACAAAAAACATAGCGTTTGCTTCAGAAATCAGCTTATTCTGTTCGGGAGTTAGTTGAGTTTGGTTGAATTTCACAAAAATTGAGTTTACACTTAATGTGGAATCTTTTTGCAAACTTTGTTTAATGAAAGACAAATCAAAATTTGGCGAAGATGTAATTAGCAAAATTTGTCGTTTACTTTTTTCAATTTCAATCGGTGCAAAATACAAATTGTCAGTGTAAGTTAATTCTTCTGGAATTTTACTTATTTCGATGCTTAAATTTGAAATTCCAGCATTCTTTGGGCGAACATCAAAATTAAATTCACCAATTTCATTTGCTTGTAAGTTTACATTTTTATTGAATAATTTTTCTTTTCCTAAATTCACAAAAATTAAAAATGATTGATTTTGGTTGGAATTGTTAAAAATTCGAGCATTTATTGGGTTATTTTTATTTTGCAAAAAAGTGTGATTATGAGTTACAGAAACAATTTCGAGGTTAGTTTTTAATTTTTCATTTCCAGAAGCAATTACATTAATTTTAATTGGAATTTCTGCAAATTCAGATTTTGGGATTTTCCCATCATTTGCAATTCCATCAGAAAAAATGAAAATATTCTCGATTTCAGTTCCATTATTTCTGAGAAATTCATAGATATTCCAAAAATTTGTACTTTTTGAACTAAAATTTGGTAAGAGATTATTTCCATTTATCGCAGATAAAGTATCGCCAAAAAAGATGAACTGATTTTCATAATTATTAAAATTTTGAAATTCAGAGATGATTTGATTTATTTTTTTTGAGATACGAGAACTATCAGAATTTACAATTGAAGCTGAATTATCAATAAAAATTAGGTTTTTTGGTTTTTGCTCAAACTGAGAAAGAAAAACAATTCTTGCATTTGCCAAAAGAATAACAATTGACGAAATTGCGATAAATCTAATAAAAACAAGAAGATATCGTAAATTATTTGAGATTTTTGGAATTGTAAAACGATAATAATAAATCGAAAATCCTAACGAAAGCAAAATCCCAATTATTACCCAAATTGCGTGAAAATCGAATTCAATCCAAATTTTAGAAAAATTAAACATTGTTAGAATTCAAAATTCTGATATTTCTCAAAAGTGGAATAATCAGTTAAATCAAAGTGAATTGGAGTTACTGAAATATATCCATTCAAATTTGCAAAATAATCGAAAGAATCGTTTTCATTTGGATGTTCAATCATCGAACCAGTTAGCCAATAATAATCTTTTCCGTAAGGGTCAATTCTTTTTTCGTAAACATCATCCCAACGCGACATACTTTGACGAGTAACTTTTATTCCTTTAATTTCATCTTTTGGCAAATTTGGGATGTTAATATTTAGCAAAGTTCCATTTGGCAAACCAATTTCTTTAACTAAATATGCAAATTTGTTTGCAATTTCAGCGGCAAATGAAAAATCCTTTACATCATGCGAAGCAACAGAAACTGCAATTGAAGGAATGTTCATTATCGCTGCTTCACGAGCGCCAGAAACAGTTCCAGAATAAATAACATTTATTGCGGCGTTTGAACCGTTATTAATTCCGCTAATTACTAAATCTGGTGTAATGTTAAGAATATTTCTTATCCCAATTTTCACACAATCAGCGGGAGTTCCATCAACTGCAAATCCAAAAAATGAACCTTCTCGTTCAATTTTGAAAATTCTCAATGGAATCTTCATTGTAATTGCGTGACCAACTGCACTTTGCTCGGTTAGTGGTGCAACAACATAAATATCGTGCTCCAATTGTAGTCTTTTTGCAAGTGCCATTATTCCTTTGGAATTTATTCCATCGTCGTTTATTATTAAAATTTTCAAAATTTCCTCAAAGAATTATAAAATGAAAGGCATAATATACAAAAGTGATATTTTCAATCTTGCATATTTGTTCATCTTTTATTTCATAAAAATTGAGAATTCGGTTATCTTGCAACTCAAAAAACAAAGTAGTAGGTATTTGAAATCTGAAGAAAAATATATTGAAATACCAGAACGTGGTAAATTAAGTAAAAAAAATAAGCTTAATGATTTAACGGGTAAAGAATGGATAAAATTCACAAAAACTTGGTTTTTACATCAACCAAAAAGAAGAAAAGATGATGAGATTTTACATCCAGCAAAATTCCCAGAATCTCTTGTTGAAGAATTCATTAAGTTTTTTACTAAAAAGGATGATTTTGTTTTCGACCCATTTCTTGGAACTGGAAGTACTCTAATTGCTAGTGGAAATTTAGAAAGAAATGCAATTGGTATTGAACTTATGCCAAAATATTTTGAAATTGCTCAAAAGCGAATTGAGGAAAATAATTTTACTTATAATTTGCTTCCAATTAACGGAAATTCTAATAATTTAATAGAGTTGGTTAGAAATCGCACTGGAAAGGAAATGGATTTTGTAATAACATCGCCACCATATTGGAATCAACTTGAAAGAAATTCTATTCGTCAGAAAAATAGAACTGAAAAAGGTTTAGACACAAAATATTCTAAGGAATCAGACGATATTGGAAACACAGACAATTATGATGAATTCCTTGAAAAGCAAGCCTTAATTTTTGATAAAGTGTTTGATATTACAAAAAATGGAGCGTATTTGGTTGTAATTACAAACAATGTTTTTGTTGATGGAAGACTTTTTCCGCTTGCTTTCGATACAGCAATTTCATTATCAAAAAGAGGAAGCAAAAGTTGGGTAATGAAAGATGAAAAAATTTGGCTTCAAAATGATAAAAGATTACTTCCACTTGGATTAAATTCGGCTTGGGTCGGAAATCGTCATCACCAATATTGCTTGATTTTCAGAAAGGAAGCTTAACAAAATGATGAAATTACAGACGGTTTCTGAAATTACATCAGATATTAAATTAATTATTGAAAACAAATTTGATGAAGTTCAAGTTCAAGGAGAAATTTCCAATCTCAAAAAGCACTTTTCTGGTCATTGGTATTTTACATTAAAAGATTCCAATGCACAGATAAATTGTACGATGTGGAAAACATACAATTCCCGCGTATTTTTTTCGCCAGAAAATGGCATAAAAGTAATTATTCACGGAAGTGTAACTGTTTATCCGCCAAGTGGAAATTATCAAATATCAGTTAAAGAAATGTCGCCAGATGGCGAAGGAGAATTGCAAGCAGCTTTTGAAAAATTAAAACGAAAACTTGCTTCCGAAGGTTTGTTTGATCAATCGAATAAGAAAGTAATTCCAAAATATCCTAAAACAATTGCAATTGTAACAGCCGAAGGCGCAGCAGCCTTAAAAGATATGTTAAGTGTTGCTGAAAGAAAATTTCCGCTAATAAAGTTAATTCACTTTCCTGTTAAAGTTCAAGGTGATGGTTCGGCACGACAAATTGCCAGCGCAATCGAATTATTAAATCAAACAAAAAATCGAGTTGATATTATAATTATTGGAAGAGGTGGCGGTTCGCTCGAAGATTTATGGGCATTTAACGAAGAAGTTGTTGCTCGAGCAATTTTTAATTCAGAAATACCAATCATTAGTGGAGTAGGACACGAGATTGATTTTACAATTTCGGATTTTGTAGCAGATTATAGAGCCGCAACGCCAACAGCTGCAATGGAATACGCTTTGCCGGATTTAAGTGAAATTCTTGGATTTATTGATGAATTTTCATATAATTCCAAACTAAAAATGTATAACTACTTCGAAAAAAATCGAAAAAACATTTCGAGTAGAATAAATTCTCACGGTTTTCGAAAATTATCGGATTTAATGTATATCAAATATCAATATGTTGATAACCTTGCAAGTAATTTAAAAAGTGAAATTGAAAAGAAAATTATAGTTTTTAAACACAAAATTGAAATATCAAAAAGATTAATTTCAAATTCAGATGTTCAACAAACATTAAAACGAGGATTTCTGATTGCAGAAAGTAATCTTGGCGAACCCAAGTTACTTGATGAATTAGCCTCCGATGAACAATTTATTTTACGTTCGATAAAGAAAAAAATTCTGGTAACAAAATGGCAAAAGAAAAATTAAATTTTGAGGATTCATTAAATCGTTTAGAAGAAATATCAAAGCTACTTGAAAGCGAAGAAATTGCTCTAAAAGATATGATAAATCTTTACGAAGAAGGTATGAAATTAGCTAATTTCTGCTCTACTGAACTTAAAAATGCAGAATTACAAATTGAAAGAATTAACAGCACGTTCTTAAATGCTGAATAAGAAAGGTTAAAATGCAAGTAAATAAGAATTATAAATATTTATTAAATGTAAACGACCCAACGGATATTAGAAATCTCGAAGCAAATGAACTTACAGAATTAGCTCAAGAAATCCGAGAATTTTTAATAGACACAATAAGCGTAACTGGTGGACATTTTGGCGGTTCACTTGGAGTTGTTGAACTTACTCTGGCTTTACACAAAGTTTTCAATACTCCACGCGATTTAATTGTGTGGGACACAGGGCATCAAGGTTATCCTCATAAAATTATTACTGGTAGAAGAGACAAGTTCAACACAATTCGGCAATTAAATGGAATAAGTGGATTTCTGAAACGTTCTGAAAGTATATATGATACTTTTGGAGCTGGACATGCAGCAACTTCAATTTCAGCAGCATTAGGAATGGCTGCAGCAAATTCACTAAACAATGAAGAAGATAGAAAAGTAATTGCAATTATTGGTGATGGTTCAATGACAAACGGAATGGCATACGAGGCGATGAATAACTCAGGAATTCTGAAGAAAAATTTGATTGTAATTCTAAACGACAACCAAATGTCAATTGCTCCGAATGTTTGGCAAATTTCAAACTACTTTACTAATATTGCCGCAAAACCAGAATACAACAAAGTAAAAGGTGCAATTTGGGATTTAACAGGAAAACTTGATAGTTTTGGCGACCGATTACGAAAAGTAGCTTCAAGATTAGAAACGGGAATAAAATCAGTTATAACTCCTGGAATGTTATTCGAATCACTCGGATTCCGTTATTTTGGACCTTTTAACGGACACAATCTTCCAAAACTTGTAGAAACTTTTAGTTATATAAAAAATTATAATGGACCGATTCTTGTCCATATTAATACCCAAAAAGGTAAAGGTTATAAACCAGCCGAAGATAATGCTGTTGATTTTCATGGAATATCACCATTTGACAAAGTAACCGGAAAAGCAATACAAGGTAGTTCAGACAAACCATCTTATACATCAGTTTTTGGAAAAACTATGGTAGAATTGATGAAAAGAGATGAAAAAATTGTTGGAATTACAGCCGCCATGCCAGATGGGACAGGCTTAAATTTTATGCAAGAAGCATTCCCAAATAGATATTTTGATGTTGGAATTGCAGAAGAACATGCCGTAACTTTTGCGGCGGGTTTAGCTACACAAGGAATTAAACCCGTTGTTGCAATTTATTCAACTTTTCTGCAGAGAGCTTTCGACCAAGTAATTCATGATGTAGCTTTGCAAAAACTGCAAGTTATTTTTGCAATTGATAGGGGTGGACTTGTTGGATCTGATGGACCAACACATCACGGAGTATTTGATTTATCTTATTTGAGAATGATTCCAAATTTAATTTTAATGGCTCCAAAAGATGAGAATGAACTAAGAAATATGTTATTTACTGCTACAAAATATGAAAAAGGACCAACCGCAATTCGATATCCACGTGGTAACGGATTGGGTGTTCAATTCGACTCAGATTTCAAAGAAATTGAAATTGGAAAAGCAGAAATTATTAAAAAAGGATCACATGTTGCGATGCTTGCAATAGGAATTATGGTTGAATATGCTAATCAATCTCTCCAAATGCTTTCTGAAAAAGGAATTAATCCAGAAATTGTAAATATGCGATTCGTACGTCCGATCGATACAGAAATGCTTGATCAAATAGCAAGTGAGTTTGAATATATTGTTACACTTGAGGAAAATTCCCCAATAGGTGGTTTCGGAAGTGCCGTATTAGAATATTATAATTCGCAAAACATCCATAAAAATGTTCTACGTATTTCACTTCCTGATGAATTTGTGGAACAAGGAACTCAAAAAGAATTACATCAAAATTTAGAAATAGATGCTAATGGTATCGCAAAACGAATAATTGAATTTATTAAGAAATAATTATGACACAAACAAAAATTGGTATAATCGGACTTGGTTCAATAGCTCAACTTAGATATTTCCCTCTTCTGAAGAATATGAAAAATATTGAAATTGTAGCAGTCTCCGAACTAAGAAAAAATCAACTTAAAATGGTAGCAGATAAATTTAATATTGTTAATCGTTTTCAAGATTATAAAGAAATGATACAAAATCCTGAAATAGAAGCAGTAATTATCACAACTCCGACAGACACACATTTCCAAATAGCAATAAATTGCCTTAAAGCAGGTAAACATATTTTGATTGAAAAACCTGCAACAAAAAGTTTGAGAGAAGCTGTTGAAATAAAGAAAATAGCTGATGAAAACAAACGAATAGCAATGGTTGGAATGAATTTGAGATTCAGACCAGATACAATGCTTCTGAAAAGTTTTGTAAATAGTAAAGATTTGGGAGAAATATTTTATATAAAAGCAAGTTGGATAAAAAGCAGAAGTTCGCAAGCAAATTGGGTTCTTGAACAAGAAAAAAGCGGTGGTGGAGTTTTAATGGATTTAGGAATTTTGCTTCTCGATTTAGCCGTTTGGAGTTTAAATTATCCTGACTTGGAAACCGTTTCTATAAAAAATTTCAAGCATCGTACTAAAACAGTTGAAGATTCTTCAATCGGGTTATTGAGATTTAAAAATAATATAGTTTTAGCATATGAAGTAAGTTGGTCGTTAAATAGTGATAAAGAACAGATGCAATTAGAATTTTTCGGAGAAAACGGAGTAGCCCGACTTTCGCCGCTTACAGCATATAAAACAATCGGTAACGATAGAATAGATATTTCTCCATTGATGAGAAAAATATCTAATAATGAACTCTATTTGAAATCGTTTGAAAATGAACTCAAACATTTTCTTGCTTCAATTTCAAATAATGTTGGTGTAGTTTCATCAATTGAAGGAGCTATGCACAGGATGAAAATGATTGATTCAATGTATAAATCTGCAGAACTTGGGCGAGAGATTGAAGTTCCTTTTGGATTTGAATAAAAAAGTATTTCATTTTTTTGCAAAACAAAAAAAAACCTTTATCTTTGCAAGCTAAGATAATTTTTTGGAGGATTCGATGTACGCAATTGTAGATATACTCGGACAACAATTCAAAGTATGCGAAAACGAAAAGCATTATGTACCAAAATTAAGTGCAGATGCTGATTCAGTTATAACATTTGACAAGGTTTTACTTTTCTCAAATGGAGAAGAAATTAAAGTTGGTGCACCTCACATAGAAGGCTTAAAAGTTGAAGCCAGAGTTTTGGGACACCTTAAAGATGAAAAAGTGATTGTTTTTAAGAAAATAAGACGAAAATCTTATCAAAAAAGAAATGGTCACAGACAACAATTAACCAGAATTGAAATAACAAAAATTGGATAATTAAAGAGGTATATAGATGGCACATAAAAAAGGTCAAGGTTCATCAAGAAACGGTCGTGATAGTAATCCACAATACCTTGGAGTTAAAAGATTTGGTGGTGAAAAAGTTACCGCTGGTTCTATTTTAGTTAGACAACGTGGGACAAAATTTCATCCCGGAGTTAATGTTCAAAAAGGTGGAGATGATTCACTTTTTGCAACTTCTGATGGTGTTGTTAAATTTGAAGTTAAACAAAACAATAGAAAGTTTATTTCAGTTTACGAAGCATAGTTCATTTTTTTTATAACTAAAAAACCCTCTTTAGAGGGTTTTTTAGTTTATTAAGTAATTTTTAAAATCTTAGGTTTGTAATATCCCTACATTAAATTTTTCCCAATTTGGATTGTTATTTGCAACATCAAGAGCCATTGAAACGTATTCTCGAGTCAAAAGCGGGTCGATAATTTCATCAATCCAAATTTTTGATGCAGCATAAAGTGGTTCGCTTTTCTCTTCATAAGATTTTTTTATATCTGACAGTAATTTTGCTTTTTCTTCATCTGAGAAGTGTTTTCCACCTTTTTCCATTTGCTTGATTTTAATATCCAATAAAACACTACTAGCTTGATTGCCTCCCATTACAGAAATTTTTGAATTTGGATATGCAAAAATAAATCTTGGGTCGTAGGCTTTTCCGCACATTGCATAATTTCCAGCGCCAAAACTATTTCCGACAATAATTGTTATTTTGGGAACAACTGAGTTCGCAACTGCATTCACCATTTTTGCACCATCTTTTATGATACCACCATGCTCAGCTTTGCTGCCGACCATAAATCCTGTAACATCTTGCAGAAATAACAATGGAATTCGTTTCTGATTACAATTCATTATAAATCTGGTAGCTTTGTCAGCAGAATCAGAATAAATTACACCTCCAATCTGCATTTCACCTTTTTCATTTTTTACTACAGTTCGCTGATTTGCAACAATTCCAACTGCCCAACCATCAATTCTTGCATATGCAGTAATTATTGTTTTACCGTAACCAGCTTTGTATTCATCTATTTCTGAATTGTCAGTAATTCTTGCAATTAGCTCATACATATCATATTGTTTGAGGTTATCTTCAGGTAGAATTCCATAAATTTCATTTTCTGTAAATCTGGGTTTTGTACTTTCTATTCGATTTAATCCCGCATTTTCAAATTGACCGTTCATCCCAGAAATATTTCTGATTGTATTTATGGCATCTTCATCATCGATAGAAATATAATCAGTTACACCTGAAATGTTTGATTGAACTTTTGCACCACCTAATCTTTCATTTTCAATATCTTCCCCAATCGCGGCTTTTACTAAATGCGAACCAGCAAGAAAAACTGAACCTTCTCCTTCAACTATCAATGCTTCGTCAGACATTATTGGAAGATAAGCACCGCCAGCTACACATGGTCCCATAATTGCAGATATTTGCGGAATTCCCATAGCCGAGATTTTTGCATTATTTCGAAAAATTCTACCAAAATGTTCTTTATCAGGAAAAATCTCATCTTGTAATGGAAGAAAGACTCCAGCACTATCAACCAAATAAATTATTGGAATATGATTTTGAATTACAATTTCTTGTGCTCGTAAATTCTTTTTTGCTGTTAGTGGAAACCAAGCTCCAGCTTTTACAGTTGCATCGTTGGCAACAATAAAATGTAATTTATTGTGAATTTTTCCAATTCCCATTACAGTTCCAGCTGAGGCAGCTTCTCCATATTCTTTATAATCACCAAAAGCAGCAAATGAATTAATTTCGTAGAATTTAGAATTTGCATCAATCAATTTATCTATTCTTTCGCGAGCAGTTAATTTACCTTTTTTGTGTTGATGTTCAATAGCTTTTTCCCCACCACCGAGTTTAATTTTATTGTGGATGGCGTTAATTTTTCTGATTAAATTTTTGTGATAATCTTCTCTTTGTAGAAAAACTGAATTTTCAATAATTGGTTTACCAATTTTTCCCATTATTCATCCATTTTATAATTATTAATCAATTCTGCTGCTAATTCGAGTGGTGTTTTTTCTCTTTTTACTACATCATTTACGGTATCTTGTAAAAAAAATTCGCGTTTATTGCTCCACATTTCAATTCTTAAAGCATTTTCTACAATATTTTTAATTCTAATGATGTTATTTCTCTTTCTTCTTTTTTCTATAGATTCAGAAATTTCAAGGAATTTACGATGTTCTTCAATTTTCTGATAAATTTCTTCGATTCCGATATTTTGAGAAGCAACTGCTTTAATTATATCAATTTGCCATTCAATGTCTTGATGATGACTAAGTTGTAGGATTGTTCGAATTGAAACAACAGCATTATCAGCACCTGGACGGTCACTTTTATTTAATACAAAAAAATCTGCAATTTCCATTAAACCAGCTTTCATCGCTTGAATTGAATCGCCAGATTCTGGTACAAGTACAACAAGTGTGGAATCAGCTGTTTGTGCTATGTCGAGTTCTGATTGACCAACGCCGACAGTTTCAAAAATAATGAAATCGAATCCTGCAGCGTCCAAAACATCACTTGCATCAATTGCTTTTTTACTCAAACCGCCAAGACTTCCACGAGTTGCCATACTTCTTATATAAACATTTGGGTGAAGTCCAATTTCATTCATTCGGACGCGATCGCCAAGCAAAGCTCCGCCTGAAAATGGACTTGTTGGGTCAATTGCTATAATTCCGACGAAAAATCCTTTTTCAACTAATAATTTTGTTAATTGGTTAGTAAGCGTAGATTTTCCGGCACCAGGAGGTCCTGTAATTCCAATTTTGTAAGATTTTCCACCAATTTTGAATAATTGATTTAATAATTCAGAAGAAACCTCATCATCTTCAACTTGCGAAATTAATCGGGAAATTGTTCTTTTATCTTTTGCTAATAATTTTGTTAATTTAACTTCAGATAGCATTTTACCTCATATAAAGTTTATTATCCATAATATATTGGTAAACTTTATTATGAACGAAATATTTGAATGATAATCCGTTTTTAATTCTATCTCGAATTAATGTAGAGGAAACTTCGATTATTGGTGAATCAACGAAAATAGCTTTTTCAAAAAAATTGTGAAGTGAATAGTAACTTGCAAAGTTATTTCTTTTTAGAACCACAAGATTTGCAAGTTCGGTGATTGTCTCTGGCTCTTTCCAGTTATCGAATGAAATTAAATTATCAAAACCTATAATTAGATCAATTGAAGGATTATCTTTTTTGAAATGTTTGAGTGTATCGACAGTAAATGAAATGTCGTGCTTGCTAATTTCAAAATCAGAAACTTCAAATTGAGGAAAATCTTCAGTTGCCAGACGCACCATTTCCAATCTTTGAAAAGCATCGGTAATATTGTAACCAACTTTATGCGGCGAAATAAAACAAGGCATAAAAATTAATTTGGTAAGTTTTCTTTTTTCAAAGACTGATAAAGCAGTTATTAAATGTCCGATATGAATTGGGTCGAACGAACCGCCAAGAATACCAATATGTTCCATTAATTATGTCGAATTAATTTAAATAATAAGTAAATAATCAAAATTAGGGCGAAAAAATAACTTAAAATTACCTCAACTTCAAAATAAATAAGTGAATTCCAAATTAAGTGAGTAAAAAATGGAATTATTACAAGCCAAGTCGAAATTCTTTCTTCATTTTTTAGAAAAATTAATAATGGTGCAATTGTGTGCAATATCTGAGATGTAATTATTCTTGAAAATTCATAAAATCCAATTTCAGAATTTGCAACAAAAAATGTTAAATTTTCGGCTGCTCCAAATGAAAATCCAATAACAAAAAGCAAGAAAATGGAATTCTTACCTAAAAAAGTATTTCCATTTATTCGTTTAAATAGTGTAAATTTTAATGATTCTTCGACAAAAGGAGCAAACACAATTAATTGGAAAGCATAATTATTTTTAATCTGCAAAGAAAAAAAGGTCATTTTTAGCATGAATTCCATCATAATTGCTAATATAGGCAAGCAAAAAAATCCACAAATAAATGAAAGAAAGAACTGGATGTACAACTTATTTTTAAAATTAATTTGCATTGAATGTTATTTTTTATTAAAATTTTTATAAATTCAGTTTGTTGCTTATAAAAATATCAATTTTTATATTTGTAAGCTAAATTTTGACCAAAACCTAATGAAGATAAAAATTAGTAATTTGTCTGATGGATTTCATGATTTTGAGCAAGAAGAGATTGTTCAGAAGTATGGCTTAACAGAACCATTTACAGATAAAATAAATCTAAAAGTAAATGTTGATAAATCTGATAGTCAGATAGTTTTTAATTGTTCTTTTTTTGTAAAACTTCATTTTACATGCGATAGATGTTTAGATGAATTTGAAAGTGAAATACAAGATAACTTCAAAATAATTTACTTGTCAAATGCAGAAGATGAAATTTTAGATTCTGATAATGTCTATTCGCTAAAATATGAACAAGTTGAAATTGATTTAACACAAGATTTCCTTGATTACATTAATCTTTCAATTCCAAAGAAAAATTTATGTGACGAAGAGTGTAAAGGTTTGTGTTCGCATTGCGGAGCAAATTTGAATTACGAATCTTGTAAATGTGAAAGTCAAGAAGTAAATCCAATATGGAAAGACTTATTGAAAATAAAATTTGATGATAATAAAGAAAATTAGATAAAAAATAAAGTAATCAAGGTGATAAAATGGCACATCCTAAGAGAAAGATTTCGAAAAGTAGAAGAGATAAAAGAAGAACTCATTACAAAGCTACTGCTTCAACACTAACAACATGTTCAAATTGCGGTGAAATTAAACTTTCGCACAGAGCATGTCCGAGTTGCGGATATTATTCAGGTAAATCTGTTTTCGTTCCAGAATCATAACCAAAATGTCTGAAAAGATTATTTCAATTGCGCTTGATGCCATGGGCGGAGATTTTGCTCCTCAAAATGAAGTAGCTGGTGCAATTGAAGCATTAAAAGTAGAATCTGATTTTAATATAATTCTTGTCGGGAATTCAAACCTGCTTGAGAATGAATTATCAAATTACCAGTATGATAAAACTCGGATAAGTGTTGTAAATTCTACCGAAGTAATTACAATGAAAGATTCACCTGCAAAAGCTGTGAAAGAAAAAGTAAATTCTTCTTTGGTAATTGCCACTAAAATGATACATTCAAAAGAAGCTACTGCACTTGTAAGTGCGGGAAATACTGGCGCTGTAACTATTTCTTCAATTTTAAATATTGGTAGAATAAAAGGTGTAAATCGACCAACAATAGCAGCTCCAATACCAAATGAAAAAGGTAGTCATACCAGACTTTCAGATGCAGGAGCATTTGTTGATTCAAAAGCTGAACATCTTTTCCAATTTGCAAAATTAACAACAATCTATTTAGAAACTGTTTTTAACAAGAAAAACCCAACCGTTGGTTTGCTAAATGTGGGCGAAGAAGAATCAAAAGGCTACCAACTTACTTTAGATACAAGAGAATTATTGGAAAATTCTAATCTCAATTTCATTGGTAACGTAGAAGGAAAAGACATTATGAAAGGTAAAGCTGACATTGTTATTTGCGATGGCTTTGTTGGCAATATTGTACTTAAATTTGCCGAGTCTATTTTACCTTTCCTCAAAACAAAATTGAAAGACTATGCTTCAACCGGTTTAGTTCCTAAAATCCAAATTGGACTTGCAAAATCGGGATTATCAAAATCGCTAAAAGTTACTGACCCAAATTTATATGGTGGAGTCCCACTTTTAGGAATTAATGGTGTTACAATCATTGGGCATGGTTCAAGCTCACCGATTGGCATTAAAAATATGATTTTAGAAGCAGTCAATTCAAGCAAAGTAAATTTGGTCGAAAAACTATCAGAGGTTTTAAATAAGTGAAAAAACGCGAAAGAGCCATTTTAAATGCTCATATAACAGGTATTGGTAAATATCTGCCAGAAAAGGTATTAGATAATAAGTATTTTGAATCGATTGTTGAGACAAACGATGAGTGGATTAGATCACGAACTGGAATTGTTGAACGAAGAAAATTAGAAGAAGGTGGAACAAGTATTCTTGCAACACGTGCAATTGAAAGTCTAATGCAAAATACAGGATTGAAAGCAGAAGAAATTGACGTAATTATAGTTGCAACTATTACGCCAGATATGTTATTTCCTTCTACAGCTTGCTTGGTACAAGATAATTTAGGTGCAATTAATGCTTGGGGTTTTGATCTTTCAGGTGCTTGCTCGGGGTTTTTGTTTGCATTACAAACAGGTGCTAATTTAGTTGAATCTGGGTTGTATAAGAAAGTTGTAGTTGTTGGTGCTGATAAAATGAGTTCAATTATTGATTATTCTGATAGAACAACTTGTATAATTTTTGGAGATGGTGCTGGTGCAGTTTTGCTTGAACCAACTACAGATTTATCATTAGGAATTCAAGATTCAATTTTGCATTGTGATGGTTCTGGTAGAGATGCTTTGAACATGAAAGCTGGTGGAAGTTTAATTCCAGCTTCACACGAAACAATTGATAAAAGATGGCATTATATTTATCAGGATGGTCAAAAAGTTTTTAAAGTTGCTGTTAAAGGAATGGCGGATGTTTCTATTGAAATTATGCAAAGAAATGATCTAACCTCTAACGATATTGCATATCTTGTTCCTCATCAAGCTAATTTAAGAATAATTGACGCAACTGCTCGCAGAATGGGAATTTCAGACAAACAAGTTATGATTAATATTGATAAATACGGAAACACAACTGCCGCTACAATTCCGCTTTGTATTGCTGATTATCATGAAGATAAAAAACTTAAAAAAGGTGATAAACTGATTCTTGCAGCATTTGGAGCCGGTTACACTTGGGGCTCGTTATATCTAAATTGGAGTTTGGATTAATGAGCAAAGTCGCTTTTGTTTTTCCAGGACAAGGTTCTCAATATGTTGGAATGGGAAAAGATTTATACGAAAACAGTTCAATCGCAAAAGAAATGTTTGAAAAAGCAAATACTATTCTTGGTTTTGATATTCAGAGAATAATGTTTGAAGGTCCCAATGATGAATTAAAATCGACTGATGTTACTCAACCAGCAATTTTGCTCCATAGTGCTATTTTAACATATTTGATAAATCCATCCAATTTTTCGGCTGCGGCTGGTCATTCTCTCGGGGAATTTTCTGCTTTATTTGCAACCGGAAGTTTAACATTAGAAAATGCACTGCAACTTGTTCAACTACGTGGTAGAGAAATGCTTAAAACAAGCGACATCAAAAAAGGGACAATGGCTGCAATTATTGGAATTGAAAGAAATAAACTTGAGCTATTGTGTTCACAATCCAAACACTTCGGAATTGTTCAGTGTGCAAATTTTAATTCTCCTGATCAAATTGTTATTTCTGGAGAACCACAATCTATTTATGAAGTTATGAATTTAGCAAAACAAAATGGTGCAAAACTTGCGAAAGAACTTCTTGTAAGTGGTGCATTTCATTCAGAATTAATGCGTCCGGCTGAACAATCGCTTAATCAAAAATTGGAATTAACAGAAATAAAAGATTCAAAAATTCCGGTTTATGCAAATGTTACGGCTCAAAAAGTTTATCATCAAACTGAAATCAAACAATTACTAATAAAACAACTTACTTCACCAGTTCGTTGGGTTGAAACAATTGAAAATATGATTTCTGATGGAATTGATGAATTCGTTGAAATTGGACCAGGAAAAGTTCTTCAAGGTTTGATAAAAAAAATAAATCCCGATGTAAAAATCTCGGGAATAGATAAATTTTTGGATATAAATTGATTTTGTAAAATTGGAAAAATCAATTATTATATAATCATAATTTTTAAAAGGATTCAAATTTGTCAAAATATAAAGCAATTATTACTGGTGGTTCAAGAGGAATTGGGAAAGCAATTCTTGATGAATTTGCAACACACACAATAAATGGTGAAATTTTTAGTGATGTTGCATTTATCTATAATAATTGTGATGACTGCGCCAAGCAAATTGAATTACAATACGCAAATTCCGATGTAAAAGTAAAAGGTTACAAAGTTGATGTTTCATCGTTTGAAGATGTGCAAAAAGCCGTTGATGAAATAATAAAAGAATTTGGCAGAATAGATATTTTGGTTAATAATGCAGGAATTACCAAAGATAATTTATTGATGCGTATGAGTGAAGAAGAATTTGACCGAGTTTACGAAGTAAATCTTAAAAGCGTTTTCAATTTTACAAAAGCAATTTCAAGACAAATCTTAAAACAGCGTTACGGAAAAATTATAAATGTTTCATCCGTAGTCGGTTTAATTGGCAATGCTGGACAAGCAAATTACGCTGCATCGAAAGCTGGAATAATTGGATTCACAAAATCTGTAGCAAAAGAATTTGCTTCACGCGGAATAAATGTTAATGCAATTGCACCTGGTTATATTGAAACAGAAATGACAGATTCCTTATCCGAAGAACAGAAAAAAAGTTTATTTGACTTTATTCCCATGAAAAAATTGGGAAAAACTCAAGACATATCTAAAGTTGTACTTTTTTTAGCTAGTGAAGATTCCTCATATATAACCGGACAAGTTATTACGGTTGATGGCGGAATGGTAATGTAAATTTTTATTAAACTAATTATAAGGAGAAAAAATGGAAGAAAAAGTAAAAGAAATTATCGTTGATAAGTTAGGTGTAGATGCCTCACAAGTTGTTCCAAGTGCATCATTTACAAACGACTTAGGTGCAGATTCTCTTGATACAGTTGAATTAATAATGGCTTTAGAAGAAGCCTTTGATGTTCAAATTCCAGACGAAGATGCTGAAAAAATTGCTACCGTTGGCGATGCTATTAATTATCTAAAATCAAAATTAGGATAATTTTTACAGAATTTACTGAATTAATAGCAAAGGATTTCGATTCTTTGCTATTTTTTTTTATTCATAATAAAAGGAATTCTATGAACAAAAAAAGAGTTGTAATCACCGGCTTAGGAGCATTAACTCCTATCGGGAATAATGTTGAAGAATTTTGGAATGGCTTAATAAATGGTAAAAATGGTGCTGGATTAATTACAAAATTTGACACTACAGACCACACTACAAAATTTGCTTGCGAAGTCAAAAATTTTAATGTTGACGAGTATCTTGATAAAAAAGAAGCCCGAAGAATGGACCCATTTACTCATTACGCATTAGTAACTGCAGAAGAAGCAATTAAAGATGCTGCTTTTGAGCTTGAAAAAGAGGATTTGGAACGATTCGGTGTAATTTATGGCAGTGGAATTGGGGGAATGCTCACTTTTGAAGAACAACATACAGCATTGTTAAATGGCGGACCTCGTCGTGTTTCCCCATTTTTTATTCCAATGATGATTTCAGATATTGCAGCTGGACAAATTTCAATTAGATATGGATTAAAAGGAATAAATTACGCTGTAACTTCAGCTTGCGCAACTTCAACACACGCAATTTCAGATGGTTTTGTTATGATTCAAACAGGAAGAGCCGATGTTATGATTTGTGGAGGAGCAGAATCATCAATTACTCCAATTTCAGTTGCTGGATTTAATTCTGCAAGAGCTATTTCAACTTGGAATGAACGATATTCTGAAGCGTCTCGACCATTTGACAAAGACAGAAATGGATTTGTTATGGGTGAAGGTTCTGGAACACTCGTTCTTGAAGAATTAGAACATGCAAAAAAACGCGGAGCTAAAATTTATGCTGAAGTTGCTGGAATGGGAGCTTCTGCCGATGCTTACCACGTAACTGCACCAGCTCCAGAAGGAGAAGGAGCATTTCGTTCAATGAGAGAAGCACTTCGAGATGGTGGAATAAATCCTGAAGACGTTGATTATATAAACGCACACGGTACTTCTACTTCATTAAATGATATTAATGAAACTAAAGCGATAAAAAAACTATTTGGTGAACATGCTTATAAAGTGAGTATAAGTTCAACTAAATCTATGACTGGACATTTGCTCGGAGCTGCTGGAGCAATTGAAGCAATAGCAACTACTTTAGCAATTACAAATGGAATAGTTCCCCCGACAATCAATTTAGAAAATCCAGATGATGAATGCGATTTGAACTATACACCAAAAGTTGCTATAAAAAGAGAAATTAATTATGCAATATCAAATACTTTTGGATTTGGTGGACATAACGCTACTTTACTTATTAAAAAATTTACTGAGTAATGTCTTTTTTCTCTCTATTACGCAAACTATTTAATTTATTTAATTTTAGGAGCAAAACTCAACAAACAATTGAAGAACGTGTTTTGCTTCTGGGAAAATTCCTTCCTGCAAAAATTACAAACACACAATTATTTGTTGAAGCTATTACACATCAATCATCATTAAATAACCACAAATTGAAAGCCTCCAACCAACGACTTGAATTTTTAGGCGATGCAGTTTTAGGAATGATTGTTGCTAACTATCTTTACGAAGAATATCCTGATCTAAATGAAGGTGAACTTACAAAAATGCGAGTTCGTTTAGTTGATAAAAATGCATTATTTGAAATGGCAATTAATCTTGATTTAGAGAAAATTGTTCTTTTTGAGAAAAAGTTTTTGCAGAGTAATTCAAGTGGAATAAATTCAATTTTAGCCGATGCAATGGAAGCAATTATTGGAGCATGCTATTTGGATTTAGGTATTGAAAATACAATAGAATTTGTTCACAATTGGTTGATTGACGTTATCGATTATAGCAAAGATTCCAACTTTAAGGGACAATTGCTTGAACTTGCTCATAAAATGGGAAAAACTAATCCAGAATATGAAATTGTAAATGTTGATGGACCCGAACACAAAAAAATCTTTATAGTAGCAGTTTTGTTGGATGGAGCAAAATTGGCAGTTGGTAGAGGAAAAAATAAGAAAAGTGCTGAACAAGAAGCCTCCAAACGTGCTTTGGAAATTCTCTCAGAAAATTTATAAAAAAATATTTCTACAATTTTCCCTTTTTTTGACATTCTTATGAATTATCGTTAATCTTCTTTCCATAAATTTTGAAATATTTTAACAAAAATCCCATTATGAACAATCTTATATTTGCTAAAAAATTAAGGTAAACAATGAATTTAACAGAAAAAATAAATGAAGAAATGAAATCTGCTTTAAAGAGCGGACAAAAAGAACGTTTATTAACAATCCGCTCGATTAGAGCATTGATTTTGGAATTTGAAAAAAGTGGTTCAGGTAAAATAATGACCGAAGAAGATGAAATTAGAATATTATCTTCTGCCGCAAAAAAGAGAAAAGATTCGATTGAGCAATATGAAAATGCGGGAAGAATGGATTTGGCACAAAATGAAAAGAATGAATTGGAAATAATTTCTGAATTTTTACCTAAACAACTTTCTGAAGATGAAATTTTAGAAACTGTGAGAAGAATTGCATTGGAAATTGGAGCCGAAGGGAAAAAAGACTTTGGAAAGTTAATGCAAAATGCCGCAAAAGAATTAAAAGGTAAAGCTGACGGAAGTTTAATAAAATCCATTGTTGAAAAAGTTTTAGGTTAATTTTGAATTACATCGATATTATACTTTTAGTTGTTTTGGTTGTTGGTTTTATTCTTGGATTTAAAGATGGAATTATAAGAAAATTGATTGGAATGCTTGGGTTGGTAGTTGCAATTGTGTTGGCTTTTGTTCTTTCAGATTATGTTGGCGGATTTCTTGTACAATTTTTTAATGACGAACGAAGTCTTGCAAATGCTGTGGCTGGATTGTTAATTTTCTTTTCAATTTTGTCGATTACGGCGCTAATAAAAAGATTACTTCAACCAGCAGATAAAGTTAACAATATGATAAATCAACTACTTGGTGGATTTTTCGGTACAATTCAAATTGCAATCTTTTTAAGTGGATTTTTGCTTTTCTTTCGAATTTTTGATTTTCCAGACGAAAATATTCGGAATAAATCGTTTATGTACGGAAAAGTTTACGGTATTATTCCAACAGTAATTGATCTTTTTATAGATGAAAATAAATCTGCAGGAGAATATTTCAAAGAATTTAATTTATTGTCCGAAAACAATAAAAAAGAAGAGAAAATCGGTGACTAATGAATTTTTACGAAAAATCTGACGAAACAAAACAAATTATCTAATGTTTACAAATTCAACTTTAGAGAAATTAGAATATTTTAAGGTTTTAGAACAAATAACAAGATTTGCACATTCTGAATTAGCAAAAGAAAAAATCCTATCTATTCGTCCACTGCAAGAAATTGGAAATATCCAAAAAAGTGGAAATCTGATTAACGAAGCAAAATCTTTGTTAATAATTAATATTTATCCTCCCGAAGAATTTGAAGTAAATTTATTAGAAAGTTTAGCACATTCACGAATTTCTGGGAATATTTTATCAGTACGAAGAATCAGAGAAATTGGCAACTTGTTGATAACATCTCGCCGTTATTTGAATTATTTATCCCAAAATCAGAATAATGCTCCAAATCTAAAAAATCAGTTCTGGGAATTTCTATTTGTCGATAAAAATCTTGAAAATCGAATTGACAGTATTATTGATGTAACAAACGAAGTAAAATCAAGTGCTTCTCCCAAATTACGTGAAATAAGAAAATCAATAACAGATAAAGAAATTGCATTAAAGAAAGTAGTCGAAAGAAAACTGAAAGCATTAAATTCAGAATCTATGTTGCAAGAAGATTTTCTTACAATTTACGATGGACGTTATGTTTTTCCTGTAAAAGCGGAATATAAGCGTCAAATTAATGGTTTAATTCATTCAGAATCTTCCACTGGGCAAACAGTTTATATTGAACCAACTGAAATTTTAGAATCAAACAACGAACTGATTTCATTAAGATTTGAAGAAAAGAGAGAAATTGATAGAATTTTACGCCAACTAACTGAACAAATTGGGCAATCGAGTAAATATTTACAAATGTCGCTGGAAACTTTAGTTGAAATTGAATCAATATTTGCTTCTGCTAAATATTCACTTGAAATTGACGGATGTTTCCCGCAAATTGATAAAGACAAACCGCTAAAACTTATTCGTAGTTTCCATCCAATATTGTTGCGAAGGCTGAAAGAAAACACAATTCCACTTAATTTAGATTTCAAGAAAAATAACATTCTTCTGATAACAGGTCCAAATGCTGGTGGAAAAACAGTTGTTCTAAAAACAGTGGCGTTGTTATCTTTGCTTGTTCAAAGTGGTTTGCACGTACCAACTTCATCTGATTCACATTTTTATCTTTTTGATAATATTATGGTTGATATTGGAGATGAACAATCAATTGAAGATAATTTAAGCACTTTCAGTTCGCATCTTGCAAATATTAAGAAAATTCTTGAGCAAGCTGATTCACAAAGTTTGATTTTACTTGATGAAATTGGAACTGGAACTGACCCAAATGAAGGTTCGGCTTTGGCTTCAGCAATTTTGTTGGAATTATCAAGAAAAAATTCAAAGGTAATTGCATCAACACATCAAAGTAATCTTAAAATATTAGCAAATTATTCTGAAAAATTTGAAAACGCATCGTTGGAATTTGATGTTGAGAAGATTGAGCCAACTTTTATTCTAAAACAAGGTGAACCTGGTGCAAGTTATGCTTTTGAAGTTGCTAAAAGAATTGGTTTATCAAATCATATTATTGAAGAAGCAAAAGAATATGTTTCAGAAAATAAAAAGCAAGTTGAGGAATTGCTTGTTAAACTTCAGAAACAATCGAACGAACTGAAAGAAAAATTGCAATCTGCCGAAAAAGAAAATTCCCGTTTGCTCGGATTAACTTCACTTTATGAAAAGCAATCGAATGAAATAAAAAAGAAGAAGACGGATATTTTTGCTCAAGCAAGAAAAGAAGCTCAGAATCTGGTTTTTGAAGCAAATAAAAAAATTGAAAATGCAATAAAGCAAATTCGAGAAAGCAATGGCGATAAAGATGTCATTTCTCAATCTCGAAAAATTGTTACTGAAATTAAGGAAAGCATAACAAAAATTGAAAAAGCGGAAGTTGGAAAAGAGAGTAATTTTAAATCAAATAAACTTTCCGTAGGTGATTTTGTTAAGCTAATTGAAGGAAACACAATTGGAAAAATTTCTGAAATTGATGAAAAGAAAAGGAAATTGTCAATAATTTCTGGAAATTTTAAAATTTCTGTTAAAATAGATGAAGTTGAAAAGGTAAATCATAAAGAAGAAAAAAATCTGTATCATAAAAATGATTACCATTCAACATTAAACTCGCTTGTGCTTGATATTCGTGGAAAAAAACCGGAAGAAGTGGAATTTGAAATTATTCGTTTTTTGGACGACGCTTTTGCTTCGAACATAAAACAAGTTGAAATACTTCACGGAAAAGGCGCGGGTGTTTTAAAAGCAACAGTTCATCAATTGCTAAAAAATCACGAATTTGTTGAATCTTTTCAATTCGCCAAAATTGAATTTGGTGGCGAAGGAATTACAGTTGTAAACTTAGGATAGAAAATGAAAATCAAGAAAATTTTAATTGCAAATCGCGGTGAAATTGCTGTAAGAATTATTAGAGCCGCAAAAGAAATGGGAATAACAGCGGTTGCTATTTATTCCGAAGCCGACCAAAATGCACTACATGTTAAAATGGCAGATGAAGCATATTTAATTGGAAAATCTCCCGCTTCTGAATCTTATCTTCTTGGTGATAAAATTATTGAATTAGCCAAAAGAATTAACGCTGAGGCTATTCATCCTGGATATGGGTTTTTATCAGAAAATGCAAATTTCATTCAAAAATGCGAAGAAAACGGAATAAATTTTATCGGACCAAGTTCTGATTCTGTTGTAAAAATGGGTGAAAAGACAGCGGCTCGAAGTTTAATGAAATCGCATAACGTTCCAATTGTTCCCGGAACAATTTCTCCAATCTCGGATAATGATGAGTTAAAAAAAGTAGCAAGTGAAATAGGTTATCCGATAATGCTAAAAGCCGCAGCGGGTGGCGGAGGAAAAGGAATGCGAAGAATTGATGAAGAAAGTAAATTAATTGAAAATTTTGAACGTGCTAAAAGTGAAGCAATTAAATCTTTTGGAAATGGGGCTGTTTATATTGAAAAATTTATTGAAAATCCTAAACACATTGAAGTACAAATCATTGCAGATAAGCATGGAAATTATCGGCACGTTTTCGAGCGGGAATGTTCTGTGCAACGTCGTCATCAAAAAGTTGTAGAAGAATCACCTTCGCCAAGTGTTTCACAAGAAGTTCGTGCAAAATTAACTCAAGCCGCAATTGATGCAGCAAAAGCATGCGGATATTATAATGCAGGCACAATAGAATTCTTAATTGACGCAAACAAAAATTTCTATTTTCTTGAAATGAATACACGTTTGCAAGTTGAACATCCAGTTACAGAAATGATTTCAGGAATTGATTTAGTAAAAGAACAAATAAAAATTGCAGAAGGTGAAAAAATTTCATTCAAGCAAGAAGATATTTCAATTCACGGAAGTGCAATTGAATGCAGAATTTATGCTGAAGATGTGTCGAATAATTATGCTCCTTCAATCGGAAAGATTGAATTACATCGTTTGCCAGGTGGACCAGGGATTAGAATTGATTCAGGAATTGAAACAAGCTCTGAAGTTTCTGTGTATTACGATCCCATGCTTTCCAAAGTAATTTCTTGGGGAATTAATAGAAATGAAGCAATCAGTAGAATGTTGAATCTATTAAATGAATACAAAATAATTGGTGTTAAAACCAATATAGATTTATTCAAGTGGATTTTAACCCATCCAAAATTTGTTGATTCTACATTCGACATAAACTTTCTAGATAATTACCTAAATCCACTTTTACCAGATAATTGGAAAAATGAATTTGAAGATTTAACGGAAATAGTAGCTATTATAAGCACAATTCTAAAAAATAATGACCTAAAACTAAAACCGCATGAAAATAAAATAGGCATCAATAATAACTGGAGCGGAAATGAATAAATTTGTTGTAACAATAATTGGCAAAAAAGTTCAAGAAACAAAAGTTGCTCAATCAGAAATTTTCCTTTCAGAATCAAAAGTTGATTATAAAATTTTATCTTCTCATAAAAATCATCTAATTGTTGAAATATTTGGGAAAATTTACAACTTGGTTTATTCAAAAAAGGGAAATGATAATTTTCAAATTTTGATAAATGGACAAACCTTCGAGACTGAAATTCTTACAAATTTGCAATATCAAGCAAAACAAATTATTGCAGAAAAGAAGAGAAATTCCGGAGAAGAAGTAATTCTTGCACCAATGCCTGGACTTATCTTAAAAATCACAAAAAATGTTGGTGATTTTGTTCAAGAAGAAGATGCATTATTTGTACTTGAAGCAATGAAAATGGAAAACGAAATTAAAGCTCCAAAATCTGGTAAAATAAAAGAAATTAAGGTCAAATCTGGTGATTCTGTAGAAAAAGGAACCGAGATTTTGATAATTGAATAATTTGGATAATCGGATTTATTGTAATATATTCTATTGTTAACTCAAAAATCATGGAGTGAAAATGGTGAAAAAATCACTAACTATCATCGTTTCTGCTATAATTATTAGCGGAAACATTTTTGCAAGCGGTTTTCAGATAAATGAACACGCTGCAAGAGCAATGGCAATGGGAGGTGCATTTACAGCAGTAGCAAACGATGCTTCAGCTGCAATGTTTAACCCCGCTGCAGTAACGCAACTTAAGGGAACACATATTTCTGCTGGCGTTACATTAATTAAACCTTATGCTACATTCCGAGGCGTTACGCCTGATGTCGATGAATACAGCGTTCACGATGCTCTTTTTACCCCAATCAACCTTCACGTTACTCACCAGATTTCTGAAGATTTGTATTCTAGTTTTAGTCTTACAAATCCATTTGGTCTTGGTACAACTTGGGATGATGATTGGATAGGGAAATATCTTGCTGTTGAAACTGAAGTTAGAACATTCTTCTTCGGTGGAAATCTTGCGTATAAACTAACTGAAAATTTTTCTGTCGCAGCAGGCGTTAATGTTGCATACGGAGATGTTATCATTAGAAAATTCGCACCACTTCCTGACCCATTAACTGGTGATATTGAACTTACTTTGGAAGGAGATGCAGTCTCTTATGGTTATAATCTTTCAATGTTTTATATTCATCCTAAAAATGATTATACAGTTGGTGTGTCTTTTAGAAGTAACTCAACATTCGATTTTGAAGGCGAAGCCACAAGTGTTGGCCCAGCCCAATTAGATGGTCGACTTCCTGCTGGAAACATTACAGCTACTTTGGTAACACCATACAATTTGCAAATGGGAATGAGCTTCTTCCCAATTGAAAATCTTAGAACAGCTTTCGATTTTCAATGGGTTGGTTGGTCAAGTTACGATAAATTGGCAGTTGATTTTGAAGACGAAGCACAAGAAGATGTTAGTGCCGCAAGAGATTATCAAGATTCTTGGATAATGAGAACAGGTTTTGAATATATATGCAACGAATCTTTGGATTTAAGATGGGGAATTTTCCTTGATAGAAATCCAGTGAAAAATGAAATGGTTGAACCTTCATTACCAGATTCAGATAGATTAGGTTTTAATGCTGGATTTGGGTATAAATTCTTTGGAAATCAAAGCATTGATCTTGCCTATATGTATATACGATTTTTTGAAAGAACTGTTACCGGAGCAGAAAGCTATTATACAAGCGGTAATTCATCATTTGATGGAACTTACAATTCTTATGCTCATCTTTTGGCAATTAACTATTCATATAAATTCTAAAAGGGAGAAATAGCTCAATGAAATATTTAAATAAAATTTTTATAATGATAGTAGTTTTTATCTCTCTTTCCTTTGTTGGTTGTGAAGATAGAACAGAATTAACAGCCCCTGAAGTTTCAGTTGGCGAAGCAGATTTTTCACGATTTGTTGTTGTTGGTAATAGTTTGACTGCTGGTTACCAAAATGGTTCATTATATGAATCATCTCAAAATTATACTTATAGTAAAATGATTGCTGACCAAGTTGGTGCAACTTTTGAACAACCAATTTATAGCAACCCTGGTACTGGTCGTAGAATGGAAATTGCTGGGTTTAATCCTGATGGAACTCCAATTATTGTTTATAATTCTGCAACTGGTGCCCCACAAAATTTAAATTATGCTGCACCTTATAACAACCTTGGCGTACCGGGTGCTTGGTTAGGTGATGCTTTGTATTGCACAAGCTCAACTACAACAGTAACAGGACAACCAAACCCAATGTTCGATTTAGTATTACGTGGTTTAGGTACTCAACTTCAGCAAGCAATGGCACAGAATCCAACATTTATGATTTTTTGGTTAGGAAATAACGATATTCTTGGTCATGCAGTTTATGGTGGAACAGTTCCATATAATCCTTCTGCAACTTTTACAGCGTTATATTCTGTAATTTTGGATTCATTAGCAACAACAGGTGCTGATGTTTTAGTTGGAAACATTCCTTATGTTACATCTACTCCGTATTTCACGACAATAGGTCCAAAAGTTGGTTATTCTTTGCAACCAGCAATTGAAGCTGGATTAGCTTATGGACTTTTCTATCAAAAGAATGGAGAGACTTCTGCTGTACCATTTACACAATTTGTAACGCATAATGGGCTTTATAACGAAGAAATTATGTTAACACTATCTTCTTCTGGTTATGCTGCTTACATTGGCGTTCCAAGTGGAAAATTCTATCGCGATAATTTACCTGGAGTTGATCCTGCTTTATTGGGAATTGATACAACTCAAGCATTTGGTTTACATCCATTAAATCCTTTCCCAGATGCATTAGTTTTAGATGCAGATGAATTGGCTAATATTAAAAGTGTAATAGATCAATACAACACTTCAATTACTACTTTAGCAGAAGCAAAAGGTTTTCACGTTGTTGATATTAATTCCTTCTTAAGCTCACTTGCTCGTCAGGGATTAACACAAAATGGAATTACTTTTACTGCAGATTATATTACAGGCAATACATTCAGTCTTGATGGTGTTCACCCAACTAGTAGAGGTTATGCAGTTATTTCTAACTTTTTTATTGATAAAATAAATGAAGTTTTTAATGCGAACATTCCTCATGTTGATGTTTCAACAGTTCCAAATAGTATTAATTTTTCTGGATATGAATCAGTAAAAACTCCAACAATTACTACTGAGATTCTAAAAAACATTCTTTACTAAAAAAACACAAAAAATTAATAATCTTACCTTGTGAAAACAAGGTGAGATTTTTTATTTTTAGTAAACAAATATTTGGGAAAAATGAAAAAAATATTTTATATAACAATATTTTTTGTGCTTTGGGGATGTGCCACTTCTGAAAAAAGTACAATTGATAATACAAATACAAAAGATGAAGTATATGTTTTCGATTCTATCGGTTTGGGTGATGTAAATGCGATTAAAGAAAAACCACAACTCGATAAAAACCCTACCGAACAACCAATTGAAAAACCATCAGAACTTAATGCAGAAGAAGTTCCATCTGCTGTTGAACCAACAAGTGAAATGCTTTATTATGTTCAAATTGGGGCTTTTTCAACAAAGGAAAGAGCAAAAGAATTTGTAAACGAAGTAAATCCAATAATTCAGAAAGATCTGAAAATAATGTTCAATACAGAAAAGAATCTTCATGTTGTTCAACTACCTCCTTTCAAAACAAGATTGGATGCTGAAAATGAAAGAAATCGCCTTTGGAAGTATGAACTTCTGAAAGGTGCTTTTATTATAACTAAATAACTTAAATCACAATTACCCAGAGGGGAATATGGCATTCTCATTAAACAAAGTAATGTTAATTGGTAACTTAGGCGGCGACGCTGAAACAAGATTTTCGAATGAAACTTTTTCAGTTACTAATTTCACTTTAGCTACAACAAGAAGCTACAAAAAAAACGAAGAATGGGTTAACGAAACAACCTGGCATAATGTTGTAAGCTACAATTTATCTGATTTTTATAAAGAACAACTTAAAAAAGGTAAAAAGGTTTTTGTTGAAGGTAGAATTAGTAAAAGAAGCTACCAAGATAAAAATAACGAAACCAAATATGTTTTTGAAGTTATTGCAGAATCACTAATTCCTTTAGATAAATCCGAAGGATTTTCGGGTGAATCTTCAGGAAATGTAGTAAAAGATAATAATGATGATTATTCGACATCAAAAACTGATGATGATTTGCCTTTCTAAATGAATTATTTTGCAACAATATGGAGCTTGATTATTTTTGGAGAATGATAGTTTTTACCAAATAATAGTTTTAATTGGGTTACTAATTCTTTCTGCATTCTTTTCCGGTTCTGAAGTTGCAATTTTTTCGCTTGATGAAAAAAGTTTAAGAAAATCTTACGAGAAGGAAGGTAGCTTTATACAACGCTATCTTCTTTCTATGATTGAAAATCCACACCGAATTCTTGTAACTATTCTACTCTTAAATACATTAGTTAATGTTGCCGCATCAATTTTGGGTGTAATAATTGCAATCGATATTGCACACAAAACTAACATTTCGGTTGAACTAATTTTGGCATTTCAAATACCGATTTTAATAGTTATAATTTTATTGTTTTCTGAAATTATTCCAAAGGTTTTAGCTAACAAAAATCCGCTTGTTTTTGCTAGATGGGCAGCTTTTCCACTCTATTGGCTTTCCGTTTTAATTTATCCAATTTCAAAATTAATTGTCGAAATTTTTGATTATTTAAAGAAGAAAATATCATTGTCCAAAAAACACAATGCTTTAATTGATTTGGAAATTACGGAATTAGCAAGTATTTCACGGGAACGCGGAACAATTGAACAAAATGAACAAGAATTAATTCACGATATAGTTTCGTTTCAAAAAATAACAGTAAAAGAAATTATGACTCCGCGAGTTGATATTGACGCACTTTCAATTTCTGATAATTTTGAAGATATTATTCAAGTTATAACAGAAAGTGGAAAAAGTAGATTACCACTTTACAGCGAAAGTTTAGATTCAATTATTGGAATAATTTATGCAAAAGATTTACTTAGATTCTTAAAAGTCAACAATCCAAATGAAATCATAAATATTAAAAATATTTCGAGAGTACCATATTTTGTTCCAGCAAACAAATTAATTAGCGATCTACTATCTGAATTTCAAGAGAAAAATCTGCACATGGGAATTGTGGTTGATGAATATGGTGGTACCTTGGGTTTAATTACATTGGAAGATATTTTAGAGGAAATTGTCGGAGAAATTAATGATGAATTTGATGACAACGAAGTTGAATTTAAGCGACTCAACAATCACACTTTTCTAGCACTTGGCAAAATATCAATAAGTGATTTAAACTCAGAATTAGAAAGCGATTTTTCATCATCTGAAGATGAATATGAAACTCTTGGTGGTTTTATCTTTTATTTTGCCGAGAAAATTCCAGATGTTGGATTTTCTATCGAACAGAATGGGTTTATTTTTACAGTAAAATCTGTAGAAGATAAAAGAATTAACGAAGTCCAAATAGAAAAAATTCTCAAACCGAATGATTAAAAAAGGATGCTTTTTTTTACTTTTTTTACTAATTCTTGTAATTGGTATTGGCTACTACATTTTCCAAAAGTATGAAAAGCAAATAATTTCTTCCATTGAAAATAAAACAGAAGAACTTTTACAAGAACAAATTCCTGTTGAAATTCATAGAATTGTAAAAAATAAATGGGCGGATTCCCTCGAAATTATTTTCGAAGAAAAAATGGAAAATCTAAAGAAAAATGGAACTATATTCTCAAAAGACAAGTTAGAAAGCATTAAGTTAGAATATCAGAAACTCAAAGATTTGCAAATCTCGGATTCTTTGGCATTTATTAAAATTAAAAATATGTTTGAAAATGAAAAATAAAATAAATGAAGTTAAAGTTGGATTTACCGTTTTTTCAGCATTTTTAATTATTGTAATTTTAATGGTTTGGGTTAATAATATCACATTCTCGGACGATAATTTCATCCTAAATGTACAATTTGACAATGTTTCAGGACTTTACAAAAAGGATAAAGTTACGGTAAATGGCTTAGAAAAAGGTTTTGTAGATGATCTAATTTTGAATTCAAATGGAGTTACTGCAAGATTGATTTTAAAAAACGATGTAGATTTACGCTCTGATGCTAAATTCTCGATTGTTATGCTCGATTTGATGGGCGGAAAAAAGATTGAAATTATACCTGGTGTTTCATCAGAAAAAATTGATATAAATATTATTCAAAAAGGTAATTTTGCTGGTGATTTTGCTACAACAATGGCAATTCTTACATCTGTTCAAGATGATTTACTTTTAACAATAAAGCAAACTAAGGAAATAACCACAAGTCTTAATTCGTTTATGAAAGACGAAAATGTTCTTGGTGAATTGAAACAAACTCTTGTTAAAACTAACAAAACAATTGATGTCTTTTCAGCGATTTTAAGTGAAAATAGAACCGAAATAAATAAATTCGTAGAAAATGGAACAATTTTAACTGATTCACTAAATCAGTTTTGGGGAAGAAATCAAGCTAATTTTACTGACTTTGTTTCTCAAACAAAATCAACTTTACGTGAGACTGAAAATTTAATATCAAACCTTTCTGGCATAATAAACGAAACCAAAAAACAAGAAAACAATCTTGGTAAAGTAATTTATGATGAATCGTATATAAAAAAAATAGATTCAACATTGCAAAAATTGGAAAAACTGACAAATCTATTGATTGAACAACTTCAATCAGAAGGTATTAATGTTAAAACAAATATTTTTTAGTTTACTCGTTATAGTTGGTTTATCATCTTATTCGCAAACTCATCGTCCAGTCAAATCGAAAAATGGAATGGTTGTTTCTTCAAGCGATTTGGCGACTAAAATCGGAACAAAAATTCTCCAAAAAGGTGGTAATGCTATTGATGCAGCAGTTGCTGTCGGATTTGCTCTATCGGTTACTTATCCCGAAGCCGGAAATTTGGGCGGTGGCGGATTTATGGTAATTCATTTTAGTAACGGAGAAAATACTACAATTGATTTTCGTGAAATTGCACCGTTTTTGGCACATCAAAATATGTATTTAGATTCCTTAGGAAATTATATACCAGAATTAAGCAAAACGGGATGGAGTTCTTCAGCAGTCCCGGGAAGTGTAGCTGGAATGCTTTACGCACTTGAAAAATATGGTACTTTAAGTCTAGAAGAAGTAATATCGCCAGCAATTACACTTGCAGGAAGTGGTTTTGCATTAAAGTGGGAAATGGTTGATGATATAAATATTTTTTATAATGATTTTTTTCAAATTGAAAGTTCAAAGAAAGTATTTACAAACAACGGAAATCAGTTTATTGAAGGTGATTTGTTTGTTCAGAAGGATTTATATAAAACTTTGAACCAGATTTTGGAAAAAGGAAAAAACGGCTTTTACGATGGTTGGGTTGCAGATTCAATAGTGGCACAATCAATTAAAAATGGTGGGATAATTACAAAAGATGATTTGAAAAATTATCAACCAATTGAAAGAAAACCAATTTATGGAAATTACAAAGGATTTGAAATTATCTCAATGGCTCCACCTTCTTCCGGTGGAATTGCATTAATTCAAGCATTAAATGTCCTTGAAAATTTCCCTATTTCTGAATTTGGTTGGCATAGTTCGAAGCACATTTTTACTCAGACTGAAGTTCTCAAATATGTATATTCTGATCGCTCAAAACACTTGGGTGATCCTCAATTCTTTCCCGTTCCAATAGATACTTTGATTTCAAAATACTACGCCAAAACGATTGCTCAAAAAATTGGAGAAAACGCAACCAAGTCTATAGAAATATTTCCTTCTGATTTTAACATTCCCGAAAATGAACAAACTACACATTATTCAGTAACAGATATTTTTGGAAATGCCGTAAGCGTTACAACTACAATTAACGCAGCATTTGGGAATAAAATTGTAGTTGAAGGTTGTGGATTTTTAATGAATAACGAAATGGATGATTTTAGCGCCAAACCTGGTGAACCAAATCAATTTGGTTTGGTAGGAAACGCCGCCAATTCCATTCAACCTAAAAAGCGAATGTTAAGTTCGATGACACCAACTATAATTCTTAAAAATGGCGAATTATTTATAGTTATTGGCTCACCAGGCGGCTCAACAATAATTACATCTGTTTTACAAGTAATTCAAAATGTTATCGATTTTGAAATGAATATTGCTGATGCAATTGCTGCACCCAGATTTCATCATCAGTGGTTGCCAGATAAAATTGATTTCGAAAAATTTTCAATTTTAGAAGATCAAAAAGAAAATTTATCTAAAAGAAGTGTAATTTTTGGGAATGAAAGAAGTCTTGGTAGAACTGAAGGAATTCTTTTTGATATTTCAACAAAAACATTTTGGGGAAGTACAGATCCGCGTGGATATGGTCTCGCTTCGGGATTCTAGGTGAAAAAATGATAATTGGAGTTGGAATAGATATTGTTGAAGTAGAAAGAATTTCTAAAAGTATTAAAAAATTTGAAAATCGCTTTTTGAACAAAATCTTTACAGAATCAGAAATTGAATATTGTAATTCCAAAAAGAATAAATTTTTGCATTATGCAGGAAGATTTGCTGCAAAGGAAGCAATTGTAAAATCACTTTCCAGTTGTTGCAAAGATGGATTTAATTGGCTTGATATGGAAATTCAAAATGTTGCAAATGGAGAACCAACCATAAAGTTGTTTGGAAAATTTTATGAATTTATGGGAAATGATAAGAAAATTCAGATTTCAATAAGCCACGCTGATAAATATGCAACCGCAGTCGCAATTCTTTCAAAAGATTGCTAAGAAAGTATAAAATGAACTCAAATAGTAATTCTATATTAAATACAAAAAATCCCCTTGATCCAAATAAAGTTATTGTTGCAATGAGTGGCGGAGTTGATTCCTCAGTTGTTGCTATTTTGCTAAAACAAAAAGGTTATGATGTAATTGGCGTAACTATGAAAACTTGGGGAAATAGACAAGATTCTACTGGAGCACCAAAGAAAATTAATGCTTGTTGCTCGCTCGATGCAATTTTCGATTGTAAATCAGTAGCCAAACAATTTGGTTTTCAGCACTTTGTCGCCGATTTTTCAGATAGATTTGAAGAATTGATTATTGATAATTTCGTTGATGAATATCTACAAGGGCGTACGCCAAATCCTTGTGTTTTGTGTAATCGTAAAATAAAATGGGAAGAATTGCTAATTGAAGCGGATAAATATGGTGCAAAATACATTGCAACTGGGCATTATGCTCAAATAGGATTTTCCGAAATTGAGCAAAGATTTTTTCTAAAAAATGCAATAGATTCATCAAAAGACCAAACTTATGCTCTTTGGGGTTTAACACAACAATCATTAAGCAGAACAATACTTCCACTTGGTGAGTTCAAGAAAGAAGAAGTACGTAAGATTGCCGAAAAATTCAATCTTTCTGTTGCAAAGAAGCCCGATAGTATGGAAATCTGTTTTGTGAACGACAATAATTATGAAAGATTTATTCGTGAACGCGTACCAGAAAAAGTTACAAAAGTTACTGCTGGAAAAATATTCTACAATGGAGAAATTGTAGGAAAACACAAGGGAATTCCATTCTACACAGTCGGTCAAAGAAAAGGAATTGGAGTAACTTATCCTCATCCTGTATTTGTAAAAAAAATAGATGCTGAAAATAATTCCATCGAAATTGGAGATAAAGAGGCACTTTATTCAAAATCTGTAAAAATCTCAAAATTAAATTTTATGAGCGTTAACAAATTGGAAATTGGTGAGAAAATCTTTGCGAAAATTCGATATTCCGATATAGTTGCTCCAGCAATTGTTACTTCGGTTCGAACTGATTTTCTCAAGATTGATTTTGCCGAGCCAAAATTTGCAATTACTCCAGGACAATCAGCCGTAATTTACAATGAATTTGGTCTACTTCTTGTCGGTGGAATAATTACAAATTAATCAAAGATTTTTCATCTTTATCCAAGTCAAAACTTCCTTAAAATTTGGTTTTTTACCTGTTTGAAGAATTCCAATTCTATAAATTTTGCCTGTAATAGGAAAAATTAAGATTAATGTAATAAAATTTACAGTAAGCGAAATTAAAAATTGATGCAAAGGAACGTCTATTAATCCCATTCTTGCTGGCATAACCATTATTGAAGTGAATGGAATCATAGAAGTTGAAACAGCAATTGAATTATTTGGATTGTTATGAACTGAAATAGCAATAAAAAATGGAATCATAACTAACATCATAAGTGGCCACATTCCAGATTGTGCATCTTGTTCATTATCGAAAATTGAGCCAACAGCTGCAAAAAGTCCTAAATAAGTTACAAGCCCAATTAAAAAGTTAACGAAATAATAAAGCCATTGCCATGCGGAAACAGAAACAATCAATTCAGGTGGAAGAAGATACCAACTTGAAGAAAGAATAAAAATTAATGGCAAAAGCCAAATTAACATCTGTGCAAGCGAAGTAATTGCCGAACCAAGAATTTTTCCAACAATTAATTCGTTGCTGCTTACCGAAGAAAGTAAAATTTCTACTATCCTGTTATTTTTTTCCTCGACAACTGCACGTAAAACCATTTGTCCAGAAAATAAAATACTGAGATAAAGCAGAAAAATGAATAAAAAACTAAGAACTTCAGCACCAATTCCAGATTCTACAATTGAATCTTCGCTAACTTTAAGTTCGTCGTATCTAACATTTTCTTTTGCAAATTGAATATCGTTTTCACTAAGATTTTTTCCTTCAAAATAGAAAGAAATGATTGCTTGATTTATTATCCCAGAAAATCGATTGTGAATTTGTGAATTTTTAGGATTTCTTGAATAATAACTTACGTGTTTATCACTAATTGCTTTTTTTGGAATAAAGATGAGTGCAGAGATTGAATTATTTAATAAAAGAGGTTTTAACGAATTAAATTCCTTGTTGAACTGAGTTCCCGGAATTTCACGAACATCAACAACATACTGAAAATCGTTTTTTAATTCAGAGTTTATAGATTTTTGCAAATGCTTTTCTAATCCAGCAACTTCAGAAAAAATTACAATCTGATGTTTATCCGTATCTTCTGATGAATAAATTAATACTTGAATTCCAATTGAAATCACGAAAATTCCTGGAATTAATAAAGTCATAAAAATGAAAGATTTTGCGAATAATTTATCTTTAAGTTCACGTTTTAGAATTCCAATTATTTTATTACTTAACATTTTTAACCTCATCAGTTTCATTTTCGGCGAGTTGGATAAATATTTCGTGTAATGAAATTTCATTTGCTGCAAATTTTGTAATATTCACTTTGTTGTTCAATAATTCCAACAAAAATTGTTGATGTTCTGATTCATTTTTTAGTTTAATTGAAAATTGATTACCAAAATTTTCAATTTTTTCTACAAATCGCGAAGTTTTAAGAAAATCTAAATCAGAATCAGTATCAAGTAAAATTCTTCCTTTGGCAAAATTCTGCTTAATTTCTTTCAAATTTCCGTTAAGAATTATTTTACCTTCGTTTATCATTGCAATATTATCACAAAGTTTTTCTGCATAATCCATCAAATGAGTAGAAAGTATGATAATTTTTCCTTCCTTTTTCATTTCGATGATAATATCTTTTAGCAAATCAGTGTTAATTGGGTCAAGTCCAGAAAATGGTTCATCAAGAATTATGAATTCAGGATTATGCAAAATTGTTGAAATAAACTGAATTTTTTGCTGATTTCCTTTTGATAAATCTTCAATTTTGGAATTAGCTCTATCAGTTAAAGCAAATCGTTCAAGATATTCAAAAGCTTTCCTTTTTACTTTTTGGTTAATAATACCTTTAATTTCTGCAAAAAATAGAAGTGTATCAATTACCTTCATTTTCTTGTATAAACCTCGTTCTTCGGGTAAATAACCAACTTTATCCTTAAAAGTACTGTCAATTTTTTCCCCTTGGAACAATATTTCGCCTTCATCAGGCAAATAGATATTCATCAACATTCTAATTGTTGTGGTTTTACCCGCACCGTTTCTTCCTATTAATCCAAATACAGAATTTTCTGGAACAGTGAAATTAATATTTTTAACGGCTTGAATTTTGCCGAAATTTTTACTGAGATTTTGAATTTTTAAGACGCTCATATATTATCTTATTTTATTTTTGAAATGGTTGAAACAATTTTAATAAAATAGAATCAAATAAGACAAAAAATACAATGAAGTACAAGATTTAGGATATTGTATTTCTTATTACAATATTAAAAGAAAAGAAGTTGAAAATTCTTATAGAATTAAAAAGTCGAATGGTGAAATTATTTACTTATTAGATAATTATGTACTTATTTTTGATAGTAAAGGCAAACCAGTTGAAAAGTTGGAAGCAATACGAGATATTACGAAACAAAAGGAAATTGAACACGAATTAGTGAAGTATCAGTATTATCTCGAAGAGTTGGCGCAAGAACGGATTTCAAAGTTGAATGAATTAACTATAGATCTTGAAATTGAACTCGAAGAAAAACGTGAACGTGAAGAAGAGTTAATTAAAGCCAAAGAAATTGCGGAAAAAGCCGATAAGTTGAAATCTGAGTTTTTAGCCCAAATGTCCCACGAAATTCGAACTCCAATTAATACACTTGTTAATTTTAGCGGAATGGTTTTGGGATGGCACTTGTAAAACGGTATTGTGATATAAACAACATCAAAATTAATTTAGAAACTGAAGTTGGAAAAGGCACAAAATTCACTTTTCTTTTTAATGCTTAGTAGTTTCAATCTTTTCTATTTTGGAATTTATTTTTAATTCATAATCAACTTTTTTCTTCGCATTTATTGCCTCAATCTTATCACTAAAATTTCCAATTATTACAACATAAAAAATTTTTCCGTCAACATTTTTTCTTTCAAGTCTGGATTTGTAACCCGATTTTATTGCTTTTTGAGATAAATTATCAGCATTTGCTTCTGTTAAATAAGCCGCAAGTTGAACTAAATATTCACTTTTGGCTTGATTTTCTAGTTGATTCGGCTTTTCAGTAATTTCACTTTTAGCAGAAAGATAGTTTGATGAAGGAAATCGATTTTTGAGTTCTGAATAGTACTTTTCTGCAGTTGTGTAATTTCCAATTGCGTAATTGAATGAATAAAGACGGAAATAAACAATTTCGTTGTACTTAAAATTGGAAAATTGCTCAAGAATTTGGATATATTTCATCTCAGCGTCTTTTCCGTTTTCAGTTAAAAGTGCATCAAGTAAAAAATATTCGGCAGAACCACCATCTTGAACTTTCATTTTTTGTAGAACTTGGTTAGCTTCCGATATTTTGCCTTGCTCAATTAATTTGAGAACGTAAGAAAAATCACTTGCAACTGTAAGATTTGTAATAAAAAAGAGAAATAAAATTAGAGATTTCATCTATATAATTTCTCCGATTAAAGTTGATGAAGTTGCTTTTGAAATCTTAATTTGAACGTAATTCCCAATCGAGATATGCTCTTTAATCGGAAAAACAACAGTTTTATTCGTATCTGTCCTTCCTGAATACTCGCGAACAGATTTTCTACTATAATTTTCCACTAAAACTTCAACTACTTTTCCAATTAATTTTTGATTTTCTTCACTCGAAATTTTTTGTTGTAAATCAATAATTTCTGTTAATCGCCGAGATTTTGTAGCTTCATCAACATCATCTTCCATTTTATATGCTTTTGTTCCTTCACGTGGAGAATATTTGAACATAAAAGCACTATCATAACGGATTATTTTCATTATTTCCAAAGTAGAAAGGTGATCTTCTTCAGTTTCAGTCGGAAATCCTGAAATTATATCAGTAGAAAAACTTACTCCTGGAATAATTTGTTTAGCTTTTTTAATAATATTGAGATAATGATCAATTGTGTAAGTTCTGTTCATTAGTTCAAGAATTTTATTTGAACCAGATTGAATGGGGAGATGAATGTAATTGCAAATATTTGCATTTTCTGCCATCACATTAAGCAATTTTTCTGATAAATCTTGTGGGTGGGAAGTTGTGTAACGTATTCGAATTGTATGATCCACATTTGCAACAGCAGAAAGCAAATCAGCAAAATCATGTTCATTATCAAGATATGAATTTACATTCTGACCAAGTAAAGTAATTTCCTTAAAGCCTCGTTTTGAAAGTTCTTTAACTTCTTCAACTATCGATATTAAACTTCTGCTTCTTTCTCTTCCTCGCGTGAAAGGAACTACACAAAATGTGCAAAATTTATCGCAACCACGCATTACTGAAATCCAAGCCGAAAGTCCATCTTCTCTATATGGGACAATATCATCATAAGTTTCTGTCCGCGAAAGTTGAACACCAATTCCTTTCTTTCCTTTTTCAGCTATAGAAATTAATTCTGGTAACCTTCTATATTCGTCTGGTCCAACAATTAAGTCAATTGCTTTGTTTTGCTCAGTTAAATTATCTTTTAATCTTTCAGCCATACAACCAATTATGCCAAGCAAAGCTGTTGGCTTTTCACGCTTAACTGTTTTCAAATTTCCTAATCTACCATAAATACGTTGTTCGGCATTATCGCGAACACTACAAGTGTTAAGAAGAATTACATCAGCTTCGTGCTCATTTTCTGCAACAATAAAACCATTTTCTTTAAGTATAGAAAGTACAACTTCAGTATCAGCAAGATTCATCTGACAACCGTAAGTTTCAATATATATTTTTTTCATTTTTCCCTTTCAAGAAAGCATAAAATAAAGATAGATTATCTATTTTATATTAATGAATTAAATCTTTGTTTAACAATAATTTATTTACGGTTAAAATTTAATAAAATTCCATTATTGAGCATAATATTTCGTTGAATTGTTGAATTCCCAACTTTTTTTTAATAACTTTACTATTCAATTTTTTGAAAGGAGATAATTATGAAAAGAACTTTTCAACCAAGCAATCGCAAAAGAAAAAATAAACATGGCTTTCGCGAAAGAATGGCTACCAAAAACGGTAGAGCAGTTCTTGCAAGAAGACGCGCAAAAGGCAGAAAAAAACTAACTGTTAGTGACGAATATTAGTAGTTTTGAAAGAATTTGGTCTTTCTAAAAGGGAAATAATTAGTCGAAAAAGAGAAATTGAAGTTTTATTTCAATTCGGGAAGACCTTTTATTCTTCACAAAAAAAAATCAAGTTCCTTGTTTATTTAACTGAAAACCAATTTGAACATGGAGTTCGTGTGTTATTTTCTGTTCCCAAAAAATCTGGGAAAGCCTTTTGGCGAAATAGAATAAAAAGATTAATGCGTGAAATCTTTAGGCATAATAGAAACGAATTACCTGTTTTGCAACAAAATCAAACCTTACTTATCGCTTTTTTACCATATGCAATTTATCAGAAAAGATTTCCAAATGTTAAATTACTTGATATCGAGAAAGAATTTTTGGAATTTGGTAAAATTATTAGAAAAAGTGAAATAATACCATAAAATGTTTAAAATATTAGGAAAATAATGGATCGTCAAACCACCTTAGCTTTTGTTTTAATAGGATTCATTCTTGTAATCTGGCTTTATTTTAATTCCCCACAGCCGACTGAAAATCAACCAAAACAAACATCCGAGCTTGTTGAGAAAGAGAAATCGGATGTAAAAGAAAGCAAAATTGTTAAAAATTCTGAAAATTCAGTGAAAGTTGAAACAGATTCATTAACTATAAAACAAAATAAAGAAAGAATAATTACAATAGAATCAGATCTGCTAAAGATTGAGTTATCAACTTATGGTGGAAATATTCATAAATATTTTCTTAAAAATTATAATACTTGGTATTTTGATGACTTACCTGAAAATACACCTTGGTTCAAAAAGTTTATTCAGCTTATAAATATTGATCGTGGAAATGAATTAGATCTTTCTTTTATAACTAAAAATGGAAAGTTAGTTGAAACTTCAAAACTGGAATTCCAACTTGCGAACAAACCAAATTACTATAAAATTGATGAAAGTGATTCGCTTACTTTGGTTTTCACATTTCAATTTGACGAAACTCGCAGTGTACAGAAAATATTTAAATTTTATGGAAATTCATACCAATCCAAATTTGATGTAAAATTTAATAAAATGTCGGATTACATAACCGGAGAGAATTACGATATTACCTGGAACAATGGAATAAATTTTGTTGAGCTCGATGCAACTCAAGAAGCAACTTACGCAACCGGGAATGCTTACACTGGCGGTGAACTATTCACGGCAGAAATTCCATCAGTTGGAGAAAAGAAGCAAAAAACGATTAATGGTAATATTGAGTGGGTTGGAGTAAAAAATAAATATTTTGGTTTTATTCTCGATCCAATTAAAGATTACAACAATGGCGGTGCTTTTTTTGAAAGCGAAAAATTAGTAAATAAATATGGTGAAAAGGTTTATAATAAAATCTCATTTAAAGTGCCAATTAAAAACTTAGATAATCACACGGATTCATTCCATTTTTTCGGTGGACCTTTACAATATGATATGTTAACAGACTACGAGAAAAAATATGAATCAATGGTAGATTTTGGTAGCTTTTTTGGAATTACACTATTAATTCGACCAATTTCCGAATATTTCCTTTTGCCATTACTTACTTTTTTACATTCATTTATTCCAAATTATGGGATTGTGATTATTATTTTTTCTCTTTTAATAAAAATTGTGCTACATCCTTTAACTGATAAAAGTTTTCAATCAATGAAAAGAATGCAGCTTTTGCAACCAGAAATAACAGCTATTAAAGAAAAATATGCCAACGACCAACAGAGAGTTCAGAAAGAAACAATGGCATTATATTCAAAATATGGTGTCAATCCAGCTGGTGGTTGCTTGCCTATGCTATTTCAGATGCCGATTTTGTTTGCACTCTTTGCATTTTTTAAGGTAGTTGTAGAATTACGCCAACAACCATTTTTTGGTTGGATTAATAATCTTTCAGAGCCCGATGTAATTGTAAAATTGCCGTTCAATATTCCATTTTTAGGACTCGACCAAATTAGTGGACTTGCAGTTTTGTTGGGTGTAACGATGTTTTTGCAACAGAAAATGACTATGAAAGACCCATCACAAAAAGCACTTGTTTATATTATGCCCGTAATGTTTACATTTATGTTCATGTCCTTTTCATCTGGATTAAATCTTTATTATTTAATGTTCAATATTTTTTCAATAACTCAACAATATTGGGTAAATAAAACAGGAATTCAGAAACTTGAAATAGTAGATCCCAAAAAGCAGAAAAAAGGTTTGATGCAAAAAATGATGGAAGCCGCTGAACAAAGCCAAAAAGTTAGAGCTGCACAAACAGCAAAAAACAAAAAAAGATAAATTTATGTTTGAAGATGCTTTTCTTCAATAAAATATTAAAAATTACTTTTATTCAAATTATTTTGATAAGTTCAATGTTTTCTCAGAAAGTAGAGAACATTGAACTCAATCTTATTCCCCAAAAGAATCCATTTAGTTTACCTATTCAAATTCCAGAAGAATTTTCTGATTTCTCGTTAATTTTAAGTGGCGGAGGTGCACGAGCAATTTCTCACGTTGGTGTTATAAAATTTCTACTTGAAGAAAATATTCCGTTTACAAATATTTATGGAACAAGTATGGGTGCCATTGTCGGGAGTATGATTTCCGCTGGCTACACAATTGATAATGTTGATTCAATATTAACTAAAACAAATTGGCATTCGTTTTTTTCTACTCAAGAAACTTTTAGGAATCAACTTTTTTTAGAAGAAAAAAGATTCCTGGATAATTCAATTCTGACATTAAAACTTGACAATATTCAAGAATTAATTCCAAATTCGATAAATACAGGATTGCTCGCTTCAGATTTTTTTACAGAAATTGATTTCAATTCTCCATTAAACGAAACACGCGATTTTAGTAATTATCTTTATAATTTTAAGGCAGTAAGTACAAATTTAATTAATGGAAAATCTGTAATCCTTTCAAAAGGGAATTTAGGGAAAGCACTTCGGGCAAGTTCGTCTGTTACTTTTCTGATGCCGCCTTTGGAATATGATACACTTTTGCTTGTTGACGGAGGAATTTCAGCAAACATTCCTGTAAAGCAAGCCGTTCAAAATGGCAGCAAATTCATTATTGCCGTTGATGCTACTAGTCCGTTACGAAATGAAAATGAATTGCTTTTTCCTTGGGAATATGCCGACCAACTTGTTAGTATTCCTATGCAAGTTATAAACACTCAGAATTTAGAATTAGCGGATTTTGTAATTCATGCAAAAAATGATGAACACAAAGCGGAAGATTTTACAAATTTGGATTCTACAATTGTTTTGGGGTATGCCGAAAGGAAAAATCTGAAAAAATTAAAATCTACTATCACGAAATATCTAATAAATGAAGATTCAACTTTTGCGAAGAAATATCAATTGAATTTCCAAAATCTTAATGAAGAAGTTAAAAGTTTACTTGAAAATCGAAAATCACAGAGTTTTAACAAAGCCGAGTTGTATTTTATTCTTCATCAAATATTTGCAAAGAACGACGAAAATATTTATTCTTGGAAATTGGTTGAAAATGGGAATTATTGGGATATTACACTTGAAAAGAAAGAAAATCAGAAATATTGTATCAAACAATTCATTCAAAATAAGGTAAATTCAGAATACGTTGTTTCTACTGATACTATACATTATTCTCCAAATCAAATTAAGAAAATCATCCTTAAAACACTTCAATCGTGCAGAAAAAAGGGTAATCTTCTAACACATTTTGAAAATCTTGTTTATGAAAATGACGTTGTAAGTCTTTATTTCAAATACGAACCAATTGATTCAATAAATATTGCAAATTTAGAAATTACAAATCCAATTGTTTTAGAGAGAGAAATAGAATTCAAAAATCGAGATTTCAATAAAAAAACACTAAAATCTACTTTAGAAAATATTAGGACGACAAATCTTTTTAAAGCAATTAATTACGATTTTGATTATTTCGAAAATAAAAAAACCCTCTCAATAGAAGCAAAAGAAAAAGCTACAAAGTTATTACGTCTTGGTTTTCGGGCAGATAATGAATATTTAACTCAAATTATGATTAGTTTAAGAAATGAGAATCTTTTGGGAACAGGAAATCAAATGGGTTTTTCTTTTTACGGCGGATTGCGATATCAGAAATTTGCAATTGAACATCTTAGTCCTCGAATATTTGATACATATTTGACTTATAAATTTAAATTTTACGCAAAAAATTTACTGATAAATTACTATTCAAATAAGCAAACAGAAAGCACTTTCCATTTTGAAAGAGAAAAAATTGGGGATTATTGGCAACGTGAATTTGGAATGAATTTGAGTTTTGGAACTCAGATTGAAAAATCAGCTGTGATTTATATTGAATATAATTTCGCTACAGATTTAACAATCGCGAATAGCGGAATTTTTCCTTCAGAAGAAAATAATCAAATTGGTTCACTTAGATTAACATATAATATTGATTCCAGGGATAAGATGCCATTTACCACAGAAGGTGTTTATATGAAAACCTATTTTGAGATGGCGTTTCCTTCAATAGGAAGTGAGATAAATTACAATAAATTATCAATTGATTATCAAAAAATCTATCCAATTTCAGAATATTCTGTGATTTTTCAAAGATTTAAGTTGGCTTATGGTGATCCAACTTTACCGCTTACTCGTCAATTTAGTCTTGGCGGAACAAATTCATTTTTTGGGCTCAAGGATTATGATTCGCGAGGACGTCAGATTGTGCTTGGCTCAATTGGTTATCGCCAAAAAATGCCAATTAAATTATTTTTTGACACTTATTTAAGCTTTAGATACGATTTGGGCAATTTGTGGGAAAATCAAGAAAATATTGCATTTCAGGATTTGAAACACGGAGTGGGATTTTCTTTGTCGTTAGATACTCCAATTGGTCCAGCGGATTTTTCAATCGGAAAAGCTTTTATAATTAATGCCCCGGATTCTGAAAAAATGTTTAGTTCAAATTCTTTGAATTTCTATTTTACAATTGGTCACTTTTTTGATTTCTAATTTCTCTGATTAGGTTTGAAGCGTTGAAAGTTGGTAAATCATCAGTAAATTCAATTGTCTTATTTTTATCCCACTGAAGATTTTCAACTACTTTATATTTTGAAACTCCCAAAACAGCAAATTTTCTGTCAACAATCTCCTCATTTTCAAATACAAAAAAGATGATAAAAATTGGAAAACCCGTTTTTTTGCTCCAATTTTCATAGGATTTTATTGCTCGATAATTTACAATCCATTTTGCTTTTTTTTTAGCTTTCCAGTCAACTAAAACTTTCTTCCCCAAATAATCAATTAAAATATCTGGTTTATCGGCACCTTTTTCCCATACTTTTTCGTTTCTTCTGTCATCACCAAATTTATAAAAATTAATTCCCCATTGCACAAGTAAATTTTTTCCATTTAATTCTGCTAAATCGTGCAATTTGTAGTTATTTTTAAATGATTTGTCGCTTTTCAGTGGATTAAAATCAAGATTTTTCATTCAGATTTGTGCAAACTTATTAATTCATTGAAAAACACTGCATTGGGTGAATTATATTGCGAAAATATGATTTTTATGATAGAAATGAGCGGAACAGCAATCAACATTCCAATTATTCCCCAAATGTAGCCCCAAATAAAAAGTGCTAATAGAATTACAAGAGGATTAATATCTAATTTTTCTCCAAGTAATTTAGGCTCAATTAAGTTCCCAATTATGGTATGAATTGCTAAAAGAAGAATTAATATTAGTAAACCGAAGCCAATTGACTCATATTGAATGCTTGCGAAAACGAAAGGGAAAACAATCGAAATAAAAGCTCCGATTGTCGGTATAAAATTGAGTAGAAATGTTAATAATATCCAAATTACAACAAAATCAACATTTAGAATCCATAGAACAAAGCCTACAAGTGTTGCCATTAAAACACTTAATAGAAATTTTGTAATGAAATAGTCAACAACTTGATTGCTAATTGCTGAAATTATTGTTTCCCAAACAATTCTTGATTCAGAAATTTGATTATGAAATTTAACTCGCTTTTTTATTGCTTGTTGTAAACTTTGCTGTCCCAAAACAATAAATATATAAAAAAGAAGTACCATAAAGGTGGTTGTAAAAGAATCAAAAGTTGAGAAAAAGATTTTTTGTGCTATGGAAGAAAAATCAATTTTTTTAGATATGCTTTCTAAATTTAAAAAGGAATTATCCGTCCCAAAATAACCTTGAATTCCACTTAAAAAATGAATGATTTTTTCTTTGTATTCAGGAAATGCGGTATAGAACTCATTATAAGATTGTACAAAAATTTGAGAAATTCCCCAAAATAAAGTTGAAATTAGCAATAAATCTAATGATACAAGTAAACCAAGGTGGATTTTTTTTAACTTACGGTGAAGTGGTTCGAATAGAAAAAGAAGAAAAAACGCTAATAGAAATGGAATTAGTATGGATTTTAATTCCATTAAAATAACGGCTAAAAAAACAATTCCAATTACACTGATAAAAAAGCGAATTAATGGTTCTGTTCGTGTTTCATTTTTCAATTCATTTACCAATTATTTTGAATTGAAAAATAATCAAATGGAACAATTATTTTTCTTTTTCTGCAAAATTTTCTAAGAATTTAATTAAAAATAGTAGAATAAATCCAATTGATGAAAGAACTACATCTTCAATGTCAATTGTAAAGACTTCAATTGAGCCAATCCAACTACTAAATGATTTTGTTAGGAAAAGTATTGTAAAAAAGAGAGTGAAGCCCAAAAGTCCATTTGCAAATGGTAATACTAAAAAACTCTTAAAAAACATTTTATTGTTTTTCTTTTCAACTACTGATGTTGATGTTTTCACGACTACCTCTTAAATGTTACCTCAAAAATATAAAATCCCGAACAATTTATTTGTGCTTATAAACACAGGTTCCTTTTAGAAATTTACAAAAATAATTTGGATCACAAGAAACTAAATGTGTTAATATTCAATGAGCAATAGAAGTAATCAGGTTGGGAATAGCTTCTTCAAGTAAATCTAAAACTAATTCAAATCCAGCTGTGCCGCCATAATATGGGTCTGGAATTTCATTCACAGAACGGTTTGTTATAAAATTAGTCATTTTGAGAATTTTATTTGTATAATGATTTTCATAATCAAGTGAACGAACATCATTATAATTATCGTTATCCATTGTAACAATAAAATCGAATTCGATTAGATCAGATTTTTGTAATTGCCTCGCTCTTGAGTCTAGAATATAACCACGCTTTTTTGCATGATTTACCATTCTATCACAAGGTTTTTCTCCGATATGAAATCCATGAATTCCAGCTGAATCTATAAAAAAATCATTTTCCAATTTTGCTTGAGTAATTAGTTTTTTCATTATTCCTTCAGCCGCAGGAGAACGGCAAATATTTCCGTAACAGACAAAAAGTATTTTTTTCATAAAGTATTTATAATTAATAATTTATTGTATTCTTCTTTGATTATTTCCCAAACTTCCAAAACATCATTTTCATTTTGATGTGAGTCGTTTATCATATTTGCCTAAAAAAGTGATTCCGGCTTGAACCGGAATCGTAAAGTTAAATTTCGAAATAGAATTGGAAATTAAAATCCGAAGAATTTGAGTGTTGGAAAAGCTTTTGCCAAAAAGAAAAATAGGAAGCTAAAACCTATCCAAATTGAAAACACAGTGATAATTACTTTTGAAACTGATTCAATTTTAAACATTTTTGCAAAGCCGATGGAAATTGCATAATAGTACCAAATACTAAATAAATCTAATTTTGAAAGAAGTAAACCAACTATTGTTTCTTTGTCAGCTTGTATAAATTCGCCAATACTTAAACTTTGCATTGGTTCTTCTAATAGAATAATTACCAAACCCATAATTAATGTTTGAATTGCTAAAATGTAATAAGGAAATCCGTAAGCAACCATTGCTTGCGTGTAATTTCCATTACCATTAAGTCCAAACTTAACAACTAGAAAGAAGAAACCAGAGATTATAAAAAAGAACACGAAAACAATAAGAACTACGCTTGGAATTTGTATCCATTTTCCTTTTTCCATTTGTTCTGAAATTCTACCTTCAATTTCATTCAATTGTTGATTGGCTTGTTCTTGAGTCATTTCTCCGCTTTCAACCATTTCTGAAAAGTTCTTTTCAATTTGTAACAATTGTTTTTCTTGAATTTTCATATTTACGGTTGGGTTACTCATAGTTACCAAATTTACAGAGGAAATGATCAAAATAAGTAAGATTACAGGAATTAACCATGTTGTTGTTGATTTTTCTTGCATTCTTAAAGTAGTAAATGTTTCACTTGGAGATGTAAAAACACCAACTAATTTGTCTGTAAAACCAAAAGTTTCAACTATTTCATTTTCATTTTGGAAATTATCGTTCATTTTTTCTCCATAAATTATTGTTATTTGATTTGTTAAAGATATTCTTCAATCAACATTAAAAGATAAGAATGTTAAATGGATAAGGAAAGGTGATTTTAGGATAATAAATTATTTTTCCAATGAAAAAATAATTCCATCTCGCTTAATTTTGTATAAAATCCCAATTTTAGCACCAATTAAAAAGAGAATTGAAGAATAGAAAATCCAAAATAAAATTAACATCAAAATTAAAAATGCACCGTAGAGATTTCGTTCCATCAAGAAATGGGTTATATAATATCCAAAAAATAATTTCATTCCAGCCCATAAAACAGCTGCCCAAAAAGCAGAAAGTGCAGTAACTCGTTTTCCAATTCTTTTTGATGGAATAATATTGTATGTAATGAAGAACAGCCAAAAAATTAGAATAAAAGATGTAGCCGAGATAATATGGCTAAGAAAATCATTAATTCCAAGTAATTGCATGAAATGTAAATTTGAGGCTTCATCAATAAAAATTTTAACGACAGGCAAAACTATTGTGGAAAGAAGTAGAATAAAAATTAAACTGATAATTATTAATAAATCTTTTAAGATGGTTTTTAACGCACTTGAAGTACTATGAATTTGATAAATTTGATTTAGTGCTGTTCTTAAGCTACTAAAAATCCAAGTTGCAGTTAAAAATAAAGAAATACTACCCAAATAAGCAGCAATATTATTGTATTTATAAACTTCAGGAAGGCGAATTTCAATAAAATTGCTTATATAGGCAGCAACTGATGGATAAGGAATTGTTGTAATAATTAACTGATTTATTTGAGCCATTACAGATTCAGTTGTAGTAAACGAACCGATGATTGCAAAACCAATTATTAAAAATGGAATAATGCTAATTAACAAAGAAAAGGCAATTCCAGCAGCTGAAAGGAAAATATGGTCGTTTTCTATGCTTTTGAAAAGTCCATCAAAATAATACGATAAAAATTTACCACTTGAACGGATTTTTTCTTTACTGAAATATTTTCTTAAAAATTTGATTACACTAAATTTCATGGGACATTGTTTTTGAAATTGTGTCGAAATAAATTTCTGAAAGTTTGCTAATTGGAATTACATTTCCGTTAAATTCGAAATTATTGTTTGTAACTTTTCCAATGTAGTTGAAATACTGACCAATTTCATTCATAATTTCTTCAAATTTAATTTGATTTTCGGGTTTTACGGAAACAATAATTCGAGATTGTGTTTCTGAGAAGAATGAAAAATCCCAGCGTGTTTGAATTGGAATTTCAACATTAACTCCAAATTGCATTTCAAAAAAACCGATTGCACTTTCGGCAATTGCTGTAATTATTCCACCTTCTGAAATATCGTGAGCAGATTCAATTAATTTCTTGGAATTTGCTAAAAAAATTGAATTGTGTAATTTTCTTTCAATTTCAAGATTAATATTTGGACAGTTTCCTTCAACCAAATTGAAGATTGTTCGTAAATATTCGCTTCCGCCAATTTCTTCAAAATCTTGACCAAGAACATAAATCAAATCATTTTCATTTTGAAAGTAAGAAGAGATTCTATTTTGGATATTATCTAACAAACCAACCATTCCAATTACGGGAGTTGGATAAACTGTGGAATCGGGACTTTCGTTGTAAAAGCTTACATTTCCGCCAGTTACTGGTGTCTCAAAAAATCTACAAGCTTCGCCCATTCCTTCAATAGATTTTGAAAAAGTCCAATAAACTTCAGGGTCGTATGGATTACCAAAATTCAAACAGTTTGTAATTGCAAGCGGTTTTGCACCTGAACAAACAATATTTCGAGCTGATTCGGCGACAGCAATCATTGCTCCAATTTTTGGATTTAAGTAAACATATCTTCCATTGCAATCAGTGTTTGCGGCAATAGCTTTTTGCGAATCTTTTATTCTAATAACTGCAGAATCCGAACCAGGGCCAACAACGGTATTCGTCTGAACTTTGGAATCATATTGTTCAAAAACCCAACGTTTTGAGACAATATTTGTCGAAGAAAAAACTTGTAGAAATGTTGTCTTGATTTCATTAGGAATTTTGAGCGAACTTAAATCAAAATTATGTTTTTCTGATAAATATGCTGGCTCTTTCTTTTCGCGTTTGTAAACAGGAGCTCCGCCACCAAGTACCAAATTAAATGCTGGAATTTTAGCTTCAGATTTATCATAGTAATCTACATCAATTATTCCATTTTCAGTTACTTCACCGATAATTTCACAATGCAAATCCCACTTATCAAAAACTTGCATAATTTGCTTTTCGAATCCTTTTTTTGCAACAACCAACATTCTTTCTTGTGATTCTGAAAGCATAATTTCGTATGCTGACATTCCTTTTTCGCGAAGTGGAACTTTAGTTAAATCTATTTTCATTCCAGAATTTCCTTTTTCACTCATTTCAGAAGTTGAACAAGAAATTCCAGCTGCACCCATATCCTGAATTCCAATAATCCAATCATTTTCTATGATTTCCAACGTAGCTTCAAGAAGTAATTTTTCAGTAAATGGATCGCCAACTTGAACAGAAGGACGCTTACTTTCAGATTCTTCCGAAAGTTCAACTGATGCAAAAGTTGCTCCGTGAATTCCATCTCTTCCGGTTGATGAACCAACAATCATTACAGGATTTCCTATTCCTTTTGCAATTGCTGATGCTGTCTTTTTAGCATCAACTAAACCAATTGCCATTGCATTTACAAGCGGATTTCCTTTGTAAGATTCATCAAAAAACACTTCACCACCAACAGTAGGAACACCAAAAGCGTTACCGTAATCACCAATTCCTTTAACAACTTCTTCAAATAAAAACCTCGTATGCGAGTCTTCAAGAGAGCCAAATCTTAACGAATTCAAAGCAGCAATTGGGCGAGCTCCCATAGTAAAAATATCTCTCAAAATTCCACCAACACCAGTTGCAGCACCTTGATAAGGTTCGACAGCAGAAGGATGGTTATGACTTTCAATTTTGAATGCAATTGCTTGTCCGTCGCCAATGTCAACCAAACCTGCGTTTTCTTCGCCAGCAGCAACAAGTAAAGATTTTCCATTTCTTGGTAATGTTTTAATTTCAGAAATTGAATTTTTATAGCTGCAATGTTCACTCCACATCACACTAAAAACTCCAAGTTCAGTAAAGTTTGGAACACGTCCTAAAATATCGCTAATCCAACCGAATTCTTCTTCGGTTAAGCCATGTTCGAGAGCTAATTTTAAATCAACAATTGGTTCTATCATCTAAATCTCACAATAAAAGATATAAAATCCCGGATTAATTTTATTTGAAATAATTTATGTTTGTAAATTAAAAAACTAAAAAATAAATTTAGGTTAATTTTGAAGAAGTATTTCATTTATCTGATTATTAGTTTATTTCTATTCTTTGAAAATTTTGCACAGAAAAAATTTGAAGGAATGATAGAATTTTCCATAAAAACTAAAAACCAAAAAACAAAAATGGTTTATTCTCTTAAAAATGATTGGAAAAAAATTGAAATTGAGAACTTAAATGCATTCACAATTGTGAGGGATAAAAAATCAATTTTGCTGATGCCAGATACCAAAAAATATATGGTTTTAGACGAAGAATCATCGAAAATGCAAAATCCATTAGATTTAGGGAAAGATAAAAAATTGAACAAAACGGGAAGAAGTAAAGAAATACTTGGTTATACTTGTGCCGAATATTCTTTAGAAGATGAAGAACAAATCGTAATTCTTTGGGCAACTGAAGAGTTTATAAAATTCCCAGGTTTTTCAGGTGAAGGGGACGAAATTGGTCCGTATTTAGGGAAAGAAAAATTTTTTCCTTTTTTGATAATTGTAGAAGTATTCGGGAATAAAATGGAAATGGAAATCACAGAAATAAATCCGAATGCACTTGAAAACTCAGTTTTTGAAATACCAGAAGATTATACAGAAGTAAATTTACCAGGGAGAAAATGAGAGAGATAATTTTCATACTTTTAGTATTATTTTTGGGTTGTAGTAGCAATTCAAAATTTGAAAACTACGAACCAAAAGATTTCAGAGAAATAAAGCTGCCAGAAGAAATTGGTAATGTTAAATTTGAATATTCTGGATTAACAATTTTTGAAAATAATTTAATTTTATTGCCACAATACCCGTTTTCATCAGAAAATGATTCAATTGGTTATTTTTTTTCGATTCCGTTACAAAGAATTAGAAATTATCTCAAAAAAAATGAATATTTCATTCCAATCGAAGTAGATTCAATCAAAATAAATTTATTAGAATTACAACAATTTAATTCTTCTGGTTCTGGATTAGAAGCAATTGAAATTGATGAAAAGGGGAATGTTTACATTTCGATTGAAAGTTATTCATTTAAAAAAGGTTTTGCAGATGCATATTTTTTTCAAGGGAAATTTTCAGCAGACCGAAAATCAATCAAATTTGATAAAAATTCAATAATTCAAATTCCAAGTGTAAATCACTTACCAAATTTATCATACGAATCATTAGTAAAATATGGTAATGATATTCTTTTTATATACGAAGCCAACGGACAAAATATTTCGAATAACCACAAAACATACAAATGGAATTTAGAGCAACAAAAATTTTCTGAAATACTATTTGAACCGATAGAATACAGAATTACTGACGTTGCAAAGCAATCAGATTCTACATTCTTTGCATTAAATTATTTTTGGCCTGGAGAACGTGAATTATTAAAACCAAGTTGTGATTCATTAGGTTTGCTTAAGAATGAAAGCAGGGTTAGTTGTTTTCAAAAAAGTGTTGAACGAATTGTAAAATTCATAGTAACTAATGAAGCAATTAATATTGATTATTCCTTTCAACCAATCAATTTTAGAATTAGCAAAGAAGGAAGTACAAATTGGGAAGGTTTGGCATATCATAAAGAATTGGGTTATTTTGTCATATCTGATACTTATCCTAGAACAATTCTTGGAATAATTCCAAATAACAAATAAGATTTTAACGCTAAATCTTGACATTTCAAAGATTTAGAAATATATTGCCTAACTCTTATATAAAAGTTTTTCTATTTGGAGGAATTTGTGAAACAAGAAAAGATGACAAAGTTTATTAAAACTGAAGATGCCGACAGAAAATGGTACGTTGTAGATGCGACTGACAAAATTTTAGGACGTTTGGCAAGTGAAATAGCAAAAATTATTAGAGGTAAAAATAAACCAATTTTTACTCCTAACACAGATACTGGTGATTTTGTAATTGTATTAAACGCTGATAAAGTTAAATTAACTGGAAAAAGAGAAAGTCAGAAAGTTTATATACACCACAGTGGATATCCTGGTGGAATAAAAACAGAATCATTTTCTGAAGTAAAAACAAAACATCCTGAACGAATTGTTGAACATGCCGTTCGAGGAATGTTGCCTAAAACAAGATTAGGTAAACAATTAATAAAGAAATTGAAAGTTTATGTTGGTAACGAACACCCACATACAGCTCAAAAACCAGAAAATTTAAGTTTGTAAGAGGATTTGAATGGCTGATAAAATATTTGTTGGACGAAGAAAAAATTCAGTTGCTCGTGTTTACTTAAGAGTAGGTACTGGCAAAGTTACAATCAACAAAAGAGAATTTGATAACTTTTTTCCATTAAGCTACCATAGAGATACAGTTGTTAAACCATTAATGTTAACCGAAACATTTGGTAAATATGATATTTATGCAAATGTAGCTGGTGGTGGAAATACAGGACAAACTGAAGCAATTAGATTAGGAATAGCAAGAGCTTTAGTTGATATTAACGAAGAATTCCGATCAGTTCTAAAAGTTGAAAGAATGCTTCGAAGAGATCCAAGAATGGTTGAAAGAAAGAAATACGGTCAAGCGAAAGCAAGAAAAAGATTCCAATTCTCAAAACGTTAATTTTTATTATTTATTAACTAATTCATTAAACATACTTTCGGATTTGCTACCTGTGTCTCACAATAGAGATGAATAGCAAAGATGAAGAAAGTAGAAGAAAAACAGGAGATTACATGCCAAAAGTAAAACTCACTGAGCTTGTTGAAGCAGGCGCCCACTTTGGTCACTTGACCAGTAGATGGAATCCCAAAATGAAACAATATATTTTCATGGAAAAAAATGGGATTCACATAATCGATCTAAAAAAATCACTAACACAAATTGATAACGCTACCAAAAAACTATACGAAATTGTATCAAGCGGAAAAGGTGTACTTTTTGTTGGGACTAAGAAACAAGCCAAAAACGCAATTTCAAACGAAGCAAAAAGAGCAAATATCAATTGGGTTAGCGAAAGATGGCTTGGAGGTATGTTAACAAACTTTCAAACTATTAAGAAAAGTGTTAAAAAAATGCAAAGTATCGAAAAAATGGAAACTGACGGTACTTTCGAAAAAATGACAAAAAAGGAAGTTTTACAACTTTCGCGAGAAAGAGATAAACTCAAAAAAGTTCTTGAAGGTGTTGAATCTATGGCAAAATTGCCTGGTGCATTATTTCTTGTAGATATTAAAAAGGAATTTATTGCAGTTCAAGAAGCTCACAGACTTAATATTCCAACTTTTGCAATCGTTGATACTAACTGCGACCCAGATGAAGTAGATTACGTTATTCCAGCTAATGATGATGCTGCAAGAGCTATAGAATTAATTACCAAAGAAATTGCTGATATTATTATCGAAGGTTCTGAAAAAGCTAAAGAACTTAAAGCTGAAAAAGCAGCCGAAGGCGAATTAGAGAGAAAAACAGAAGAAGAAAATTCACCTCGCTTTGTAAGAAAAGCTACACGAAAAGTTGTTTTTGACGGTAGAGGTCAGAATAAAAAAGTTGCAAAACATGACGAAATTGCTGAAGTAAATCAGGTATCTACAACTGAAACATTATCTGAAACAAATAATACAGCAACTGAATCAGAAAAAGAAAAAAATTAATTAATAAGGATATATAACATGTCAATTAACGCAGCCGATGTAAAAATTTTACGTGATAAAACCGGTGCTGGAATGATGGATTGCAAAAAAGCACTTACTGAAGCAGAAGGTGATTTTGAAAAAGCAATTGAAATTCTTAGAAAAAAAGGTGCATCAGTAGCGGCTAAACGTGCTGAAAGATCAGCAAAAGAAGGAATTATTCTAACTAAAATTTGGAATGATGGAACTGATGCTGTAATTCTTGATGTAAACTGCGAAACGGATTTTGTTGCAAATAGTGACGATTTCAAAAAATTTGCTGATACAGTTCAACAAATCATTATTGATAAAAAACCATCAAACTTAGAAGAATTACTTTCATTTGAAAATCCAAATATTTCTACTTTGCTTAACGAAACAACTGGAAAAATTGGCGAAAAAATTGAAATTTCGCGTTTTGCTCTTGACAAATGCGAAAATGGATTTTTTATCGATTATATTCACCCTGGTGCAAATCTTGGTGTTTTGATTAAAGTAGAAAATGCAAGTAAATCAAATGATTCATTAGTAAGTATAATCAAAGATTTCACAATGCAAATTGCAGCCATGAATCCACAATTTCTTACAAAAGAGGAAGTACCTTCAGATTTAATTGAAAAAGAAAAAGAAATTTATAAGGAATTACTTCGTAAGGAAGGAAAACCAGAACAAATGTTAGAAAAAATAGCAGATGGTAAAATTTCCAAATTCTATTCAGAAGTTTGTTTGGTTGACCAAGTTTTTGTAAAAGATAATTCTAAAACAGTCGGACAGTTGTTATCAGAATTTAATAAGCAAAATGGTTTGAATGCTAAATTATCGAAATTCTTTAGATTTCACGTAGCAGACGAAAATAAATAATATTTATCAACTAAAAGGTCTTTTTTGTAAGACCTTTTTTTTACATTAAAAAATAATGCAAACACAAACAAAGTATAAACGAGTATTACTAAAACTCAGTGGTGAATCGCTAATGGGTAAATTTTCTACAGGAATAGACCCTGAAATTTTAGAGTTTTTTTCACATGAGATTAAGGAAATTCACGAACTTGGCGTTCAAGTTGGAATAGTAATTGGCGGTGGAAATATTTATCGTGGATTAAATGCAATTAAGCAAGGAATTGAACGTGTAACAGGCGACCACATGGGAATGTTAGCTACAATGATAAATGCCCTTGCATTACAAAATTCTTTAGAAAATCAAGGATTACACACTCGATTACTTTCGGCAATTAAAATGGAACAAATTGCAGAACCTTATATCAGAAGACGAGCTGTGCGTCATCTTGAAAAAGGAAGAGTAGTAATTTTTGGTGCTGGAACTGGTAATCCTTATTTTAGTACAGATACAGCTGCTTCACTTAGAGCAGTGGAAATTGAAGCTGACATTATTTTAAAAGGTACTCGAGTTGATGGAGTTTACGATTCGGACCCTGAAAAAAATCCTGAAGCTAATATGTTCGGCGAAATTAATTATCTTGAAGTACTTCAAAAAAATTTAAGAGTAATGGATTTAACTGCAATTAGTTTATGCAAAGAAAATAAATTAGAAATCAGAGTTTTCAATATGAATATTCCAGGAAATCTAAAAAAGATTGTGTTTGGAGATTCAATTGGAACGAGCATAAAGCAAAATTAATAAGAAATTATTGAGGTAATTATGCAAAATCAATATGTTAAAGACGCAAAAGATAGAATGATTAAAACTTTAGATTCTTTCCGCCACGAGCTTGTAAAAATTAGAACCGGGAAAGCAACTACTGCTTTACTTGATGGAATAAAAGTTGATTATTATGGAAATCCAACTCCGTTAAATCAAGTAGGAAATGTTACAGTTTTAGATGCACATTCACTTTCTATAACTCCGTGGGATAGAAATGTGATTGATAAAATTGAAAAAGCAATTCTAACAGCACAATTAGGTTTAAATCCTATGAATGATGGAACAAACATCAGAATACCAATTCCACCTCTTACTCAAGAAAGAAGAAAAGATATGGTAAAATTGGTCAAAAAATTTGCCGAAGAAAACAAAATTGCAATACGTAACGTTCGCCGAGATGCAAATGAACACATCAAAAGACAAGAAAAAAATAAAGAAATATCAGAAGATGAAATGAAAAGCTTTGAAGTAGAAGTTCAGAAACTGACAGATGAAAACATCAAGAAAGTTGATGAAATTACTGCTGACAAAGAAAAAGAAATTATGGAAATCTAAAAAAATACAAATTTATCTCTTTTTTATCAAGCCATCTTTCTTAAGATGGCTTTTTTGTTTAATTTTGTTGGACTTAAATATCCAATTTAAAAAACAAACATTAGAGGAAAATAAAATGTCAGTTACAAAGGAAGAAGCACTCAAATACCACAGCGAAGGAAGACGTGGTAAAATTGAAGTTATTGCTTCCAAACCATGTTTTACAGCACGTGAATTATCATTGGCATACACACCAGGTGTAGCCGAACCTTGTAGAGAAATTGAAAAAAATGTTGCTGATGTTTACAAATACACAGCAAAGGGAAATCTTGTTGCAGTAGTTTCAAATGGAACAGCAGTTTTAGGACTTGGTGATATTGGAGCTGAAGCCGGCAAACCAGTAATGGAAGGAAAAGGTGTACTTTTCAAAAGATTTGCAGATATTGATGTTTTTGATATTGAACTTCGTTCGAAAGATCCAAAAGTTATAATTGAAACTGTTAAACAACTTGAGCCAACATTTGGCGGTATTAATCTAGAAGATATTAAAGCTCCTGAGTGTTTCGAAATTGAAGAAACACTAGTAAAAGAAATGAATATTCCCGTTTTTCATGATGATCAACACGGAACAGCTATTATTTCTTGTGCAGCTTTAATAAATGCTGCTGAAATTGCAGGGAAAAAACTTTCAGACATGCGAATTGTCGTTGTTGGTGCGGGCGCCGCTGGAATTGCTTGTAGCAAACTTTATGTTCGCGCTGGAGTTAGAATTGAAAACATTGCAATGTTCGATACAAAAGGGCATATTCACAAAGGAAGAACAGACTTAAATAAATACAAAGATGAATTTGCAACTACAAAAGAATACAAAACTTTAGAAGATGCAATGGAAGGTGCAGATGCATTTATGGGACTATCAAAGCCAAATCTTGTTACAAAAGATATGGTAAGAAGCATGAACCAAACTCCCATAATTTTTGCAATGGCAAATCCAGATCCTGAAATAACATACAATGATGCAGTTGATGCACGCAAAGATGTGATTATGGCAACTGGAAGAAGCGATTATCCAAACCAAGTAAATAACGTACTTGGATTTCCATTCATTTTTAGAGGTGCTTTGGATGTTCGAGCAACTAAAATCAACGAAGAAATGAAAATGGCTGCAGTTAAAGCTTTGGCTGAGCTGGCAAAAGAAAAGGTTCCAGAAAGTGTTTTAAGAGCTTACGGTGGCGAACATTTTTCTTTTGGTAGAGAATATATAATTCCGAAACCATTTGATCCACGTGTACTTTGGAAAGTTGCTCCAGCAGTTGCAAGAGCAGCAATGGAAACTGGTGTAGCAGAAAATCCTATAGCAGATTGGGATGAATACGAAGCAGCTTTGAAAGAAAGATTAGGTCTTACAAAAGAAATTGTACGATTAATGATTCATAAAGCACAAACGATGCCGAAAAAAGTTGTTTATCCTGAAGGTGAAAACGAAACTATAATTCGTGCTGCACACGGTGTTTACAAAGGAAAGATTGCGAAACCAGTATTGCTTGGGAATAAAGAAATAATTGTCGAAAAAATAAAAAAAATGGGATTTGATCCTGTTGTTTTTGAAGTCTGCGATCCTGAAGAAAAGGAAGAAAAATTAACAGAATTTGCAAATTATCTTCACGAAAAAAGACAAAGAAGAGGAGTTAACCTTAAAAAAGCGTATGAATTAGTAAAAGAACCAAATTATTTTGGCTCTCTTTTGGTTCAAAAAGGCTATGTTGATGCTCTTGTTGGAGGTTTAACGGCAAGTTATCCAACTACCATTCGTCCAGCTCTTCAATGCGTTGGAACAAGCAAAAATGTTGATATTGTTTCTGGTTTAAGTATTGTCATACTTGGAAATAGGGTTCTTTTCTTTGCTGATACAACAGTAAACATTGCTCCAACTTCTGAAGAATTAGCAACTATCGCAATTTCAGCTGCTGAAATGGTACAACGATTTGATATTGTTCCAAAAGTTGCTTTATTATCATATTCAAACTTTGGTAGTGTTGCTAATGATGATGTAACAAAAATTCAGAAAGCATTGCAAATTGTAAAATCAAAGAAACCAGAATTGATAATTGACGGTGAGATGCAAGCTGATGTTGCTTTATATCCAGCACTTGCTAAAGAAGAATTCCACTTCTCAACTATTCAAGGTGATGCCAATATTTTGATTTTCCCAAATTTGACTTCTGGAAATATTGCTTATAAATTGTTAGAAAGAGCCGCAGGTGCAACAGTAATTGGTCCAATTCTTATGGGAATGAAAAAATCCATTCACGTGTTACAACGCGGTGCTTCTATTGATGATATTATCAATATGACTGCAATTGCAGTTGTTGATGCCGAACACAAAAGCAAATAAATATCTGAAATAGATTTCATTAAAAACCTTCAAGAAGTAACATTTTTGAAGGTTTTTTAATTTTATAAGGAAAAATAGAATCAATGAATATTTATAATTGTTATATTAGAATTAAAAAAATAAGTGGTTGAATGCGTAAACTATTTCTGATAATTAGTCTTTTTCTTGCAACCGAAATATTTGCTCAGAATTACGAAATCGAATCTATAAATTTCATCGGGAATGAAAAAATCCAAACACATTTTCTTGAAGAAGTAATTGTTTCAAAGGAAAATCCACTCGCTCTTTTCAGATGGCTTTACACTATAAGTCATACATTCGGAAATCCACCAGAATATTACGATTCTTTAGTAGTTCAAAAAGATGTAAAATCTATTGTAAATTATTATAAATCACAAGGTTATTTTAAGGCGGAAGTTGTTTACAAAACCGAAATTGAACAAAGAAAGATAAAAATCGATTTTCTAATTCGTGAAAAAGAAAGGGCAAAGATTTCAAAAATTGAGCGATTAAAATATCAAGAGCTTGATTCAGAAATATTAGCCCAAATTTCCGAAGAATCTCTTCTCGATTCTCAAATGTTTTATTCTGCGGATTTAGTTAAATCTGAGAGTTTCAATATTCTTTCAACATTAAAAAATAGTGGCTACTTTCTTGCAAAATTCGAAAAACCTAAAGTAGTAATTGATACAATTCGGAATTTGGTTAATTTATCTCTATTACTAAAACCGGGCGGAAAGTACAAGTATGTTGAGCCAAAAGTAATTTCGAAAAACCCAACAGAAAATTTTATCGATGATGAATTAACAGTGAAACTTTCGGGTGTGAAAGTAAAAGATTGGTATAATTTACGTGAAATTCAACTCGGCGATGCAAGACTTTATAGAACTGATTTATTCAATTCTGCGACAACAAAAGTTACAAATTTGGATAGTTTATCTAAAACTATAGAATTAACAATTGAAACCGAAACAAAATTAAGAAATGATATTTCTCCCGAAATTATTACAAATAACGAAGATAATGTGTTCAATTTTGGACTTTCAGTTGGATTTTTACATCGAAATTTTTTAGGAGACGCACGAAAACTTAATTTGCAATTCTCGGCAACTGCTCAAGAACCTGAAGTTTTGCTTACAAATTTTTCAAAAATTGATAGCCTTTTCTACGGATATTTTGATTCGAGATTAAGTATAGAACAACCATTTCTTTTTGACGAACAGATTTACACAAAATTAGAAACTTACTACACAATCCAAAATAGACGAAGTGAGTATTTCTCAAATATTTTTGGGACTAAACTCTCGTTGGAATTTACTTTACCAAAATGGGTCTTTTTAACAGGTTTTGGTGCAAATATTCGTTTTCAGAACTCGTATTATGTTTACAAAAGTGATTATGTTTTTAACTTATTCAAAAATTACATTATAAATAATTATCCACTAGACGAACAAGATGAACTTTTAGAAAATTTGGAAAATTCTGATCTAAGTAACATTTCAAACAGCGGAAACAATTTGTTTATTGGTCTAAATTTTCTGAAGAATGCTACAAACGACTTCTTATTTCCTACAAAAGGTTATTCATTTTCACTTTCCATTGAAGATGGAAATAATTTAGTGAAAGCATTTCAATCAATTTTTACTTCAGAATTACCTCAACCAGGATATTTAAAATTTGTTGGTTCGGCAACATATTATCCATCCTTTATTTCGACAAATAGTAAAACTTTTGGACTTAAACTGAAAATTGGCGAAATCTACTCTATTTCGGGTGATATTTCCAACATTCCGCTCGATGAAAGATTATATGTTGGTGGAAGCAATTCCGTGCGAGGTTGGCGAAATAGAGAACTTGTTCCAAATAATTCTGAAATTAACTTCGGTTCAATAAATCCAAATGATTTTGAAGCAATAATGTTGCGAAATTTTTCACCAGGCGGCTTTTCACTTCTCGAAGGTTCAATTGAATATCGAACTAAAATAATTGGCAACTTTGGGGGAACAACTTTTATTGATTTTGGAAATACATGGATAAATTTTTCTGAGTTCACTTGGAACCAAGTTGCTATTGCTACTGGTTTTGGACTTCGATTTTACACAGATTTTTTTCCTATTCGGTTAGATTTTGCTTTTAAATTCTATGATCCTCAAAATAGAAAATCATTCTTCCAGAAAGCAATTTTTGCCGAAACATTTACATTCCATATTGGAATTGGCGAAGCGTTTTAATTTAATTTAATTAAAATTTTTGTCGCTTCTAGCAAAAACAAAAAAAGGTTAAGTTATGTCACAAAAAGTTAAGTTCGTTCATGTAATTAAAATATTATTTCTTTTATTTACAATAAGTTATGCCCAAAACTACAAAGTTGGCTACGGATTAAATTATTCATTAAATACACTAAAAGCTTCTGAAATTGATAATCGTTTTACTGATTTTCCGAATGGCGGGCATTCATCATTTTTCTTTTTGGAAATTCCATTCAATGAAAACTTTTCGATGAATATCAACCCAGGAGCAATGAATTACGAACACGAAAATTCACAATTTCACATTCAATACAACTACTTAATATTCAACTATTTTCCTCTTCCAAATTCAAAAATAATCCCAATTGTTGGAATTGGACTTGGTGCTTGTCTCGTAACACTTTCCAAAGGAGAAGAATCAAATGGTGAAGTACAAAACGGAGTTTTTCTGAAAGATTCTGTTTTTAATTGGATTTTGAATGCAGGGTTAGGTTATAATGTTACTGAAAAAACT
>DYSW01000001.1:148974-217530 GCA_020726285.1 Melioribacter roseus
AGAATGCTTTAACATAATTTGCCCGCCAATAGTTGTTGAATTCCAATTAGAATACATCTCGAGAACACTATCTGAAATAACTTGTCCTTCTCAATCAACCATATTTTGAGCAAAAATGAAAATAAAACTCAAAAAACACCACTTTTATTTTTTTTTAAGAACTCCATTTTGTTATTAGTAAGTTTTACTAATCTTTATTGAATTGGGGAATTCTCCCTGGAGTCCAAGGAATTCCAATTTTATCAAGTTGTTGCTCAATTATTAGAATTTCATCGAAATATATTTTTTTAACTTGACTTAATATTGGAGGAAATTCTTCCATCAGAATTTTATAAATATTTTTCTCAGTTGTTAATAAATCTGAAGTTGAACTCCAATGAGTCCAAATTAAGTAATTTAATCTTTCATTAATTGGAACGTTTTGCGGTGGCACTTCTTCTTGGCTGGCTTTTGCTTTTACACCATTAAATGAGAATAAAATATCATCCAATTTTTTTGAAATTTGTTGTAAACTCGCAAAAGTTTGTAAATCAAAATTTCTATTATTATAAACGGTTTGCTTCAAATAATCAACACGTTCAAGTAAATTCTGAGTAAATAATTCTGTAGCACGTACAGATTTTACAATTTCAACTGCCTGTTTTTGAAATTGATAGATTTCATTTGGTTTATTTACAGGAAGTGAAGAATTTTCAAGTTTTTTGACTAAAAAATCGATTGTATCTGTTAATTCAATGATTTTTCCATCGTGATAAAGCGACATAAAAACTTTGTATTTTCCAGGTAAAACTCTGATTCCAGATGATTTTTGCAACGGATTAAATTTATTATCCTTCAGATTTACTGGGAAATTATTTGCATAGCGTAAATCCCAATTGATTCTTCCAATTCCGCTACTTACATTTGATGTTAATCTACGAACAACTTCATTATTGTCATCAAGAATTGTGAAGATTAGATGTGGTTTTAGTTCACTTTCTTCAGTTCGAATTATTTCATAATTCGGTTGTTGAATAGGCTTACTTTCCTTAAAAAGTTGCGTTTCAGATTCTTTTCTAATTTGCGATTTAGTTTTTGGAACTTCTTTTAAATAGTAAGTGAAAGTTGCACCAAATTCTGGATTTTGCCCACGGAAATATGTTGCACCTTGTCCGTAACGTTTTCCCGCTTCAATATAAGCTAAAGCATCTTTTATTGGGAAAAGGTAATTGTCATTTTGCTTGAAAAATTCTTCAGAAATATAGCGTAGTGGCAAGTAATTATCTAAAATATAAAATCCTCTACCATAAGTTGCTAATACTAAATCATTTTCTCTTTCTTGAATTGCAATATCTTTTACAGGAATATCTGGTAAACCAGATTTAAGTTGAATCCAATTTTCACCTCTATTAGGAGAAAAGAAGAAGCCGAATTCAGTTCCTACAAATAGTAAGTCGGAATTTTTGAAATCTTGTTCAATCGAATGAATCATTCCATTTTCGGGCAAATTATTAGCAATGGATTTCCAAGATTTTCCTTTATCTGAACTGAAAAGAAGATACGGTTTGAAATCATCTCGGTTACTATTATCAAAACTTGCGAAAACAATGTTTTCATCAAATTTTGATGTTAAAATGTCGCTTACATAAGTGTATTCAGGAATATTTGGAAAAGATTTTATTTGTTCCCAATTTATGCCATCTTCTGTAACTGAAATAACACCATCGTCAGTTCCAACAAAAAGTAAATTTGGGTTAATTGGCGATTCTGCAAACGAAACTGCAGTTCCCCAAAGTGAAGTAGAAACATCTTTTTGTACAGCATCGTAACTCCAATATTTATCCATCACTTTCCAAGAATTTCTGTCTGTTTGCGAAGTAATATCGTTACTAATTCGCTTCCAAGTGTTTCCTCTATCTTCACTTTTGAAAACATAGTTAGCTGCAGTATATAAAGTTGTATTGCTGTGTTTACTTAAAACAAGCGGAGTATTCCAATTCCATTTGAAAGATTTTTCGCCTTTTTCGGGTTCTGGACGAATAAAAATTGATTCTTCACTTTGTCTGTCGTAACGTACAATATTACCGTACTGCGATTCTGCGTAAACAATATTTGGATTTTTCGGATCAACTGCTCCCCAAAATCCATCACCACCATTTGTAATAAACCAATCGGAATTAACAATTCCATCTTCAGAAATTGTTTGAGATGGACCACCAAAACTATTGTTATCTTGTGTTCCACCATAAACATTGTAGAATGGAAAATCTTCATCAACATTTACGCGATATAATTGTGTAACAGGCAGATTAGAAACAAATCTGAATTTATTTCCACCATCATAAGTTTCGTAAACACCACCATCTCCGCCAATAAGAAAATGGTTAGGATTTTCGGGTTCAATCCACAAAGCGTGGTCATCCACGTGTCTTTCGTTTGTACTAATATTATTCCAAGTTTTTCCACCATCAAGAGTATATTTTGAAAAGGTTTCGACAGAATATACTTTATTTATGTCTTTTGTATCGCAATATATTTCATTATAATATTGTCCGCTTGCAGAATAATTGCTCATTTTATTCCACGATTCTCCTTTATCATCCGATCGATAAAATCCACTTCCATCGTAAGCAGCTTCAACGATCAAGAAAAGTACGTTTGAATTAACTTTGGAAACAGCAATTCCCATTCCCCCAATATCATCAGTTGGTAAACCTTTCATTATTTTTCGCCAAGTTTCACCATTATCTTCAGATTTATAAACTGCAGATTCAGGACCACCACCAATTTTAGTAAAAATATGTCTTCTTCTTTGTTCAGAAGTTGCATATAAAATATTTGGATTTTCAGTATCCATTACAACGTTATTTACGCCTGTATTTTCACTTATAAAAAGTACATTTTTCCAAGATTTTCCTCCGTCAGTAGTTTTATAAAGTCCGCGTTCTTTTCCGCTTCCCCAAGTTGAACCTTCGGCAGCGACAAAAATTGTATTCGAATTACGAGGGTCAATTACAATTCCGCCGATATGTCGAGATTCTTTTAATCCCATATTTTCCCAAGATTTGCCACCATCACGGCTTCGGAAAACGCCGTTTCCATATCCTAGAGCACGTTGATGATTATTTTCGCCAGTGCCAATCCAAACAACGTTTGTATTATTTGGATCAATTACAACGCATCCGATTGAATACGCTCCGTAACCATCAAACACAGAAGAAAATGTTGTTCCTCTATCTTCGGTTTTCCAAACTCCACCAGAAGCTGAAGCAACAAAATATTCTGAATAATTTTTGGGATTTATTGCGAAATCAGCAATTCTTCCAGATGTAAATGCTGGACCAATACTGCGGAATTTTAATCCAGAATAAGTTTTGCTTTCCATTAATAACTTTTCTTTTGGCTTATCTTCTGCCATCATTTCAATTGAAAAGAAAATGATAATTAGAATAAATTTTGATAAAAATTTCATTGAGTATTCTCTAATAATTGTGTAAAAAGTAAATTATTTTGGAACAATTTTCAGATGTTACAAATATGTTCAAGTTTCCTAAGATTTTCATTTTCACCAATTGCAATTAAATTGTACCCTTCTTCAATTATTTCATCTGCGCTTGGGTTGTATATCAATTCTCCATTTTTTCTAACAAAAGCCACAATTATTACGTTTGCATTTTTTCTAATTTGAGAATCGCGTAAAGATTTGCCAATAAGTATTGAATTTTGTCCGATTTTAATTTCTTCGAGATTTATTTCAATATTCTTGTTTCTGATAATTCCGTCAATAAAATCCTGAACTCCTGGTTTTAATAAAAGTTGTACCATTCTCGAACCGCCGATTTCGTATGGTTTTACAACTCTGTTTGCTCCAGCTCGTAATAATTTTGATTCTGTATTTTCTTCAACTGCTCGTGAAATGATGTAAATATTTGGATTGGCTTGCTTTGCTGATAGAACAGTAAAAACATTTTCTGCGTCAGATTTTATTACAGAAACTAAACCTTTTGCTTTTTTGATTCCAGCTTTAATCAGAATTTCATCTAAAGTTGCATCACCAACTAAATATGTATAATCATTCAAAATTAAATCATCAATTTTTTTCTCATCTTTTTCGATTACCACAAAATTCACTTTGCTGTCTTTTAACCCTTCACAAATATATCTTCCCATTCTACCAAAGCCACAAACAATATAATGGTTTGATAATTTATCAAGTTTACTGTTCATTTTTCTACTCCTAAAAATCTGATTTTCAATTAAAAACTGAACCGACCTACCACCAATGTAACCAATTGCTAAAATTCCAGTAAAAATTATAATAATTGTGTGAATTCTACCGAGAGTTGATAATTCCCGAACTTCTAAAAACCCAGTTGTTGAAATTGTAATTGCAGTCATGTAAATAGCATCAAAAAAAGTAAAATTTTCTTCCAGAAAATAATAACCTAATGTTCCGTAAATAATTATTACAAGTAAAATTAGAAAGGAATGAAAAATCTTTTTTAACTGAGTCTGTTTAATGTTAGTGTCCATAATTAGATATTGTAAATTAATGAATAAACAAGAAAAGCAAATACACTTTCATCTAGTTTAAGTATAAAATATTCACATCTTATTGTCTGATAATAGCTTATAACAGAAAAAATTAAATAATTGTTTGAAAATTTAAAAAAATAAATAACTTACTTAACAAATGATATATATTGTCCGATATTCTCTAAATAAAATATCCCAATCTCAAAAGAATATGAGATTAGGATATATTTTATAAATCTGATAATGCAACAACGCCGGGTAATTCCTTTCCTTCTAAAAATTCTAAAGAAGCACCGCCGCCAGTAGAAACATGAGAAATTGAATTTTCAAGTCCGATACTACTAATTGCTGCTGCTGAATCGCCACCACCAACAATAGTAGTAGCTCCAAGTTCAGTAACTTTTGCTAAACCTTCGGCAACTTTAATTGTTCCATTAGCAAAATTTGAAAATTCAAAAACACCCATTGGTCCGTTCCAAACAATAGTTTTACTTCTTTTTATAAAGTCTAAATAAATTTGAATTGTTTTAGGCCCAATATCCAAACCCATATAATCATCTGGAATTTGGTCAATATCGAATATTTTTGCTTCGGAATCATTGCTGAATTCTTTTGCACAAACAACATCGGTTGGTAAAATGAATGCAATTTCCTTTTCTTCTGCTTCTGCTAAAATTTCTGCTGCTAATTCAACCTTTTCATCTTCAATTAGCGATTTACCGATTGTGTAATCCATTGCTTTTAGAAATGTGAAAACCATTCCTCCGCCAATAAGTAATGTATCAACTTTGCCAAATAAATTTTCGATTACATCAATTTTACCTGAGACTTTTGCCCCACCAAGAATTGCTGTAAATGGTCGAGCTGGATTTTCAATTGCAGTTCCAAGATAATCTAATTCTTTTTCCATCAGATAACCTGCAACTGAGGTTTTAATGAATTTTGTTACGCCTTCTGTGGAAGCATGCGCACGGTGAGCAGTACCAAAAGCATCGTTTACGTAAACATCACCAAGTTTTGCAAGTTGTTCAGCAAATGTTGGGTCATTTTTTTCTTCTTGTTTATAATAACGTAAATTTTCAAGTAAAATAATTTCGCCGTTTTGCATTGTGTTTACTGAATTTTCAACTTCGTCACCAATACAATCATTAAGGAATTTCACCTCTTTGTCTAATAATTCGGAAAGTCTTTTTGCAACTATGGCTAAACTGAATTCTGGATTTTTCTCACCTTTTGGTCTTCCAAGATGACTCATTAGAATAAGTTTACCACCATCGTTTATAATTTTTTCAATAGTTGGAATAGTGGATGTGATTCTAATATCATCAGTAATATTTAAATCTTTATCGAGTGGGACATTAAAATCAACACGTGTTAAAACTCTTTTTCCTTCAAAATTGACATTGTCAATTGTCATTTTTTTCATACTAAACTCCAAAAAAAAGCCCCAACTTAGTTGAGGCTAAATAATTTATTAAGATATTTTCTTCATCAAATCAACAACACGGCATGAATAACCAAATTCATTATCATACCAGCTAACCACTTTTACCATGTTTCCTTGAACGACCATTGTTGATAATGCATCAAAGATGCTTGAATGCGGATTACCAATAATATCAGCTGAAACAATTGGATCTTCTGTGTATTCTAAAATTCCTTTTAGTTCACCTTCAGCTGCTTTACTAAACGCTGCATTTACTTCTTCTACGGTAACATCTTTTTTAAGAATAGCAGTTAAGTCAGTGATAGAACCATCAGGAGTTGGAACGCGAAGTGAATATCCATCCAATTTTCCTTTCATTGCTGGAATAACTTGTCCAACAGCTGAAGCAGCACCAGTTGTAGTTGGAATAATTGAAACTGCTGCTGAGCGTGCTCTTCGTAAATCTTCGTGAGGTAAATCTAAAACACGTTGATCGTTTGTATATGAATGAATTGTAACCATCGAACCTTTTTCTACTCCGAAATTATCATTAAGTACTTTTACAAGCGGAGCGAGACAGTTTGTTGTGCAAGAAGCATTTGAAACAACTTGCTCATTTCCAGTTAGAACATCTTCGTTAACACCAAGTACAACAGTTGCATCAACAGCTCCTTTTGGTGGAACTGTTAATATTACTTTTTTTGCTCCAGCTTGAATGTGTTTCAAACAAGCTTCTTTTGAACGAAATACACCAGTTGATTCAACAACAACATCGGTCTCAAATTCTCCCCATTTTAAATTTGCAGGATCTTTTTCAGCTGTTACAGGAATTCTCTTTCCGTCAACAATAATATCGTTTCCATCAACTTCAACTTTACCTGGATATCTTCCATGTACTGAATCATATTTTAGCAAATGGGCTAAAGTTTTTGCACTTGTTAAATCATTAATTCCAACTATTTCAAAACCGCCAAGTTGCATAGCTCTTTTGAATACAAGTCTGCCGATTCTACCGAATCCGTTTATTCCTACTTTTATACTCATTGTATCTCCAATTTTTTTTGTTAATTGAGTTTTTAAATTGACAATCTTAAATTAAAGAATTTGATTAGGTAAATCAATTTTATTGGTGAATATTAATTTTATTTCTATCTTTAATTATTCAGTTTGGAGAGATTATGTCAGAACTTAGTGAATTCTTAAAATATGTACCAATTTTTTCTCAATTGCCTACGGATACAATTGAAATGATAGCAAAAATTGGCTCAATTAAAACGTTTTCGAAAGAAAGTGTAATTCTAATGGAAGATGAAGATGGCTCAGCGATGTTTTTTATTGTTACAGGCAAAGTTAAAGTATCTCGAATCAGTTCTGATGGCAAAGAAGTAATTCTTACTGCACTAGGAAAATCTGATTTTTTTGGAGAAATGTCAATTCTTGACGGACTTTCGCGTTCAGCAACAGTTGTAGCAATTGAAGATTCTGAACTTTTCATTATCCAAAGAAATCATTTCCTTGATTTAATAATAAAACATCCCGAAATCTCAATTCCATTATTACAAGAATTAACAGGAAGATTACGGAATGCTGACATGCGAATTAAATCACTTTCGCTAAAAGACGCTGAAGGAAAAGTTGCAACAGTTATTCTTCAAATTGCTGATACAGAAGGCATTGTAAGAAAAGGAATTGTTGAAATAGATAAACTTCCTTTACAACAAGATCTTGCAAATATGGCAGGAACTTCACGCGAAACAATTTCTAGAACTTTGCATGCTTTTGCTAAAAAAGAATTGATTGAAATGGATGGTTCGAAACTTAGAATTCTTAATTACGAAAAATTCCAGAGTATGTTTAGATAAAAATGTTTAGAAAATACGACCTCCATTCTCACACCAAATTTTCTGATGGAGAATATTCACCTTGTAAATTGTTGCAAATTGCCAAAAATAGAGGAATTTACGGACTTGCAATAACTGATCATGATACTGTTGACGGAATTCCTGAGGCAATTGAATGTGCTAAATCCATCAAAATGGAAGTAATTCCCGGTGTTGAACTTAGCACACGTTTGCAAGGAATTGAATTCCATATTCTTGGATTATTTATTGATTATCAAAGTACAGAATTGTTGGAATTCCTAAATTCACTCAAAAATTTTAGAGTGCAAAGAGCTAAAAAAATTATTGAAAATTTACAATCATTAGGTATTGATATTTCATTTGATGAAGTTGCCGAAGTTGCCAAAAATTCCCCAATTGGAAGACCACATATTGCTCAAATTTTAGTTGAAAAGAAAATTGTTGTAGATTTTTATCAAGCGTTTCATAAATATCTTGGCGATTATGCTCCAGCAAATGAATTAAAAGTTGAGTTGCAAATTCCAGATGCAATAAAATTAATTCATAATTCCGGTGGATTAGCTTTTCTTGCTCATCCAGGAAGAATAGATAAGCCAATTCTTGATGAAATTATTGCTTTTGGACTTGATGGAATTGAAATTATTCATCCATCTATGGGAAAAGCATTTACTAAAAGATATACAGAAATTACTAACGCAAATAATCTATTGAAATCAAGTGGTTCGGATTTCCATGGCGGGGCAAAAGATGATTATGACACAATGGGGAAATATTTCCTTGCAGAAAGCGATGTTCTTCACATCAAAAAGCAACTCAAATGTAAACATAGTGAAAAGGTAGCCTATTAAAACTTTCTACTTTTTTAGTATTTCGTTTTAATCATTTTTTTATTTTTGCATTATATAGCGGAGGAAATATGAAATCGTCAAAAAATATTGGCGTTACTCTTTTACTGATTCAGTTGTTTTTACTCATATTTACAAATATATCGTTTTCGCAATTTAACGAATGGAAAAATTATACTTCCTTAAATTCTACTTCAGATTTTGCATTTTTTGAAGATGATATTTGGGTAACAACCAATGGCGGTTTGTATAAATTTAATAAAACCGATAGCACTTATTCGGTATTTAGGAAATCAGAAGGTTTAAAAAGTCAAGTTTTGACTGCAATTGCAATTTCAAATAATGGAAAAATTTGGGTTGGAAGTCAAGAAGGCTACATTATCATAATGAATCAAAATGGCGAAATATTGAAAAATATTTTCGACATCTACAATTTTGATAATGAACAAAAAAGAATAAATAGCATAAGAATTTCTGGCGATTCTGTTCTTGTAGCGTACGATTTTGGAATTTCGATACTTTCAGATAATTCACTCGAATTTATTGAAACAGCAATGAAATTTGGTGATTTTAATATGAAATCTAAAGTGAATTATGCTGTAAAAATTGATGGTATAATTTGTCTTGCAAATGTTGAAGGAATTGCGATTCAGAAAGAAAATACATCAACAATTTCTGATCCAGAAAGTTGGAATTCTTTCCCAATTACAACAACTTCTTCTGCTCCAATTGCCTTTAAACTTTCCAAGTTTGGCTCAAAAACTTATATTTCAACAGAAAATGGTCTTTACTTTTATGAAAATGGAATTGTAACATATTTGGCGTTTTCTGGCAATTCGCTATCTGATATTTCTGTTTATGAAAATGAACTTTATGTCGCAACAGGAAAAAAATTATACAAAATGCAGAATTCTGCTTTCATTTTTGATGAGGAACTTACAACAAATATTATAAAATTCAATTTGCAATCAGAGGGAAATTACTTTGCTACAAGCGAAGGTTTGCAATTTATAAATCCAACATTATCTGAAATAATTTTTCCTAACGGACCAACTACAAATCTATTTAATAGCATTTCGGTTGATAGCGATGGAATTGTTTGGGTTGGCAGTGGTGATGATACTTATGGACGTGGAATATATGAATTTGATGGTGGAAATTGGACAATCTATAATAAATCTAACCAAGATTTTTACAGCAATTCTTATCATAATGTTTATGCAGCTAAAAGTGGTACAAAATATTTTAATAATTGGGGATATGGTTTTACTACTTTGCAAAATGAAAACTTCAAAAATTTTACAACAAGTAACACAAGTTTAGTCGGTATTACAACACACCCAAATTTTCTTGTTATTTCCAATTCAAAAGAAGATAATGCTGGCAATTTATGGGTTCTGAATTATTGGTCAGCCGAACAAAAACCATTAAGCGTTATGAAAAGCGATAGTAGTTGGGTTCATTTTGAACCACAAAATATTTCTATTTCTGATGAAGATAGATTCGATCAATTGATTATCGACCAAAATGGCACTAAATGGTTTGGAATGTTTATTGGGAATAATGGACTTTTCTATTTTAATGATAATAATTCAATCGATAATTTGAATGACGATACTTGGGGAATCTTAACAACTTCGGATGGATTAGCTGGTCCGGTTATTCAAGCTCTTGCCTTGGATGATTATGGACAACTTTGGGTTGGAACGAACTCTGGCGTAAATATTATTTCAAACCCAAATTATCCTGAAGAAATATCTGAAGTTTATGCTCTTAAAAATTTTAACGTAACTTCAATTTATGTAGATCCATTAAACAGAAAGTGGATTGGAACAAGTGACGGAATATATTACGTTTCGAGCGATGGATTTACTGTTTACGCTCAATTTGACTCAAAAAATTCTCCATTAGCAACTAATTCAATTCTTTCAATTGGATACGATGAAAAAAATGGAATTGTCTATTTTGCATCGGATTTTGGAATGTCATCACTTTCAACCGAAGCAATTTTGCCTAAAAGCACATTTTCTGAAATATCAACTTATCCTGCACCATTTGTACTTTCCAAAAATGAAAATCTAACAATTGATGGTTTAATTGCAAATTCACAAGTTAAAATTTTTGATATTACAGGCAATTTGATTAATTCCAGTGAAGAAGGAACTATTTATTCACCTGGCGGAAGAGTTGCAATTTGGGATGGGAAAAAACCGAACGGCGAAAAAGTAGATAGCGGAATTTATCTTCTAGTTGCATATAATTCTGAAGGAAAAGAGAGTTCTGTAACAAAAATTGCAGTACTAAAATAGATGATTTCAGCTCAAAATTTATCGATGCAGTTTGGTGGATTTTCACTATTCGAAAATGCAAATTTTCAGATAAATCCAACTGATAAAATTGCAATTGTTGGCAATAACGGAAGCGGAAAAACAACTTTATTAAGAATTATTGCAAAACAAGAACAGCATGAAAGTGGAAATATTAGCATTCCAAAAGATTTTTCAATCGGTTATTTACCTCAAGAATTTTATACTTTGCAAGGAAAATCGGTTTTTGAAGAAGTGAAATCTTCAGTTGTTCAGTACAACAAAATATTAGTCCGTGAAGAAGAAATACGTAAAAAACTTGAACAAAATCCAAATCACGAAGAACAAAGTAAACTTCTTTTGGAATTTGGAGAACTTGAGTACAAGAAAGAATTGATAGATTTTTACGAAATTGAATATAGAATTAAGAAAATTCTGATGGGACTTGGATTTTCAAACGCCGACTTTCACAAATTAACGGGAGAATTTTCTGGTGGTTGGCAAATGAGAATTCATCTTGCAAAATTGTTGATTGCCGAAAACGATTTGATAATGCTCGACGAACCAACAAACCATCTTGATATTTATTCTTTGAAATGGTTAATAAATTTTTTGGAATCATTCAAAGGTGCTTTATTAATTGTTTCGCACGACAAATATTTTGTAAACAAAATAACAAGTAAAACACTTGAAATTGCAAATCAAAAAATCTCCATTTATAACGGAAAATATGATAAATACTTAGTTTACAAAGAAGAAAAAGAAATTGAATTACTTGCCAATAAAAAAAATTTGGGAAAAAAGCGAAAGGAATTAGAGGATTTTATCGAACGATTTCGATATAAAGCTACAAAAGCAAAGCAAGTTCAAAGTAGAATAAAACAATTAGAAAAATTTGAAGAAGTTCAAATTGATGAAAAAGCTGGAAAAATTAGATTCCGCTTTTCAGAATCACCAAAGTCTGGGACAATTCCAATTTCCGTGAAAAATTTATACAAATCTTATTCAGATTTATCGGTTTTAGAAAATGTAAGTTTTGATTTGCAAAAGGGTGAAAAAATTGGATTTTTAGGAATAAATGGTGCTGGAAAATCTACTTTTGCAAGAATTTTAGCAGGAATTGAGGAATTTGATTCAGGAGAAAAATATGTAAATCCACTTACCGAAATAGCTTATTTTTCTCAGGATGTAACAGACAATCTTGATTTGGAAAGTGATTTGCTAGACACGATGCTCGAAGAAAATGAAGATTTCACAATTCCACAACTACGCTCTATTCTTGGCTCCTTTCTTTTTACAGATGACGATATTTTCAAAAAAATATCAATGCTTTCTGGAGGCGAGAAAAGTAGATTAACTCTTGCCAAAATGCTCTTGAGAAAATCAAATTTGCTAATACTTGATGAACCAACAAATCATCTTGATGTAAATTCTAAAAATGTACTTCAGCAAGCTATTATTGATTATTCTGGTTCAGTTTTAATTGTTTCTCACGATATAGAATTTCTTCGTCCAATTGTAGGAAAAATTTTGGATTTTCGAGAAAGAAATGCGAAATTGATTTATGGTGGAATTGAATATTATCTTGAAAAATATTTTGATGAAAACGTTAACAATGAGATAAATAATTCAGAAATAGATAAAAATAAAAAGAAATTACAAAGGCGAAATGAAGCAGAAATTCGTCAAAGAAAATATGCAGCAACAAAAAAGATAAAAGCCGAAATTGAGCATATTGAAGAACTAATTTCACAATTGGAAGAGAAAATCAGACAAATTGAATTGGAAATGACGAATCCCGAAAATTTCTCGATTGGCGAAAAAGTAAAATCTATTCAAAAAAGTTATTTGGAAAATAAAAAAAATCTTGATCAACAAGTAGAAAAGTGGACGGAATTGAATTCGGAAATGGAAAAAATCATTAAAAATATAGAAGATGAGTATAGTTCGTAATTGTTTAAAATAAAAAACCCGTCTTATAATAAAACGGGTAAAAATTTGACCTAATTTTAATTAAACTTATCTAACTTTTATCTGCTTTTCGTTGACCATTTTTGCTAATTGGGCAGTTCCATTTTTAGCAATAGTTTTTAATGCACTTGTTGAAAGTTTAATTGTAACAAATTTATTTAATTCTTGTACCCAAATTCGTTTCTTTTGCAAATTTGGCAAAAATCTTCTTTTTGTTTTGTTATGTGCATGCGAAATACTATTTCCACTTATCGGACCTACACCAGTAATTTGGCACTTTCTTGACATAATTATCTCCACATAAAAATATTTTAAGACGCAAAGTATAAGATAATTCCCCCGGAAAAGCAAATTATATACTAATCTTTATTCTACTTAAAATTAACTTCGTAAAATTATTTGATTCATTTTTTGCTTATTTTTGAAATAAACAATTGGAAATATGGATTTATGAAAAATATTGGAATAATTCTCATTTTATTATTTTTTAGTTTTCTCTCACATTATCCGCAAAATAAGTCAATTCATCAAAAAAATTGGGAAGCAAAAAAACGGAGAAGTTAATACAAAATAAGGTTGAACCATTTCAAATATTTGATTCGAAAAATCAGAAACTTAGTCAAACAGTTTTTGGCTATTTACCAGATTGGGTAAACATTACGCGATCAATAAATGAGCAATACGCAAATATTGATAAATCAAAATTAATTTTGGGCGTTCCATATTATGGAAATCACCGGGAAACTGCTAATTTGGACGAAAATGCGGAGATTTTGCGATTCATAAATTCACCGTCTTATCGAGATGTAAAATCTGGTTTTGACTGGAATTCGAAACAATGGTCAGATTATTTTTCAAATTCATTTTTCAGTTGGCAAGAAAATAATTCGCATCAAATTTGGTACGATTCCAAACAATCTCTTGTAGAAAAATACGATTTTGCGATTTCTCATAATATGAAAGGAATTGGAATTTGGGCTTTAGGTTATGATGGAAATAGAACTGAACTTTGGGATTTAATTAACCAAAAATATGGGAATGGCAGAAGTTTTTCAGCGCATCTCGAAAAGAAAAAATCAAAGTGCGATTATCACGGATTTTCAAGGAATTTTACAACGGATGAAATTCTTGAAATTGAAGAGAATGTAAATTTTGTTATTCTGCAAAATTTTGATATTTCCGAAAAAATTATCACAAAATCCGAAGCTGAACAGATTTTTGATATTTCTCGCATTCCAAAAGAAGATTTAGGTGAAGAATTCTCGGTTCGCGTTGTTAGCGTTGGCGATTTCGATACTTGTCCGTGTATTGGAAATCATGTAAAAAACACATCAGAAATTGGAATATTTAAGATTATTTCAACATCATTTGAAAATGAAATTTTAAGAATACGGTTCAAATTAATTTATGAAAATTCGGCGAATTGATGATAATTGATTCGAGATTTTCAGAATTGGAATGTTTTGCTGGAATTGAAATTCCAACTGAATATATTGAGCAACAAACATTAATATCAGTTGAGTATTTTTCATTCGACAATAAATTTCATTTAGGGCAACTTGTTGTAAATAAATCACTTAGCGACGAAATACTTGCAATATTTAGTGAAATAAAGCGAATGAAATTCCCGATTGAAAAAGTAATTCCAATTTCATTTTATAATTGGGATGATGAAATTTCAATGCAAAACAATAATTCATCTTGTTTTAATTTCAGATTGATAAAAGGGACAAATCGATTATCAAAACATGCTTTTGGGAAAGCGATTGACATAAATCCGATGCAAAATCCATTTGTAAAACAGAATTCCATCGAACCAAAAAATGCAGTTTATGAAATTTCACAAAAAGGAACAATTCTAGAAAATTCTCCAATTATTAGAATCTTTTCAGATTTCGGTTGGGAATGGGGCGGAAATTGGACAAATTCAAAAGATTATCAACATTTTGAAAAAGTAGAAACATAAATTAAAACAAGTTGTAAATTATCACATCAAAAAAATTGGTTAAAGTATGTTCAAATTCGTAATATTCTTTTTATTAACAGTTGTTCTCACAAACGCACAATTTACTGAAAATTGGGTAAAACTTATTGGCGGCGAAGAAAAACAGATATATTTCGACAAGAATAGTGTTTTTGCTGATTCTATTGAAATTAAAATAAGTATTTCACAAAGTCACATTCCTGGACTAAAAATTGAGACTATAGAAAAACCAATTTATCGTTCAGTAACTGAATATATTTTTAATCCCAAGATTGCGAGATATAGCATTGGTACAATAACATATTTCGATTCAAAGGGTAATTTTCTAAACAAATTTACTTACACAAATACTAGTGAAATAGAGACGTATAAATACAGTTATCCAATATTCGAAAATAGTTTAGAATCCCAGATTTTGGACACCATCTATTCTTATTATCCTGAACTGAAAAGAAATTAAAGAAGAAAAACTAGCCCTTATAATTTGTGCACCCTGCGGGACTCGAACCCGCGACCTGATGATTAAGAGTCATATGCTCTACCAACTGAGCTAAGGGTGCGGTGCAAAAATAACTAAATGAAGAATACTATCAAAAAAATTTGTAGTTTGAAAGCAACAAATTCAGCGAATATGAAAAAGAGTATTGTTTTAGCTTTCATTTTATTAGCAATTCTTAGTTGTAATTCTGAAACCAATCATAAAATTGAGAATAAATCTGTCCCAAATATTCTGGTTGATGAAATTGGGAATGAAGTTGAAATTCCACAAAAAGGAAGCAAAGTGATTTCACTCGCTCCCAATTTAACTGAAATATTCTTTTTTCTCGATTTAGAAAATCAATTAATTGGGAACACTTTATATTGCAATTTTCCAACACAAGCTGAGAAAATCGCAAAAGTCGGAGATCTAATTACACTCGACTACGAAAAGATTATGGAATTAAAACCAGATATTATTTTGATGACAATCGAGGGAAATCAGAAAAATCAGTATCAAAAATTGAAAGAATTAGGATTTAATATTTATGTTACAAATCCACGTAATTTTGATGAAATTTTCAAATCAATTATTTCGATTGGGAAACTTTTTGGAAAGGAAAAATTAGCAAGGGGAAAAATTGATTCCTTGGATTTGATTGTGCAAAATGTAACAAAATTTAAAAAAAATAGTAGAAAAGCAGTTTTTCTGATTTCTGTTCGCCCATTTATTGCAGCATCAAAAAATACTTTTGTTAATGAATATTTGAAGAAAACTGGCTTAGAAAATGGTGTATTTTCTGATAAAATAAATTATCCTGTATTAAATCCCGAGGAATTAATTCGCATAAAACCACAAGTAATAATTTTGCCTAAAAAATTGAAAAATGAGTTTGAAGCAATTCTAAATGAAAACTTATTGCTAAAAAATGAATTGCGAACAACGGAAATTATCCCAATTGATGAAAATATTTATTTTAAGCCAGGTCCAAGATTTGTTGAAGCACTTTTAGATTTGAGTAGAAAAATCAGATAACTGACCATTTTTTAGTAGTTTTCAAATAAAAATAAGTTAAAAAACTAACTGAAAAAAATCTTCCCAACATTACTGCAATTGATGCACCTAAAACACCAATAAAATCGAAAACATAAATTGTAAAATAAAGCAAAATTGCTGTGGCAGTAATTTCAATTAGTGTAGAATATGTTATCAGTTTTGTTTTTTCACTTTTTACAATCATCGCTCTTTCAATATTTAAAGTGACTGACAAAAATGGCATTAATAAAAAAACAAGTAATGGAATTTTTGTAAGTTGTATAAGTTCAGTTGTTAAGCCAGAAATTACACCAAACCACAAAATTGATAAGTCGGTAAATGCAAATAATGCAAAAATTCCACTTGCAAATAGAGAAAGTATCAGAGCAAAATTCCTTACTTTTCTAAAATTTTCCCCATTTTTATCAACTAAAGCAATTCCAACTTCTTGAAAGGAAAGTCCAACACTTCTAAAAATGAAAACAAATCCATTTAATACTGGCAAAACCGCAAGTGATTCAATTGCCATTTTGCTATGTCCAACAAAAAAAGTAATAACTGGTTGAATTCCCATTGCTAAAACTGCAGTTAAAGCTAATGGATAATAGAAGTGTGCAATTTCAAAATATGTACGTGTTTTATCGTTGCTAATTTTATTTAGTTTTACAATTGTTTTCTGAACCATAAATCTACTTGTAATCGCTTCTAAAACAACTCCACTTGAAAGAGCAATTGAACCGAGTAAAACACCTGGGATATCGGTAAAAAAATAAATAAATAAAGCAGTTCCAGACATTGAAGCAAGCCGAATTATAGTTCCAAATGCTACCAATTTTGTTAAGCCATTTTTAATCAAAAGTCCTTGATAAAAACGGCGAAAGCCTATTGCAGCTGGCCATGGCAGTAAAGCAATTGTTCCGTAGTAAGTTAATTTCGCCACATTTTCTGGTAAATCTAGAATCTTATAAGTAAAGAAGTTAAATACTTGCGGAATTAAAAGGATAAACATAAAAAATGTGATTCCAATGGAAAGGGAATAAGCAAACCGCCGTAAAGTATGTAATGAATTTTTGCCTTCTACAATTGCAGTTGAAGCGCTCATCATCATAATAATTGGCGATTCAATAATCATTGCTAAAGCAAACGAAATTCCGTGTGCAGCAAGATTAAATTTTGGCTCTGCAAGTCGAGCTATAAGCGATGTTAAAAATGGTCCTTCTACAGACATCATCAACCAAGTTGAAAATAGCGGCAGCCAAAATTTGAAAATTTTACGATATGTTAATATATTTTCCATTAAGAAATAAAATAGAGGAAGACAAAAATGAAAAGATTCATAAATTTATCAAAGAAATATCTGGTATTTGCTTCATTGCTTGCATTTATTGCATGTTCAAAAGTTGCAGTTACTGGTCGCGATCAACTAAATATTGTTTCTGATGCTGAAGTTTTAAGTATGAGTTACACGGAATACAATGATTTTCTGAAAACAAGTAAAATCAGTACAGATCAGAAAAAGACGCAACTTGTAAAAAAGGTTGGAAATAAAATTATTCATATTGATTATATTTACCAATAATATATAATTTGTTGAGGTTTATTATCGTACAGAATAAAGAGATAAATGTTGTAGAAAAAGTTGTTTCGCTAGCAAAACGACGAGGATTTGTTTTTCAATCAAGCGAAATTTATGGCGGTTTGAACGGTTGCTGGGATTACGGTCCGCTTGGAGTTGAATTATTGAAAAATATTAAAGAAGAATGGTGGCGATTTATGACTTACCGCGACGATGTTGAAGGTTTGGATGCTTCCATTTTAATGCACCCAAAAGTTTGGCAAGCTTCGGGACATGTTGATAATTTTAGCGATCCAATGATTGATTGTAAGCAATGTAAATCCCGTTACAGATTAGACACACTTTCAGAACAAATAAATGATAAGAAAAAGGAAAAGTATTTTCAGGAAATGAAAGAAAATTTGAATCCAGATAATTTGGCAAAATTGTTGCAATTGGAAGCAAATTCTGAAAATTTAGATAAACTTTACGAAGCAATTTTTGAAAATAAAGAACTAAGTGAATCAATTTTAGGCTTCTTGAATTGCCCAAATTGTGGAACAAAAGGGAATTTTACTGAACCGCGCAGTTTCAATTTGATGTTCAAGACATTTGTTGGTCCATTGGAAAGTTCAGAAAATATAGTTTATTTACGTCCAGAAACCGCACAAGGAATTTTTGTAAATTTTCTTAACGTTCAAAATGCAAGTCGACAAAAATTACCATTTGGAATTGCACAAATCGGGAAAGCATTCCGAAATGAAATAAATACAAAAAATTTTCTCTTCAGAACGCGTGAATTTGAACAAATGGAAATGCAATATTTCGTGAAACCAGAAGATGACAAAAAACATTACGATTATTGGAAATCAAAACGGTTAGAATGGTACACAAATTTGGGAATAAGCTCAGAAAAGCTAAGATATCACGATCATCCAGCCGATAAATTAGCACATTACGCAAAAGAAGCCACAGATATTGAATATTTATTCCCATTTGGTTGGGGCGAAGTAGAAGGAATACATAACAGAACAAACTTCGATTTATCCCGCCACGAGGAATATTCGGGAAAATCACAAAAATATTTCGATGAAGAAACGAAAGAAAAATTCATCCCATTTATTATTGAAACATCGGCAGGCGCAAGCCGCGGATTTATGATGTTTCTGGTTGATGCCTACGATGAAGAAGTAGTTGAAGGAGAAACAAGAGTTGTGTTACGATTCCATCCACGAATTGCACCAATTAAAGCTGCAATTTTTCCTTTAGTTAAAAAAGATGGAATGCCAGAAATTGCAAGAGAAATTGAATCGGAATTACGTCCATTTTTACGTGTATTTTATGATGATAAAGGTGCAGTAGGAAGAAGATACCGCCGACAAGATGAAGCTGGTACGCCATTCTGTATAACGATTGATACTCAAACTCTTGAAGATGGAACAGTAACTTTACGAGAAAGAGATAGTATGCAACAAGTTAGAGTGCAGAAAGAAAACATCCTAACAGAACTATTAAAACGATTAAAATAATACCAAATATCTAAAAAAAGATAAAAAATCTTTTTTCTTGTAAGTAATTTACTATTTTAAGTAGTTATTTTTGATTGGCAAGTTTTATTTTCAGAACAACTAATTAATAAAAACCGTAGGAGGTTAAATGGATGTACTCGTATTATCGCAATGGCAATTTGCGATCACTACCGTTTACCATTTCTTTTTTGTTCCCCTTACTCTTGGATTAACTATTGGTCTTGCAATAATGCAAACAATTTATGTTACAAGTGGTGATGAGGATTACAAAAAAATGGCGAAATATTGGGGGAATCTATTCCTAATTAACTTTGCAATGGGTGTTGCAACAGGTATCGTACAAGAATTTCAGTTCGGTATGAACTGGTCAGAATATTCCCGCTTTATGGGCGATATATTCGGAGCCCCACTTGCAATTGAAGCTTTACTCGCATTCTATATGGAATCAACTTTCATTGGATTGTGGATATTTGGATGGAAGAGGTTTTCACCAAAAGTTCATCTTGCAACAATTTGGCTTGTAGCAATCGGCTCAAATTTATCTGCAATTTGGATTTTAGCCGCAAATTCGTTTATGCAAGAACCAGTTGGATATGTAATCAATTCAACAGCAAACCGTGCCGAAATGGTGGACTTTTTCGCATTAATTGGAAATCCACATTTATGGTTACAATTCCCACATGTTTTCTTCTCTGGAATAACACAAGCAGGATTTTTTATTATGGGAATAAGTGCTTGGCATTTTATGAAGAAAACAAAAAATATCGGTCCATTCAAAAAATCTTTCCGTTTTGGCGCTATTTACGGTTTAGTTGGAGTTGTGATGGTTATGCTTATTGGTCACGTACAAGCACAACATTTAGGACAAACTCAACCTATGAAATTAGCAGCAGGCGAAGCATTGTGGGAGACAGAAAACCCAGCTTCATTCTCAGTTTTTTCAATAATTGATCAAGCATCACAAACTAATTCCGCAGAAATAAAAATTCCTGGATTTTTAAGCTTCTTGGCTTACAATTCATTTGAAGGAGAAGTAAAAGGAATTAAAGCACTTCAAACAGAGTATGAAACGAAATATGGTCCCGGTAATTACATTCCAAACGTAACAGTTTCATATTGGATGTTTAGAATAATGGTAATTGTTGGTGGATTAATGTCTCTTTTGGCTCTTGTTGGATTTATTAAATCTAGAAAATCGGAGATGGTTTGTAAGCCAATGGGCTTGAAAATATTCTTCTATTCGCTTTTCTTACCATACATTGCAATTGCTACTGGTTGGATTTATACAGAAATGGGACGCCAGCCTTGGCTCGTTTTCGGTTTATTCAAAACTGAAGATGGTGTTTCGAAAGCAGTTGATTCTTTTGAAGCCACATTTTCATTAATTGGATATACATTAATTTATGCAGTATTAATTGTATTCGCTGTTAGATTGTGGAAGAAATACGCCTCAATGGATATGGAAAAAGTTTTTGATCACGAAACAATAAAAGAAGCATAAGGAGGTTAAATATGGACTTGAATATTGTTTGGTTTATACTTATCACTGTTTTGTTTATTGGATTCTTCTTCTTAGAAGGGTTTGATTACGGTGTTGGAATTTTACTTCCTTTTATTGCTAAAAAAGATGATGAAAAAAGAGTAATTATCAATTCTATTGGACCTTTTTGGGATGGAAACGAAGTATGGATGATTACCGCAGGTGGTGCTATTTTTGCAGCTTTCCCACATTGGTATGCAACTTTATTCAGCGGTTTCTATCTTCCTCTATTTTTGATGCTTTTCGGATTAATTATCCGAGCAGTTGCATTTGAATTTAGAAGTAAAGAAGAAAGCTTAGTTTGGAGAAATGGTTGGGATTGGATGATTTTCCTAGGTAGCTTCATTCCCGCATTACTTTGGGGAGTTGCAGTTGCAAACTTACTCCGCGGAGTTCCAATCGATGAAACAATGACTTACACAGGAGGATTTTTCAATTTATTAAATCCTTATGGATTAGTTGGTGGAATTACTTTTGTAGTATTGTTTATGTATCACGGCTCAATTTTTCTAACTCTTAAAGTTGGCGGTGAAATGTTGAACTCAGTTAAAGCTGTTGCGAACAAATTATATTTACCTGCAGTTGTTGTTGCAGTTGTATTTGTTCTTTATACTTTCTTTGAAGTTCAAGCTTTTCAAGCTAAAGGTTTAGCAATGTTAGCTCTTCCAGGTATTGCAGCAGTTGCTCTTTTACTTTCTGGCTTATTCTTAAAACAAGAAAAAGCTGGTTTAAGTTTTATTATGACTGCTCTTACAATCGTTTTTGTAACAATTACTGCTTTTGTTACTTTATTCCCAAATGTTATGATTTCTTCAACAGATCCAGCAAATAATCTAACAATTTATAATGCTTCGGCTTCTCCATATACGCTTGAAGTAATGACAATTGTTGCTTTTATTCTGGTTCCATTTGTTTTAGTTTATCAAGCTTGGTCGTATATTGTTTTCAAAAAACGTGTTACAAAAGATTCAGAATTAGAATATTAATCAAATAGTTAATCTGTTTTTATCCCAAATGTTCCTAAAAAAGACATTTGGGATTTTTATTTTAGACCATTACTTTGTACAATAAAAATCTGACTTATGAACTTCGACAAAAAGTTACTTTCTATACTTAAAAAAGCTAAAATTCCGTTTATTTTAACTATTAGTTTAGGCATCTTGATTTCACTTACCACAATTTTATCAACCAAATTGCTTGCAATAATTGTCAATAGTGTATTTCTCGAAAAGAAAATACTTCAGCAAGTTCTAAAACTGATTTTACTTTTTGCAATAGTAGCTTCAGTAAAAAGTATTTTGATGTGGCTGAAAACTTATTTTTCGTTCAAAATCTCTGAAAATATTAAAAATCATTTTCGCGAAACATTATCTTCAACTCTTTTTGACAAAGGTCCGTCAAATCTATCAAATGAAAAAAGCGGGGAAATTAGTAATATTCTTACTGAAGGAATCAACAAACTTGAAGCATATTTTAGCAGCTATCTACCACAAGTATTCCTTTCTACATTAATTCCAATTTTAATAATCGCATTCGTTTTTCCCATTGATTGGATTTCTGGATTGGTGCTTTTTGCAACTGCTCCGTTAATTCCATTGTTTATGATTTTAATTGGAAAACGAGCTGAAAATTTGAGCAAACGTCAGTGGAAAACATTAAATTTTTTAAGTTCACATTTTTTTGATGTAATGCAAGGTTTAACAACTCTAAAATTGTACGGAAAAAGTAAATTTCAGACAAAAAAAATAAGTGAAATTAGCGAAGAATTTCGGCAAACAACAATTGGCGTTCTAAAAGTTGCTTTCCTTTCAGCTTTGGCATTGGAATTACTTTCCACGATTAGCATTGCAATTGTTGCTGTTGAAATTGGAATTCGCTTAATTTTTGATAAAATGGATTTTGTTGATGGATTTTTTGTTCTGCTTATTGCTCCAGAATTTTATCTTCCACTTCGCCAACTTGGCTCAAGTTTTCATGCTGGAATTGATGGAGTAACAGCTTCAAAATCAATTTTTGCTATGTTTGATGAGAATCCAAAAAATGTTAACGAAAAAATTATTTGTAATTGGGATGACGATTTTACAATAGAGATGAGAAATCTGAACTTTAGTTACGATGGAAAAACAAATGTAATCGATAACTTGAATATCAAAATTAATTCCGGAAGTAAAATTGCAATTGTTGGAGAAAGTGGTGCAGGAAAATCAACTTTCTTTAATCTTTTGCTGAAATTTATTTATCCAAATTCAGGCGAAATATTCTTCAACAACCAAAAAATTTCAGATTTTACAAAGCAGAGTTGGTATTCTGGAATTACTTACATTTCGCAAAAACCTTATCTTTTTTATCGAACAATAGAAGAAAATCTTAAAATATCTAACGAAAATGCAACTGAACAAGAAATTTGGGAAGCAATTGAATTTGCTAATCTTACTGAGTTTGTGAATTCTCTTCCAAACGGAATGAATACAATTATTGGTGAAAAAGGGATAAATTTAAGTAGCGGGCAAATTCAGAGAATTGCAATTGCTCGGGCTTTTCTAAAAAAATCTCGATTAATTTTACTTGACGAACCAACTGCAAATCTTGATGCTGAAATTGAAGATGAATTGCAAAATAAAATAAATAAATTATCTGAAAACAAAACCGTAGTTACAATTGCACACAGATTAAATACAGTAATTTTAGCCGATTTTATCTTCGTTTTTGAGAAAGGGAATATTGTGGAAACGGGAACACATCACTTCCTTTTGCAACAAAAAGGGAAGTATTTTGAATTTTTCAGCAATTACAGAGGCAAATTATGAAAGAATTCATACGATTGTTAAAAGTTGCTGAAAAGTTCAAATGGATTATGGCTTTTACAACTTTAATTGGATTTTTGACAATAGGAAGTAGCATCGGTTTGTTGATGGTTAGTGCTTGGCTTATTTCGAAAGCAGCGATACATACACCGCTTGCTTTCTTGCAAGTTTCGGTTGTCGGAGTTCGTTTTTTTGGAATATCACGTGGAGTTTTAAGATATTCCGAGCGATTACTTTCGCACAATACAACTTTCAAATTACTTGCTAAATTCCGAGTTTGGTTTTATGAAGCAATTGAACCGCTTGCACCTGCGGGTTTGGCAAAATTTCGAAGTGGCGATTTGCTTGCACGAATTGTTGCGGATGTAGAAAATCTTGAGCACATTTATATTCGAATAATTTATCCACCAATTGTTGCGGTTGGAATTATCTTAATGATGTATTTTATTTTTGGATTTTTCAGTCCAATAATTTCTGTAATAATTGTAATAACTTTGCTTTTAGCTGGAATATTTGTCCCGAATTTTACGAAAAGAATCGGAAGAAATCTCGGAAAACAATTGGTTGAAACACGCACGAAGTTAAATATTTTATCAATTGATTTAACACAAGGTTTAACAGAATTGATAGTTTTTAACGAAAGAGAAAAATTTGAAAAGGAATACAAAAAAACAAGTAGAAGATTAAATTACTTGCAATTCAAAATGTTTTTTATTGATGGTTTGAATGAATCACTAATTACTTTGGTAATGAATATAAGTTTATTATTTACAATGATTTACGCAATTCCAGAAGTTGCAATTGGGAATTTAACGGGCATCAATTTGGCAGTATTAATTGTAGGAACGATGTCGGCATTCGAAGCAGTTTTGCCCATTCCAACAATGATTCATCATCTTGAAACGAGTATTTCTTCAGGGAGAAGAATTTTTGAAATAATTGATGAAAAATCAACAATTGATGAAACAGAAAGTAAAAAAAATAATATTTCATATTTTTCAATCAAATTTGATAATGTGAATTTCGGCTACGAACAAAATAAAATTGTTCTAAAAAATGCCAATTTTGAGATAAAAAGCAATGAAAAAATTGTAATTGTTGGTCAAAGTGGTTCGGGAAAATCTACGATTATTAATCTATTATTTCGCTTTTGGGATGTTAATTCTGGGAAAATATTAATTGGCAGTGAAAATGTGAAATCGCTAAATCTTGATTATCTGAGAAGTAAAATGGCTTTAGTTTCGCAAAATTCACACTTTTTTAATGGAACAATTCTTCAAAATCTACAACTTGCTAAAGAAAATTTAACTGAAGAAGAAATTCAGTCAGTTCTTGAAAAAGTAAAAATGAGCGATAAAATAAACACACTTCCCGAAAAAATAAATACTTGGGTTGGTGAAAATGGAATAAAATTAAGTGGTGGCGAAAAGCAACGTCTGGCAATTGCAAGAATGTTATTAAAAGATGCTGAAATTCTTGTTTTTGATGAACCGACCGCAAATCTTGATTCACTAAACGAAAAATCCATTTTCGAAATGATTTTTGAAGTCTCAGCAAATAAAACATTAGTATTTATTACGCATAGATTACTGAATCTTGAAAAATTCGACAAAATTCTTGTTATGAAAGATGGTGAAATAATTGGCGATGGAAATCCAACTGAAATTATTAAAACAAACTCGCATTTAATAAAACTGCTTGAGTCACAAAATCAACAGATTTTGTGATTTATTCAATTCTTCCATTCTGAAAATTTATGGGAAAAATCAAAAAAACTTATTCAAGATTTATAAATACGAGGAACTCGGGAATTAATATTAGTTAGAATTTCATAAGGAATTGTATTTGCCCATTCTGCTAAATTTTCTGCTGTAATTTCTTGATCGCCCATTTTACCAAGCAAAACAACATCATCATTGTTAAAAGAAGAATCCCAATTAATATTTACAATTATCTGATCCATCGAAATTGTACCAATAACATCGTATTTATTATTGCGAATTATAACTTTTGCTTTGCCACTCATAGAACGAAAATAGCCATCGCCATAACCAACTGGAATTGTAACAGCTCTGATGTCATTTTCACCAACCCAATTTCCACCGTAACCAACGGGATGATTTGATTTAATTACTTTGAAATAAACAACTCGCGATTTCCATTCCAAAGTTGGAATAACTTTTACAGATTTAATAACTTCATTACTTGGATAAACACCATAAAGCATAATTCCTGGACGAACCATAGAAAAGTTTGCATTTGGGTATTGTAATATTCCACCAGAATTTGAAATGTGAATTAATGGGAAATTATAACCCATTTTGGTAGAAAAATTTACAATTTGAGAAAAGCGTTCAATTTGTAAATTTGTATATTCTGAATTATTTGATGAAGAATCAGCAAAATGAGAAAAAAGTCCTTCGATTTCTATATTTTGGAAAGTAAACGCTTTCGAAATGAAATTTTCAGCGTTATAATAATGAACTCCAAGTCTTTCCATTCCAGTATCAATTTTAAGATGAACTTTTGCAGTTTTGTTCATACTTTTTGCAATTTCACTAATATGTTTTATCTTTTCGAGAGACGAAGCCGTAATTGTAAGATTATGTTTTAAAAATAATGGGATTTGATCACCTAAAATTCCACCAAGAATAAGAATTGGCAAAGTTATCCCGCTTTCCCGAAGCAATATTCCTTCTTCAAGAACTGCCACTCCAAGATAATCAGCATTAATTTCTTGCATCAATTTTGCAACTCTTATCAATCCATGTCCATAAGCATTTGCTTTAAGAATAGGCATAATTTTGCAATTTCCGACATGCTGTTTGATGTTGAGATAGTTGAGTTTTAATTGTTCTAAATTAATCTCAACAAAAGTCGGGCGTAAAACATTGTTTGTACTAATAGAAGGCAGATATTCGGGTTTCATCTTTTAAGCAATACCTAAAAATTTAATAAGATTTACAGAACTTACTGCTAAAATATATGCTGAAATCGTGTAAATTACAAATTGAAGAATTGGCATTCTCCAACTTCCAGTTTCCTTTTTAGTAATTGCTAAAGTTGACACACATTGCATAGCAATAATAAAAAATACTATTAATCCAATAATTGAAGAAGTTGTAAAAACCTTCGTTCCATCACTCTTTTTGGCTTTTTGCATATTTTTAAGAAGAGATTTTTGAATAGAATCTTCATCAGAAATATTTACTTGAAACATTAATGCCATAGAACTTACAAAGACTTCGCGAGCAGCAAAAGATGTAATAATTGCAACTCCAACACGCCAATCAACTCCTAATGGTGAAACAGCAGGTTCAAGGAATTTTCCAATATTTGAAGCATACGAATTTTCAATTAGTTGTTGCTCAAAATTGCCATTTTCGTTAGAAATAGAATTATCAATTCCAGCGGGAAAGAAAGTTAATGCCCAAAGGACAATTGAAAAAATGAGAATTATTGGTCCAGCACCTATGATATAAGATTTTGTACTTGTAAAAGCATTAAAAAAAACATTGTTAAACTTTGGTTTTTTGTAAGTGGGTAATTCCAAAATAAATGAAGAATGGTCTTGATTTGGAATTATGGAGTTCTTAAATTTATTAATAATTCCAGCAGCAACAAGTGATGAAACTATACTAAGTAAGTAGATAGAAGCTAAAATAATTCCAGCAGTCAAAGAACCTGTGGTTGGAACAAGAAATCCAATGAGAAGTAAATAAACGGGAATTCTAGCTGAACAACTTAATAAAGGTAAAATAAAAATAGTAAGTAGCCTTTCACGTCTATTTGGAATTGTTCTTGCCGCCATAATTGCTGGAACAGCGCAAGCAAATCCTGAAACCATTGGAGCGAAAGATCTTCCATTCAAACCTAATTTGGAAAGTGGTTTATCAACTAACATTGCTCCGCGTGCTAAATATCCTGAATCTTCTAACAAACCAAGAATTAAGAATAAAATTAAAATTTGTGGAACAAATACTGCGACAGAACCAAAACCAGCAACTAAGCCATTAGCAAGAAGTTGTGTTAACCAATTTATTCCGAACAAAGTAGTAATCCATTCAGAAATGTATGCAAAACCATAATCAATTAAATCCATAATTGGAGCTGCAACCCAAAAAACAGAAGCAAAAGTAACTGACATTGCAAAAAAGAAAAAAAGTAATCCCCAAGTTTTACTTAGTAAAATTGCATCTATTTTGAGCGAAATATCATCAGGTTTGTGTAAATTTTTGAAGTCATTCAACAGGTTGATTATTCCTGAATTCTTAGAAATCATTACTTTTTTCTCTATTTCAGATATTTTATTGTACTTCTCAACAAGAGCAAGGGTATCTTCGTTTATTCTTTTAATTTCTTTCTGATTTTTGTTTTTTTCGGAATAATCTTTAATAATCTTCACCAAATTATCAATTCCATTTTCCTTAAGAGTGTCAATTTTTATTACGGGAATTGATAACTCATTACTCAATTTTGAAAAATCAATTTCAAAGTTCTTTCGAGCTAAAATATCGTTCATTGTAATTGCTACAACAACATTGAAATTTGCTTCAATTAAATCATTAACAAGAACTAAATGGCGGGAAAGTTGGCTAGCATCTACGGTTGTAATAATTAAATCGGGAGTTCCATATTCTGGATGTGAATAAATTCCGTCTATTGTAATAATTTCGTCAATTGAAGCAGGAATCAAACTGATTATTCCTGGTGTATCAATAAGTTCAACATCAAAACCAAACTTTTTATCAATTTTGGAATGATAGTACTCAATAGTTGCACCTGGATAATTTACTGTTTTTACTTTTTGTCCACTTAATAAATTAAAAAGTGTTGTTTTGCCTGAATTTGGTGGACCAACGAGAGAAACGAGAAACACTTCTACCTAACTTGAATGCAGCTTGCTTCTGATTTTCTAATTGCAATTACAGTTCCACGAACGGAATATGCAATTGGGTCATTAAAAGCTGATTTTCCAACAACTATAATTTCTTCGCCGGGAGTAAATCCAACTTCAATAATTCTACGAGCTGATGGATGTGAGTAATCTATATCTAATATTTGAGATTGTTCGCCTTTTAATAATTGACTTGCGTTTCTAAATTTCATATTTCCTACAGATTTTAAAATATTGAATTATTTTTTTAATTTTGCTTATCTAAACTTAATCTAAATAAGGATAAGAAACAAATTTTTTATATTTTTAACAAAACGTTGGAGAAAAATTGGAAAAAAAACAAGCACACGATGCATTTTTTAGTTTTTTGAAACAAGGTTTCAGAATTACACCACAAAGGTTCGAAATTTTAGATTTTGCTTTAGCTTTTGAAAAGCATTTTAAAGCTGAAGAACTTTTTGTGAAAATGCAAAATAACGGTTCAAAAGTATCGAGAGCCACTATATATAATACATTGGAATTATTAGTACAATGTGAATTACTTTCGCGGCGAGTTTTTGAGCATAACATTACAATGTATGAATCGAACTTTCAGAGAAAACAACATGATCACATTATTTGCGAAGAGTGCGGAAAAATATGGGAATTTGTTGAACCAGAAATACAGGAAATCGTAAATAAAGTTGGAAGAAAATTTAATTTAGAGCCACATAGTTACGTATTTAATATTTATGCAAAGTGTCAGAACTCAGATAATTGTAAAGAAAAAACATCAGTTTAATTTTCCTTCTGTTCTAAAATATTTTTGAGTTTTTTTAAACCTTTCTCAAAACTTGGTTCAAGAATATTAGTTGCCCACAATCCCAAAAATCTACCAAAAGGATAATTTAACTCCCCGGAATGTTTCCAACTTACCTTAACTTGTTTTGCATCAATTTGTTCAACCTTCCATTCTTCAATTACAACACTTTCTTTTGGCAAAATGAAATGCAATTTTGATTGGATAAATTTTGGTTTATTAACTTTAAGAATTGTAACTTCGCCAATTCCTAAAATTTTGCTATCCCATTTCCATTTGGAACCAATGTAGTTCGTATCAATTGTAAAAGAATTTATCATTGTGGAATCAGTTGTCATCCAAGGATTCCAATTTTGCCAAGTATGAAAATCGGCAATTTCATTAAATATTTTTTCATTATCGCCTGAAATGTTAATCGATTTCTCAACAATATATTTATCACTTAAAAAAAGAGTAAGAAGTAAAAAAGAAACAATTATGCCAAGAATTGAAAACAAAAACAATTTTAGGAACTTTTTCATTAAAATCTCGAGAAATTATTCAAAAATAAGATAAATATTTGCAAAAATAGGAAAATTGTATTAGTTTTGTTTTCCAGAAATCGCCCCAAAAGGGGCGATTTTTTTTAGCATGAGACTGAAAATGACAGAAAAAGACAAATTATTCGAAAAAGTTCAAGAAATAGCAAAAGAAAATGATTTCTTTCTAATTGAATTTGTTTGGCGAGGTAGTGAACAAAACAGAGTTGTTGAAATATACATCGACAATAGAATCGGAATTTCAACTGATTTTTGTAGAACAATTTCCAGACAAGTTGAAAAAATTATTGATGATGAAAAATTGATTCCCTCAAAATACAGATTGGATGTTTCTTCTCCAGGAATTGAAAGACCATTAATTTATCTTGAACAATACGAAAAAAATATTGGTAGAATATTTGAAATAAGTTTGAATGAAAGCGAAAAAGCAATTCAAGGAAAACTTATTAAAATTCTTGGAAAAGAAATGTACTTTGAAGTTGATAATAACGAAATACTAATTGATTTTGAAAAAATAAAAAAAGCTAACGTAATAATTTCTTTTTAACGGAGGAATCAGAAAATGAATAGTTTGATTGTAGAATCTTTTGCACAAATGGCACGTGAAAAAAATTTGGACAAAGATGTTCTTGGCGGAATAGTTGAGGAAATATTTGGTGTTCTAGTTCGAAAAAAATACGGACTTGAGGCAAATTTTCAAGTAATTGTAAATATGAGCAAAGGTGATATCCAAATTTTCCTAGAAAAAGAAATTGTTGAAACAGTGGAAGATGAAGCACTTCAAATTTCCTTTGAAGAAGTAGAAAGAAAAGGAAATGAAGATGAACTTGAAATTGGCGATATGTTTGTTGAAGAATTGAAATTAGAGGATTTTGGAAGAAGATTGATAAATCTTGCTCGACAAACTTTGAATCAAAGAATTCGCGAAGTGGAAAAAGACATAGTTTACAAAGAATATGATGATATGTTAGGTGAAATTATTGTTGGCGATATATATCAAGTAAGAAAAAATGATATTCTAATAAATCATAACAAGCACGAACTTCTTATGCCACGTTCGGAAATGATTCCAAAAGAAAAATACCGAAAAGGCGAAACTATTCGCGCCGTTGTAAAAGAAGTAAGAAAAACCAATCAAGGTCCAAACATTATCATTTCAAGAGCAGATAATACATTTTTACGTAGATTGTTTGAAATTGAAATTCCAGAAATCTATGATGGAATTATCCAAATTCATGACATTGCCCGCGAACCTGGAGAAAGAGCAAAAGTTTCCGTATCATCGCAAGATGATAGAATTGATGCAGTTGGTGCTTGCGTAGGAATGAAAGGAGTTCGCATTCACGCAATTGTTCGCGAACTAAACAACGAAAATATTGATGTAATTAACTATACATCTGACCCGATTGTTTATATTCAAAGAGCGTTAGCTCCTGCAAAATTGAAAGCAATTGAAATTAACGAAGCAGAAAAGAAATGCACAGTTTGGGCAGATAACGACCAAGTTTCTTTAATTGTCGGAAGAAATGGCGTAAATATTCGAGTTGCTATGAAGTTAACAGGTTACGATATTGATGTAATTCGCGAAGAAAAACCATTTGATGAATATGAAGACGACATCGAATTGGTAGAATTACGAGAAGAATTATCAGCTGAAATTGTTGATCTACTAATTGAAAACCGTTTCGATACTGCTGTTGAAGTTTTAACTGCTGGAGTTGATGAATTAGTTCAAATAAATGGAATAACACCAGAAAAAGCTAAAGAAATCATAGAAATATTAAAAGATCAATTTGAAGAAGAATAAGGAGCAATTAATATATGTCTGAAAAACAACAAAAAATTAGGCTTTATCAATATGCATCGGAAATAAAAATTTCGACTGATGTGATAATTGCTTACCTAGATGATAAGGGTTTTGGTAGAAAGACAAATATGACTCCTTTATCTGATGTTATGCTCGATTTATTGGAAGAAAAGTTTAAGAAAGAAAAATCTGACGCAAAAAAACATCAAAAAAAAATTGATGATTTCCAAAAGAATTATCAGCATAAGAATTTTCAAAAAGAAGAAAAAAAAGATGTCCGCGAGGAATCAAAAGTAGCTGAAGTACAACAAGTGGAAGTAAAAGTAGAACAAGAAAAAGTAGAAGAAATTACCAAACCTCAAGTTGAAACTAAAAAAGAAGAACCACATGTTGGTTTGAAGGTTGTCGGCAAAATTGATTTAAGAGAATTTGAAGAAAAGAAAGCTCGCTTCGAGAAGCAAGAGAAAAAATATGAACATCATCCAAAAGAGTTTCATCAACATCAACAGAAAAATGTTCAAAATCATCATAAAAACGAACATAAAATTGTTCCACCTAAACATGACTCAAATAAAGTTCAAGAAAAAAAGGAAGTTCTAAAAGAGGAAATCAAAAAAGTTGAAGTATTTGAACCTATAATTCCTCAAATTGAACCGGTTATTGAAGTTGTAAATGAAATTGGTGAACCCAAAAAATATGTAACTGCCTCTGAAAAAGAATTAAATGAACGCGAAGTTGGCTTAAAAGTTCTTGGGAAAATTAATCTTGAAGATAGAAACAAGAAAAGACCTAAGAAAAAGAAATTTAGAGATGATAAAGACGGTTCAACAAATAATAACCAAAACCGAACTCCAAGTCAAAGTCAGCCGAGAGAACAACATCGCCGCCCACAACACGGACCAAGTCAAGGCGGAGAAGGACAAGGTCAATCTCAACCACATAAACATCATGGAACCAGACCTCCGTTTCATAAACCAAAACCTGTTGCTGAGGATACAAAGACAATTGATCCGAAACCAAAAGATTTAGTTGTAGTACCAAAAGGTAGTGATGATAATTCACCGAAGAAGAAACTAAAAGTAAAAAAACGTAAAGAAGACGAAACAGATTCTTCGCCAAATAAGAAAAAGAAAAAAGTTAAAAAGTTTGAAATAGATAAACAAGAAGTTCAAGATACAATTAGAAAAACGATGCTTGCAATGGATGAAGAAAGTTCAGTTGTAGATAGAGCGTCATTCAGAAAAAAGAAAAAGAAAGAAAAAGCTATAATTCAAGAAAGAATTATGGAACAAATGGAATTAGATAAATCAATTATTAAAGTAACTGAATTTATTGCCGTAAACGAATTAGCAAATTTGATGAACGTTTCGGTTTCTGAAGTTATTCAGAAATGTATAAGTTTAGGGTTAATGGTTTCCATTAATCAAAGATTAGATTTTGAAACAATTACAATTGTTGCTGATGAATTTGATTTCCAAGTAGAAATGCAAGAAGAACTTCACGAAGATACACTTGTTGATACGAATGATCCAATTAGTTCCCTTGAATGGCGTCCTCCAGTTGTAACTATTATGGGACACGTAGATCACGGTAAAACATCATTACTTGATTACATTCGCCAAACGAACGTTGTTGCTGGTGAATCTGGTGGAATTACTCAACACATTGGTGCTTACCATGTTGAGGTAAGAGGTAAATTTATCACTTTTCTTGATACTCCTGGTCACGAAGCATTTACTGCAATGCGTGCTCGCGGAGCTCAGGTAACTGATATTGTAATTCTAATTGTTGCATCTGATGATTCTGTAATGCCTCAAACCATTGAAGCTATAAATCACGCTCAAGCTGCTAATGTTCCTATGATTGTTGCAATAAATAAAATTGATAAACCAGGTTCGAACATTGATAAAATTAAACAACAACTTGCTGATCGTGGTGTTTTAGTTGAAGAATGGGGTGGAAAATATCAAAGTATTGAAATCTCAGCTAAAAAAGGTTTGAACATCGATGATCTTTTAGATAAAATTTTAGTTGAAGCTGAAATGCTTGACCTTAAAGCTAATTACAACAGAAAAGCTCGCGGTTCTATAATTGAAGCACAATTAGAAAAAGGACGTGGCGTTGTTGCAACAGTACTTGTTCAAAAAGGGACACTTCAAGTTGGTGATCCTTTTGTAGCTGGAAATAATTTCGGTAGAGTTCGAGCAATGTTTGATGAGCGAAATAATAAAGTTAAAAGTGTTGGACCTTCAGTTCCAGTTGTTGTTACAGGATTTGAAGGAGTTCCACAAGCTGGCGATCAGTTTATAATTGTAAATTCTGAAAAAGAGGCACACGAAATTGCTTTAAAACGTCAACAAATTAAGCGTGAACAAGATCAAAGACAAGTTCATATGATAACATTAGATGAAGTTGCTTCTCAAATTAGCAAGGGGCAAATTCAGGACTTAAACATTGTTGTAAAAGGTGATGTGGATGGTTCTGTTGAGGCACTTGCAGATTCATTTATGAAATTATCAAATGAAGAAGTACGTGTAAAAGTTATTCATAAAGGTGTTGGTGCAATTTCTGAAAGTGATGTACTTTTAGCAGCAGCATCACGAGCAATTATTGTTGGTTTCCATGTTCGTCCGCATCTTGCAGCACGAAAATTAGCAGAAACTGAAAAGGTCGAAATAAGATTGTACAACATCATTTATGACGCAATTGAAGAGTTGAAATCGGCGTTAGAAGGTATGTTGCGTCCGTTAATTTCAGAAGAAGTTGTGGCTACAATTGAAGTTCGCGATACATTCAAAGTTCCTAAAGTTGGAACAATTGCTGGTTGTTTTGTTGTTGATGGAAAAATAAATAGAAATGATAGAATTAGACTTTTCCGCGACGGAATTTCAATTTACGAAGGTTCATTATCTACATTAAAACGCTATAAAGATGATGTTCGCGACGTTGAACAAGGTTACGAATGTGGTCTGAATATCAATAATTTTAATGATATTAAAATTGGCGATACGATTGAAGCATATAAAATTGTAGAAACCAAACAAAAGTTGAAATAATGAGTATTCGAACACAAAGAGTAGCAAAATTAATAAAAGAAGAATTAAGTCAGATTTTTCTTCTTAAAGTTGAAGATAATCAAACTGGATTAATAACAATTTCGAATGTTAAATTAACACCAGATTTGAAGATTGCTCGAATTTACTATTCAACTTATGAAAAAGAAAAACGAAAAGCATTAGCTGAAAAACTTGAATCAAAAAAAATAGAAATAAGAAAAGATTTGGCAAGCAAAATTAAAAATATGCGATTTATTCCCGAATTAGAATTCTATTTAGATGACACTTTGGATTATGTTGAAGAAATTGAAATTCTTCTAGCAAAAGTTAGAGAAAATGATAACAAAGAATAGCACTAATTTTTCTGTTTCTGATTTCCAAAAAGGCGAAAATGTTCTGATAAATAAGCCAATTAGTTGGACTTCGTTTGATGTTGTCAACAAAATCAAACGAAATCTAAAATTAAAAAAAGTTGGTCATTCTGGAACTTTAGACCCAGCTGCAATTGGTTTATTAATACTTGCTACCGGAAGTAAAACAAAAGAAATAGGAAAGCTCCAAAATCTTGGGAAAACGTATTGCGGTGAATTCGTTTTAGGAAAACGCACAAAATCAATGGATGGAGAAACTGAAGTATTCGAAGAAAAATCAACAGAAAGTATTACTAATGAAATGATTTTTGCAGTTCGCGATTCTTTTATGGGTACCACATTACAAATTCCACCGATGTTTTCAGCAATTAAGCATAATGGTAAAGCATTATACAAATATGCAAGAAAAGGCGTTGAACTTGAACGTGAAGCAAGAGAAATTACAGTAAGTGAATTTGAAATTCTTGCAATAAATATTCCAATTCTAAAATTTCAAATCTCTGTTTCAAAAGGAACTTACGTCCGAGTAATTGCAGATGATTTCGGACAAAAATTAGGTTGTGGTGCATATTTACAAAATCTAAAAAGAGATAAAATTGGTGAATTTTCATCTGAAGATGCTTTTGAAATAGATGAATTTTTAGCTCATTTCAAAGAAAAGTAAAAAAATGAAAGTATTTTATAGTTTAGAACATATAGAAAAAAATCCAAACACGATTTTAACAATAGGAACTTTTGATGGAATTCATAACGGACATCAGCAAATTCTGAGAGAAGTTACTGAAAAAGCCAAAGAATTGAATTCTCGATCGTTTGTAGTAACATTTCATCCACATCCAAGATTTGTTATTTCGCCCGAATTTAATTTCAAATTATTAACTACTATTGATGAAAAGCTAAATATTTTCGAATCACTTGGTGTAGAAAATGTTCTTGTAATTGAATTTACAAAGGAATTTTCTCAAACAAGCTATTCTGATTTTATTGAAAAAATGATTTGTCAGAAAGTTGGTGTAAAGCATATAGTAATTGGATACGATCACAGATTTGGTAAAAATAGAGATGGAAATATTAAAAATCTTATAAATTTATCAACAAGATGCAATTTCTCGGTTTCTCAAGTAAGCGAAATCAACCAAAATCAGAAAACAATAAGTTCTACAATAATCAGAAATTATATTGAAAATGGTAAAATTGATGAAGCAAATTCATTGCTCGGAAGAAATTACACATTTTGGGGGAAAGTAGTTCGAGGTTCGCAACGTGGCAGAGAACTTGGTTACCCAACTGCAAATATTCAGCCAGATGAAAAAAAAGTAATTCCACAAAGTGGAGTTTTTGGCGTAAAAGTGGCAATTAAAGAAAATGAATATTTTGGAGTTATGAATATCGGAACGCGTCCTACTTTCGAAAATTTAAATCAATCTATCATAGAAATCTTTATCTTTGACTTCAAAGAAAATATTTATAGTACGAACATAAAAACTGAAATTCTTTTTTATATCCGTGATGAAAGGAAATTTGGAGATAAAGAAGAATTAATTAATCAAATTGAATTTGATATAAACTACGCAAAAAATATATTTTATAACTAATTAATGGCGGTTAATTCTGCCATTACATCGTAAACCAAAAAGGAGACAATATGTCAATCACAAAAGACGAAAAGTTAGAATTAATCAAAAAATTCGGCGAAAATGAACAAGATACTGGGAAAACTGAAGTTCAAATTGCAATTCTAACAACAAGAATTAACCAATTAACAAGCCATTTTTCAGAACATTCAAAAGATCACGCTTCACGAAGAGGTTTGTTAAAAATGGTTGGAAAAAGAAGAAGATTGTTGAAATATCTTGTAAAAAATGATATTCTCAGATATAGAGAAATCTTAAAAGAACTCAACATTAGAAAATAAGAGGAAACTTAATGTACATTAAAAAAGAAATTGAATTAGGCGGAAAAACCCTAATTATTGAGAGCGGAAAGTTAGCCAAACAATCCAATGGTTCTGTTATGGTAACTTATGGCGAAACAATGGTTTTGGTTACTGTAGTAGCCTCGGCTGAAGCAAAAGAGAATATTGATTTTTTCCCCCTTTCAGTTGAATATCGAGAACGCGCTTTTGCTGCTGGTAAAATTCCCGGAGGATTTTTCAAACGAGAAGGAAAGCCAACTGAAAAAGAAATTCTTAGTGCAAGATTGATAGATAGACCAATCCGTCCCTTATTTCCAGAAAATTATCGAAACGAAACTCAAATTGCTGCATTCGTTTATTCGTATGACACAGAAAACGATGCTGATGTTATTTCGGCAGTTGGCGCTTCAGCTGCTTTAGTTTTATCAAATATTCCATTTTTAGAACCAATTGGCGAAGTGCGAGTTGGTAGAATCGAAGGGAATTTGGTTATAAATCCAACAGAAAGCCAAATTAAATTATCTGATATGGAATTAGTTGTTGCTGGAACTGCTGATTCAATTATGATGGTTGAAGGCGAAGCACTACAAGTATCTGAAAAAGAAATACTTGAAGCATTAATTTTTGCTCATCAAGCAATTAAAAAAATTGTTGAAATGCAACTTGAAATGCAAAAAGAAGTTGGCAAACCAAAAATGGAAATAATTCCACCTGTAATTGATGAAGATTTGCTTTCTGATATTAATGCTTTAGCTTTTGAGGAATATAAAACTCTTGTTGCAACAGTTCTTGGTAAAGAAGAAAGAGCTGAAAAAAACAAGGAATTAAACACGAAAGTTCAAGAAGCACTTGCAGAAAAGTATCCAGAATCAGAAAAAATTATCGCTCAAGTTCTTCATGATTTAGAAAAGAAATTAATGCGTGAAAGAATTCTAACTGACGGATTAAGACTTGATGGTAGAAATACTACACAAATTCGTTCAATTACTTGCGAAATCGGTTGTATTCACCGCACACACGGTTCCTCGTTATTTACACGTGGAGAAACACAAAGTTTAACAACCTTAACTTTGGGAACAAAACGTGATGAACAAATAATTGACGGATTGAAAGAAGAATATACAAAACGCTTTATGCTTCATTACAATTTTCCTCCATTTTCTGTTGGAGAAACTGGAAGATATTCAGGCGTTGGCAGAAGAGAAGTTGGGCACGGAAATTTAGCTGAACGCTCGCTAAAAAGCATTCTCCCAACCGAAGGAAAATTTCCTTACACAATTCGTTTAAATTCTGATATTCTCGAATCAAACGGTTCATCTTCAATGGCAACTGTTTGTGCTGGTTCTTTAGCATTGATGCACGCTGGTGTTCCTGTAGAAAAAGCAATTGCAGGAATTGCAATGGGATTGATTAAAGAAGGCGATAAATACGCAATTCTTTCTGATATTCTCGGAAATGAAGATCATCTTGGTGATATGGATTTTAAGGTTGCTGGTTCTGCTGATGGAATTACAGGATTCCAAATGGATATTAAAATTCAAGGAATTTCGTATGAAATTATGCAAAATGCGTTGGAACAAGCTAGAGTTGGAAGATTACACATTCTTGGAATTATGAACCAAACAATCGATAAAGCAAACGAAAATATTTCTCAATGGGCACCTGTAATTGATAGTTTGTATATTAATCCAGAAAGTATTGGTGCAGTAATTGGAACCGCTGGAAAAGTAATTCAAAAAATCCAAAAGGAATTTAATGTTGAAATTACAATCGAAGAAGACGGAAAAGTAAATATTTACGGACCTCAAATGGAATTTGCTGTAAAAGCAAAAAAATACATCAAATTGCTTGTTGCTGAACCGGAAATTGGTCAAATATACACAGGCAAAGTTAAAAAACTTATGGATTTTGGAGCATTTGTAGAAATATTACCAAATAAAGATGGTTTATTACACGTTTCACAAATTTCACATAGTAGAGTTGAAAAAGCATCTGATTTATTAAAAGAAGGTGATGAAATCGAAGTAAAATTGATAAAAATCGAAAAAGGCAAAATTAGTCTTTCTCGAAAAGTTTTACTAGAAAATCCCGACAAAAAAAAGCAAAATGATAATTCAGATAAAAATGAAACTGCTGAGTAATATCAAAAACATTAAATAAAGGAAACCCGATTTGCTTAAATCGGGTTTTTTTGTTTAAAAATATAAAAAATGAGTTATCAGAAGTTAAATATCGAAAAAAAATTGCTTTTAGCACCGATGGCTGAAATTACAGACAAGCCATTTCGTAGTATTTGTAGAAATAACGGTGCAGCATTAACTTACACACAAATGATTAGCGCCAAAGGAATTGTTAAAAGAGAATTTGCAACGCTACGTTTAGCTGTATTTTCGAAAAAGGAATTGCCAATCGGAGTTCAACTTTTAGGAAATGATGCAAATATTATCTCAGAATCAATTAAAATTATTAAGGAATTTCAACCTTCTACAATTGATTTGAATGCTGGTTGCCCAGTATCAAAAGTTGTAAAATTGGGTTTAGGAGCTGCGTTATTAGAAAATCAGTTGAAATTAGCCGAAATATTACGTGCGATGAAAAAATCTGCTGGAGAAATTCCAATTTCAGTGAAAATAAGATTAGGATTATCAAAAAATAAAATAAATGAAAATCTTAAAATTGCTGAAAATGAAGGTGTGGATTTTGTTATAATTCACCCAAAATATGCACACGAAAACAGCGAAATTCATCCGAATTATGAAATTTTAGCTGATATTAAATCGAAATATAAAATGCCTATTTTTGCAAATGGATTTTTCTTTTCAGCTGAAGAATGTGATTCCATAATAAACAAAAATTATGTAAATGGAGTAATGATTGCACGCGGAGCATTAGGAAATCCCTTTATTTTTAAGCAATTTGAGGAAATTAGAAAAGGTGAAATTCCAAGCGAAGTAACAATTAAGCAAATATTTGATGCTTTTTCAGACCATATTCGTCTAATTGAAATAGAATATGGCGAGAATACTACGGGTTTAAACAATGCAAAAAAGAATGCAATTTGGTATTTTAGAAAAGTTGATGGAATAAAATATTTAGTACCAAATGTTTTGAAAGTTCAGTCATATTCTGAACTAATTAGCGTTGTAAAAAACCACAAGGAAGAAATAGAATCGGGAAAATTTGTATCGCTTGGCGATGCAAATGAAATTAATAAAATGTTTTTAAATAGAATTCTCTTTTGGTTGCTAAAAGAGAAAAATGAAAGTTTTGAGTAATTATGGCAAAAGAAATATTAATTAGCAGTTCTGCATTTCAAAACAGAGTTGCGATAGTTGAAGATGGAAATCTATCCGACTATTTTATAGACCACGTTGAAAAAGGACGAATGGTCGGAAATATTTATCTTGGTAGAGTCGCAAGAATTTTACCGGGAATAAGAGCAGTTTTTATCGATATTGGAATGAAGCACGATGGATTTTTACATTTTGCTGATATTGAAAAATTAAGTGATAGAGACGATAATTTTAAAGATGATGATAGTGATGACGATATTCCAGAAGAAATACTGGCAAAACGCGAAAAATTTAATTATTTATTCGAAAAACCACTTCTTCAAATAAAAGGCGGAGTTGAAACTCCAACATTAAAAAGAGGCGAAAAAGTAATCGTTCAGATTATTAAAGAACCGGTAAAAGGAAAAGGTGTTCGCGTAACTTCATCTCCATCACTTGCTGGAAGGTTTACAGTGCTGGTTCCATTCGATAATCGAGTCGGAATTTCCAAAAAAATTGCAGATTTTAAGGAAAGAAAAAGATTACGTAGAATCGCAAGAGAACTTCTTCCAGAAAATTTTGGTTTGATAATTCGAACAGCTGCAAAAGGTTTGGATGCTGATATAATTGGCTCGGATATTAAATATTTGATGCGAGAATGGAAAAACATTGAATCTGGTGGAATGGAACTAACTCCGCCATCTCTTTTGCATATCGATTTAAGTACAACAACATCTATATTTCGCGATTTATTTACACCAGATGTAACAAAAGTATTTATCGATTCCAAAAAAATTCACAAAGAAATTCGAAATTACATAAAAGCGGTTCATCCAGATTGGGCAGATAAAATTGAGTTTTATAAAAGTAATTCAACAATATTTGAAGATTTCAAAATTCATGAGCAAATTGAATCTCTGCATAGTAGAAAAGTTGCATTAAAAAGTGGTGGACATATAATAATTGAACACACCGAAGCAATGACAGTTATTGATGTTAATTCAGGAAAATACGCCAGAAGGCGAGAACAAGAAATCAATTCTCTTAAAACAGATTTGGAAGCAGCAAGAGAACTTACAAAACAACTCAAATTACGCGATATTGGTGGGTTAATTGTTGTAGATTTTATTGATTTGCAAGTAGAATATAATAGAAAGAAAGTTTATGATGAATTGAAAAAAGAATTCAGAAAAGACAGAGCAAAAGTTGTACTTCTTCCGATGACAGATTTTGGATTAATGCAAATTACTCGTGAACGAATTCGTGAAAATATTCTTCAATCAACTCACGAAGCTTGTCCTTATTGTAATGGTACTGGAATCTTGCAGAAAAAATCCAACACAATTCACGATTTAGAAGATTGGATTAAACGACATAAAAACGAAGGAAAAGTTAGAAGTTTACGAATTAAAGTTTCACCCGCAATTTGGCATATGTTAAAAGAAGGTGGATTCAAATCTTTGATTATTAAATGGCAATTCAAATATTTATTAAGGATAAAATTGGAAATTGACGATACATCAAACCCAGAAGATTACACAATTTTATCTTCAAAAGGCGAAGATTTAACAGAATTATATAATTAAAAGGAAAAAATAGAATGAAATTTTTTATTGATACGGCAAATATTAACGAAATCAAAGAAGCAGAAGCACTTGGAATTTTGGATGGCGTAACAACAAATCCATCTTTGGTTGCGCGCGAAGGAAGAAATTTTATCGAGTTAATTAAAGAAATTACTGAAATTGTAGATGGACCGATTAGTGCAGAAGTTGTATCTACAGATTACGAAGGAATTTTGAGAGAAGGTAGAGAATTAGCTAAAATCCATAAAAATATTGTTGTAAAAGTTCCATTAATTAAAGATGGTTTAAAAGCAGTAAAAACATTTTCTGAGGAAGGAATTAAAACAAATGTTACGCTTTGCTTTTCGCCATCGCAGGCACTTTTGGCGGCAAAAGCTGGAGCAACTTACATTAGCCCATTTGTTGGCAGACTTGATGATATTAGCATAAATGGAATGGAATTAATCGGACAAATAATAGATATTTATTCAAATTATGGATATAAAACTGAAGTTCTTGTTGCAAGTATTCGTCATCCTCTGCATTTGGTAGAAGCGGCACAAATGGGTGCAGATGTTGCAACAATGCCTTTTGAAGTTATTAATAAATTATTTAATCACCCATTAACAGATTTGGGTTTGGAAAAATTTCTTTCAGATTGGAAAAAAGTTGAAGGTAAGTAATATGAAAAAAACAACTTTTAATGAAATGCATAAATTATATGGTGCAAAACTTGTTGAATTTGCTAATTATGAAATGCCAATACTATACAGTTCAATAATTGATGAACACAAAGCTGTAAGAAATTCTGTCGGTGTTTTTGATGTTTCGCATATGGGTGAAATTTTAGTTGAAGGTGAAAATGCACTAAACTTCGTTCAGAAAATTACTACAAACGATGCCTCGAAACTTACAAACGGGAAAGTTCAGTATTCGGCTATGTGTTATGAAGATGGTGGAATTGTGGATGATTTGCTCGTTTACAGACTTTCAGAAAATAAATTTATGCTTGTAATTAACGCTTCAAATATTCAGAAAGATTTTGAATGGATGCAAAAAAATAATAGTTACGAAGTAAGTTTAACAAACGAAAGTGATGAATATTCACTCTTGGCAATTCAAGGAAGAAATTCTAAACCAATTCTTGAAAAATTAGTTGGAAAAGAAATTGATTTAGAATACTATACTTTTTCATTCTATCAACTTGCTGGAATCGATTGTTTAATTTCGCGAACTGGTTACACAGGCGAAATTGGATACGAAATATATTTTAAAGGAATTATTGAAGAAGCCGAAAAAATGTGGAAATCAATTTTTGACGAAGGAAAACAATACGGAATTAAACCAATCGGACTTGGTGCACGCGATACTTTACGTTTGGAAATGGGTTATTGTTTATACGGGAATGATATTGACGAAACAACTAATCCAATTGAAGCTAATTTAGGTTGGATTACAAAATTGAATAAAGGTGAATTTAACGCATCAGAAGTATTAAATAATGCTAAAAAAAATGGAACAACAAGAAAACTTGTTCCATTGCTAATTCAAGGAAAAGCTTTCCCCCGACATGGATACGAAATTGTTGATGGCGAAACTGTAATTGGTGTAATTACAAGTGGAACAGTAAGTCCAATTTCAGAAAAACCAATTGCAATGGGTTATGTTCAAACAGAAAAATCAGCAATTGGAAGCGAAGTAGAAATTAAAATTCGAAATAAAAACTATAAAGCAATTGTAACAAAATTACCTTTTGTGGAGACAAACATTTAATGAAGGCAAATGTCCTATTTTCGTTTCAAAATTTAGATGAATTATACTTTTCAGAAAAAACAGTTGTAATTGTTGATATTTTACGCGCAACATCAACAATTGTTTATGCGTTAAACAACGGTGCAAGAGAAGTAATTCCAGTTGCTTCAATGGAATTTGCTCGAAAAATTGCAGGCGGACAAAATATTCTTGCTGGCGAAAGAAATTCAAAAAAGTTAGATGGTTTTGAACTCGGCAATTCCCCAGCTGAATTTGTTCCAGAAATTGTAGAAGGAATGTCGATAATTTTTCTTTCTACAAATGGTTCAAAAGCAATTGTAAAAGCAAAATTTGCAGAAAACCTTCTAATTTCAACTTTTTTGAATATGTTAGCAACCACAAATAAATTGTTAGAAATTGGAAAAGATTTCGAAATTATTTGTGCAGGAAATTCAGGCTTTTTCTGTATGGAAGACACAATTTTTGCTGGTAAACTAATTCGTGAAATTCAAAAAATAAATCCTGAATTAGAATTGACAGACTCTGCAAAAACAAGTATTATTCTTTCAGATGTTTATGGAGATGATATCTATCAGATGCTTACTGAAACCGAACACGGAAAAGAATTAATTAATCTTGGTTTAGAAAGCGATTTTGAAATAATATCTCAAGTAAATTCAATTGATATTGTCCCAATTTACGAATCAGGCTCAATAAAAGTGTTAAAATAAATGCGATTAAGAAAAGAAATAAAATCACATAAAGAAGATTCAACACCAAAAGTTCAGAATTCAGAATTCTTTATATCCCCCGAAAAAAAGAAGAAAATTACTGGAATTTTGGTTGTAATTTTTTCCTTACTGATTATCCTAAGTATTTTTTCATATTCTCGTTACGACAAAGCTAATTTAAATTACACTTTTGGTGATTTCTTACGCGTGTTTTCACAGGAAACAGAATTTGTAACTCGAATAGAAAGTACACATAATTTACTTGGTATTTTTGGTGCTTATATTTCAGATTTTCTCATTAATTCCACTATTGGTTGGATGTCGCTTATTTTTCCAATTTTACTTTTTGTTTTGGGCGTAACTATTGTAAAAAAAGATGCAATTAAAAATTCCTTGAAATTCTCGTATTTTCTTTTTTATAATGGATTATTAATCTCGTTACTTTTTGGCGTGTTACGTTATTCACTAAAATTATTTCCGGAAGTGAATGAACTATCAGGCAAAGTTGGACTTTTTTTTGGAACTGGAATAAGCAGATTATTTGGCGGACTTGGAGCAATTTTATTTATAGTTACACTTTTTGTAATTACTTGGATTATTTATTTTGATTTCAGCTTTTCGGCTATTTTCGGCAAAATTCTCGAAATTTTCGGAATAGAAAAATCATCTGAAGAAAATTCTGAAAAAAATAAAAATTCACATGAAAGAGCAGAGTTAACACAGGAATTTGTACTTCCAACAAATTATAAACATTCCAAAGGAAAAACATTTATTACAACATTAACAGATGTTGGTGAAACAACAGACGAAGAAGAAATTGTACAAAACACCGAGAAAGAGACTGTAATTAAAATCAAAAAAAATGAAAACCGCTCAAATATCAAAAATAGTGGGGAAGAATCTCAAGAATCGGAAATTGAAGAAAAATCTCGAATAAGTGATAAAATAATAATTGAATCTGTTGATGAAGATATTGAGAAAAAAATGCCGGAACAGTGGGAAGAAAAGTTAAATTACAAATACCCAACTTTAGATTTGCTTGAAGATGTTCCTGAAGGTGAAGTTGAAATATCTGAAGAAGAATTAAAGAGAAATGCTGAACTTCTTAAAGAAAAACTAAAATTATTTGACATTATTATTGAAAATATTGATGTTACTCCGGGACCAGTTGTAACTTTGTATGAATTAGTTCCGGCACCAAACGTAAAAATCAGCAAAATTGTAAATCTTGAAAATGATATTGCACTCGCACTTTCAGCTCGAGGAATTAGAATAATGGCTCCAATTCCTGGTAAAGGCGTAATTGGAGTTGAAATTCCAAATGCAAAATCTTCACCCGTAACAGCAAAAATGATTCTTGGGCAAATGGATGTTAAAAAGTATGAATTACCACTTGCTTTGGGTAAAACTATTTCAGGCGAAATTCATGTAACAGATTTAGCAAAAATGCCTCATCTTTTAATTGCCGGAGCAACTGGTGCAGGGAAAAGTGTTGGCGTTAATATGATGGTTACAACTTTACTTTATTCAAAACATCCATCTGATGTAAAATTTGTGATTATCGACCCAAAAAAGATTGAACTTACGTTTTATAAATTATTAACCAAACATTTTCTTGCCGTTTCGCCCGATATTGATGAAGATGTTATTACAACTCCACAAAACGCTTTGCTTGTATTAAAATCCGTTGAAATTGAAATGGATAAACGATACGATAAATTGGCTAAACTTGGAGTTAAAAATATTGTGGATTATAATATTAAAGTAGCAAATCCAAGCGCATTGCTCAAAAATACTGAATCTATGAAGCATTACAAATTACCTTATATTGTTGTTGTAATTGATGAATTAGCAGATTTAATGATAACTTCAGGCAAAGAAGTAGAAGAACCAATTACAAGAATTGCACAGCTTGCGCGTGCTGTTGGAATTCATCTTATTGTTGCAACGCAAAGACCTTCGGTAAATGTTATAACAGGAACAATTAAAGCAAATTTTCCAGCTCGAATTGCTTATCAAACTGCTTCAAAAATAGATTCGCGTACAATATTAGATGGAAAAGGAGCAGAACAACTTTTAGGTAGAGGTGATATGCTGTTTCTTCCTGGTGGAATGCCAAAAGCAATGAGAATTCAAAACGCTTTTATTTCCACAGATGAAGTTGAAAAAGTAACAGAATTTATTTATAAACAGCAAGGTTTTTCAAAACGATATTTGTTACCGTCAATTTATGATAAGAAAAGAAAAGCAGATTCTAACTTTTTAACAGATATGGACCCGATGTTACCTGAAGCCGCCAAAGTGATAATTCAAAGCCAACAAGGTTCAGTCTCGTATTTACAAAGAAAATTGAAATTAGGTTACGGCAGAGCTTCTCGAATTATTGATCAACTTGAAGAAATGGGAGTTGTCGGACAACTTGAAGGAAGTAAAGGCAGAGAAGTTTTAGTTTCAACAGAAGAAGAATTAGAAAGTATTTTAAGGTCGTTGTGATACAAAGATTATTCATTTTATTTGTAATATTTTCTTCGAGTATTCTTCTATCGCAAGAAAATCCAATTTTTAATGGAATGAAAAGTAAATTCCAAAATGCTGAGAATTTCTCAATTAATTTTTCATCAGAAAAAGGAAATGGAGAATATTTTTTTATCAAACCTGAAAAAGAAGCTATTATTTTTGCTGAAAATTTAATTATAATCGAAAAAGATGAAGTTACAACTTTTAACAAAAGGCAGAATAAACTGATTTATACCAAAAAACATAATAGCATTGCTCCTTATTCGTTCAATAATATTTTCAGTTTGGTAGAAAAAAATGTAAAAATTGCTGAAACTAAGAATCAAATAGAGCTTGATTTTTCGTCCGAAAAACAACCAAAATTTGAGAAGATAATCTTCAAACTCGATAAAAAACAGTTGCCTGAAGAAATTATCATTGAAAACAATAAAAAAAGAAACAAAATTATCGTGAATAAAATTCAATTCAATTTGAATAATATTCAATCAAAAATAAAAATTGAGAAAAACGCTCAAACAAAAGTTGTGGACTTGCGATGAAGATTAAAAAGCAAGTATTTAGTTGGATTATTTCAGTTTTTGTAGCTGGGTTTTTCTTTACAATTGCTTTCAAAAATGTAGAATTTGACGCAATTTTGCCATATTTCTCCAAAATTGATTATCTATATTTAGTAATCTTTTTCATGCTCTACTTTTTTACAAATATTATCCGAACATTTCGTTGGAAAGTAATTATTTCAAGTGTAAAAGAAAATTCATCATTCTTAAATTTATTTACTTCAATGATGGTTGGTTATGGAGTAAACTCAATTGTTCCTCGTTTGGGTGAATTTTACCGAGCATTTTTCCTTGCCAAGTGGGAAAATATATCGCGAGGAGCAATGTTTGGGACAGTAATTGTTGAGCGAATTATCGATTTAATCGCTTTATTTTTATCCGTTATGCTAAGCATTTCTTTGTATGATGGCAATATTTACATTGATATTCCATGGTTGAAAACTACCTTAATTTGGACGGGAACTTTAACTTTAACTTTAACACTTTTTATCATTGTGCTAGTTATTGCTGGGGAAAGAAGTTATAGTTTTATAATTATTGTGATAAGAAGATATTCACCAACATTTGCCCAACAAATTGAATCACTTTTTGAAAAACTTGTTTCGGGATTTTCAAGTATAAACGGAAAACAAAATTTTATTTACGTAATTATTTCGACAATTATGGTTATGTTTTTCTATGGATTAACAAGTTATGCTGGTTTTATGATTTTCCCAAGCGAATTGGCGAATGGAGGAACAATGAAAATTGCATGGATTTTAATGACAATTAGTGCTTTTGGTGTTGTTATTCCAACTCCAGGTGGTTTAGGTTCTTATCATGCTATTGTAATTTTTGTACTTTCAACTTTATTTAATTTTTCTGAAGAAATAAGTGTTGCTTACGCAATTCTTACACACGCTATTTCATATTTTGGATTTATTATAATTGCAATTATCTCATATATTTTTGTAAATATTCAAAGGAAAAAGAAAAATTTACCAATTTATAATTTTTTGAGTGTTTGGAAAAATGGAGATGAATAAGTTTTTTTTCGTTTTAATAATATTTATAAATTCAATTTATGCTCAAGAAATTGACAAAAAACAACTTGCAATTACCGTTGGAATGGGAATTGACTATTCTTACGTTCCGATGGTTGTAGATTACATTAATAATAATTATGCTTACGGGAAAGTACTTTCTGAATTTAACACGGCAGTAGAATTTTGGGGAAGTATGAATTACCCAATTTCAGATAAATTTGATCTGGAACTTGATTATTCATATAACTATTTCAATTATTCAGATTTTTTGTTTATGGGTTCGTATTACGAATTAAGCAAAACATCAAATATCGTTTCTGGTTTAATTCTGTATAAAATTCCAATTTCTGGTGTCATTTTTAGATTTGGTTTAGGCGGGAATGCAAATTTTGTAACAATTGAAGAGAAAGTTTTTCAAATGAATTCTGGCTCAGCAATTGGATTTGGACTAAGCGGCAAGACTGAAATGTTAGTTCCATTTTCAGAAAATACATTTGCAAGTCTTTCGACAGTTCTTCGTTATGCTTTAATTGGCACACCAAATTCGGATAATTGCCCTTTTTATGATGAAGTAACTGCTGAAGAAGTTGAGTTGAACTATCTTTCAGTAATTTTTAGAATAGGTTTACAGTACAAATTTTAGGTTTTTATGACAATATTTGAAGCAATGGTTCTGGGAATAATTCAAGGAATTACAGAATTTTTACCAATTAGTAGCACGGGACATTTAACGGTTGCTGCTCAGTTTATGGGGTTAATTTCTGAAGATAATCCAAAAGAATGGACTTCTTTTATGGCGGTGATTCAACTTGGAACTTTGGCATCGGTTTTCATCTATTTTTGGAAAGATATTTGGGCAATTTTAAATGATTTCATTTCAAATAATATTATTTCTCGAGTGGAATTCAAAAATCAAACAGAAAATTCAAAGTTAGGTTGGTTAATTATTATTGGTTCAATTCCAGTAATAATTTTTGGATTAGGTTTCAAAGATTTTATTGAAGGAGCATTTACAAAGGATTTGTATGTGATTTCAGCTAATTTAATAATTTTTGCAATAATTCTTGCAATTGCCGAAAAAGTTGGGAAATTTAAAAAAGAAATGAACCAAATTACTTGGAAAGATTCTCTTGTAATTGGAATATTCCAAACATTTGCTCTAATTCCAGGTTCATCTCGTTCAGGTTCAACAATAACAGGCGGATTATTTATTGGTCTTAAAAGAGATACTGCAGCAAAATTCTCCTTTTTGCTTGGAATTCCAGCAATTCTTGGAAGCGGTTTGCTTGAATTTTATCATCAAATGGAATTTATGAATTCGTCAAACGCAACAACTTTGGCAATTGCAACAATTGTTTCGGCAATCAGCGGCTATCTTGCAATTGATTTTTTATTAAAATTCTTGAAATCAAAATCTACGTACATTTTTATTTGGTATAGAATAGCAATAGCAATTGTTATTCTGCTTTTAATTTCAAATGGATTAATAAACAAAGGATATTTATGAAAAAATTACTTCTTTTAGGAATTATTTTAGTAATTCAAGCATGTGCACATTTTCAAACTGCAGATGAACAAAAAACGATAACAGATGAAAAAAAACAGGAGATACTTATGAATACAGAAAATGGCGAAAAACTTATCGCACAATTTAAAACGAATCATGGAGATTTTTCGATTCAATTAATGCCCGAAAAAGCTCCATTAACAGTTAAAAATTTTATCGGATTGGCAGAAAAAAAATATTACGACGGAATTACTTTTCACCGTGTAATTGATAATTTTATGATTCAAGGTGGAGATCCAACAGGAACTGGTTCAAGTGGAGAATCAATTTATGGCGGAACTTTCGGTGATGAATTTGACAAAGATTTGAATTTCACTGAGATTGGGATTCTTGCAATGGCAAATCGTGGTCCAAACACAAATACAAGTCAGTTTTTTATAACACTTGTCGAAACTCCTTGGTTAAATCAAAAACATACAATTTTCGGTAAAGTTATTGACGGAATGGAAATTGTTCAAAAAATTGGTAAAGTGCCAACAACAAAACCATTCGATAAACCAGTTGAAAAAGTAATAATTGAATCATTAACTATTGAAAAAGTTAAGTAAAATTGGCAGAAAGCAAAACAAATCGTTCGATTGAAGAAGTTCTAAAATTTGCAGATAAAAAAAATCCACTACCCATATATTATTTATTTGGGAAAGATAATTTTGAAATAAATAGTAAATCTCAGAAATTACAAGAAATATTTGCAGATTTGCTTATCTCGGATTTTGATAAAGAAGTTTTTAATTTTGATAAAAATTCAACTTTATCAAACGCTTTGTTTTCTGCTTATGCTTTCCCATTTGGAAGTGAAAAAAAAGTTGTAATTCTCAATAATTTTGAATTTATTGACGAAAAAGATGAGTTCCTTGCGTATATTGATTCTCCTCAACAATCTACAATTCTTATTATAACACATTTTAATTCCAATCTCGGAAAGTCTAAAATTTACGATTCACTTCGAAAAAAAGGTTATCTGTTTGAATCGCCAGAATTAAAATCTGCAGAATATCCAAAGTGGATATTCAATTATTTTAAGCAAAATGGATTTTTACTAACTGATGATAACACTAATTTGATTCTTGAATTAGTTGGTGAAAACAAAGACTTAATTGCATCGCATCTTCCTAAATTCCAAGATTTTATGAATGGAAGAACAAATATTACCAAAGAAGATATTGTTACTTTAATAGCAAAAACTAAAAAATACTCTGCATTTGATGTAATTGACGCAATTGCTAACGGTGATAGAAAAAAATCTTTAGTAATTGGGAATAACTTAGTTCAAAATACAACAGATTTTATTTTGCTATTAGGAGCATTAAATTCTTTTTTCACACAAACTGCCTTTGCATTGGAATTTATTAAGCAAAAAAAATCAGACAACGAAATTATGAGTGTCGGAGGAATTTCATACATGCAATTGAAGAAAATTAAGATGGCAAAGCAATTCCATAATGATAAAATATTACGAAATGTATTTTCTGCTTTGATGGAGGCTGATGTTAAATTTAAAACAGGAAGCATGGAAACAAAGTCTTTATTTTATATTCTAATTTCAGAAATATTTAATTTCAATTAAGTGGAACAAATTCATAATTAAAAGGTAGAAAGTTTGTTTAATCTCGATTACAAAATATTGAGCGATGAAGTGCTAATAAAAGATTTTCAAGAAAATAATAATCTTGATGCTTATCAGGAATTAGTACGAAGGTACAAAGATCCGCTTACAAATTTTGTTTATAGATTTATTGGTGATAAAGAATTAGCTGTTGATATTGTTCAAGATACAATGGTAAAATTTTATCTAAAGAAAGATTCTTATCAAACGATTGCAAAGTTTTCGACATGGTTGTACACAATTGCAACAAACTTGGCTAGAAACGAATATAAAAGGAAAAGAAGAAGAACATTTCTATCTTTGAATCATGACGATTCTGAAATTCCTTTGCAAGTTGAAGATGGGAAAATTCTGTCACCCGAGAGAGAAACAGATAATAGTTTTCTTGCTGAAGAAGTTCAAAAAGCGTTACTTCGTGTAAAACCAGTTTATCGAGAAATGGTGATTTTACGAGACATTGAAGGATTTTCATACGAAGAAATTGCTGAAATGAAAAAAACTTCACTCGGAACTGTTAAATCAAGAATTAACAGAGGAAGAAATCATTTGAAAATAATGCTACAGAAATACTATGAAGAGTAAAAAAATATCTGATAATGAATTAACAAACCTACTTCAAGGTTTGCCAAAGGAGAAAGCTCCTGAAAATTTTGAATTTAACTTAATGACAAGAATTCAAAATAAACAATTTGGGAATTTACAAAAAGAGGAAAAGTCAATTTTTTGGTGGATTATGCTACCATCTGGAACTATTGTTCTTTCAGCTTTCATTCTCTTTGCTGTGCTATTCAACAATTCCAAGCAAACTTCCAATTTGGTTAACAAAACTAAATCTTTTCAAGGTAAACCTGACATAATTTATGTTGTTTTGCCTGAAGAAAATCAAATTTCAGAAAAAAAATCAATTTCAAACGATATTTTTGTGAAAATTGCAAAATCTAATGTGAGTTCACCAAAAATTAATCAAGCACTACCTTATAATTCTAATAATAATGTTTTATTAGATGGTTATTTAGATAAACCAATTCCCAATTCATTTGATGCAACTTTAGTAAGTGGTGGAAGTAGCGAACAATCAGTTGGAAATTTTGCCACAAAACAATCAATAAAAGTGCAAAATGACAAAGCAAAAAAAGATTCAATAGAAGCAAAAAAGAAATTAAAAACTAAATAAATTTGTAGTTTTTCTATGATTTATTATATTTGTAATCTTAAAAATTATAGGTAAAGGTGTTTATAATGAAGAACGGTATTCATCCTAATTATCAGAATTGTGTTGTAACATGTGTTTGTGGAAATTCTTTCACAACAAGATCTACTGCTCCTCAATTAAAATTGGAAATTTGCTCAGAATGCCATCCATTTTTTACAGGAAAACAAAAAATGTTAGATTCTGCTGGACGAGTTGAGAAATTTAATAAAAAGTATGGTTTGAAAAACTAAGTTATAACAAAATACAACTTTTTGAAACCGTCAAATCAATAAGATTCTGGCGGTTTTTTATTTTTAAAAATTCAAATATTAGCAAATTTGGTTTACTATATTTCATTGTTATAAAATTAAATGTGATGTTTTATGAAAATTAATTTCAGATTCCCGCAAGTTGCTATTTCTAAATTCAATATTAAAAATTATATTCTTTCCTCTCAGAATGAATTACAACTTCGAGCAAATTTTAGAGAAATTGCTTTTTTAATAAATGAAAAACAATCTGAAAAACTATCTGCTGGATTGTTGTATTCTACAAATCTTCTCTCAAAAATTTACAAATATGTGTTTGAGTTTTATTTATCTGATATTGATAAAAATGTACTAAAAAACCAATTTTCTACTTTTGCAAATACAATAAATGAATTCAGTTTTATGGAAATGCTAACTGATTTTTCAGAAAAATTCCAACCAGAAGAAGCAATGTTAAGCAAAATATCTTTAGAAGATTTTTTGTGGAAAAAGGAAAATGAGCGATTTATTTATGAAAACGAAATTATTCAAACATTCATTTCATACTTAAATATTGAAAATCCAGCATTAAAAAACTTATCAAATATTATTAATTATGATTCACTTGCCAGCAAAGAAAATTATCATAAATACATTCACTTTAGTAAAGAATTTTATCGTAAACAAAAACCAGTTATAAATACCACAGATATTCTATCCTTTTTGTATGAACCTATTTTGAAATATCCAAATAACTTACAGGAGCAATTGGAATTCATTCGCGAGAATTGGAAAGAAATTCTTAAAGATAGTTTTGATGTCGAAATATTAAAAGCAATAGACATTTTTAAGGAAGAATACGTTTCTGCGAATTTCGGTTTTGGTGGAAATCCAACATTTATTCCAAATTATAAAGTTGATAAATTTGACGAAACGGCTACTATCGGAAAATCTGGTTTTAATTATGCCAAATCAAGTCAAAGCGATTATTCCGAATTCAAAGCGTTTACTGACGACACACATTGGATGCCAAATGTAGTTATGATTGCTAAAAATATTTTTGTTTGGCTCGACCAACTTTCCAAGAAATATTCTATGGAAATACGAACACTCGATAAAATCCCGGACGAAGAATTGCTAATTCTTCATGAAAGAAATATTAATTCACTTTGGTTAATTGGAGTTTGGGAAAGAAGCGACTCTTCACGAATAATTAAACATTTACGTGGCAATATTGATGCTGTTTCTTCTGCCTATTCGCTTTACGATTATCAAATAGCACAGCAACTCGGCGGAGAATTTGCTTTTCAGCAATTAAATGAAAAAGCAAAACGTTTTGGTATTCGTTTGGCGGCTGATATGGTACCAAATCACACGGGAATATTTTCGAAATGGATTGAAGAACATCCCGAATATTTTATTCAAAGAACAGATTTACCTTTTCCAAATTATCAATTTACTGGAGAAAATCTTTCTTCAAATCCCGATTTACTTATTCAAATTGAAGATGGATATTGGACAAATTCCGATGCTTCTGTTGTGTTCAAATATCATAATTATAAAAACGGTGAAACGAAGTATATTTATCACGGAAATGATGGAACTAATATGCCGTGGAACGACACAGCACAACTTGATATTCTAAAGCAAAAAGTTCGCGAAGCCGTAATACAAAAAATAATGGATGTTGCACGAAAATTTTCTGTTATCCGTTTTGATGCTGCAATGACACTTACAAAAAAACATTTTTCTCGACTTTGGTACCCACAACCGGGATTAGGCGGTGATATTCCAACAAGAACTGATTATTCTTTAACCAAAGAACAATTTGATGAACTTTTCCCAGTAGAATTTTGGCGTGAAGTCGTTGATAGAATTAACACAGAGATGCCTGAAACTTTACTTTTAGCCGAAGCTTTTTGGCTTATGGAAGGTTATTTTGTGCGCACTTTGGGAATGCACAGAGTTTATAATAGTGCCTTTATGCACATGTTCATGCTTGAAGAAAATGAAAAATATCATGGTTTGATAAAAAACACACTTGAATTTGAGCCTGAAATCTTAAAAAGATATGTCAATTTTATGAGTAACCCTGACGAAGAAACCGCAATTAAGCAATTTGGAACTGGCGACAAATATTTTGGTGTGTTATTGATGATGATTACACTACCAGGTTTGCCAATGTTTGCTCACGGACAAGTTGAAGGTTTTCATGAAAAATATGGAATGGAATATCAGAGAGCATATTATGAAGAATTTGAAAACGAAAATTTGGTAAACCGTCACAAAGCTGAAATATTTCCAATTCTGAGCAAACGGTATATCTTTTCAGAGGTTACACATTTCTGGTTTTACAATTGTTTTAACTTCAACGGAAATGTTAATCATAATGTTTTTGCATTTTCAAATCAATTTCGCAATGAAAAAGCTCTGGTTCTGTTCAATAATAAATATGATAGAGCAGAAGGAATTATTAATTTGTCCGCGGCAAAATTAGTAGATGAAAATCTGAAACAAGTAACAATTTCTGATGCATTAGAAATTCCAAAAGGGGAAAATCTCTTTGTGAAATTTAAAGAAATGGTTACTGATAAAGACTACTTATACTCAGTTTATGATTTTACAAACGGAATGGAAATTATGCTGAATGGTTTTGAATATCGAGTATTTACTAATTTTGAAATTATTTATGATGAAACAGGTATTTATCAGAATCTTTATTCAATTCTAAATAAAAATGGTGTTGATTCTATTCAAAATGAAATTAAAAAACAATCACTTTCAAATATTCATAATGCAATAATTAACTTATTTGACTCTACCAATTTTGAACATATTATTTCAATAATTTCCCAAAATGAAAAAAATACAGAAGAATTGGAGAAAAATCTTGTAAATCTGGAAAATCGATTCCATTTTATTGTAAGTGAAATTGTTCGCAAAATAAGTGGGAATGTAGCAAAAAACAGATATGAATTTGATTTTGATTTAACAATTCATGCAATTTCTAATCTTTATAAAGTCCTTGCAAAAGAAGAATTTGAAATTGATATTAATCTGCGAAGGAATTACAACTTAATGTTCGACCATAATTTCCGTAAAAATTTCATCATTTTTGTGATTCTTGGTGCCATTAAAGAAATTCAAGTTAAAACTGATTTCAAATCAATTTACGAAATTGAACCCGAAATTCTGCTTTCAGAACCTTTATACGCAATTTTTTATAAATTGGATTTATCTTCTGATGAAATTGAAGAAACTAAACAATTAATCGGAATTCTATCTCAGTATTGCCAAACTTTGTGCGAAATTCATCGTGAAAAGGGAATTGATAATTTGGATTTCAATGTTTTTGCTAATGAATTATTAAAAGCACTGGATTATGGAATTGTTCAGAATTTCTTACAAGTTAATGATTACAAAGGAATAACTTACTTTAGAAAGGAAAATTTTGAAGATTTAGCAAGCTGGTTTTACACAATCTATCTTGTGGAAAGCCAAAAATGGAGAATTGAAAATGAAGTTAAAAATCATGAAATTGATATGAATTTTAGAAAATCTATTAGAAAAATTGCTCAAATAATTGAAATTTCGAACGAAAGCAAATACAATTTTACAATTCTAAAACAGAAAATTGCGAAAGTTATAAGTTAAAATATTCTTAAATTATACTTCAACTCAATTCCGCTAAATTCTGGTTCGTAGCGACAAACTCCACCAATGCAAATATTTCCTGCTTGTCGAGTTCCTGCAAGCAGGGTAATCTCAGAATTGTCAAACAAATTATAACCAAATCTAATAAATCCCCAAAAATTCCTTTCAATTTTATCTATTTCGGGTTCACGAGTTTCCATTTCGCCCACGAACGACAAACTGAAATCGGGTGAATTCATCCATTCCAAAGTTATTACATCATCAAAATACTTTTCATCAGTTGGTAAAACATTGTTTTGTTGATGTTCAACAACCGCTTTTATAGTATTCACTTCATCGATAAAATATTTGAATTCGCAAACGGGAGTTAAACTTTTTGTATTTGTAATTGCTTCCATTTTGTAACCAAAACCAAAAGTTAATCCGAAATAATTGCTTGTATTTTCAAATTTTGCAAAAATATCTTCTAATAATAATTCACTTTCTGTAGTTGAATTACTAATCTTTTTGAAAAACGAATCTTTTTCGAGCGAATAAGTTCTTCCATAATTTACGGTTAATTTATTTTCGTCATTCACCAGATAATCAGCAGAAATATGAAAGCCAACTTCGTTATTATGATTTAATGAAAATGGATGTCGATTTAATAAAATATAAGAATAATCAAAAGTTAATGATGGCGGAGTGTTGTAAATAATTGTTCCATCATAACTTGTTAGCTTAAAGTTATCATAATATTTGAATTCGGTAGAAATTGAAAAATCCTTTATGTAGAAGTTCAAATTGGAATAGATTGCTTTTCCAACGTAATTTTGATTAAGATTATCTTCTAATTGCGAATTCTTTTTAATTCCATATTCTGTATAAATGTCAAAAAAATCAAATTTATAGGCAAATCGTCCAGAAAAAAGAGTAGTAGGTTTAAATTCTTCGAAATAAGGTTGATTTGAAACAACTGAAAAACCAAGATTCAACTTATCAATTCCGCGGAATTCAGCATCAAAGCCTCGTAAAACATCTTTGCGTTCAGCTTTAGAATTTTCCGCCATACCAGAAACGGCTTTCAGTCTAAAATTATTAAAATTCGCTTCGAATTTAATTCCTTGTAGATTATTATCTACTCTCACGTTTCTATCTTCATAAATTTTTAGTAATAAACCGCGACCAAAAGTTGTGTAATAATTTCCGATTATTGTATTTATTTTGCTTTTTTTCTCACCAATTTCATATTCTAAATACTTGAAGGAAATATCAGAATAATTAACTTTTCCTCGATTAACTGCTGGGTTAATATCATTTGGTTGAAAAACCTCGTAACGCAATCCTGTTTTGAAATTACCGTATGAATAATTAAGGTTAAACCAATTTTCGAATGTTTGTCGTTGCAATTCCTTATCGTAAGAAAATTCCAACTGATTAGAAAGTGAAATACCGCTTGGTAATTCAATAATTTGTCCGAAAGTTGTGTTAAATAGCAAAATTATAAATATTAGTATTTTCTTCATTATTTTATCTTTAATAATTCTTTAATATGCTCTTCAATTTGTATTTCATCACCTTTTTTAAAACCGGAATGACTATAAACAATCTCACCTTTGGAATTAATTAAGAATGTATGTGGAATAGTTTGAACGTAATAATCGCGAGCAGTTTGGTTTTCAGAATCTAAAAGTACTTGGAATTTGTAATTGTTTGAGCGAATAAATGGTAAAACTTTGGACACACTTTTTTCGTTATCTACTGAAATTGCAAACATTTGTAGATTGTAAGATTTGTACTTTTCAAAAATTTTGTTATAAATTTTCATTTCTTCAACGCAAGGTTTGCACCAAGTTGCCCAGAAATTAATTAATATCGGACCTTTTCCAAGAAATTCTTTCAGTTCGACAAATTCGCCACTTAAATTTTCTAATTCAAAATTTGGAGCTTTTGAACTTTGGTTTTGACCAAAAACGCTTAAAAATCCAAAAAACGCAAGAAAAATTGTTTTTTTTATCATTATATAAACCATCTTTATTAATTTATTTACTAATTAGTGAACTTAATTTTTTACTTCAATAAAATCATTTTTTTAATTTCACTAAATCCGCTAGAAGTTAGTAATTGATAAAAATACACACCACTTGGTAAATCATTTGCAATAAATTCAACTTCATAATTGCCAGCAGAATGGGGTTTGTTTAGCAATTCTGCAACTTGCTCGCCTAGTAAATTATGAACCGTAATTTTTACAACACTACTTTCTTTTAATGAATATTTTATAATTGTACTTGGGTTAAATGGATTTGGATAATTCTGTAAAAGAGCAAAGCTTGTAGAAATATTTTCGGAATTTATGTCAGAAGTTGTAACATTAATTGAAAAATTTACTAATTGAGAATCAGCAAAATCTGCAACATTTCCAAAACGGAGGTTGATTTCCCCGTTTCCTGGAAAATCTTGTGGAAAAACGTGAAGTGAAACTTCGCGACTTTCTCCAGCCGAAAGTGAACGACTTCCGAAAGTTGACGTTGTTGCAATGCTATCCAAAGTTGGTGAAAAGCAAAATGTGAAACAAAGTGATGAACTCCAACCAGGCTCAATATCATTTAATGTTCGTTTTACGTATAAATCCAAACTGTTATTTGTCGTATTTGTGAGTAAAATATCAAAAACAATTTCGGAATTGACGGTATCTGAAACTTCGTTTGTTTCGTACTGAAGAGAAAAAGTTTGAGCATAAAAAGTTGATGCTAAAAAGAGAATTGCTAATAATTTCATAAAAATGTCTCTTATTTAATTAAAATCATTTTTTTTGATTCCACAAAATTGTTAAACCTTAATTGATAAAAATATACACCAGCAGCAAGATTTAAACTTGATTCTGAAAAATGGAATGTATGATAACCAAAATCTTGATTATTGTTCATTAAAGTTGTGATTTCTTTTCCTGTAACATCATAAATCTTTAGAATTACAAGTCCATTACTTGGGAGAAAATAATCTACATTTGTTCCGCTTGAAATATTAGAATTTTTCTCATTTTTGAGGAAAAACGGATTTGGATAATTCTGTGAAACGTAGAATTTTGTTGGAACTAAAGGTTCTTCTTCAATTGGAATTCCGTCTAAAACGTCAAACCAAACTAATGATTTTTTTATCAGATTTATTTGTGCTTGTGTTGTACTTACTAATTCCAAACCAATACCTAAATAAATAGTTTTATAATTTTCTGTTTCATTTCTTATTCCACCATATTTTGAGGTATTTGTATATTTTATAAATCCAGTTGAATTGCTTCCGTAAACGCGAATTTCTTCTGGATAACGACTATATAGCGAGCGAATTGAAAATGATAATCCATCTGAAATTGGATCTCCAGCAATTCCAATCATAGAATAAACGCCAGAATTATCATTCACATATGTAGAACCGAGATAATTTTTATAGAAATTTTGAGCATTAACAAAATTACTACTTCCACTCGCATCAAAAATATCCCAACCAATATCTTGCCCAGAAATAAACAAATTTCCGCCGTTGTCTAAATATGGAGTTAGAAAATCAAGATCACTTTGTGTAATTGCTGGAAAGCCCCAACCCGAATTCCAAAAAACGGCATCAAAATCATATTCCGACAATTGTGTACTAAGTGTGGAAAGAAAAGCACGATCAAGATTTGTAAATTCAACATTCGAACTATCTAAAGCAGTTTTAAAATAAGTTTCGTAGTTTTCACCACCATCAGCATCAATTAAAAGAATATTACCCTTTGGCAATATTCCGAAATAATAAGCTGAATAACTATATAAATATTCATCATCAAGGTTTTGGGCAATTAAATTTATTGTACCGTTTCCAGGATTTTCATTTGTTGTTAACTCAGTGTTAAACAATAATGTATCGCCAGGTTGTAAAATTGTTTTAATTGAATCTGTATTTATTCCATCCGCCAAAAGAGAAAAATCCCAACCTTCAGCAAGTTCAATTTCGGGCAAAATTCTGATATTCAAGGAATCTAAGTTGTTATTAATAATTTGAAATGATTGTGTTACAGTTTGATTTTCCGTAAGAATCTCGGCATTTGTACCATCTGTATTAATAATGAACGTAGGTAAATTAATATTTGATTGAAATACTTGTTTAGTATTATCATCCTGAATCCAAGCGATTACGGCAATATCATCCAAATTCCAATCTCTGCTAATTTCAGCTGAAAAAGAAAAATCAAGAGTGTCATTTTCGTCAAGTTGAATAACTTCACCGTTGGTTGAAGGTAACATTTTTCTGAAAACATCGTTAAATTCCTTTTCGCCGTTTGAACCTGGAGCAGTTGCATATTCAATTCGTCTTTCAATAATTGCAACACGTAATTTTAAGTTGTTCGATGAAATTGCAGAAGTAGAAATTATTTGAACATTTACATCGTAATTTGTAGAATTTAACGCACCAGAAACTGTAATCCAAATTGGTGAACCGTTTTCGTTATCAATCAACATTTCATTTTGAAGTGAAACAGCACTACCGGGAACGCCTTTCGAAACGCCATTCATTGCGTAACCTGGGACTCCAGAAATTCCATAGTAACTTATTCTATTCGAATTTTCTGTAGTATTGTGTTCGTACATTGGGTCGTATCCTGGCCAAGAAGCGTGGTAGCGAACAGAAATTACACCACCAAAATTTGTAGAAATAAATTTTTGTAATTCTGGATTTGCCGCAGCACAAGGCGAGCAACTTGCATTTGTTGCTTCTTCAAGAAGGGAAATTCTTCTAAATTGAGCAAAATTGGTTACAGCAAAAAATATAATTATAAGAAAAATTAATTTTCGCATAGCTTCTCCTAATTTGATTTACTGGAATTGTAAATTTCTTTTGTTAATGAATTTTGTATTAGACCAATAATGATAATGTTATCTTCGTTCAAACCCGTAAGTTTTTTTGAAAAATTTAGTGTAAAATATGGCTGGGAAATGTAATCGTTTAGTGAAAATCCATCTAAACTTGTTAATGATTCGAAAACTACATCATAAAAGATAGTCTCGCCATTCGAACCGGGTGGAGAAGAAAATTCTACAACTTTTTTGACAACATAAAGATGTAAAATTAAATTCTGGGAATCTATTTCTTCAGAATTCAAAATATTAACTTCAACTTGAGTTTTTAATGTATCGAGATAATAATCTTTATTTACCAAAATTTCTATTGGACTTTCGATTAAAAGCTGATTTTCAATTGCATCTATTATTTCAAGTGAGTCGGTTGAAATTGGATGAATATTTCCATCAACAATTGTTGTTGGGGCAAACAAAACATTGTAAAACGAGATTTTTTTATCAAATAAATTCTCGTTTGCTAAGTAAAGAGGATCATTTGGTGACGGAAAATTTGTGGAAAATCGTAAAACAATGAGCTGATTTTCATCGAAACGATGTTTAAGATTCTCAATTATTTCAGATGAAATTACACAAGGATCGCAACTTATATTGGCAAAATCTTCCAAAATTACTGTTTTTGTTATCGATCCAAAGAATAATGAAATTTCTGTTGTTTGATTGGGATAAATTTCGACCGATTGTGTGTCAGAAAATATTCCGCTATTTTCCAAAAAAATCTCATGAATCCCTGCAGAAAGTTCAAATTCTGTTGGAGTAGTAAATTCAGAAAGTACATTGTCAATATAAATTTTACTTGGATTTAAATTTCCTGAAACAGATAAAATTCCATTTCCATTTTCAGAAAATGTTGGGGGATTTGTTTGACATGATAAAAGAAGTGTAAAAAGTCCAATAATAATATTTGTAAATCGCATTTTACCTTTAAAAAAATGATTACCAATTTATTCTTTTAATAATTTTTTGCAAAAAAAAATATAAAAAAAAGGAGAAATTATGAATGATTTTGCCAATTCTATACAACCTGGAAGTTTATTAAAAACAGTTGAAATTTACTTAATTACATACGGAATGAAATTTTTATCATCCGTGGTTATTATTCTAATTGGAACTTGGATTGCCAGATTTTAGTTGGGGCAGTTGATAAAGTTGCTGCAAAAAAAGAACTTGACGCAACTTTACGTAAGTTTTTGTCGAGCATAATAAAAAATTTGTTGTACATAATTGTAATTTTAGCTGCGTTGGATGTTGCAGGAATTCAAACAACTTCTTTTGTTGCGATTTTAGGTGCGGCTGGTTTAGCAGTTGGTTTATCATTACAAAGCACTTTAAGTAATTTTGTTTCGGGAATAATGTTAATAATATTCCGCCCAATTAAAGTTGGAGATGTAATAAATGGTGCAGGCGTTACAGGAACTGTGGAAAAAATTGGAATATTCTCAACAGAAATGATTGACCCAGATAATAAAGTAATAATTGTTCCGAACTCAAAATTATTTTCTGATAACATAACAAATTATTCGACAAGAAGTACACGCCGAGTTGATATGGTTTTTGGTATTAGTTATTCTGATGATATTGATAAAGCTAAATCTGTTGTTTACAAGGTTTTAAGCGATGATGCTCGGATATTAGAAACTCCAGTTCCACAAATTGTTGTTGGAGAATTAGCCGATAGTAGCGTAAATATATTTGTTCGTCCTTGGGTAAGTTCAAGCGATTATTGGGGTGTTTATTTTGATTTGAATGAAAAAATTAAGAAAGGTTTTGATTCAAATGGAATCACTATTCCATTTCCTCAGAGAGATGTCAATCTTTTTAACGAAAAGTAAAAAAATCCCGCTATAAAATTAATAGCGGGATTACAAACTAAAACTCGTCTTTTATTACCAATAGTGCGATAAATCCAAATATTCCAGTTAGAAGAACATAAACAGCATTAAACAACTTTTGAGATGTTTGCTTTTGCGATTTTCGAATTATTAAGATAGCAATAGCAAGTATTGAATTCAAAAAGATGAAATTCCAATTACTGAATTCAATGTAAAAATCAATAAATAAATTCTTTTCGTTTTCCAAACTAAGTTGGAAAGGGAAGATATATTCAGCAATTTTACCAATATCTGATTTTTTTGCATTAACCCATTTTTCAGTATAAGTTGAAATAAGTTTATAATTTCTATCTGTAGCGTAAGAAACAACCGAATTGTCATTAAAAACACTTATTGTTCTATAAAAAATATCACCTTTTAACTCAAATTTGCTTTCTGTTAAATCAAAATCTTTAATTGGTAATTCAATTATTCTATAATTATCATACGAAATGAGAGCAATTTTATGATTTTTCGTAAATATTATCCCATGAAATTCTTGCAAAGGAAATTCGCGCACTAAAATGTGTTCTATCTTGTAATCATTTGGGACTTCAATTTTTTTACAGAATGGTTTATTTTCAATTCTGTTAATGTGGAAAATATCACCAGAATTATCAACTAAAAAGTATCCTTCGTGGTATGGTTTTCGCGTACTTGGTTCACCAAAATAATTTTTTGCAGGGAAATTGAAACCATATTTTCTTAATTCTTCATCAAATAGTTTACTCATTTTCGCATTTATTTTATTCGTTTGAGCATCAAAAATCTCAAATTTGTCAGTTACTCTAAAATATTCTTGAGGTGAAATTAGTTGTGGACCATTTGGTTTTGCTTCAATAAGTGGGAAAAGGTTAATCTGATAAAAGTAAACATCTTCGGGATCAATTGAAAAGAAGAGATTATTTTCTTTAATTTCTTGGAAATTAACTGGTTTCCCGAGTATTGTATCTGGCATTTCTTGACGAAAAACAAGTTGACGGTAATTAAGATATGGAGTATTGCTTTCAAAATCTTCTCTTGTTATTCTTTTGAATGTTTCATCATAATACACTACGTGTTTATCAATTTGCTTATGAATTATGAATTGCTTTGTAATCGGACTAAAAAAAACTTTTGGAATTTGAACATTTTGCTCGAAAGAAATCCAATAATATCTTGGTAGAAATATTGACAACACAATTGTGATTAAAAATATTAATATAATAGAGGAGAAAGTTGAAAATCTTTTCATCTTAAACCTCTCTTAAAACGATAACCAGAAGTAATTATTAGTGTGCTAAGTAAAATAACAAACAGAAAGATTGGGATTATTATTTTTATATATGCATTGTGATTCATTGTATGAAAAAATTGCGAAATTAGTAAAACTGCGAAAAGAGAAATACTAATTCTTCTTACCCAGATTTGTTCAATTATTATTACTGAAGCAAAAAAATAAACTGCATAACCAGCAGTATACCAGGGAAGCAAAGTAATAAATATTGTATTCGTAATATCTGGTGGAAAATAGGAAGACGAAATAGAAACTAAAATTAAATAAAAGAATAAGAAAATAGCAGTAAGTAGAGCAAATCCGTAGAAAACCATAAAAAACAGTGTTTTAGTTTCCTCAATTGGAAGATGGAGAGCTAATTTTAATCTTAAATTCTGAATTTCGGGTACAAATTGAGCAATTCCGAGAATCAAACCTATTAATAATGGGATGAAACGAAATTGCGAATAAAACAAATAATTCTTAAAAATGATGTAATTCCATAATTCTTTTAAGGAATTAAATTCCACAAGTAATCTTAAATTCAAAAAAATTGAGAGAATAATTCCCAATCCAATGGCAAGTGAAACCAAATATGCCCATCGAATTTTTATCCATTCTTTATAAGCGAGAGAAAGTAACATGTTTTTCCTTTTAATATTTTCCAGTTAATCCAATAAATGAGTCTTCAAGGTCGAGGTGAATTTTAGCGAAGTCTGAAAATTCAACTTTAAGTTCAGATAAATGAGTTTTCACTTCTTCTTCATTTTTGAAAGAATAAACGGTCATTTTATTTCTGATTTGTTCAAAATTAACAATTATATTATCCTTAAAAAGTTGAACTTTTTCGGTAGTTTTGAAAGTAAAACCAGAAAAAGATTGTTTTAGATCTTGAATTGAAACTTGAGTTACAACACCATTATAATCCATAATAACAGCATCATCCAAAAAGCCATCTAAATCTTGAATAATATGCGAAGTAACAAAAATTGTTTTTCCTTCTGTTTTAGAATATTCTTTTAGATAATCCAAAAACAATCGGCGGTAACCAGCATCAAGTCCCATTGAATAATCATCGAGAATTAACAAATCGGGATCTTGCGCCAGAATTAAACCAAGTGCCACTTGCGATCTTTGGCCGCAGGACATTTTTGATAATTTTTGGTTGCGATTTACTTTCAATTTAGACATTAATTCGAAGTAAATATCTTTTTTCCAATTTGGGTAAAATCGCGAGTAAAATTTTTCGATTTGAATAATATTCATAAACGAATACTGAACGTGTCCTTCAATAAGAAAACCAACTCTAGATTTTGTTTCGGGTGAAAGTCTGTATGATTCTTCGCCAAAAATAGTACAAGAACCGGATTTTGGTTTAAGAAATCCAGTTAAAATATTTATTGTAGTAGTTTTTCCAGTTCCGTTTTTGCCAAGCAAACCGAAAATTCTACCTTCTTTTAAACTAAAATTGAGGTTTTCATAAACCTTTTTTTCACCATAATAATGTGTTAAATTCTTAATTTCTATTACATTTTCCATTTTCACCTAATCAATCTTAATTTCTGAAAACTTTTTAACTTCGCCAACTGCTTTTATTTTAAATGGATTTGGGACTTCTTTTACTGAACCATCTTTAAAATGAACTTTAAGAGTTTTACTTTCCACTGCAATTTTTACTGAATCGAGTGAAGTTATTGTTTCATCAAAGAAAAGCAATCCGGTTGGAACTTCATAATGTCTAGTTGAAAATCGTTTAATGCCTTTCCAATTTGAAAGATGACTAGTTAAATACGGTAATCGCGGAGCCAATTTTGATTGTGCTGCATCTTGCATAGTAAAAATGAATACTTCTATCTTTGATTTGTCGGCTTTTTTGTAACCGTTAAATTGCATATCATATTCTTTAAAAAGCACTTTCTGTAAATTATTTTTTGATATTTTCCCTAGTAATTTTGGTTCACCTTCAACTGAAAAATTCATTTCACGAATAGTTTGGCTTCCATCACGAAGTTTTATTTTAACTTCATCCTTTTCAATAGCTTCTACAATTTTTGAAATATTTATTGTCTTTTCATCAAAATAGATTTTTGCAATTATTGGTTCACCAAATAATGTTTCGTAACCATAAACAGCTTTGCTTTCAAAAAGAGTGTAGGTAAGATTTGTTTGGTCGATATTATCAAAGAGTTTATCAATATGTAATTCAACAACAGAAATAGAATCAGCTTTTAGCTTGTCAATTGGAATGATAAGTTGTTTGGTTGGATTAAAAATCGCTTCTTTTAATTTTCTTAGTGAAATTTCATCTGGATTGTAGTAAATATTTACATCATGCGAGGTTGCAAAAGCATCCAAGCCATAAACACCTTGTACACTTGAAATTTGATTTCTGAATGAAGATGCACTTCCAAAGCATTTAATTGATTTTACATTTGTTTCAAATATTTCCAAATTTGCAACTTTTTCGTGATTTCCCCATTTTTCAGATAATGTTGCTAATTCGAAATAGCTTGAAAAAATTAAACTTGCTGCAATTAATAGAATAACAACAATTGGAGCTAAATATTTTGTGGAGTTTTTTCCACTGATGGTTAACGTATTTTTAACTGGACAAGCATAAACGCAATCTGTACAAAGATGGCAATCAACATGATTTACAGTTTTATATTCTGAAACTTTAATTCCTTCAGGACATTTATCATCACAAACTCCGCACATCGTACAACTACTTTCTTCACGTTTAATTTTTGGAAGAGCAACACCAAAAGCTCGCATAAAGATAATTTCAGTAATGGCGCCTATTAAAATTAAAGCAACTACAAGCCAAAGTAAATCTAAATTAGCACCTAGTAAATTTGCAATAGCATAAACTATAATTACTGCTAAACTTGGTAAAAAATTATTAAAAATATTTGTTATTGCTCCAAGTGGACAAAGATATTTACACCAAAAAAGTCTAAAAAATATTGACCCAAGAATAGTAATTACAAGTGCAGGAATTGCATAATACAAGACTAAATCATTGTTATCAAAGCCTGTTACTACGGCAAAAAATGGGTCAAAGGTTTTACAGAATAATTCACTACTTGTCATTGTATAATAAAGTGAAAAATATAATAACGCATATTTTAGAACACGAAAACCCCTGTCTAAAAAATTGGGTAAATTAAATCTTAAGTGAAATTTTTCGCCAATTTTGCCAAGCCATTCCGAAATGGAACCAATCGGACAAAGATAGCTACAAAATAATTTTCCAAAAACAATTGCAGCTAAAAGTAAAGTAACGCCTAAAAATATTTGTGTTTCACCCATTTGGCAGGAAAGACTTCCAAGATTCATCTTACTTAATAATGCAGATAATCCACCAAAAGGGCAGTATGCTTCGAAATCTGAAAAATAAGTATCATCTAAATATGGACGGAATCCAACATAAAGTAAAAGTAAAAGTATTATTAGCTGAAAACTAATTCTTATTGTATTTGTATATCTAAATTTTTTCTTCAAAGGTTTGAATTTTATCATCAGTCACTCACAAAAAAAAAGCCTTCGGAAAACCGAAGGCTTATAGTTAATATTAATTAATTACTTCAAGAAAATCATTTTTTTAGTAGCTGTAAAGTTACCAGATTGTAGTGT
>DYSW01000011.1:0-4407 GCA_020726285.1 Melioribacter roseus
TGGCTTTTCTTCAACTTCAACTTTTGGTTTTTCTTCAACTTCAACTTTTGGTTTTACTTCATTTTGATGCTGAATTTGAACTTCATTCTGAGCAATTTGTGGTGCATTTTTAGTTAAATCTTGTGTTAAATCAATTTTTTCTTCTTTCTTTTCTTCGATTATTTCTGGGAAATATTGATCATTTACCGAGTTTTTCGCTACAATAATTTCTGATGGTTTCATCCTAAAATTTAACGGAATTGTAGCATTTGATTGAACTATCTTCTTGTTTTTGGTTGCTGGAATGAATTGCGTAGATTTTATTACACGCTCAGCTTCTTCATCCAAACCCAGACCTAATCCGTGAATTACAGCAGTTTGAAGTACTTTTCCCAAAGTATCTATTGTAGCTGCTACTAAAATTCTTCCTTCTAAATTGTAAAGTCTTGCATTTTCTGGATAAACAATTTTATTTTCAATTTCCGCAATTCCACCAATTGGAACTGGACAAACATCTGCATCGCATTTTATAGCATTCTTCTTTTCGTTAATTCTCTGCTGCATACTTCCAACATAAGATTCAGTTGGAGCAACAAAATTCTTATCAAAATCTAATTGAATTTTCTTATCCAGCCTACCTTGTTTGTAGAATCTTATTTCTTCCAACGCACCATTTGAATAATATATTTTATCAACTCCATCTCTAATTCCTTTATCAATATAAAATTCCTCACGCAACAAACCATTTACATAGTAAAGCCGCAACCAACCATTTAAAACACCGTTTGAAAAAGTTTTTTCTGCTTTCAAATTACCATTTTCGAAATAATAGAATGAAGTTCCATCCAAAACACTTTTCACCCACGATTCTTCTGAACGCAGATTTCCGTTTGCATAATATGCTTTTACAATTCCAGTTTGTGCAAAAAGTGCAATGTTTATTAAAAATAATACTACAAATTTTATTTTCATTTTATATTCTCAAAATAATTTTCAGCTTCATTAATTTGTTTTTCAGAGCCTAAATCGAACCAAAATTCCGAATTATCAATAAATCCCAAAACTCGATTCATTTCTGAATATTTAAGCAGAAATTGGATTATATCAAACTTCCTTTCTTGTGGAAATTTCTCAATTAACTTCTGCGAAATCATATAAATTCCAGTAAAACCAAATTCTTCTAAAAAACTTGAGTTTTGCACAATAATCTCAACTTTCTGCAATTTATCTTTCCAACCAACCAGATTTAGATTTTCGTTAAAAAGCAAAACTCGGTTATCATTTTTTTTCCGAATTGCAAGAGTAATTTCATTGTTCATTTTCAAGTGATATTCTTCAAATTTATCAAGTTCAAGTGAACTAATAATATCAACATTATGCACCAATATATTATCGCTTTCAAAAAGATACTTTGCATTTTTAATTCCACCACCAGTCTGAAGATGATCATCTTTCTCATCAGAAATTACAATTTCTACTCCAAAATCGTTCATTTTAAGAAAATCAATCAAAATTTCTCGATGATGATGAACATTCACAACAATTTTTTTGTAGCCAAAACCGACCATTTTTTTTATTGTATGAACAATCATCGGAATGTTTTGAAATTCCACCAAAGCTTTTGGTTTAGTGTTTGTTATTGGTTGCAATCTTGTTCCCAAACCAGCCGCCAAAATCATCGCAGTTTTCATTGGTTGAATTTTCTCTTTATTTGAACTAAAATATTTTCAATCTCTTCGAACTGAAATTCCAAACTAATCGGTTCAAATGCTTCGAATAGTTTTTTCACGGCATTTGGAATTGAATCAATGAATTGCTGTTTTTTCTGAATTATCCCGCGAAAACCAAAAGCTCCGAGTGCCTGAAAAAGTCGAACAATTGCAAAATGATAAAAATATCTCATAAATAGATTTGCTTCGTTTTCAGATTTTTCTCTTAATTTTTTGATGTAATATTGTAGCAGATTCTGGCGAATTTCCACGCTGAAATTTGCAACTCCATCAAACAAAAAACTTGCTAAATCATATTGCAAAGCACCTTTTCGTCCACCTTGATAATCAATAAAATGCGGTTTTTCGTTCAAAATCATAATATTTCTGGATTGAAAATCACGGAAAAGGAAATAGTTTGAGTTGGCTTGCAGAAGATATTCAGTGAAATTCTTAAAATCCCTTTCCAACCTATTTTCGTTGAAATCAATTTCAAATAACTTCAGAAAATAGTATTTGAAGTAGTTCAAATCCCACATAATCGATTGAATATCAAATTCCTTTCTTGGATAAGCCAATTCTAAATTCAAATTATCCAAACCAGAAAATTGCAAGTTTAGCAATTCATCAAGAATTTGATACAGAATTTTCATTGTTCTTTCATCAAATTGTTTTTTTTCAAGAAAATCGTTCAGCCGCACATTTCCCAAATCAGAAAGAATATAATTTTTTTTCATCGAATCGATAAAAATTAATTTTGGGACAGGAATTCCTTTTCGATTAAAATTTTCAGTAAAATGAAAAAATGCCGCATTTTCTTCAAGATTGTCATTCTTGCAAAAAATATAGGAATTTTCGTTCGTGTGTATTCGAAAATATTTTCTTGCAGAAGCCGACTCGGGAATTTCTTCGATTTTTACAATTTTGTGATCCGCAAATTCACTGAATATTTTAACTATTTGTTCTTTCAATAAAACTCAATATTTTTGGCTTCAAACTTAATAAAATATAAATAAAATAAGGATATTTATGAGAACAATAGTTTCGATGCCTGGCGATGGAATCGGCAAAGTAGTTTTACCAGAAGCAATCAGATTATTAGATGTTGCTGGTTTTAAAGCTGAATATGTTCACGGAGATATTGGTTGGGAATTTTGGCAAAAAGAAGGGAATGCACTTCCACAACGAACAATCGAATTACTTGAAAAACACAAAATTGGATTATTCGGAGCAATCACATCCAAACCAAAAGATGATGCAACAAGAGAATTAGCAACTGAATTACAAGGAAAAGGTTTTGTCTATTTTAGCCCAATTGTTGGTTTACGCCAGCATTTTGATTTGGATATTTGCATTCGTCCTTGCCAATCTTTCAAAGGAAATCCACTTAATTTTATCAGAAAAAATGCAAATGGTGGCTTTGAAGAACCAATTGTAAACACAGTTATTTTCAGACAAAATACCGAAGGAATGTATGGCGGAGTTGAATGGACAAATCCACCAGCACAAGTTCGCGAAGCTTTAGAAACACATCCAAAAATGAAGAATTTTGCTCACGTTCCAAGCGAAGAATTGGCAATTTCAACAAGAATTGTTTCAAAAAATGCTACAGAAAGAATTATTAAAGCTGCTTTTGAATATGCCAAAACTTATGGATACAAGAACGTAACTATTTGCGAAAAACCGAATGTTTTGCGAGAAACTTCGGGAATGTATCTAAAAATCGCAAAACAAATTGCAAAGGAATATCCAGAAATCGCACTTTGGGATACAAACATTGATGCACAAATGATGTGGTTAACTAAAAATCCCGAAGATTATGGTGTTGTAGTTGCCGAAAATATGTTTGGAGATATAATTTCCGATGGTTTTGCGGGATTAATTGGCGGTTTAGGTTTTGCTTGTTCAGCAAATATTGGGAAAGATGTTGCTGTTTTCGAGCCAACTCACGGTTCTGCCCCAAAATACGAAAATCTAAAGCCAAGTATTGTTAATCCGATTGCAATGTTCTTAAGTGCATGTATGATGCTTGATCATATTGGCGAAAATGAAATCTCAACCAAAATTAAAAATGCAATTGCAAAAGTTATTGAAGAAGGAAAAGTTCGTTCTTATGATATGATGAAATTGCGTGGTGGTGCAAATGCAATTAATCAAGGAGCCGCAACAACTCAACAAATTACTGATGCAGTTATTGCTAATTTATAATTTAGAGTTAAAAGTTACAAAAAAAAAGACGGTTAATAATCCGTCTTTTTTTTGTAAAATAAGTTGTTATTTAAAGTTTTGGACCAGCTTCAATAATTTCTATTGCAGTTCCTTCTTCAAATTTCTTGAAGTTTTCGATAAACATACTTGCTAATTTTTTTGCCATTGTTGTATAATCGTTTTTATCTGACCAAGTGTTTTGTGGAACTAAAACTTCTGTAGGAACTCCATTAACTGCAATTGGAATTTTTACACCAAAAATTGGGTCGATTGTTACATCAACATCATCCAAATTTCCCGCAAGTGCTTCATTCAACATTGCGCGCGTGTATATTATTTTCATTCTTTCGCCAACACCGTAAGGTCCACCACTCCAACCTGTGTTTATTAACCAAATATTTGCATTGTGCTTTTCGATTTTTTCTCCTAACAATTTTGCATAAACTGAAGGATGCATTGGCATAACATTTTGTTTAGGAAGAAGATAATTCATAACTGTAAAAATTGATTT
>DYSW01000011.1:4507-43904 GCA_020726285.1 Melioribacter roseus
TTGGCATAACATTTTGTTTAGGAAGAAGATAATTCATAACTGTAAAAATTGATTTTTTTATTTCTCCAGCGTAAGAAGTTCCAGCAATTAATACAAGTTTTTTCTTGAAATTAACCAAAATTGCAGTTTCAGAATTTGTTCCGTCTTCTTCTGGTTGTGCCAGAAAATGTGGAACCACAATTACTGTAAATTCAGCTTTGTGATTTTTTCTTTGCTCTCTTGATTGCTTCTCCATTTCTTACTGATAATTCGTACAAAGATGGAACACTACAATTTAAATGAATTTGTTGTGGGTTTGTTATTCCGAGTTCTTTTAATTCTTGAAGTACTTTTTCTTTTGTCTTCACTTAATCTCCTAATAATTATTAAAATTTTGGACGAAAAATATAAAGACTTATATGTGTTAATTTAAAACATTTTGTTCTATTTGGAGCAAATATCTTTTTTTGTCTATTCCGCCAGCGTATCCAACTAATTTTTTGTTTATTCCAATAACTCGGTGGCAAGGAATAATTATTGGAATTTTATTCTTATTATTTGCTAATCCAACAGCACGCGATGCTTTTTTACCATATCCAAGATTTTCAGAGATTTCGCCATAAGTTATTGTTTTCCCATATTTTATCTTCATCAATTCGTTCCATACTCGCATTTGGAATTCGGTTCCAGATAAATCTAACTTAACCTTAAAATTTATCAATTTTCCAATAAAATATAATTCGAGTTCGTCTTTTGCCTTTCTGATAACGGGATTTTCATTATTTTCTTCATTAATGCTTTCCACAAAATCGATAGTTGTAATTCCCTTTTCTGATGCTGATATTTTCAAAGTGCCAATTGGCGAATCCATATAACCAAAATATTTATTTAATGAATTTTTCATAATCTTCCACAATGATATTTTTTCCTTTTGCACGAACTGAAAATCCTTCGTTCTGAAGTATATTTATTTGATTTTGCATTCCACCAGGATATTTTTCATTCAAAATTCCTTTAGATTTTAGTGTTCTCCACCAAGCAATTTTGTTATCAATCCCAGCATTTTTATCTTCTTCAACGGTTTCGGCAACAATTCGAGTAAAAATTCCAGTAGTAAGTGGGCAAGCAATATCAGCTTTATATTTTTCTGCAAGTTTAATTCTGATTTCGTTCACGGTAATTAATTTTCCAAAAGTAACTGAAGCCATAATTTCCTCAACATCCTTTGGATGAGGTACTACCATCGTTTTTCCTCCCCATTTTTTCATTCCAAATTCATCTAAAACAACAATTTTCGGTAAATCACTTTTGGCATTTAGTTTTTCTTTCCATTTTTTTGCTTTTGACATTTTATCACCATTTTTTTTATTGTTAATTATATTTTAACAATTCGGAACTAATTGACAAAAATATTTTTTTAACTTATTTTAGCACTCCCAAAATAATAGTGCTAATAATTTAATAATAATAAACCCAGGAGGAAAAAATGGCTGACTTAAAAATTAAGCCTATGGATGACAGAATTCTTGTAGAACTTGTCGAACAAGAATCAAAAACAGCTAGCGGATTGATAATTCCGGATACAGCAAAAGAAAAATCAACAATTGGTAAAGTTGTAGCAGTTGGAACAGACGAAGATTTGCAACAACACATTAAAGTTGGCGATAAAGTTCTATTCGGAAAATATGGTGGCGAAGAGCTAACATTTGACGGAAATGACTATAAAATAATCCAACGTAATGATATTTTAGCTGTAATAATTGATTAATTGAAATAAAGGAGAATAATATGGCATCAAAAATAGTTGAATACGGAAGTGGCGCAAGAAATGAACTCAAAATTGGAGTTGATAAACTTGCAAATGCTGTAAAAGTAACTTTAGGACCAAAGGGACGAAACGTAGTTATCGATAAAAAATTCGGTGCACCTACTGTTACTAAAGATGGTGTTACTGTAGCAAAAGAAATTGAATTAGAAAACCCAATTGAAAATATGGGTGCTCAAATGGTTCGTGAAGTTGCATCAAAGACTAGTGATATTGCTGGTGATGGAACAACAACTGCAACTGTTTTGGCACAAGCTATTTATCGTGAAGGTTTGAAAAACGTTACCGCTGGTGCAAACCCAATGGATTTAAAACGTGGAATGGATAAAGCAGTAAGAGCAGTAATAGAAGAACTTAAGAAAATGAGCAAAGAAGTTGAAGGAAGTGATGAAATTGCTCAAGTTGGTTCTATCTCAGCAAATAACGATAAAGAAATCGGAAAATTGATTGCTGATGCGATGGATAAAGTTGGCAAAGATGGTGTTATAACTGTTGAAGAAGCAAAAGGTATGGACACAGAATTAGAAGTTGTTGAAGGTATGCAATTTGACAGAGGATACTTATCACCATATTTTGTGACTGATTCTGAATCGATGGAAACTGTTCTTGATAATCCTTTCATACTAATCCATGATAAAAAGATTTCTTCAATGAAAGACCTTCTTCCAGTACTTGAAAAAGTTGCACAAACAGGAAAACCACTTGTAATTATTTCTGAAGATTTAGAAGGCGAAGCACTTGCAACTTTAGTTGTAAACAAATTACGCGGAACTTTGCGAGTTGCTGCTTGTAAAGCACCAGGATTTGGTGATAGAAGAAAAGCAATGTTGGAAGATATTGCAATACTTACCAATGGAACTTTAATTTCTGAAGAACGTGGTTACAAATTAGATAACGCAACTTTGGAATATCTTGGAACAGCTAAAAAAGTTGTTATGGATAAAGATAACACAACAATTGTTGAAGGAAGTGGCTTAACTTCAGATATTCAAAAAAGAGTAAACGAAATTAAAGCTCAAATCGAAAACACAACTTCTGACTATGACAAAGAAAAATTACAAGAAAGATTAGCAAAACTTTCTGGTGGTGTAGCTGTTCTAAAAATTGGAGCTGCAACCGAAGTTGAAATGAAGGAAAAGAAAGCTCGTGTTGAAGATGCTTTACACGCAACTCGTGCTGCAGTTGAAGAAGGAATAGTCCCTGGCGGCGGCGTTGCTTTAGTAAGAGCTGGAAAAGTACTAGAAACTCTTGAAGGTGAAAACCATGACCAAACAACTGGTATAAATATAGTTAAAAAAGCACTTGGTGAACCATTAAGACAAATAGTTACAAACGCTGGTTTAGAAGGTGCTGTAATTTTGAATAAAGTTCTTGAAGGAACTGGAGATTTTGGTTTTAATGCTGCAACTGAAGTTTTTGAAAACTTAGTAACTTCTGGTGTTATTGATCCTACAAAAGTTACAAGAACCGCACTTGAAAATGCTGCTTCAGTTACATCGATGATGTTAACTACTGAAGCTGTAATTTTTGAAAAACCACAAGACGATAAAATGCCTTCAATGCCTGCTGGTGGTATGGACGGTATGGGTGGTATGGGCGGTATGTACTAATATTGAATCTAATATTAACAAAAAAACCGATTCGTATGAATCGGTTTTTTTTAATTTCTATTATTTTTATGTTTTAAACAACGCTTTGGAAGTACTCAATAGTTTTCTTCAATCCTTCATTTCTGTCTACTTTTGGTTCCCAATCTAAATATTTTTTTGCTTTAGTAATATCTGGTTTTCTTACTTTTGGGTCATCTAATGGTAAGGGTTTATAAGTAATACTGCTGTTTGAATTCATAATGCTAACAACTTCTTCTGCAAATTCTTTGATTGTAATTTCAGATGGATTTCCAATATTTACTGGATCTGAAATATCCGACATCAATAATCTAAAAATACCTTCAATCAAATCCGATACATAACAGAAACTTCTTGTCTGTGAACCATCACCAAAAACAGTAATATCTTCTCCCTTTAAAGCTTGTGAAACGAATGCAGGCAAAGCTCTTCCGTCGTTCAATCGCATTCGAGGTCCATAAGTATTAAATATTCTAACAATTCTTGTTTCTATCCCGTGATAGCGGTGATATGCCATTGTGATTGCTTCGGCAAATCTTTTTGCTTCATCATAAACTCCGCGTGGACCAATTGGGTTAACATTTCCCCAATATTCTTCAGTTTGTGGGTGAATTTCTGGGTCTCCATAAACTTCGGATGTAGAAGCAAGTAAAAATCTTGCATTTTTTTCTTTTGCTAAGCCTAAAACTTTGTGAGTTCCAAGAGAACCAACTTTTAATGTTTGAATTGGCAATTCTAAATAATCAATTGGACTTGCTGGAGAAGCAAAATGTAATATGTAATCAACATTTCCAGGAACATGTATAAAATTTGTAACATCGTGTTTAATGAATTGAAAATTTGAATTCCCAAAAAGGTGTTCGATGTTCTTTAAATCGCCTGTCAGTAGATTATCAATACAAACTACTGCAATATCATTCGCGAGTAATTTGTCGCATAAATGTGAGCCAAGAAATCCAGCCCCGCCAGTAACAACAGCTCTTTTCATTATGATTTTAACTCTTTCTTTTTATTTACTTCTTTGCGAGAATAATAATAGTAATACTTATAATATGAACCATAACCATTTCGATAGTTAAATCTATTCAATAATACACCTACAAATGAACCAGAGTTATTTGATAAAAGCTCTGCAGCTTTTTGCATTAAATCTACTTCTGTTAAATTTGCAGCAACAACAAGAATGGTAGCATCAGCAATTCTTGAAAGAATTTCAGCATCTGTTACTGCAACAATTGGAGGAGAATCAAGAACAATAGTATCAAATTGCTCTTTTAGCTTTGAAATAAGCATTTCAAGTTGTTCAGAAGCAAGTACTTCTGATGGATTCGGCGGAATTGTTCCTGCTGGTATGTAGTAAAGATTTTCAAAATGTGATTTTCTGATTACTTTTTCTAATTCAATATCACCAAAGAGGTAGTCTGTTACTCCAGGAGTTTTTTGGGTTTCAAACATATGATGCATTCTTGGTTTTCGTAAATCTAAATCAAGTATTATTGTTTTATTATGAGCTAAAGAAATTGTAGCAGCAAGATTTACGGCAACTGTAGTTTTTCCTTCTTTTGGTGCAGCAGATGTAACTAAAATTGTTTTTATTTTATCATTTGCCATTTTAGAGAAATGTAATCGAGTTCTTAATGCTCTAAATGCTTCAGCTGGAATTGAATCCGGTTTTTTATAAACAATAAACTCAAAGCCTTTATTTTTTTCGTCAAGACCTTCAATTTCAGGAATCCATGCAAGTACGTTAATGTTCTTTTTTTGAATATCTTCAGGAGTTTTTATTGTATTGTCGAAGAAATTTCTAATAAATGCATAACCAAATCCAAAAGCAAACCCTAAGACTAATCCTATTAATACAATCAATTTTCTATTAGGTTTTGAAGGTTCAGTTGCTCGGCGTGCTTCATCAATAATTAACACATTTCCAGGAGTTGCTTGTTCATTTATTTGCGCTTCTTGATATTTTTCTTCAACAAGTAAAAATAATTTCTCGTTGGCTAATCTTTCTCGTTCAAGTCTTGCAATTTCTATCGAACTTGATGGAAGCTCATTGAATTGTCTTTCTAATTTATTTAATAAATTTTGTAATTCACTTGCCGATGCTTTTAAACCTTGATATTTTACTTCTTCTTCAATTAATTTCTGAGTAAATCCCTTTACTTCTTCTGGGCTTGATGCAAAAATGCTTTGTTTGAAAACTGAAATCTTTTTATCTAATTTTGCTTTTAATTCATTTATTTTTTGATCATAATCCTTAAGAATCTGACTTACATTTTGGTCATTTTGTTTTGATGAAATAGCTACATCTTTTTGTACTTCCAAACGTGCAATTTGTTCTTGAAGTGTTTTAACATAAACTTCATTTCCAAAATTATCCAAATATGCCTGTAGTTTTGGATCTTGCTCAGCTAATTGTTGCTTTAAGATGACAATGCTTTTTTCTGAAATGGTTAAATTCAATTTAGCTTCATTTACTTTTGTTTGCATATCTGTAATTTGTTCAATTAATGCTTTTGCCTGTTCAGAAAGTTCAATAATTCCTTTGTCTTCTTGAAAAGTTTTCAATTTATTTTCAGCATCTTTTAAAGCAGTTTGCATATTAACACGTTGGTTTTCCAAAAATTCGCGAACAAGTACTAATTGTTCTCTACTATAATCAAGATTAATTTCTTTATAAGCTTTTGCATATAGATTGGCTAAAAGAGCGGCTTCATATGGTGCTTGAGATTCGACACTTATTTCAACAATATCCAAACCTCGTTTTTGTTCGATTGTAATTTTCTTTTCGAACATATCAGCTAATTCAAATATCGGGTAAATTTTACTTGTATCCTGCTCACCAGCAATAAAACTTTCATCGATTATAATATAAAAACTATCGGGTTGATTAATTGTATAGAAATAGTTTGTTATATATTTAGCAACTCTTTCTCGAATTGTATAACTTTTAAGAACTTCAATTTCATTTGCGATAAATCTATCGCTACCAAAATCTTGAAATTCTGGAATAAGTGGCGCATCAAGAATGCTTCCGCTTGGTTTTTGCACTTTTAATGAAGTTGTTGATGAATAGATGTTTTTTGATGTTATTGCATAAACAACCGCTACTATTAATGCAACAGAAGTTATAATTATTATCGGTGTTAAATATTGTCTTAATAGTAAAAGATAATCTCTTAAACTATTTCCTTCTTCAAAACGATTTTGCTCAAAATTTTCCAATTGAATTCCAAATTATCTTGTTAATAAAATTGCTAAAGAAATTAATGCAGAAAAGATTGATAATGCCATTGATAACCAATCTCTAAAATAATATTTCTGACTTCCGGGAACAGATAAAATATCACCAGCTTTTAATTCTGGTACGTTTAAAACTTGATTTGATAAAGCTTCACTCCAAGAATAATCTTCTAAATTAAACTTAAGCATAGCCTGAGTAGAATCTGGATTTATTCTTATAATACGTAATTCATCCAAATGAGCTTCTTCGTTTGGACCGCCAGCATAAGAAAGCAAATCTAAAACGTTCGTATAGTTTGGAACGATATATTTGCCTGGATAACGAACAAATCCCCAAATGCTAACTTTTATATTTACTCCGCCAGGGACAGAATAATCATAAAAACCTCCGTTATACCTTTGCATATCTGCATTTCGTGTGCCGATTTCATACTTAGCATCTTGTGAAAAAGTAAGAACCGGAATTATAAAAAACATGATTAATAGAATTTTTCGCATTATTTTCCCAAAAAATTGTTTATTGTTTTATTAGGTATTTGATATAAGCCCATAATTAGGCTGAAAAAAAAGAGTACGATATTAATTAAAATCAAAAATTTATCCAAAGTAATTATTTTTAATAAGTTCTTAAAAATAATAGCATTTACTGAAATAAATGTGAGATTAAGCAAAATTAACAAAGATATAACAACAAAATACGAACTTAAATAATATGGAATAATTACCTTAAAAAAATCAGTTCCTACATATTCTTTTATCTGAAGTATATCTTTATCATTATTTAATATTGAAATATAAAGTCGTTTATTAATTAAAACGACGCCTGAAAATATAAATAAAGTTATAAAAACAAAAGAAATAAGAATAATTTTAAGATTTTTCAATACGTTAATTAATACTACTTTTGGGTAAATAACAGAATCAACTATCCTTTTGCGTGTAATTTCATCCAAAAATTTGTATAAATCTTGGGAATTTGTCGTCTTGAAATTCAAAGTAAAAGAATATGGAAATTCAATTTCAGACAAACTCTCCTTTTTCAATTTCATTTTCTTTGTAATTATTTCTTTGGCTTCTGATTTGTCAACAAAATGAATTTTATTGATAATCGGATATTGTTTTATTTCTTGTTCAAATGTTTTTGCTTCAAAATGGGAAATATTTTCTTTTAGAAAAATTTTGGCTTCAAGGGAATTACTAATTTTGGCTTCAAGTTTTCCATAATTAGCAAAGAATAAAGTTGCAAATGATAAAAATATCAAAGCAATTGTAGTAAAAATTGCAATCAATAGAAATGAAGCAAGGTTTGTACGAATTATACGATATGTTTCTTTAATATAAAAAATCATTTAAAATTCGAATCATCAATCCAATTTTCAATTAACCATTTACCGGAATCGTCCTTTTTTAACAATAAGTTTACTCTTCCATCAACAAAAATAACATCTGTAGGGTTAAAAGTAACAGTTAAATTAAAACTTCTAACAACATTTGAAGAATCTTCTGAAATAGAAATAATTTTATTCCAAACTAAATCTAAATTTGAGGTATTGTTAAATAATGAGTTTGTAATTCTCATATCTTCATCACGATTCCACGAAACATCTACACCATTTTCATAATCATGATATGTAAATTGAAAATCACCCGCTAAAAGTTTACCATATATTGAAGTATCTTGAAAAGTGTAAGCATATGAAAAATTCTGAAACACACCTTCTATAGATTTTTGGTTTGAAATCAATGCGTCTCCGTTACCAATTTTTTCATCATATTTTGGAGAGAATGGATTAAAACAAGATGTTATTGAAATAGTAAGTAATATAATTATAACTCTTTTTTTCAATAAAAATCCCCTTTCAACTGACTAAATGTTAATGGATTGTCATTTTCATAATCCCACCATTTATAAATTACCCACTGATTCCTTGAATCTTGGATAATTGTAAACTTGAGATTTCCTTTATATGTTTCTACAATATTTTCATTTTGATTTGGAAATATTAGTAAATCGTAAGCAAAATTATAAACTGCACTATCGGCATATTGATTATATCCAAGCTCAGTTAATGCTAAACTAATTGGCGTTTGATCAGAAAGACTTGATACAAGATTTGTAAAATAACTTTGTTCTGAAGAAATATTCCAATCTTCAAATACAGGAAAAGTCCCAACTGCATTTGCTGTTGGATAAAATCTGTATTGAAAATCAGTAAAAGATGAATTAGCAAAACACTCCACATAATTTTCAACATTTTTCTTTTCAAATGATTTTTTCAAATTATCGAAAAGTATTGTTGGAGTTGTTGCAGGCAAAAATTCGTCACTATCAGAATCTGGTAATTCAGAATCGCGGATTGAGAATATTTCACACGAAACGAATAGAAATATAATACTGATAATTATAATTTTACTTTTCAAACTTCAACTCTGCTCAAAATTGCTCTGCCTATCGTTGCTCTATCAGTAAATTCTAAATCGCCGCCGACAGGTAAACCAGTTGGAATTTTAGTAATTTTCTTTCCAAATGGTTTTAGAACTTTGGTTAAATATAAAGTTGTTGTTTCACCTTCGGTATCTGGATTTAATGCTAAAAAGACTTCATCAATCTCTTCAATTTGAATTCTTTTTACAAGTTCTCTAATTCTAATATTTTCAATTCCAATACCAGCAAGTGGATTTAAAACTCCTCCTAGTACATGATATAAACCGTTAAATTCATTAGATTTTTCAATTGAAATAACATCATTTATATTTTCTACAACACAAATTAAATTATTATCTCTTTTGGGGTTTTCGCAAATCTCACAAAATTCCTTTTCTGTAATATTGTAGCATTTTTTGCAAAAATGTAGTTTTTCTTTCAAATTAATTAAAGATTTTGCTAACATCTGTACATTGTATTCATTAAGATTAAGCAAATGTAATGCAATTCTTTGAGCTGTTTTTTCGCCCACTGAAGGAAGTTTACTCAATTCTTCAATTGCAATTTGTAAAGGAATGGCTACTTGCATTTGCTAAAATCCTGGGATATTTAGTCCCGGAGGAATCATTCCCTTTGTTAAAGAAGACATTTCATCTTCTGCCAATTTGCCAGCTGAAGTTAATGCTTTATTTACAGAAGCAACAATTAAATCTTCTAACATTTCTTTGTCATCAGAATTAATTACTTCATGATTTATAGATATTGATATTACTTCTTTTGCGCCGTTTACTGTAGCTTTTACCATTCCACCACCGCTTTCTTCAGTAACCGTTTGATTTTTTAATTCTGCCTGTTTTTTTTCCATTTCAGCTTGCATTTTCTGAATTTGTTTCATCATTCCTTGCATATTTGGCATACCACCTTTGAACATTGAACCTCCAAATTTCTTTTAGGTTTTAGATAGATAATTTTATTATTTTTTGACTTCAATTTTGAAATATAATTTTTTTTAAGATATTTTTTCACAAATAGTAGATTTATGATTACAAAATATGGTAGTTCCACAGTCGTTGCAATTTCTATCGCAATATTTCTAATAATTTTTCTTTCATTTTTTATTAAAATTGATTGGATTCGTTTTTCCATTTTCGCCCTTTCAACAATTTTCTTTGTTTTTACTCTTTATTTTTTCCGAGATCCTGAACGTACATCTCCAACAAAATCAAATATAATTGTTTCTCCCGCAGATGGTAAAGTACTTTTAATTAAAGAAGTTGAAGAAAATGAATTCCTTAAAGAAGAAGCAATTCAGATTTCAGTATTTATGTCACCTTTCAACGTGCACGTAAATAGAATTCCAATAAGCGGTAAAGTTGAATATGTTAATTATATCTCTGGAAAATTTTTAGCAGCATTTGATGATAAAGCCGATTCAGAAAATGAACGAAACGTTATTGGAATTAATTCCGAAAATGGAAAAGTATTATACACGCAAGTAGCTGGTGCTTTTGCTCGAAGAATTGTTTCAGATGTAAATATTGGTGATAACGTAATTGCGGGAAAAAGATTCGGGATGATAAAATTTGGAAGTCGTTCAGACATAATAGTACCAAAGAAATGGAACCCAATTGTAAAAGTTGGAGATAAGATAACTGCTGGTGAAACAATACTTTTTGAGCTAAAATGAAAAGATTTCATCCAACAAAAGCAATTATTCCAAATTCATTTACTGCTTTAAACTTAGCAAGTGGTTTTTTATCAATTATTTTTGCAAGCCAATCTCAATTCCAAATTGCAATTTATCTAATTTTTGTAGCTGCACTTTTTGATGCAATTGATGGAGCAGTAGCTCGGTTATTCAAAACTTCCAGCAAATTTGGTGTAGAACTTGATTCTTTAGCAGATGTTGTTAGTTTCGGAGCAGCGCCTTCAGCTTTATTTTATTATTCATTTTCTTCTCAATATGGTTTTTGGGGTACAATTTTCAGTACAATTTTTCTCCTTTTTGGTGCATTCAGACTTGCCCGTTTCAATACAATGTTAGATAATATCAATTCAAAACCAGATTTTAAAGGTTTGCCGATTCCAATGGCAGCATTAACTTTTTCATCATTTATGCTTTGGGTTAATCCAAATCCAACAATCTCAAATCCATATAATTATTTTGCAGTTGGGTTATTTCTTATTTTAAGTGTCTTAATGGTCTCTGAAATTAAATATTTTGCCATGTCAAAATTACTTTCGATGAATCAACCTACAAAAATAATTTTTCTTGTAATAACTGCAGGTTTTGTAATTTCAGTATTTATTACAAAAGGAAGGTCAATCTTCTTTTACTTTCTAATTTTAGTACTTTCGGGTTTTGTCAACTCGAAAATTGAGAAGTATATTTTTACAAAAAAACAAAACAGCACGAGGTAATCTTGTTCAAAGCAACTGTAATTGTAAAAAGAAAACCCGCAATTTTAGATCCACAAGGAAAAGCAGCCCAACAAGGCGCCAAATTACTTGGTTTTGAAAATATCAAGCAAACCAGAATTGATAAATTTATTCGTTTCGAAATCCAAGTTGATGAAATTTCTCAGGCTGAAGAAGAATTAAAACAATATTGCGATAAAATTCTTACAAATCCGAATATGGAAGAATACGAATTCAAATTGGAACAATTTTAATGAAAATGAAATTCGGTGTTGTCGTTTTTCCAGGTTCTAATTGTGATTTCGACACTTTTTACGTATTAAATTCAATTTTTAATTCCCAAACTGAATTTTTATGGCACAAAGAAACTGATATTAAAGGAAGCGATGTAATAATTCTTCCTGGCGGTTTTTCTTATGGAGATTATGTCCGAACCGGTGCAATTGCAAAATTTTCACCAATTATGAATGAAGTTGTTAACTTTGCAAATAATGGCGGAATTGTTTTGGGAATTTGCAACGGTTTTCAAATTTTACTTGAAATGAATTTGTTACCCGGAGTTATGTTAAAAAACACTTCGCTTAAATTTATCAGTAGAGATAGTTTTGTAAAAGTTACAAATAAAAACACGTTTTTCTCATCCAAAATTGAAAAAGACGTTCTTCAAATTCCAATTGCACATAGCGAAGGTAATTATTTTGCTGAAGATTCAGTATTAGCTGAGTTGCAAGAAAACAATCAGATTGTTTTTCAATATTCATCACAAAATGGAATTGTAACCGATGAATTTAATCCAAATGGTTCAAAATTGAACATTGCTGGAATAATCAATAAGCAAGGAAATATTTTGGGAATGATGCCACATCCTGAACGAAATAGTGAAAGTATTCTCGGAAATAAAGATGGAAGTGGAATATTTGAATCGATTATCTCAAATTTTATAAATAAATAACTAAACTTTTGATATTAAAAAATGAAATCTTAAAGGAAAAAAAATGAGTATTCTTTTAGACAAAAAAACGAAAGTTGTTGTTCAAGGAATTACAGGAAGTGAAGGATCATTCCATGCAATGCAGATGCTGGAATATGGCACAAACGTTGTCGCAGGAGTTACTCCTGGAAAAGGTGGACAAAAATTCGAAAAAGTTGTTCCTATTTTCAATACAGTGGCTGAAGCTGTTCAAGTAACTAAAGCAGAAGCTTCTGTAATATTTGTTCCACCATCATTTGCCCCCGATGCAATTCTTGAAGCTGCAAATGCAGGAGTTAAAGTTATTGTATGTATTACAGAAGGAATACCTGCAAAAGATATGGTGAAAGTTTATAATGCTATTAAAGGAAAAGATGTTCGTTTAATTGGACCAAATTGTCCAGGAATCATTTCACCAGGTAAAGCAAAAATTGGAATTATGCCAGGTTTTATACACAAAAAAGGAAAAATTGGCGTTGTTTCTCGCTCTGGAACATTAACTTATGAAGCTGTTAAACAATTATCAGATTTAAATATTGGTCAATCAACTTGCGTTGGAATTGGCGGAGATCCTGTAATTGGCTCGCAATTTATTGATATTATCAAATTATTCAATGAAGATCCTGATACAGAAGGGATTATTATGATTGGTGAAATTGGTGGAACTGCCGAAGAAGAAGCAGCTGAATTTATCAAAATGCATGTTAAAAAACCTGTAGTTGGATTTATTGCTGGAAGAACTGCTCCTCCTGGAAGAAGAATGGGTCATGCTGGAGCAATTATTGCTGGAGGAAAAGGAACAGCATCAGAAAAAATGCAAGCAATGAAAGCCGCAGGCATTCAAGTTGCTGAAAGCCCAGCGGAAATTGGTATTACAATGAAAATGGCTTTGGAAAGTGGAAAAGCTACCAAAAAAGTTACTAAAATTGATAAAAAATCTGAACCAAAGAAAACTACTAAAACAGTTAAAAAATCTGAAGTAAAGATTTCTAAAGACTCAAAAAAGAAAAAACAAGTTAAAAAGAATAAGTAATTAATTAATTTTCAAATACAGGTATTGTTCTTAACGGAACAACCTTTTTTTAAGAACAAAGGAGAAATAACTTGGGAAACAAAACATTAGCAATACTAAAACCAGATTGCGTTCAAAAAAATCTAATTGGAAATGTAATTACACATATTACTGAAGCAGGATTTAAAGTTGTAGCAATGAAAATGACTCATTTAACGAACGAATCTGCGGGTGGTTTTTATGAAATTCACAAACAAAGACCTTTTTATAATGATTTAGTAAAATATATGACTTCAGGTCCTGTTGTGCCAATTGCTTTAGAAAAAGAGAACGCAGTTGAAGATTTTAGAACTTTGATTGGCGCTACAAATCCACAGAATGCTGCTGAGGGAACAATAAGAAAATTGTACGCTGATAGCATCGAAGCAAATATAATTCACGGTTCCGATTCAGATGAGAATGCAGCAAATGAAATACTACATTTCTTTTCTCGCAAAGAATTATTAGAAAACTACGGTTTATAATTGTTAAAAAGATGGAATAAAATCTCTGAAGAGATTATAAATAGGAATAGTCATTGGACATACAAATTAGATAAGTTTGAAATTGAGCCAAACGGCAAAGGTGAATATCACTATGTCCACACAAAAGGTTCAACTCTGATTATTCCTATTCTTCCATCAAAAAAAATCTTACTTGTAAATCAGTTCAGATATTTAATTCAAAAGGAAGCACTTGAATTTTCTTGCGGAGTGCTCGAGGAAAATCTAACGATTCATCAAAATGCTCAAAAGGAATTGCGGGAAGAAACTGGTTATGAAGCAGCTAATCTTGAATTAATTGGAAATTTTATTCCATATTCTGGCGTCAGTAACGAAATATGTTATGTGTTTGTAGCATGGAATCTTAAAAATAATCCATTAAAGTCCGACGAAAATGAAGAATTTGAATTGTTTGGATATAGTTCCGAAGAAATTGATAATATGATTGAAAAAAATGTTTTAATTGATGGAATGACATTGGCAGCTTGGGCACTTTCTAAAAATAAAATTGTTGAAATAATTGCTAATCTATAAATTTCCTATATTTTTAGTACACTTAGATTTTATCTCACTTCTGAGTTTGAAATGAAAAATCACTTCTTCGCCTTAATTCTCTTTGTAACTTTTCAATCAATTTTCTCACAAAATACTACTCTAACCATACGTGTTAATGCTCAAAATGTAAATGAGAATGAAATAGTTTTTATTTCTGGTAATTCTCCACAATTTGGAAATTGGCAACCGAATGTTGTTTCATTTGACAAAATTTCAAAAAATAATTGGCAAAAAACATTTGAATTTCCCAATAAACAAAGTTTGGAATTCAAGTTCACAAAAGGAAATTGGAATACAGAAGCACTCGATTCAAACGGAAATATTGGCAAAAATAATATGCTGAATCTAACAAAAGATACTTTACTAGAATTTACAATCTCACAATGGAAAGATAGTTTAATAAGTTATAATGCAACTTCTGGTCAAATTACAGGACAAGTTGAGTATCTCAAAAACATGGATTTTGAAGGAATTTTACCACGCGATGTAATTATTTGGTTGCCTCCAAGTTATAATATCAATCTGAACAAAAGATATCCAGTATTTTATCTGCACGACGGTCAAAATTTATTTGACCCCAAAACTTCTTCTTTTGGAATTGATTGGGCAGCAGATGAAACTGCCGATAGTTTGATTTCTCAAAATAAAATACATGAAATCATTATAGTTGGAATTTACAATACAACTGAACGTAGTCTTGATTATGCTCCTGGTGACAAAGGTACAAATTATATGAATTTTATTGTAAATAAATTAAAGCCACTTATTGATAATAACTACCGTACTTTGCCAGATAGAGAAAATACTGCCGTAGGAGGTTCATCAATGGGCGGGTTAATTTCCTTTATGTTGGGTTGGGAGCATGACGATATTTTTTCCAAAGTTGCTGCATTTTCACCAGCTTTTGTCTTTGGAAATTTAAATTATGTGAATTTCGTGACCAAAACAATTAATCAAAAACGCGATGTAATTTTTTATATTGATAATGGCGGAAAAGGTTTAGAAGAAGTTTTACAGCCGGGAATTGATAAAATGCTTGAAATACTTTATGATAATAATTACAATCTTAATGAAAATTTATACTATATAAAGGATTATAAAGCCGAACATTTTGAATCAGCTTGGGCAAACAGATTTCATTATCCTTTAATATATTTTTTCAAGAATAAGTAATTTTCTACTTTATCTTCGCTTTTGCAGCAATATCGGTTCTATAAAACATTCCTTCAAATTGAATTTTTGAAATGTTTTCGTAAGCAGTTTTTACTGCCAATTCTAAATTTGGAGCAGTAACATTCAAACTCAAAACTCTGCCACCAGAAGTAACTAATTTTCCATTTTCCAATTTTGTTCCCATGTGGAAAAGATCTACATTTTCTGAGAATTTATCAATAATAGTAATTTCCTTTCCCTTTTCGTAAGTATTTGGATAACCTTTACTTACAATAACTACATTAATTGCAATTTCATTTTTTATCTGAATTTCTGAAGAATCAATTTTACCTAAAGCTATAGATAACAATAATTTATCAAATCTTCCTTCAATTAATGACAGAACAGATTCTGTTTCAGGATCTCCAAGTCTTGCGTTAAACTCAATTACTTTTGGTTCATTATTATCAATTATTAAGCCACAATAAAGACAACCAGAAAATAGTCGATTTTCAGTCTCCATTGCTTTAAGAGTTGGGATAATAATCATATTTTCAATTTTAGAAATTAAATCTTGAGTTATAATTCTACTTGGAGAATATGCTCCCATTCCTCCAGTATTTGGACCTTCATCATTATCAAATAATCTTTTATGATCTTGTGAGGATGGTAAAATGTAATATTTTTTACCATCTGTAAGAGCAAATATTGAAACTTCTTCACCTACAAGAAATTCTTCAATTATTATTTTTTCGCCTGCAACACCAAATTTGGCATGTTGAAAGTATTCGACAAGTTCATTTTTGGCTTCTTTAAAAGAATTACAAATAACAACGCCTTTTCCAGCAGCTAAACCATCAGCTTTAATTACAATCGGGTAAACTCTTGTTTCTAAATAATTTATGGCTTTTTCATGTTCGTTTTTGTGAAATATTTCATATTCAGCAGTCGGTATTTTATACTTTTTCATCAAACACTTCGAAAAAGATTTTTCTCCTTCAATTATTGCAGCTTCGCTATTTGGTCCAAAAACTGGAATTTCATATTTTCTTAGTTCATTAGCTAATCCATCTACTAAAGGTTGTTCAGGTCCAATAACTACTAATTCAATATTTTCTGATCGAGAATAATCAACTATTGAATCAATATCGTTGATATTGATTTCTATGTTTTCGCCAATTTCAAGAGTTCCTCCATTTCCAGGAAGGAATGATAATTTGTTTTCGGAGCAACTTCGTTTCAGTGCATTTCCAATCGCATGTTCTCTTCCACCGTTTCCAACAATTAGTATTTTCATTCTTCTAATCGCATCAAAAACTGGAATTTCTTTGCCAATAATTCAGTTAAAAGTTTTCTATCATGCATTTCAACATAATCTAAATCAATTTTAGGGAAATTATTCTTTTTGTAATCGGAATGAATCTCAACAATTTTTTCTACAATTTCTTTAATATTATAAGGAGAAGTAATATAACTTCCTTTATACTCTTCCAAAACGTTTTCTGCTGCTCCTTGTGGGATGTTTGCAAAAATTGGTTTTCTTGCTCCAACGTATTCAAAAACTTTTCCGGGTAAAATGGCATCAATATTTTTCCTTTCGGATATCATAAACCAAAGTACATCTGCTCCTTTTATTTTGCTAATAACTTCGCTATGTTCCAAATAACCAAAAACTTTTACAACTTCATCAAGTCCATATTTTTTGATTCTTTTTTTATTGCTTTTGTCTAAAATTCCTACAAGATGAATCTCAATATCACCGAAAACATCAGGATGCATTTGCTTTAATTCTACTAAACTTTTTAGAAGATATTTAGGTGTAGTGTATTCAATAAAATTGCCTGAATGCACAAAAAGTAATTTATTTGTGTTTTTTTTAGCTGTGGGAGCACAATCAAAATCTTCTTGATCATACCCATGACTAATAATTTCAACCCGACTATGGTTTAAATACGGATAGTTTTTTATAAGTTTTTCTTTAATATTTCGATTGGTTACCGTAACTAAATCAGCATTTCTAACTGTGGCGTATTCTAATTCGTTAATATATTTTTTATGCATCGGAGTTGGGTAAAATGAAAAGTAACTTTCAAACCACAAATCTCGGTAATCAAAGACAAAAGGTATTTCAAATTTTGCCTTTAATTTAACTATTTCTGAAAATGCGGAAAAAGGAGGAGCAGTGATAAAAACAATATCATATCTTTCTGAATTTAGTTCTTGTTCAACCGCTTCTTTAGCATTTATTGACCATGATTTTTTGTTATCAGGCAAATAAAAAGTTTGAGAAATTCGATTGAATAGCTTTCTGATTTTTTCCCTAGGATATTGAATTGTACCATAATTCTTTAATTTGGAATTAGGCTCATTTCCTTCTATTCTAATTATTTTGGTATTGGGCTTGATTTCTTTAAGTAGTGATGTATCGTGTGCAAAATATGCAATATTTCCGGAAGTAATTATAGTAGGCTGCCAACCGAATTCTGGCAGATATTTTACGAATTTCAGAGTTCTTTGAACTCCACTCAGTCCAATAGGTGGAAAATAGTATGCAACAACTAAAACTTTATACATTATTTTTTTGTCGATTGATAATTTGGTGATTCTTTAGTTATAATTATGTCGTGCGGGTGACTTTCAATCAAACCCGAACCCGTAATTTTTATGAATTGTGTATTTTCTTTCATTTCTTGAATATTACGTGCACCCACGTATCCCATTGAAGAACGTAATCCTCCAATAAATTGATGAATTGTATCTGAAAGTGAACCTTTGTATGGAACTCTACCTTCAACTCCTTCGGGTACTAATTTTTTTATATCATCTTCCATATCTTGAAAATATCGGTCTTTACTTCCTTTTTTCATTGCTCCTAAAGAACCCATTCCTCTATAAACTTTGAAGCTTCTACCTTCAAAAAGGACTTTCTCTCCTGGAGTTTCTTCAACGCCAGCAAACATTCCACCAATCATAACAGTATCTGCTCCGGCTGCAATTGCTTTTGAAACATCTCCAGTCTGTTTGATTCCACCATCTCCAATAAGCGGTAAATTTGCTTTTTTAGCATATTCTGAAACTTTTAATATTGCTGAAATCTGCGGAACTCCAACTCCAGCAATAATTCTTGTTGTACAAATTGAACCGGCTCCAATTCCAACTTTTATTCCATTTACTCCTGCTTTATGCAAATCTTCTGCTGCTTCAGGTGTAACAATGTTTCCAGCGATTAATTGTAAATCTTTGTATTTATTACGGATAGACTTAGTCATTTCGATAACTCCTTTAGAATGTCCGTGAGCAGTATCTATAATAATAATATCCACACCTGCTTTAACCAAGCATTCTACTCTTTCTAAAGTGTCCCCAGCAATTCCAACTGCTGCTCCGACTCTTAATCTACCAAAAATATCTTTTGCTGCATTTGGGTATTTTTCTTTTTTAAGAATATCTTTATAAGTAATAAGTCCTTTTAAATAATTTTTTTCATCAACAACTGGTAATTTTTCGATGCGATATTTCTGTAGTATTTCCTTTGCTCCATCTAAAGTAGTTCCAACGGGAGCAGTAATTAAATTTTTACTAGTCATTAATTGAGAGACGGGTAACGAATAATTTGGAGCAAATCTAAGATCTCGATTTGTTACTATACCAATTAATTTATTATTTGCATCAATAATTGGTATGCCCGAAATTCTAAATCTACTCATAATTTCTTCTGCGTCTCCAACTGTTTTATCAATTGTTAAAGTAATTGGATCGTGTATCATTCCACTTTCATAACGCTTTACAATATCAACTTCTTTTGCTTGTTCTTCGGGAGTCATATTTTTATGAATTATTCCGATGCCACCGTTTTGAGCCATTGCAATCGCCATTTTAGATTCTGTTACAGTATCCATGGCTGCAGAAAGAAATGGAATATTCAGCATAATTTCGTTTGTTAATTTTGTTTGCAAATCTACTTCCCTTGGGAGCACGGAAGAAGCCGCTGGAAGCAGCAAAATATCATCAAAAGTTAAACCTTCATAAATTATCTTTTCCATATTTTCTCCATTATTCAAAAGCCGGTATTCCGGTTATATCTTCTCCAATAATTAATGTGTGCATTTCATGTGTTCCTTCATAAGTCTTTACAGTTTCAAGATTTGCAGCATGTCGCATAACAGGATATTCATTCAATATTCCATTTGCTCCGTGTATTTCTCTTGAAATTCTTGCGATATTTAGAGCTTGTTCTACGTTGTTTCTTTTCGCCATTGAAATATGTGTATGTTTAATTTTTCCCATATCTTTTAATTTTCCAAGTTGAAAAGCTAATAACTGTGCTTTTGTAATTTCTGTAGCCATTTTTACCAGTTTTTCTTGAGTAAGCTGAAAACTTGCAATAGGTTTTTTAAATTGAATTCTGGTTTTTGAATAATCAAGAGCAGATTTATACGTTGCCAACATTGCTCCAATAACTCCCCAAGCAATGCTATATCTCGCCTGATTTAAACACATTAAGGGTGTTTTCAAACCATTAGACATTGGGAGCATATTTTCTTCTGGTACAAATACATCTTGCAAAACCAATTCGGATGTAATAGAAGCTCGTAATGAAAGTTTTCCTTTCATAATTGGAGCAGAAAATCCTTTAGTTTTTGTATCAACAATAAACCCTTTTACAACATTATCTAACTTAGCCCAAACTATTGAGATATCAGCAATTGATCCATTTGTAATCCACATTTTAGTTCCATTTAGAAGAAAACCTCCATCTATTTTTTCTGCTTTTGTAAGCATGCCACCGGGATTTGAACCAAAATCTGGTTCTGTCAAACCAAAACAACCTATAATCTCGGCTGATGATAATTTTTTTAAATATGTTTTCTTCTGAGTTTCGGAACCGAAAGCATAAATTGGATACATCACGAGTGCGCTTTGTACAGACGCAAAACTTCTTAAAGCACTATCACCTCGTTCAAGTTCTTGCATCGCTAATCCATATGCAATGTTGGATGCTCCCGCACCACCATATTCTTGCGGTAATGTCATTCCAAAAATACCTAACTCACCGAGTTTTGGAATTAAATATTTTGGGAAATCTCCTTTCATATAATATTCTTCAATAACCGGTATGAATTCGCTATCAACAAATTCTGCAATAGTATCTCGAATAAGTTTTTCTTCTTGTGTAAGTAAATCTTCAATAGAATAATAATCAAGTATTTTAGAACTCATCGATTATTTTCCTTTCAATTTTGTTAATACATAATTTATTACCTCGACGCTAAATCCTTTGTACAAAAGATGATTTCGAATTTTCATTAGTTTATCATTTTCAGAAAATATTTCTAATGTATAAAGCTTTTTAAAACCATAATTTAAAGCGTTTTCTCTAATTATTTCTTCATTAATATTTTTAATGTTTTCTGAAATTTGTTCTTGATTAATTCCCCTTTTCATCAGTTCATACGCAATTGATTTTGGCGATTTTTTCTTGAAATTAATTCGATTTTCAGTAAACATTTTAGCAAATCTATTATCATCAATGAGTTCAAGTTTTACAAATTCTTCAACTTCTTCAATGATATTTTTTATAGAATGCTTTTTTGCTTTTAACTTGTCAATAATCTCTTTTTTACTATGCTCCCGTCTCTGTATTAAATTTGTTATTGTTTTTCGAATTTGAAATTTTTCATTAACATCTTTAATTACTTTAATTTCATCTTCAGAATATTCATTACCAACAAGCAAAATATTTTTTTTGAATACTTCTTGATTTAATTCAATTTTAATTTCATCAAAATGCACATAAACTTTTGATTTATAATAAGTTATCTTCTCTATTCTCAAGAACTATTTACTCTATTTTTGCTGCATTTTCAGTTTCTATCATTCCTAGCTTTTGTCTCAATTCTAGCTCAATTGAATTTTGAAAATCAACATTTTCAGCCAATCTTCTTTTGAACTGCTCTTTACCTTGATATCTTTCTTCTCCATAAGTTAACCAAGAACCGCTTTTTTTAATAATTTCATTATCAATTCCAAGATCAACTAAATCACCTAATTTACTTATTCCTTCATTATATAAAATGTCAAATTCCACTTGTCGGAATGGTGGAGCTACTTTATTTTTAACAATTTTCACTTTAGTTCTGTTCCCAATTACTTCTTCACCATCTTTAATTGAATTAACTTTTCGAATATCAATTCTAACTGATGAATAAAATTTTAGAGCATTTCCACCGGTTGTGGTTTCAGGATTTCCAAACATTACTCCGATTTTGCTTCGAAGTTGGTTGGTAAAAATTACAATTGTTTTAGAACGGCTTACTACTCCAGTTATTTTTCGTAGAGCTTGCGACATTAATCGTGCCTGTACTCCCATTTGTGCATCTCCCATATCTCCTTCAAGTTCACTTTTGGGAACAAGTGCAGCTACAGAATCTATTATTATTACATCTAATGCATTGCTTCGAACAAGTGTGTCAACAATTTCAAGTGCTTGTTCGCCATAGTCGGGTTGTGAAAGTAGCAAATTGTTTACATCAACTCCAAGTTTTTTGGCATAACTAACATCAAGTGCATGCTCCGCATCAATAAATGCTACAATTCCACCTTTTTTTTGAGCTTCTGCCATTACATGTAAACAAATTGTTGTTTTTCCAGAAGATTCAGGTCCAAATATTTCAATAATTCTGCCACGTGGTAGCCCTCCGATACCTAATGCCCAATCAACTGAAAGAGAACCTGTTGAAATAGTTTCAATTTTATTCTCAACATGGTCTCCAAGACGCATAATCGTGCCTTTTCCATAAGTTTTTTCCAGACCTTTTATTGTTTGTTCTAACAATTCCATTTTTTCTTTATCATAATTTTCTGACATTTTATTCTCCTAAATTAATTTTTAATATTTTATTCTAAATCTGTTTCTTTCAATATGATTTCCAAAAAGTCAATGCTCAAATTTAAAAATGTACTTTCAGTAAAACGATGTGGGTTGAATTATGCGATTTCATTAATTTATTCACAACTTTTTTTGCTAAATTAGAATTAAAAATCGATGTTTTTCGATTTAGTTATAATTTAGAAATTTTTAAGCATCTACAATCCCGTGTAAATATCGACGGAGCATATCAAGTGCTTTTTGCGATGTTTTGTCTTTATTAGTTAATCTATCTTCTCCAAAACGAAATTCTTGAACTTTGCACTTATTTTCAGAAGCAAGTGCAATATAAACCAAACCAACAGGTTTATTTATCGATGCTCCTCCTGGTCCCATTATTCCTGTAACTGCTAAAGATAAATCAGTTCCACAACTTAGTCTTAATCCAACAGCCATTTGTTCGGCAACTTCTTTACTAACTGCACCGTAAGTTTGTAAAATTTCTTCACTTACGTTCAATAATTCAACTTTAGCACCGTTACTGTAACTTACTATTCCTCTTTCAAAAAAAGAACTAGCGCCAGGAATATCAGTTAAGCGCGAAGCTATTAAACCTCCTGTGCAAGATTCAGCTGTCGAGAGAGTTAGATTTCTTTCAAAAAGTAATCGTGCAACAACTTCCTCAAGTTTTGTATTATCACTTCCATAAATATATTTTCCAACTTTACTTCTAATTTTTTGTTCTACAGAAAGTAACAAATCAGTTGCAACTTCTTTGGATTCTGCACTAGCTGTAATTCGCATTCTTACACCAAACTGATTTGGTAAAAATGCAAGTTGTGCTCCTTCCAAAAGGTCATCGATATTACCAAGTTTCATATATAATTCAGACTCTGGCATTCCTGTTGTTAGTAATGTTTTTCGAACTGTTGTTTTCTTTCCAAGATTTTCGTGTGTTTGTAAACGTGTGTAAACAGAATCGTTAATTATACTTTTCATTTCGCGAGGCACACCTGGCATTACAACAAGTATTTTACCGTTTTCTTCTATCCATATTCCAGGTGCAGTTCCTGATGAATTAGGAAGTACTTCAGCAATTTTTGGTACTAATGCTTGCGTTTTGTGAATTTCTTCGATTACAATATTCCGATTTGTCAAAAATTCGGTAACTTTTTCAAACACTTTTACATTGAAAACTAATTCACTTTTGTAATAATCTACAATTGCGTTTAGGGTTACGTCATCGTGTGTTGGACCTAAACCGCCTGTCATTAAAACTAAATCGACATTTTTAAATGCTTCATCCAATTCGGTTTTAATTTTTTCTACATCATCCGCCACAACTGACATTTTTATTACATCTATTGAAATTTCGTTTAATCTTTCAGCAATGTATGCGGCATTGCTATTTACAATCTGACCTATTAAAATTTCATCGCCAATACTAATTATCTGTGCTTTCATATTTTTTACTTATTTATTACAAAATAAATTATTATTTGTCCAACTATATTTGCAAAAACTCCCGCCAAAACATCATCCAGAATTATTCCCCAACCACCATTTATTAATTCTAATCGATTAATTGGGAATGGTTTTAGAATATCAAATATTCTCCATAGAAGAAAAATAACGATTATTGAACTCAAACTTACATTAACATATAAAAAACTTACCCAAGTTCCTATAAATTCATCAAGTGTGAAGTTTTTTGGATCTTTACCATAAACTGATTCGAATTTTTCCGCAATTTTTTTCCCAAGAATTAATGAAGTTATAATTAGTATTAGTAAAATTTCATTCCCCAAAAAAATGAATGGAATTGCAACCAAACTACTGAAAGTACCACTTGCTTTTGGAATATAGCCAGAAAAAAATCCGCTACCAATAAATTTTTCGGATGTTGTTAATTTCACTTTCTAAGGAACTCTTTTATTTGTTTTTGATTATAGGTAAAATAATCAATCAAAGTGTACAAAGTTAAAATGGTTATTCCAAGTAAAATCCAGAAATAGACGGTTTTATTTCCTACAATTTGAAGATAATCTAATGCAATTTGGTTTTGTGATAATATGTTTTGAAGGAAGAATATAAGAACTAAATAATACAAAAATAGCATCTGAAGAAATGTTTTAACTTTTGCAATGTAACTTGTTCTAAATTCTAAATCGTTGAATTCCGCCCAAATTCTCAATCCAGTAACAAGAAAATCCCTAAATATTATTAAAATTACCATCCAAAGATCTATTTGATTTAATATTACAAATCCAATAAATGCGGCTGATGTAAGAATTTTATCGGCTAATGGGTCGAGGAATTTTCCCCAATTTGTGATGTAATTGTATTTTCTTGCTAACCAACCATCATACCAATCTGTAAGTGCTGCAATCACAAATACAAATACTGAAATCAAATTGAATAACGGATTTTCACTTAAAAATAAATAGAGAAAGATTGGCGTTAACACAATTCTTGCTACCGTTAATTGGTTTGGTAAAATCATTTTCCAAGCCTTCGGAGAAGTGTAAACTCATAAATACCAGTGTTGTGTCCATCTTTCCAAAAAATATTTAGTGCGTAATTGCCAACTAATTTTATGTCAGCAATTTCTAATTCGCCACCAATTTTTAATGATTGAAATGGTAAATTATCTTTGTTTGGATCTTTTCCGGTTGTGCAAACAGCACACGGACAAGCAGAACGGAGAGTTTGGAGTTCAATTTTACTTTCTAAATTATCTTCCCAAAGAATATTGAGATATTGTTGATTTTCAACCTTTATTTTTAATGGATTTATCAAAGAGTTTCTCCGATTAATATTAGTACTGCTTCAAGGTATTTTTCTGATGTTTTTTGGATAATTTCGGCAGGCAATATTGGTGCTGGTGGACGTTTATTAAACCCAATTGAAATCAGATAATCACGAACGAATTGTTTATCGTAACTATTTTGAGATTTTCCTGGCTTGTATTCGTCTTTCGGCCAAAATCTGGAAGAATCTGGTGTAATTACTTCGTCAATTAATATAACTTTCCCGTTAAAATATCCAAATTCTAATTTGGTATCAGCAATAATTATTCCTTTGGAATAAGCATAATCATAAATTTTTTTGTAAACTGAAATAGTATAATGCTTTAGCATATCGAAAGTTTCTCTTCCTACAATTTCAACTGCTTTTTCTTCAGAGATATTTTCATCGTGTTCGCCAATTTCTGCCTTAGTTGAAGGAGTAAAGATTGGTTCGGGTAATCTATCTGATTCAACCAAACCGTGTGGCAATTTAATTCCGCAAATTTCACCAGATTGTTTATATTCATTCCAACCACTTCCGCTAATATAACCGCGCACAATACATTCTAATGGAATTAATTCTGCTTTTTTAACAAGCATTGAACGACCTTCAAGTTCAGATTTGTATTCGTTTGTAATTTGAGGAAATTCTTCAACATTTGTTGTTATTAAGTGATTTTCAACAATGTCTTCAGTCAGTTTAAACCAAAATTCGGATATTTTATTCAAAACTTTACCTTTTTGAGGTATTCCATCTTCCATAATTACGTCAAAAGCCGAAAGTCTGTCAGTTGAAACTATCAAATATTTATCTTCAATTTCATAAATATCGCGAACTTTACCTTGTTTTGCGAGTTTTAACTTTGGGAAGTTTGTGTTTTTTATAATGTTCATTATAATCTCAAATTGATTTTTTTGGAATAGAAATATAAGAATTTGAACCTTATTTTTTTGTAATTAACAATGAAATGATTAGATATTTTGAGGAATTATTTTGGATATTTTTAAATGATATTACAATCGATGTTTTCTCGAAATACCCAATAATTGCGATTTTATCTCTAATTCGACTGTTTCTAAATCAATAGCTTCTTCAAAATATTTTTTCGCTTGGCTTCTTTTTTCATTTTTCAATGATATTTTAACCAAATTCAAATAAGCTCTTGCCAAGTGATTATTGTTTTTACTTTTCAATTGTATGGCTTTTTTTAGAAAATTTTCAGCTAATGCAGTTTTTCCAAGATAATAATTGCTTTCCCCTAAAATCAAATTTTTCTGCTGATTAGCTTCATTTCCATCTAGTTTAATATTTTCGATTAACTTAATTGCATCTTCCCATTTATTCATTTCCAACGCATTCTGAGCAAAAACTAAATTTTTATTGAAATCTTTATTCTTTGATTCAATCAGATTTAAACTAATCCTTTTTGCTTCTATATCTTTCGTGTTGTATTCTTCGCCATTCTGCGCCAAAAACAAATATTCCTCAGCCTTTTTCTGATTTTCTTTCATTAAAAAACTCTGAGCAATTTTATAGTTTGCGTAACCAAGAAAATTTATGCCCTGTGTTTTATCAAAAAAGAAATTATAATGCTTAATTGCTCCATCGTAATTATTTTGGAAAAACTTAATTTCAGCAAATAAAAAATGAGAAAAAGCAACAATTTGCACCATTTCATTACTTTTTGAATTTATTAGTTCAAGCAAAATTTTTTCAGATTCTGCATACTTTTTCTGTTTAATTTTATTTACTGCCAACTGATATTTAAAAAAAATATTCTTCGGAAATTGCTTAGTTAACGAATTCAAATATATGTTTGATGAATCTTGATCGTTGTAAAAATCTGAATAAGCTTTGCCTAATTGATAATTAGCTTCAATTTTACTGATTTCACCATACTTTGCGGCTAATTTAAGTTGCTTTATACCTTCTTCTGCATCAGAATTAAAACCAAGAGTAGAAAGTGCTGTTTTTACAAATGATGGAGCCATACTTAGTGTAATACTGAAAACGCCGATTCCAGTATTGGCGTCATAGAATTTAGGATTTTGCTCAAGTGATTCTTCAAAAAAACCAATCGCTTTTTTTATATTCCAAAAAGCATCGAGATTTTCTTCGCTAATAATTAATAGAATTCCTTTATAAGAATAATGTTCGCCTAATCTGAAAAGTAATTCCGACGAGCTTTTATTTTCTTGCCAAGCTTCAAACTTTGCAACTGATAAATCTGAATACTTTAGAAAGATCTTAACATATTCTTTTTTCCTTGTCCCGAAATAATACCATGAAGTAAGCATCGATTTTCCGTGGTAACCATAAGGTGAATTTGGGAAATCTTCAATTATTTTATCAGCTAATTTTTCGGCTTCAGTAAATTCAAAATTATAAGCTTTTAGAAGAAATTCTTGATAAAGTTTCTCCATTTTTTTCACATCTTGAGAAAAACTAATTTGGAAAGCCAGAAAAAGAAGTATCAATCGTTTCAATTGTTTTCCTTTTCGTGTGAAAATTGTTTGGCAGCCGAAATAAATTCACGGAAAAGTGGATGAGCTTGAGTTGCTCGTGATTTTAATTCCGGATGAAATTGGCATGCTACAAACCAAGGATGATTATTCAATTCAATCATTTCTACTAATTCTCCATCTGGAGAAGTACCGCTTATTATTAAACCAGCTTTTTCTAAATCTTTCCGAAATTTGTTATTAAACTCATATCGATGTCTGTGTCTTTCAGAAATTGTTGTTTTTTTATAAGCTTTTATTGCTTTTGTACCTTTTAAAAGTTCGCAAGGATACGCACCAAGTCGCATATTTGCACCTTTTGTTTTCAGATTTCTTTGTCCGGGCATAATATCGATTACAGGATATTTTGTTTTTTTGAATTCAGCACTATTTGCATTTTTCAGACCAGCAACGTTTCTTGCAAATTCGATAACCGCAGTTTGCAACCCAAGACAAATTCCAAAAAATGGGATTTTGCTTTCGCGAGCAGCTTTTATTGCTGAGATTTTACCTTCAATTCCGCGATCGCCAAAACCACCTGGTACTAAAACTCCGTCATATTTTTTAACAATTTCTTTTGCATTCGATTCATTTATTTCTTCGACACTAAAATAATCTGCTTTTACAACAACATCATTTTCAGCACCAGCATGAACAAATGCTTCCATTATACTTTTATAAGCATCGGGTACTTCAACATATTTTCCTGCAACAAGTATCTTTACAACTCCGCTTGGCGATTTTATCTTTCTTACAAAATCTTTCCATTCATCAATATTAAGTTTGGAATCGTTTAATCTTAATTCTTTCAATACATTTTTATCGAAATTTTGGCGAGTTAAAGCAAGGGGAACTTCATAAATTGTAGATGCATTGAATGCTGAAATCACGTTATTTTTATGAACATTGCAGGAATTCGCAATTTTCTCTTTTATTTCTTTAGGTAATTCTTCATCAGAACGACAGACTAAAAAGTTCGGTTGAATACCTAATTCTAACAAATTCTTTACACTGTGCTGAGTTGGCTTTGTTTTCAATTCTCCAGCAGCTTGAATATAAGGAACATATGTTACGTGAATTGAAATTGCGTGAGCTTTTCCCAATTCAATCACCGCTTGTCTAATTGCTTCTAAAAATGGTAAACTTTCGATATCGCCAACTGTTCCGCCAATTTCAGTTATTATTATATCATATTTTTTAGTATCAGCTAAAAAATATATTCTTCTTTTAATTTCATCAGTAATATGAGGAACTACTTGAACAGTGGCACCAAGGTAATCACCTCTCCTTTCCTTTGAAATAACTTCGTAATAAACTTGTCCGGTTGTTGTATTGTTATTTTTCGTCATACAAACATCTAAAAATCGTTCATAATGCCCCAAATCCAAATCTGTTTCCGCACCATCGTCAGTAACAAATACTTCTCCGTGTTGAAACGGTGACATAGTCCCAGGGTCAACATTTATATAGGGATCAAGTTTTTGAATTGTTACAGAATAACCTCGTTGTTTTAGCAGAAGTCCGAGCGATGCAGCAGTAATTCCCTTTCCTAATGAAGAAAGCACACCACCAGTAACAAAGATGAATTTTACATTTTTTGGATGTTTGATTTTTAACATGTTAAATCCGAAATATTAGTGTTTAGCAAAAATATGAATATTTAAAATTTATGTTTACAGTTATTTTTTCTACGATTTTTTACACGTATTGATAATAAAAAAAGGCGTCAAAAAGACGCCTTTTCTTAATCAAAATTGATTATTCATTGTTTTTGAGAGCTGTGAATTTTTTTCTTAATCCATCAACTGTTTGGTCGCCTGGGATAAGTTTTTCTAACTTATCAACAACTTTTAATGCTTTTTCGTACTGATTTGTATTTTCATAGATTTCAAATAATAATCTGTATGGATTATAAGTATTAGTAAGATTATTTGGGTTAGTTTCTATCATCTTCCAAGCAAGTTTTTCAATTTCTTTGGAAATTTCATTGTATTTGTTGTAATTACCAACTTGTCTATAAATTCCAGCTACGTCAAATAGTAAACGATAATCAAGTTCAATTCTCTTTCTTGGAATGTAATGTTCCATTTTATCAAGAGTTTTTGTAACCATTTCGTTATTTTTTTCAACATAAAGATAATACAAAGCAAGTCGGATGAATGAATTTCTATAATTTTGAACTAATCTCATTTCACTTGAATTGAAAAATACGCTTTCGTCAGATAAACCACGGAATTTTAACCCTGGGCGGTAATTTGCAGAATATTCTTCAGGATTTGAATCGAATAGTTGGGCTTTCATAATTGGTTCATCAATAAAAATTAAATCATTTTCTGAACGTTCTGGTACTAACCGATATGCTAGTCCTTCCATTTTCATGTAATTATCCATTCCAATTCGGGCATCATCAGCACAAGTAACAGAAAAATAAATTGGTCTTTCCCAATTAAAACTTTTCACAATATCTAAAACGGCAATGTCCTGGGCACGTACAGCTTGAATTGTTCCGTAGTTTAAAGTGGGTTTCATCTTCCAAACAATTTTATCTACTTTTTCCCAAACGGAATTTGTGTTTTTTGATGTTTTTATTTCATTCCCAGATTTAATTTTTTCGATTTTTGCATCATTTAGTGAATTTGAATCTAAATTCAATTCTTTTGGAACATCAATCGAAACTGTTATTTCTTCCCATCTTGATGGACTAAGTTGAGCAATTTCATCATCTGTAAGTGCAAATTTCACTTTCATTGCACCATAAGGACTTTGATTTTTCAATTGGTCAATATACCAAGGAGTATTTAACAAACTTAAATTTGCTATTCTAACATCTCGACGAATTCCTTCAACATCTTGTAAGTACCAAAGTGGGAAAGTATCATTATCGCCATTGGTGAAAAGAATTGCATTAGGTGCCACACTTTGCAATAAATTGTAAGCATAATCCCAAGGTAAATAATTGTTTGATCTATCGTGTGAAGGATAATTCTTTATAAACATATTTACGGGAACAAGAATGAATGCAGCAATTGCAGTAGAAATTGCAAGTACTTTATAAGATTTTGACAATTGTTTAACATCCTGAATCATTTCGATTAGACCTCGAACTCCCAATCCAACCCAAATTGAAAAGACAAAATAAGCTCCAACATAGAAATAATCTCTTTCACGTGGTTGTGGTTCCTGACTATTAAAATAAATTGCCATTATGTAACCGAGCATCATAAACAACAGCATAAAAACGGAAGCCATTTTCCAATCTTTTCTGAAATGCCAGTAAATACCTAATAATCCAAGTAAAAATGGAATTCCCCAAAGTTGGTTAAAATCAATTCCAGTATCTTGTTCTGTTGATTCTCTTCCAATATAGTTGAATAACAAATATCTTGTAACCATGTGTTGGAATTGATAATTTACAAAGAAATCAAAATCGCTCGAATATTTTGTGTACATTTCTTGGTGCATTGGTTCTGCAGAATATCTTCTTCGGAAAACTGGTGCTTCGCCATATTGTTCTCGATTTAAGTAACTCATAAAACCGTTAAATGTTTTTGGATTATTCAAATTAATTGGAGTATTCTGATTTGCACGAATAATTATCATTGTATAAGTTGTAAAGCCAATCAAAACAAAAGCAAAACTGAGCAAAAGCACACGAACTAATTCCAAACCTTTCTTTTTTGCCCAAAATGATCCACCAATTGTGGCAACAAAAAATAGCGTAAAGATAAAGATGTCAATAAAAGAATTATCAGTACCAACTGCTTGAAGTACGTTTGGAACATATTTTACAATTATTGGATAAACAAGAACAAGTCCTAAACCACCAAAAACAATTGGGAAATAGATTGAATTCTTGTTGAATAACTTTTTGAAGAAAACACCAATAAATACTACTGAAATTCCTAAAAAGATGAAAATAAAACGTTTGTCAGTTGCTCTGTATTCATCTAGTGAAGGGGCAACTGTGTTTGTAAAAGTTGTCCAAAGTGCAATTGCAATTCCTAAAAGCAAAACTGAATGAATCAATAAAAAATAACCAGATTGTTTTAGAATTTTTTCATCTGTAATGTATTTCTTGAAATAAATTAACATTATTATCGAAGGAATTGCAAGTAACGACATTAAATGCACGCCTGTCGAAAGTCCCATTAAATAAGCAATAAAATAAATGTATCTATCACTACCTTCTTCTTCAGCTTTTTCAAACCAAACTAGAACTAAATAAACTGCAAATGCCATCAAAAATGTAGCAAGTGCATAAACTTCTGCTTCAACTGCATTGAACCAAAAAGTATCGCTAAAACTTAAAGATAAAGCCCCGATTGCCGCAGAAATGAAAGTCAATATATTTTCAAAAAGCGAATTCTCGTTTTGTGAGATTTTACGAGCATTATTTATCAGTTTTACAACAATTAAATAGAGGAACAAAATCGCAAAAGCACTTGAAACAACAGAAATCATATTTACTTTCAGTCCGATGTTCAAATCAATGGGAAGCATTGCAAATATTCTACCAAGAATTAAGAAAAACGGTGTCCCGGGTGGATGAGGAACTTGCATTCCGTATGCTGATGCAATAAATTCTCCGCAATCCCAAAAAGGAACGCTTGGTTGAACTGTTTGTAATCCGACAATAAGCGATACAAGAAATACTAAAGTTCCTATTGCATAATTAATATATTTTGAATTCATTTTTCACCTAAAATTATTTTTTTGTAATAATGCACAATTCTGTATAACCACTTTTCAGAAATGATTTTTCCCATTTTGGTTGAAATGAAATATCAAATAATTTCATAGCAAAACCATTCAGACTAAAAGGATCAATTCCGATAATATCAATTATCTTCCAATTGTTTGATAAAAATAAATCTATTAACATTTTTTGTGTGTACGATTTTTCGTAACCGTGTTGCCAATTGCCAAAGTGTATAATTTGATACAATTGCCAAAGCGAAAACCTTGCTGGAATAAAAGTAACCATAATTCCATTTGGTTTAAGAATACGTTTCCATTCATCAATTAGTGGCTTTTCATCGCGAAAATGCTCCATTAATCCAGAACTATAAACCAAATCGAATGTTTCATCATCAAATTTTGTGTCAGAAGCATCAGCTAAAACTGTATTTGGGATTCTTTGTTTCACCAAATTTACAGCCTCAAGACTATTATCCAAAGCAAAACAATTGCAATTTGGCAATGTTTCTTTTAATAAGGAAATATTTGAGCCGAAACCACAACCAATTTCAATTACGCTTTTCTCATTTCCTTCAATAATATTAAAATATTTCTGTAAGATTTTATTACGTTCGAAAATTAGCCATTTTTCTGCTTTAGAAGTGGAATAAGTCTTCCAATAATCATTCCAAGAAATCAATTTTCAACCTCTTTCTTGAATAGGGAATTTAAGTCGCGTTTTGGTTGATTTTTATAGTGTTTTTCGTACAAACTTTTCAGTTTCCTCATCGAAATTGTATCCAAATCTTCATCATCTTTATGTCGCTTCAAAAATGATTTATACAAATCTTTATCAGCAAAACTAAATTTATGCTCAAAACTTCGTAAATCTTCAAATATCTTTTTCTGTTCTTTGTAACTCATAATCCTTTAAAATTGACCGCAAAATATAAGAAAATATATGCTGTTTTTAATATTCCGATTGATTTATAAAATTGATTGAATTTTATCAAGAAAATTATCAGCGGATTTCTCCCAAGTGAAATTTTTTGACCAAGTAAACGCATTCTCAGATAATTCATCTCTTAAATTTTTATTTTCTAAAAGTTGAATTATTCTTTGTGCAACTTCTTTTTTGTTTTCAGAATTCACCAAAAAGCCAGTTTTTCCGTGCTGAATTGAATCTTGCAAACCTTCAACATTTGCTCCAATAACCGGAGTTTTCATTGCATTTGCTTCAATTACTGTAATTCCCCAACCTTCTTTCATTGCAAGAGTAACAAATATCCACGATTTCCCAAGATATTTTGCTTTTTCTTGTTCAGATAAAAATCCTAAGAATTTCACATTTTCCTCAAGGTTTTTCATTTTTACAAGATTTTCCAAATTATTCAAATTATCGCCTTTCCCAGCAATTACAAATATCATATTTGGGAATTTTTCTAAAACAAGCGGAAGTGATTCGATTATTTTTTCAATTTGCTTATATTTTTTTATTCGCCCAATGTATGAAATCAGCGGAAATTCGGACTTTTCGATTTTTGTGTTTTCAAAAATTGTATGATTTATCCCATTATAAAGAAAATCAATTTTACTACTTTCTATTCCTAATTGAATAAGTTCATTTTTTGTGCTTTGGGAAACTGTGAAAAAATGCGTTTTTGAATAACTTTTTGCAATTCTCTGTTCTTTCCAAATTATGTATTTTGCCAAAGGAAACGCAATTTCTTGATATAGCGATTTTCCGTGAATATGGTGGATAATTGCGACAACTGGTATTTTGGCATATTTTGGAATTTCGAGGGGAATTTTTGAAATATCATCAACAATCAAATCAAATTTCTCATTTGCAAGATTTTTCAGATAAAACCTTTTGAATTGCTTGTCGAACAAATATTTATTTCCAATTCTAAGAATTTTAATTCCGTCAATAATTTCTTCTTTTGGCGAATTTCCAAATGCGTGCGAAACTTGAACAACTTCATTCCCTTTTGCGGCAATTATCTTAAAAATCTCATGTAAATGAATTTCAGCTCCGCCCATTTCGGGATTTTTTATATCTCGCCAATTTACTAACAGAATTTTCATCAGATTTTTCTTTTAACTTTGCAAAACTCATTAAATTAATAATTTACTATGCAAGTATACAAAAATTTTATGCCGAAAGTTTCGGTTGTTCTACCAACTTACAATCGTCAAAAATTGCTTGAAAGAGCAATAAATTCAGTAGTTGAACAAACTTTTCTTAATTGGGAATTGATTATTATTGATGATGGAAGCACAGATTTAACATTTGAAATTGTGAAAATTTTCCAGAATTCCCACGAAAACATCAGATATATCAAACAAACAAATATGGGATTGCCAATTGCACTAAATGCTGGAATTTCAATTTCTTGCGGAGAATTTATTACTTTTTTGGGTAGTGATGATGAATATAAATCCGATCATTTACAAAAAAGAATTGATTTTCTGAAACAATTCCCAGAAACTGCTTTTTTAAGCGGCGGTGTTGAAATAATTGGGTCACAATTTGTTCCAAATAAATGGAATCCGAAAGAATTAATTCATCTTTCAAAATGTGTTATTGGTGGAACTTTCTTTGGAAAGAAGGAAGTTTTTATTCGTTTAGATGGATTTCGTGATATTTCCTACAGCGAAGATTCCGATTTCTTTGAAAGATTGCAAAAAACTAACTTCATCTATAAAGAAGTAGATTTTCAAACATACATTTATCATCGCGAGAATCAAGATTCAATTACAAATTCCAAAATTTTTTAACTATTTTTGCAACCGACTTTAAATAAAAAGGATAAACATGAAAAAAATACTGTTAGTTACAGTTCTATTTGCCGTAATTTCTTGCTCGCAAGAAGGCTACAAATCTTCAAAATTAGAAAATCAAAAAGATAGTGCAAGTTATGCAATTGGTGCAGACATTGCACGAACATTCAAAAGAACTAGTATCGAAGTTAATTCCGAAGCTCTTTATAAAGGTTTTTATGAATATTCTTCAGATACAACAAAAGTAAAAAGAACTATTAAAGAAGATGAAATTGCTACAATTTTGGAAAAATTTCAACAAAAATTAATTGCTGAAAAACAAGCACAATCTCAAAAAGATGGTGAAACAAATTTGAAAGCTGGAAAAGATTTCCTTGAAAAAAACAAATCAGTTGCTGGAGTTCAAGTTACTGCAAGCGGTTTGCAATATCAAATTGTAAAAATGGGAAATGGTCCAAAACCAACTTCTGAAGACAAAGTTAAAGTTCATTACACAGGCTCAACAATTGATGGAGCAATTTTCGATTCATCAGTTCAAAGAGGTGAACCAGTTGTATTTCCGCTTACTGGTGTTATTCCAGGTTGGACAGAAGGTTTAAAATTAATGCCAGTTGGTTCAAAATTCAAGTTCTTTATTCCATCTGAACTTGCTTATGGCGATCGTGGAGCAGGCGATGTAATTAAACCAAACAGTACTCTAATTTTTGATGTAGAATTAATTGGAATCGAAAAATAATTTTAACGATTTAATAAAAGGTAATTTTTTAAGGAATTTACCTAAAAATTTTTCAGAAGAGAGAATTGAAGAAATTTTCTCTTCTGAAAATATTAAAATTGAAAGAATAATTAGTGAAGGGCAAATATCACCCGCCAATTTTTGGTTTAATCAAGATAGAAATGAATTTGTTTATTTAATTTCGGGTGAAGCTGAGATAGAATTTGTGAATTTTCCAAAATCCAAACTTTTACCTGGCGATTATATTATTATTCCCGCAGAAACAAAACATCGAGTTAGTTACACTTCTGAAAATGAACAGACCATTTGGCTTACTTTTTTTTATTAACAGAATTTCAGATTCTGAGAAATAATAAAATTCGATTTTTTAGCAAAATGTACTTTGTTTTTGCAACTTCAGAAATTTCCTTTTGTCTCAAAACTATTTTTTTGGTTTAATTCATTTCTCAATATTACTTTTAAGTTTCAATATTTGTTCAGTATGAATAGAGTTTGAACTCGTTACAAATCTAAGCACCAAATTGGATTTCCCTTTTGCTATCCGTATATTTTCAAGTTAAATTTTGTAGGTTATGAAGAATTTTAGAAATTTTTGCATTGTTGCACATATAGATCATGGAAAATCCACAATAGCTGATGGCTTGTTAGAATTTACTGGAACAATTTCCCAACGCGAAGCTAAAAATCAGCTTTTAGATGATTTAGATTTAGAAAGAGAACGCGGAATCACAATAAAATCACACGCAATTCAAATGAACTATAAGTCAATTGCTGGCGATGAATACGTATTAAATTTAATTGATACTCCCGGACACGTAGATTTTACATACGAAGTTTCACGATCACTTGCCGCTTGCGAAGGTGCACTTCTTGTTGTAGATGCAGCACAAGGTGTTGAAGCTCAAACAATAAGCAATCTTTATCTTGCTTTTGATGCTGGGTTAGAAATAATTCCAGTTTTAAATAAAATTGATTTACCAAGTGCACAAGTGGAAGTTGTATCAAAACAAATTATGGATTTAATTGGTTGCAAGAAGGAAGACATTATTCACGCAAGTGCTAAAGAACGAATTGGAATTCATGAAATTCTAGAAGCAGTTGTTGAAAAAGTTCCCCCACCGGATGGCAACCCTGAAGCTCCGGTTCAAGCATTAATATTTGATTCAATTTTCGATTCGTACCGCGGGGCAATAGCATACATCCGAGTAAAAAATGGAACACTCCGAACGAAAGATCAAATCAAGTTTTTTGCACACAATAGAACTTTTCTGGCAGAAGAAATTGGAATTCTCGGATTAAAGAAAATTCCACAAAAAGAAATTTCAGCTGGAAATGTTGGATATGTTATTGGCAGTATTAAAGACGTTCACGACACAAAAGTTGGCGATACAATAACTACATTTAAAAACTCAGCTAAAAATCCTCTTCCTGGTTATCAAGTAATAAAACCAATGGTATATTCTGGGCTTTATCCAACAAACACTGAAGATTTTGAAGATTTACGCGATGCTTTAGAAAAATTTAGACTAAATGATTCGGCTTTGGTTTACACTCCTGAAACATCTGCAGCATTGGGTTTTGGATTCCGTTGCGGTTTTTTGGGAATGTTGCATATGGAAATTGTGCAAGAAAGATTGGAACGTGAATACAATCAGAGTATAGTTACAACTTTACCAAACGTTGAATATATTATCTATAAAAAAAATGGAACTCAACTAATTGTTGATAACCCAGCTGATATGCCAAATGTTATGGAAATTGAGAGAATTGAAGAACCATATATTAAAGCACAAATTGTTACACCAAGCGATTATGTTGGTAGTTTGATGAAATTAGCTATGGATAAACGAGGAATCTATAAAAATACGAGTTATCTTGATCCAACTAGAGCAGATTTGCAATATGAATTTCCTCTTTCCGAAGTGATTTTTGATTTTTATGATAAATTAAAATCAATTTCTCGTGGTTATGCTTCTTTAGATTATGAATTTATCGGATACCGACCTTCTGATTTAGTGAAACTTGATATAATGTTAAATGGCGATACTGTAGATTCGCTATCGGTAATTGTTCACCGAGAAAAAGCTTTCGATTGGGGCAAAAAAGTTACCGCAAAATTAAAAGAATTAATCCCGCGTCAATTATTTGAAATAGCTATTCAAGCTTCAATTGGGAACAAAGTTATAGCTAGAACAAATATAAAAGCTATGCGAAAAAATGTTCTTGCAAAATGTTATGGTGGCGATATCACCCGAAAACGTAAACTTCTTGAAAAACAAAAAGAAGGAAAAAAACGTATGAAACAAGTTGGAAATATCGAGATACCTCAAGAAGCGTTTCTATCTATACTTCAAATTGATGATTAAAAAAGAGAAACTAATGAACTTAAAACGAATATTAATCTCCATCAAAAACCTATTAATTATTGTTATTGCAGCGATATTAATTAAATCTTTTATTTTGGAAACATCAAAAATTCCAACTGGTTCAATGGAAAAAACAATTCTTGTAGGTGATTTTCTATTTGTAAATAAATTTATTTACGGTTCTTCATCTCCAAGAAATATCCCATATACTGACATACGTTTGCCTTATTTCAAAGTTCCAGGAATACGTGAACCCGAAAGATTTGATATTGTTGTATTCGATTATCCTGGCGATAGAGATGCATTAATTTCAACAACAGTAATGAGTTATGTAAAAAGATTAATCGCTTTACCTGGCGATACTTTGGAAATTAAAAACCAAGTTGTATTTGTTAACGGAAAAGAAATCTGGATTCCACCTTACATTCAATATAAAAAACAAATGCCAATTCCTGCTGGTTTTTCGATGCCATACATTTTTCCAAGGAATTCTGGTTGGAATGAAGATAATTACGGACCGCTTGTCATTCCCAAAAAAGGTAATATTGTTAATTTAACACTCGATAATATTGAAACTTACAGAACTTTAATCAACCGCCACTACGGAAGAAATGTAGTAACAATTTATGGGGACAAAATTAAAATTGATGGAGAAATTGCCGAAACTTTTACAATTCCGCAAGATTTTTACTTTATGATGGGCGATAACAGAGATGATAGTGCTGATAGCAGATTTTGGGGATTTGTACCTCGAGAAAATATTGTTGGTCAGGCGTGGATGATTTATTGGTCGTGGCCACAAGAAATTCCATTTTCAGATCCTATCGGTTTATTTAATTCTATTCGCTGGAGCAGAATCGGTAGAGTTGTTAATTAATATAAAGAAGTGGAATTGAATTTAGCGACTATTTTGAAGAAGTAAATAA
>DYSW01000074.1 GCA_020726285.1 Melioribacter roseus
CATTTAACCTTGTGTGTTTTTGTAGAAGCTCTTTTTACCTTTTTTCACTCATTGTTTGATAATTAATTCGTAAATAGAATTAATATTAATAGTTGCTTTTGGATTAAACAAATCACTATTCATATAATTTAGTAAACTTTCTTTCAATTGATTACTAGCAGGTCGTTTATCCAAATTATTTAATAAATCAATTGTACTAACAAGTAGTTTGCCATTACCAATTTTGCATTCAAATAAATATGATAGTTTATTGTTAAAATGATACGAATCAATCACACTTATAATTGGTTCAAAATTCTTAGGAAACTCGTTTAAATTTACAGCATTTGCATTCATAGCAATATCCCACCATTGCCAATTTGAATGATTTTCTGTTGGGAAACTATAAAATGCAGGATGTTTTGAATCACAATAAATTCCCAAAGTATGCGATTTTTGAGGCCACTTAAAGAGAGAATTCCAAAATACTGTAGCGAAACAACCTTCGCGCGAATCTTCCAAATCGGTTTTACTTAAAACCAACAATACTTTTTCACCTTTTGAAAGTAATTCTTCCATTTCATTTATTTGATTTCTAGTAACAATATTTACATCATTAATATTTGTGCTTCCTTTAGATGGATAAACCCAAATATCCCATGTATTTTCTATTTCGGTGTTTGGAATAAAAACCTTAAGTACCAATTTTGAAGATTTATTCACATTCTCTAAGCTACAATCAATTTTTTGAAAACTCGTCAGTTCTCCTTTTTTAATATCAAGTGTATTTAATTGTCCTTTATGAATAATTTTATTGTCCGTACTTAGCAATTGCCATTCTGGAGTTTGTTTTGGTAAATCATTAAAAGAGTAGTTAGCAATATCAATTTCTGAAGAAAATCTTTCATTGTTATAAAAAATTCTTTTTTCTAATCTAGCAAGTGGAACTATTGAATTACAATATTTTCGGTGTTCTTCGGCAGAAACAATGCCTTTAGAATCTGTAAAAATGTCTAAAATACCAACTATTGCTGTCCACTGTCCTTGGTAATCCCTTAATCCTAATAATTCAAAACCGCCAAAATTCGGTGTTCTTAAAGCCGATTCAATTTCTTCTTTATATAATAATGCAGAAAATTTTCCAGAACCTTGTGCAAATTCTTCAGCAAATATTATTGAATGATTTTTTTCGAACAGTCTTTTAAATCTTTCGTAATTTGTATTTCTTAAAGTCCCTGAATATTTATCTATTTCATCGAATTTAGGCATCATAATCCACTGTCCAACTTCGTGAGAAAGTGTTGGAGCATTTATTCCAACTATATCCATTCTATAATCGCATTTTGTTTCTGGCATTGTGGTATTAAATCGACTAGCATTCACATTATCTCCTCCACCCCACGAAATTCCAACAATTTTATTAAAATTAGGCCATTCGTTTATTGGATGGTTTCCCCAAGCCGAAACATAAAAATCATCAACACAATCTGCTTTTACAGGATGAGTTGTGCAAGTGTACAAATGTCGATTGTCTTTTATTTTTGCATCAAGAATTATTTTTTTAGTTAGTTTATTATGCGAAAACGCCTCATTGTTAAGAGAGAGCATACAAAATGATGGATGATTTCCGTAGGTTTCTAATATTCTGTCAAGTTCAGAATAAGGACTTCCGCTCAACTCAGGTTGAAGATATATACCTAACTCATCAGCTGCTTCAAATGCGGCTTCTGGTGGACACCAAGTATGAAAACGTACTAAATTAATTCCATAGGATTTAAATATCTTAAACTTTCGTAACCATTCTTCTACGTTCATATCTGGATAGCCATTCAATGGTGAAACACCATTATCAAGCGTACCACGCATAAATACTTTATTTCCATTTATTGTAATATTTCCATCTAAAGTAGAAATATTTCGCATTCCAAATGTTGCTATTTTAGAATCAATAATTTCATTATCAACAAATATTTCACTTTGCAATTCATAAAGATTTGCAGAAAATTCGCTCCATAATTCAATTGGTTGTGGTATTGCTAAATTAGTTTTTAGATAAATCCCATCTAGTATTTCCGATTTAATTTGCTTGAAATTCTTTTCACCTTTTTTTCGAATTGAAAAGACAATTTTACCGTTTTTGATATTATTTTTAACTAACGAAAGATTTATATCAATACTTTTTGACAATATATTAGGTGAGATTATGACATTTTTTATGTGACATTTAGAATTATATGCTATCAGCTCAATTTTCCCTATTATTCCATTCCACGAAATTCCGTTTCCATTTACAACATGATGCCCATATTGTTGATAACGTAAATCATCTTTATTAACTAAAACTGTAATTACATGTTCGCCGGCTGTAATTGTTGTATCAATTAAAAATTTATGTGGATAAGCCAAACCATAATCTTCTCCAATAAATTTTCCATCCCAATAAACTTTACTACTTAATAATAGTCGTTCCATCGAAAAATAGACAGTTTTTCCCTCCCAATTGCTTGGAATATTTATTTTTCTTTGTGTCCAAAATGCTCCGTCGTAAGTTATTTTTCTTTCAAGTCCAATAGTAAATGGTTCAACTTCTAGCAAAGGAACACCAATTTGAGCTTCGTCGGTTGAACCGGGGAGATTTATCCAATCATTCAATTTATAGGCAGCATTTTTGAAATAAAAATCATTTAACAGTTTATTTGAATTATTAGAAGGCAATTCTGATTTGTACCATTCATGTTCTTCTCCCATTTTCCGAGGCCAATCTTTGTAATTTCCATCAATAGCAATTCGCCATTCACCGTGTAATGACATACTTTCTTGTGAGTATAAATGATGAGTATTAATAAAAATCATAAATGAAATCAAAACTATCTTTAATTTTTGCTCCATTTCGGTGCTTCCTAATATTAGAGAACCATTTGCAAAATGCTGAACTTTACAATTTAGTATCATTTCAAAAGTAGCATTTTTTTTGAAGATAT
>DYSW01000075.1 GCA_020726285.1 Melioribacter roseus
ACTCATTACGCTTTTCCGCGTAAACCTTTTTCTTCTGTGATAAATAACCAACTAACAACTTTGCCAAGTTCAATTTCATTGAAATCGTTCCAGTATTTTTTTGTTCGGACGTGCATTGAGCTTGTATCTTCTGGACGAATTGAATTCGCTTCGGCAATCAAATCCGAAATTCGTTTTTTCCATTTATCAATATTGCACGGACGCAAATCAATCCACCCATCTTTTGCCCAAAGAATTATTTTTTCTTCTGTAATTTCTAATTCGTTTGAGCCACGGAATGGCGGAATTTTCATTTCGTTACCACGCAAAAGATTTTTTCCATCTGCAAGCAATATTGGAATTCCAATTGACAAAATCTGATTTCTCAATTTGTCATCATTTTGTATGATTTCAGTTATTTTTTTTGATAGATAAACAGACTCAGTTTGTGGAATTTCTTTCAATATTGGAATAACTTTTTTGATAAGATGAATTTCATATAGCAATTTTGATAATCTTGGAGGTCCAAGCAACTCGAACGCAACACTATCAACATTGTGAATTTCTTCCAATTCTTTTAATTTTTCTATTGCTGAGTGTTGCATAAATCCCGCACGATAAGTTGGTTCCAATGTTGCGTTATCAAGTGCATTGATAATATCGTGCCCCGTATTTCCGCCTTGAATTTCAAAAATTACATCATCTGCAATTTCTTGCGGAGTAACATATTCCATTTGTCCTTGTGCTGTAATTGCTTCAAATTCACCACGCGAAAAAGTACCATTTTCGCCAGTATCAATAAACACAGATTTTAGTGTTTCGCCTGTTTTTGGGAATTTTGAACCAATATGTAATTTCAAACTACCTTCAAGAGAAAATGGAGAATCGAAAGGAACATTTTCAATTTCTATTGCTTTTCCTCTTCGTTTTATTTCGCCAAAAGTTATTCTTTTCCAAGCTATTGCTGCGGTTGGTTTAATTTCTTTGATAATAGGCGAATCTGGTGTTCTTCCCATCAAAAATAAAAGCATTGTATGAGCTCCAGCAACTGATGATTTACTCAACAAAACACGCGAAGGCTTTTCTTCAGAATGTGTGTAAGGAATATTCAACCCCATTCCACCAGTTCCACTCGTTCCAATTTTTACATAAATTCCCGTTTTGAACTCTTGCATAGAATTATATAATACTTGAATATGCCGTATTAATTGGGGTATATAAAGTGTGCAAAGCAATTGTTCGGTTGCTTTAACAATATCAGATTTTACAGCATCTTGTTGAATTAGCGATTTTATATTTCGATAAGTTGTATAAACATCCTGATAAGCAATTCCAGTTGCTGAGTTTATTGCATCAATTAATATTTCTGGTTGATGTTCTTCCAAGAGTTTATAAATTGCCGAATTTTTCAAAATTTCTTCGTCAAGTTCTTCCAAAACGTCCGCCATTAATCTATTTCTTTTTTCAGAATCATTCAAAAGTACGCTTCTATCGCTATCCTTAAAATCGTTTCTTACAAAGATATTTCCCCACCATGGAACAAAATAATCTGCTGGTAAATTGGGATTTTCGTTTCTGAAATATTCACACGCCTCAATGGCTTCTTCTTTTTTTAGAGATGTTACAATAACTTTTTTTGGTTGATGAAGTAATAGTTTCCTAATAATTGCGTTGCCCACAAGTCCCCAACCACCTAATACTAAAACTGACTTATTTTTTATATCCATTTTCTCTTCCTGTGATTAAAATAATGAAATGATGTTGAAAAAATAAGACGAGTAGGTCAATTAATCAAATGATTTGTTTTTTGGTCATAGACTTTGTCTTAGACTTAAACTTGACTTTTTGTCTTCCACCAAAATTGCTTATTGTAAGTAATTCATATTAAAAGTGTGGAAATGAAAAGATTTACAAATTTACTAGTTCAAATTATTGGGGATGGTGTTGGGAAGAGATTGGTTCTGTTTTTGCGTCAAGGAATTCTGAAAATAACAGAATTGAAATGTCGCTTTCAAAAGCAACTCTTGAATTGTTGGGTACAACAAATTCCGTTAATTTGATACTCAATATTAATGATACAAACAACAGCGAGTGAAATGATTTTTCGCCGAATAATTACACAAATTCTTCATACACGTTTACATTTCAAACAACAGAAATAAACTTAAATCCCGTTAACGTTCCAACGAAATATGAAATTCAAACATTTCCAAATCCGTTTAATGGAATAACAATATTTCACACAACATCACAAAAGAACAGATTAAAGAAATTGCAATTTATAATGTTTTAGGAAGGAAAGTCAAAACGTTTGAAGATAACGAAATTGGGAATAAAAAAATTATTTGGAATATTTCCCTTCAAACTCCAAAGATTGGAAGCGGTGTTTTCTTTTTTGTTATCACAACAATAAATAGCATTTACTCTGCTAAGTTGATTTATTTAAAATAAAGAAGCTCAACTTTTTTATTAGTTGATGTAAATAATATTTTCATAGTTTAAGAAACACAAGGGAGCCACCAAAAATTCGGCTTGACACTTATTGACAGTTTTTTTTTGCTGAAGATGGGATTTTTCAATCCAAATTTTTTATATTTTTGCAAAAGCAAAAATTTCAATAAGACCTTATAAGGAGTAAATTTCAAGAATGAAGGAATTAAAGTACATAGATAAACAAATAGAAAATGCGGTGCCATTTTTAAATGCAGCTTAAATTAAAAGAATTTTATATGAATTTTATAATTACCAATATTTCTGAGCCAAGTTTAAAAGATGAAAAACTTTTACAAAGACATTCATCCTTAAAAACTGAAAAACATAAATTCCATTTCAAAATGTATGATGATGATAAGAATTTATACTATGAAGGATTATCAAAAATAAACTTTTCATTTGACCCATTAGATGAAATGGGATACGGTGCGGGTTGTACAGAAATTCATTATTTGGAAAATGGGATATTTAAAAGGTTGTA
>DYSW01000039.1 GCA_020726285.1 Melioribacter roseus
TCGTCTTGATTGACTTCGCAGAGACATATGTTTTTGTTAAACAGTCGCTTGGGCCTTTTCACTGCGGCCTTACTTGGCTTGCACCAAGAGGCACTCCTTTTCCCGAAGTTACGGAGTTAATTTGCCGAGTTCCTTAACCACGACTCACTCGAGCGCCTTAGAATATTCATCCCATCTACCTGTGTCGGTTTGCGGTACGGTCTGATAAAACTTTTCCATACGAAGCTTTTCTTGGCAGTATGATTAGGGTCAGTTTGTGTCCAAAGGACTCCTATTCGTACTTCAGGATTGAGAAAGCGGATTTGCCTACCTTCTCTCCCTACATACTTAAACCACCTAATCCAACAGGTGGCCAACCTTTCACTTCTGCGTCCCTCCTTATGGTCAAACAAATTTTACCAGGTACAGGAATATTCACCTGTTTTCCATCACCTACGCCTTTCAGCCTCGGCTTAGGATCCGACTAACCCTGAGATGACAAACATTGCTCAGGAAACCTTAGATTTTCGGCGATGCCGTTTTTCACAGCATTTCTCGTTACTTATGCCTACATTTGCTTTTCTATTCGCTCCACAATACTTCGCAATACTGCTTCAGTGCAAATAGAATGTTCCTCTACCGCCAGTCGAAAGACTGGCCCGCAGCTTCGGTAAATAGTTTTAGTCCCGGACATTGTCGGCGCTGAGTCGCTTGACTAGTGAGCTATTACGCACTCTTTAAATGTGTGGCTGCTTCTAAGCCAACATCCTAGTTGTCTGAGCAACTCAACATCCTTTCTCTGTTAACTATTATTTTGGGACCTTAGCTGGCGGTCTGGGTTGTTCCCCTCTTGGCAATGAAACTTATCTCCCACTGCCTGACTCCCGAGAAACATGTATACGGTATTCGGAGTTTGTCTAGGTTTGGTACCCTTGTGAGGGCCCTATCCCAATCAGTGCTCTACCTCCGTTACACTTTTACTCGAGGCTAGCCCTAAAGCTATTTCGAGGAATACGAGCTATCTCCAAGTTTGATTGGCCTTTCACCCCTACCCTTATCTCATCCAAATCATTTTCAACTGATACTAGTTCGGACCTCCATGTAGTTTTACCCACACTTCATCCTGGACAAGGGTAGATCACATGGTTTCGCGTCTACCGCACGTTACTTATCGCCCATTTCAGACTTGCTTTCGCTTCGGCTACCCCCGTAACGGGGTTAACCTTGCAACGTACGAGTAACTCGTAGGCTCATTATCCAAAAGGCACGCTGTCACTTCGATAAATCGAAGCTCCAACTGCTTGTAAGCACACGGTTTCAGGTACTATTTCACTCTCCTATTTGGAGTACTTTTCACCTTTCCCTTACGGTACTTATTCACTATCGGTCACAAGAGAGTATTCAGCCTTACCAGATGGTTCTGGCAGATTCCCACAAAATTTCACTTAATTCGTGGTACTTGAGAATTATTTCCAAAGAGACATATTATTTTAACTTACAGGACTATCACCTTCTATGGTTAAATTTTCCAATCTATTCTGCTAATAATATATTTTTTTACTCTTCGACTTATTTGCATTTCAGTCTGAAATCTCTCACAACACCCTACACACAACGAATGCAATCTTACATGTGTAAAGGTTTAGGCATTATTTTCCCTTTCGCTCGCCACTACTTAGGAAATCATTTTTATTTTCTTTTCCAGCAGCTACTTAGATGTTTCAGTTCACTGCGTTGTCTTACTTAAACTATGTATTTATTTAAGTATAATTCTGCATTACCAGAATTGGGTTATCCCATTCGGAGATCTACGGATTCTAGGTTATTTCCACCTACCCGTAGCATATCGTAGGTTATCACGTCCTTCATCGACTTCTTGTGCCAAGGCATCCACCGTGTGCCCTTAGTAACTTAGCCAAAATTTAAAATTTATATTCTAATTAAATTCGGTTACTTAAAATTTTTAGTAATTGTTTTTACTCTTTCAATCTTTCAAAGAACTTTTTCAATACTTTATATGTATTGAATTGTGGAGCTAAGCGGGATCGAACCGCTAACCTCCGCCTTGCAAGGGCGGCGCTCTCCCAATTGAGCTATAGCCCCTTTCGGGGTCGGTTTCTAACAAAGAACATCGCACCCTAAAGTTTGTGGGCCTGAGTAGAGTTGAACTACTGACCTCACGCTTATCAGGCGTGCGCTCTAACCATCTGAGCTACAGGCCCTTATTAGGCATATTATCTCAGACAATACATAACAGATTGGATGCAAAACTTAGTGAACGATTACTCTAGAAAGGAGGTGATCCAGCCGCACCTTCCGGTACGGCTACCTTGTTACGACTTAGCCCCAGTCACCGGTTTTACCTTAGGCGGCTCCCTCCCTTGCGGGTTGAGTCACCGACTTTGGGTACCCCCGGCTTCCATGGCTTGACGGGCGGTGTGTACAAGGCCCGGGAACGTATTCACCGCTCCGTGCTGATGAGCGATTACTAGCAATTCCAGCTTCATGGAGTCGAGTTGCAGACTCCAATCCGAACTGAGGATACTTTTGGGGATTAGCTCCACCTTGCGGTTTGGCAACCCATTGTAGTACCCATTGTAGCACGTGTGTAGCCCTGGGCGTAAGGGCCATGCTGACTTGACGTCATCCCCACCTTCCTCACTACTTGCGTAGGCAGTCCCATTAGAGTGCCCAGCTTAACCTGATGGCAACTAATGGCAGGGGTTGCGCTCGTTGCGGGACTTAACCCAACACCTCACGGCACGAGCTGACGACAGCCATGCAGCACCTGTACAGCGGTTCCGAAGAAAGAGGTACTTTCATACCTTGTCCACTGCATTTCAAGCCCAGGTAAGGTTCTTCGCGTTGCATCGAATTAAACCACATGCTCCACCGCTTGTGCGGGCCCCCGTCAATTCCTTTGAGTTTCAACCTTGCGATCGTACTCCCCAGGTGGAATACTTAATGCGTTAGCTACAGCACCGAATATAAAATCCGACACCTAGTATTCATCGTTTACAGCGTGGACTACCAGGGTATCTAATCCTGTTCGCTCCCCACGCTTTCGCGTATCAGCGTCAGTTTCGGACCAAAAGATCGCCTTCGCCACCGGTGTTCTTCCAGATATCTACGCATTTCACCGCTACACCTGGAATTCCATCTTTCTCTTCCGAACTCAAGACTTATAGTATCAGAGGCAGTTCTACGGTTGAGCCGCAGGATTTCACCACTGACTATTAAGTCCGCCTACACGCCCTTTACACCCAGTAAATCCGGACAACGCTTGCCCCCTACGTATTACCGCGGCTGCTGGCACGTAGTTAGCCGGGGCTTTTTCTATAAGTACAGTCAAACAATATTCATTGTTAAATATTGCCTTTCGTCCCAATCAAAAGGAGTTTACAATCTTACGACATTCATCCTCCACGCGGCGTTGCTGGGTCAGACTTTCGTCCATTGCCCAATATTCCTCACTGCTGCCTCCCGTAGGAGTCTGGACCGTGTTTCAGTTCCAGTGTGGCTGATCATCCTCTCAGACCAGCTACCAATCGTTGCCTTGGTAGGCCATTACCCTACCAACTAGCTAATTGGATGCAAGCTCATCTTTAGGCGTTGCTAGAGCAACTTTAACAACATAACCATGCGGTTCCGCTGCATTATTTGGTATTAGTCCTGCTTTCGCTGAATTATTCCAAACCCAAAGGTAGATTACTTACACATTACTCACCCGTGCGCCAGTATACTAATTTCCCGAAGGAAACTTTCTCCTTGACTTGCATGTGTTAAGCACGCCGCCAGCGTTCGTCCTGAGCCAGGATCAAACTCTCCGTTGTAAATTAAATATTAAAAAGCTGTGTAATCAACTTGTTCACCAAAGTTTTGCTTTGTCAACCAATCTGTAAAAGAACAATCATAAAAATGCGGGTTTGAAACATAATACATGAAATCTTGAATGTCAAGCGAAATTAAAAAATTAATTCACTTTTTTATCCGCAAATCATCATAACATATTTTCAAAAAACATATCTTTGAAGATATAGTTATTTTATTGTTAACGCAAGTTTAAAAAGAAATTAATTTTATTTTTCTTCTTTTTGTTTGAGATTTGATTTAGTATTTCAAAGTAGTATATTGATAATTTAAAATATTGAAAATCTTGGTGAATTAAATGTCGAAACTTGTTAAAGTTAAAAAAGAAAAAATTATTGCTGAACAGCAATTCATTAAAAATAATAAGAGCTTTAGCGAATATTGGTCTGGAACCAACACTTTATTACTTATCGTTGGTTTTTTATTATTGTTTTTAGGTTTTTATTTGATGTCTGCAGGCAATTGGAACGATCCAATTACACTATCAATTTCTCCCATCATATTACTTTTTGCATACATAATAATCTTTCCAATAGCTATTTTATTTAAAGCGAAAAAATGATCCTCGCAAAAGTTACCGGAAATATTGTCTCTACACATAAAAACGAATATTTGCTAGGGCAAAAACTACTAATTGTTAAGCCCATAGCAATTGACAAAAATATATTAACTATAACTAAAGAAGAAATTGCAATTGATTTAATTGATTCAGGAATTGGAGATATTGTTCTTATTGTAAAAGAAGGTGCTGCAGTTGAACAAATTTTAGGACATTCAAATTCACCTGTTAATACCATGATTGTTGCAATTGTTGATGATTTGGAAATTAATGAAAGCGAAGTCGGAATTTGATGAATTTGTATTGTTAAAAGTTTTACATGGAATTGATGGAATTGGAAATATCAAAATAATTAACCTTAGGGACAGGTTCGGTTCTTTACAGAATGTATTCAATTCTGATTTTAATTCGCTCATCGAAGTAGACGGGATTAATGAAATCCTTGCAAAACGAATTAAATTAGCAATTACAAACTTTTCAAAATACAGACTAATTGTTGAAAGTGATTTAGAACAAGTTTATAAGAAAGGATTTGCTCTTCTTCCATTTTGGGACTCAAAGTATTCTAATAATTTAATTAATATTTATTCTCCTCCAACTCTAGTGTATTATTATGGAAATATTGATTTAATTAATTCTGATTGTATTGCTGTTGTTGGTACTAGAAATCCCACAAAATATGGAATTGAAAACACCAAATTTTTCACTGAAAATTTGGTTCATAATAATTTTACAATTGTTAGTGGAATGGCGCGTGGAATTGATTCAATTTCGCACGAAACTTGCTTAAAATATAGTGGAAATACTATTGCTGTTGTTGGCTCTGGTTTAGATTGGATTTACCCACCGGAAAATAAAGAACTTTTTCAAAGGATTGGAAAAAATGGACTTGTTATTTCTGAATACCCACTTGGAGCGAAGCCAGATAGTAAAAATTTTCCAGAAAGAAACAGAATTATTTCGGGTTTGTCCGAAGCTGTTGTTGTAATTGAAACAAAAATTTCAGGAGGAGCTTTTTTAACAGCTCGAATAGCAAATGACCAAAATCGTGAAGTATATGCAATTCCAGGAAATATTAATTCCCAGCAATCTGAAGGGAATAATTTCCTTATAAAATCGAATCTTGCAAAACTTGTACAATCAAGTGATGATATTTTAACTGATTTTAATAAAATTTCTAAGACGGTATTTTCAGTAAAGCCACCAAAAGACTTAACTTCACTTTCACTCTTTGAGCAAAAGATTTATGAAGTTCTTTCAGAAAATCCTATTCATATCGACCAAATTGCTGAAAAAACAAATTTTACCGTTGTGGAGTGTTCAATTCATTTACTTACTTTGGAAATGAAAAACTTCGCGATTCAATTGCCAGGTAAATATTTTACAATTAGTTAGTATTTCTTATCCTTTTTCCACAAAATTGCTAATCTTTCCTTAAACAGCTTTTCTTGTCCATTTTCAGATGGAAAATAGAACTGTTTTTTCTTCATTTCTTTCGGTAAAAATTCTTGTTCAACAAAATTTCCAGCAAAATCGTGTGCATATTTATAACCTTTACCATAACCGATTTCTTTCATAAGTTCAGTTGGGGAATTACGCAGATGCAGTGGAACTGGGAAATCATCGTTTGTTCGAACAAATTGTTGTGCGTTTGAAATTGCCAAATAGGATGAATTACTTTTCGGTGATGAAGCCAAATAAGTTGCACACTGAGCCAAAATAATGCGTGCTTCAGGCATTCCAATTTTTTCCACAGCCGAAAAGGTTGCGTCAGCTAAAACTAATGCGTTTGGCGATGCATTTCCAATATCTTCGGAAGCTATAACTATCATCCGCCGAGCAATAAATTTCGGTTCTTCGCCACTTTCCAGCATTCGAGCGAGCCAATAAACTGCAGCATCTGGATCACTTCCACGAATACTTTTTATAAATGCCGAAATTATATTGTAATGTTCTTCGCCATCTTTGTCATATTTATAAAATTTTGATTGAGATATATTTGAAAATACTTCTTTCGAAAGGTGAATTTCTTCATTTTTAATTTCACTTAGCAAAGCCGCCTCAAAAATATTCAGTAATTTTCTTCCATCACCACCAGAAAGAAAAAGGAGAAAATTTTCATCAATTTCAGAAATTTTCAGATTTTTTACAAATTCATCTTTATCAATTGCATTTTTTAAAATTTTGTGTAGTGCATCTTTTCCAAGTTCTTGTAGAATATAGCTTTGCATTCGTGAACGCAAAGCTGGAATTATTTCGAATGAAGGATTTTCAGTTGTTGCTCCAATTAGAATTATTTGCCCAGCTTCTATTGAAGCAAGTAGAGAATCTTGTTGTGCTTTGTTAAATCTGTGAATTTCATCAATAAAAAGGATAGTTTTTTTGAAATAATCAAGATTTCGTTTTCCAATCTCGATTATTTCGCGAATATCTTTAACACCTGAAGAAACTGCGTTAATCTGAAAAAAATCAGCGTCAGTATTTTTTGCAATAATACGAGCAATTGTTGTTTTTCCAGTCCCCGGCGGTCCCCAAAGTACAAATGATTGAATTGATTTTTCATCAACCATTTTTCGAATTGGTTTGCCTTTTGCAGTTAAATGCTCCTGTCCGTAAAATAATTCGAACGTTTCGGGACGTACTCTTTCTGCAAGTGGAATTTGGGGAAATTCACTCATCATTTTTCTTCTATTTCAAATATAACTTCATTTGGTTTTCTGAAATTATACTTTTCTCTGGCAACTTTTTCTATTGTTTTGTTTGATGTTTTTAACGAATCGACCTCATTTTGAAGCGAATCTGAGAATTTCTTTAAACTATCAATCTGAGTTTGAAATGTTTTAAGTTGACTTTCTCTTCTATATCTTTCAATAAAACCAGATTCATTTATAATCAAAAATCCTAAAACAAGTAAAAAAAAGGAAAAATATAGCACGAATTTTATTTTCTTATTCATCGATTTGCTGCATAATTTATTAGTTTATCTATTAATTGTGGGAAATCAATTCCAATTGATTTTGCCATTTTGGGAACCAAACTATGACTTGTCATACCAGGCAAAGTATTAACTTCCAAGCAATAAGCTTTTCCATCATTAGTTAAAATGAAATCCGCTCGCGCATAATCTCTGTTTCCAAGTGCTTGAAATGCTAGTTTTGCTTGATTTTGCATATTTTCGGCAACTTGTTTTGAAATATCCGCGGGAACAATAAATTGCGTTTTGTCCGAATTATATTTTGCATCGTAATCATAAAGTCCTTGTTCTGGAATGATTTCTAAAACGGGCAGAATTGTTTCTCCAAGAAATCCAACAGTAAATTCCCTCCCTTTTATATATTCTTCAATTAAAACTGAAGTTGAAACCGAAAACACCAATTGAATTGCATTTGATATTTCACTCATATTTTTACAAACAGTTAGTCCAATTGTTGAACCTTGATCCGATGGTTTTACAATAATTGGAAAGGAAAATTCTAGTTCAATTCTATTTTTAACCAATTCAAATTCAAAATGATTTTTATTGACCACAAAACCTTTTGGCGTTTTTACACCATTTTTTTCCATTAATATTTTCGAAATCATTTTATCCATACTTATTGCACTCGAAATTGCATCGGAACCAACATATGGTTTTCCAAGTAAATCTAATAGCGATTGCACAACTCCATCTTCACCTAAAGTACCGTGCAAACCAATAAATACAACTTCAATGTACTTAAACATTTCAACAGAAAAAGTCTCTAAAAATTTCTCTTTAGAATGATTTTCAATTGTGGTTGTGAAATATTTTTCGATTGAATTGTGTTGATTTTTTCCAAACGCTGGATCAATCAAAATTACATTGTAACCTAATTCTAAAAGAGCGTGGTAAATTGCTTTTCCACTTTGCAACGAAATTTCCTTTTCTTTCGAAATTCCTCCCAACAACAAACCTACTGTTACTTCCGACATATTCATTAAAACCTATTATTTTCATTAATTTTTAAATTGTAAGTTGATTCTGCAATTGCATATAATTCTTGCATTTTTTGTTCGCTAATTAAAGTTTTTTTATTCAATAACTCAAGATGGAACAGAATTTTTGCAAAATGCTCTAACTTTTCCATTTTGTAAAAAGCATCTTTTATTGACGTTGAAATGGTAACAGCTCCGTGATTGCTTAAAAGAAAAGCGTTTGCAAAATCGATAAATGGAAGCATAGTTTTTGGCAATTCTTCAGTTGATGGAGTTGCATATTCGCATTTTGCGATTTTGCCGATTGTTAATAAAACTTCTGGCAGAATTGGTTGATTTACTTCAACTTGCGAACTTGCAATAATTGTAGTAAAAGTTGGATGAGCATGAATCACAGAATTTATTTCTTTCCTTCTATTATAAACAAGAAGATGAATTTTATTTTCTGTCGATATTTTACCAATTCCATTCAACAAATTTCCATTTAAATCAATCTCCAAAAAATCTTGCGGTTCTATTTCCCCTTTTGATTTTGCTGAAGGTGTAATTAAAATTCGGTTTTCTGAAATACGTGCAGAAAGATTTCCATCGTATGCGGCAACAAAACCGCTTTGGTAAACTTTATTGCAATATTTTGCTAATTCTTCACGAATTTGCATTTTTCACCAATTTTTCCATTAATTTCAGATTTATTAAACCATCTTCGCCAGTGGAAAGTGGTTTTGTATTTTTTAGATAACTTTTTTGAACTTGTTTTAACATCTCAAGAAATATGTTTGCTTTTTTCCTAAAGACTTTCCTTCTTTCTCCGCTTATGTCAATTATCAATCTTGCAACTCCAATTGGTTTTCCAACAAAATCTTCTATTGTAATTGTCCCTTTTTGTCCAATAATCTCAATTCTATTATTAGCTTTTAATGTATTGAACGAAGCAGAAAAATATCCAAAATAACCTTTTTCAAATTTTACAATAGCCGACACAAAATCATCAACATCCGATTTATATATTTCCTTTTCGACAATTCCTTTTATTTCTAAAATTTCACCACCGAAATACCGTAAAATATCAATTAAATGAGTTCCCAAATCAAACAAAGCTCCGCCACCTTTTTGGGCATCAAAACGGAAATTTGTGCTGGGTGAAATGTGAGTATTGAAATTTCCATTAATCGAAATAATACTTCCCAAAAGTGATTTTTCAACCAATTCCTTAGCTTTTTGAACAAGCGGATGAAATCGGAAAGTGTAATTCAACCTAAATGAAACATTGTTTTCATTCGCTACTTTTAGCATTTCTTCGGCTTGTTTGGAGTTTAGTGCCATTGGTTTTTCGCAAAAAATGTGTTTTCCGGCTTTGGCTGCTTTTATAGCTTGCTCGTAATGTAGTTCATTTGAACTTGCGATATATAATATTTCAAAATCACTTTTCAGAAATTCATCAAAATCATCAAATGCTTTTGCAGTTAAACTTTTTGTTGCAATTCTTTTTGCTCGTTCAATTGAATTGCTATAAACTGACTTTATCTGACTTCTTTTTAGATGTTGAACTGCGGGAACAAAACTGTGTTCGGTAATTTTACCACAACCCGAAACTCCCCATTGAATTTTCTTAAATTTTGATTTTAATAATTCCATTTAGTATCCAATTTTTTTCATTAATAAATTTATTGGTTTCGCATTTTGCATTATATAAAAATGTACTGATGGTACATTGTTATTAAGCAGTTCTTCAACTTGCTTTGCCGCCCAATTAACGCCAATTTCCATTACATTTTTCTCGTCAGCTTGCAAAACTTCATCAATCAAATCTTCTGGGACATCAATAAAGAAATTTTTTGGGATAGATTTAATTTGATTTTTTGACGTAATAATCTTTATCCCAGGAATTATTGGAACATTTATGCCAAGTTTTTTTGCTTCATTTACATAGCTGAAATACTTCGAGTTATCATAAAACATTTGAGTTACAATATAATCCGCCCCAGCTTTCACTTTTCCCATTGTAAAAGCAATATCAGTTTTAAGATTTGGCGATTCAAAATGCTTTTCAGGATAACCAGCAACACCAACAGAAAAACTTGTCGGGAAAGCATCTAACAGCGATTCTTCGAGATAAATTCCCTTATTCATATTCGAAATTTGCTTAACTAAATCAATCGCAAAATGATTTGCACTTCGTCCGAATGTCATCGGTTTTTGAAATGCACTATCGTCCCCTTTTATCGCAAGCACATTTTCAATTCCCAAATAATGCAATTCTATCAAAAAATCTTCTGTTTCTTCTTTTGTAAATCCGTTGCAAATTACGTGCGGCACTGCTTCAATATTATATTTATGCTGAATTAAAGCACAAATTCCTAAAGTCCCGGGTCTTTTTCGTTTAACTTTTACTTTGTAATCGCCCTTGTGTGTTTCTTCATAAACAACTTCGGCTGCGTGACTTGTAATATCAATAAACGGCGGATTAAATTTCTTCAAATCATCCAAAACATCAATAAGTTGACGAATACTTCCGCCACGTTTTGGTGGAATTATTTCAAACGATATTATTGTATCATTTCTATTTTGTAGATGTTCTATAACTTTCATTGGTTATTCTCTGGGTTGTAAAACTAAATAATTGAAATCCGCTTTACGAATTTCTTCAAAATTTGTGTTGATTTCATAATATTTTCCATTTAACCAGGCTTCTGTCATATCTTTATAATTTTTAGAAATAAAATTTCCCGATTGTCCATTTGGCAAAACAAAGTAAAACTTGTTTGGACGTGAAAAATCGTACACAAATCGCATTGAAGGACCCAACTTATTTTCAAATGGTTTTTTGAAAGAATATTCTGTATTGAAAATAGTTGTTCCGCTTCCGCCAATTTCAAAAGGACCAACGTCAAACAGATTGTCCAAAATATCAGCAGTTCCGTGAAAAGCGTGTTTGAAATGTATTTGGTGAAGTTTTCCCCAAGTCCAATCCGCAATATTCTTTCCATATTTTTTCTCAAGGTTTACAATTGCATTTTGAAAAGATTTAATGAAAATCATATTTCTATTTTCAATTTTGTGTGTTTTTATGTTATCGTAAATAATATTATTTGTATCTGGCAAAATTTCAATAATTTTTCTGTAAGGAACATTTGCCAAAGTGATATATTCTGTAAAAAGTTCATCGCCAAGTTCATCGTGAAAAGAATTTTTTATCAATTCATTCAAAAAAACTTCAAAAATTGCTGGAATTTGAGCATTTTTATCCATTTTAAAATCCCAATTCTGCATTAATTCAGAAGCTATTTTCTCATTTTTATTTTTTGATTTGTAATTTTTCAGAGTATCAATCAAAACAAACGCAACTTCGCGAGCAAATGGTGAAACAACATCATTCTGATATTTCATAAAATCTTTTGTGGAATGAATTTGCTTTGACTTTATCAACTCATCAATTCTTTGAATTCGCGAATGCGGTTCCCACAAATTTGAAATATGATAATTAAAATTCTTTACAGTTTTGTTATTTGCTGTTGCAATATAGTTTTGGGTCGGATTGAAAAGTTGTGGTAATTCGTTAAAGGGGACAAATCCCAACCAATCATTTTCAGTTGTTGTTCCATCAAATAAAAATGTTGGATTATTCTTATTTCTGATTGGTAATTTTACGCCCGCTCGGTAACCAATATTTCCATCTTTATCTGCATAAACAAAATTTTGTCCTGGAACTGAAAATTTTTCAACTGCTTTCTGGAATTCATCCCAATTTTTGGATTTATTTATCTCTAAAAATGAAGTTATTTCATCAGATTTATCGATTGCAACCCAACGCATACTAATTGGTGGAATTCCTTTTTTGCGAGATTTTCCATAATGTATTTGCGAAATTATTGGTCCGCGGTGAGTTAATTGAGTTCTATGTACAACTTGATTTGCATCTTTTATTTTAATAGTATCAAACACAGTTTTTAACTGTTCCCAATTTCCATTTAGAAAATATTTTGTTTCTGTTTTATTAACATTCTCAAGATAATAATCAGAATCATCAGCCATTACATTTGTTAAAGCCCACGAAATATTATCATTTTTGCCGATTACAATTCCAGGAATTCCGGGAATTGTAACTCCAGCTACTTTCCACACTGGCGAATTAATTACGACAAGAAACCATTGATTTGGAATTTGGTGTGTTAAATGCGGGTCGTTTGCAATAATTGGTTTTCCACTTTCTGATATTTTTCCGTTTATAACCCAATTATTCGAACCAATATGATTTCCATCAAAACCAAAATATTCTCTAAATTCTCTATTTATCGCAAGAAATTCTGTTGGAATTGCCTGTGTTTTTGCAATATAATTTGGAATTATTGTTGGGGAATTTTCTGGGAAATCTGGTAAAAATAACTTTGCTTTTTCTTCACCAAGTTTCTGGACAATTGCGGAAAAGGTAATATCTGTCATCCAGCTAATATTTAATTGATATGCCAATAATTTTGAAATCAGAAAACTTTCTTCAGGTCTCCATAAATCGGGTTCGTAACCAAGCAAAGAAAATTCAATCTGAAAATTTTTATCATCATTTTTAATAAATGCATTTACGCCATTAGCATAAGCAATCAGATTTTTTTTTGTATTCTCGTCAATAGAATTATAATAGTAAAATCGATTTCTGTAAAAACCAAAAGTCCGAAACATTTTATCAAATTCAATAGTTTTTTCGCCCATAACTTCGCTCAATCTGCCTTGAATTGCTCTTCGGAATAAATCCATTTGAAAAAGTCTTTCTTGTGCGTGAATGTAACCCAAAGCAAAAGCTGCATCTTCTTCAGATTTTGCATTTATGTAAGGAATTCCTAACGAATCGCGATAAATTTCGACTTTATCCTTAATTTTGTCAACAGAAACTACGCCATCGTACTGAGGTAAAGTTCCAGTTAGCATATAATAACCAATAATTCCAAGTGAACTTAAAATTAAAAATACTACAACAACTATTGCAAGCAAAATTTTTACAATCTTCTTCGATTTGCTTTCATTCGACATATTTTCACCATTATAATTATTGTGTTTACAATTAATTTATCAAGAAGAATTTTAATCTAATTCGTTTGTATTTATTAAAAATATATAAAAAACTAACATCATTTTTTCATTTTAACAATGTTTAATTTAGCGAAAAAAAGTTAATTTGTCCTTTCAAAAAATAAATGTTAACTACGGAGAAATTGTGGAAATAGCATTAATAATTATTGGAATTTTCAATCTAATTGGAATTGTCTTTCTTTTTAGAAAGAGTAATTCGAACACAAATACAGATTTTCTTGCTCAACAAACACCACTTTTTGAGAATCTAACTTCAAAAACTGAAAGATTGATAAAAGATGAATTTAGAATGAATCGCGAAGAAAATGCAAAATCATCAAAAGAACACCGCACTGAATTGAGCGAATCTTTCTCACTTTTCAGAGAGCAACAACATAACCGTTTTGATGAATTCACTTCAAAAAACGCCTCGAATTTCGAAAAATTTGAAGAAAGAATTAACAAACTAAATAAAGATAACGAAGAGAGATTATCTAAAATTGAAGTGAAAGTGGATAATAATCTGAAAGAAATACAAATTAAGAATGCTGAAAAACTTGAAGAAATGCGTCTTGTAGTTGATGAAAAACTTCACTCAACATTGGAAAAACGTTTAGGCGAATCATTTAAAATTGTAAGCGAAAGACTTGAAGCAGTTCACAAAGGTTTAGGCGATATGCAACAACTGGCAGTTGGCGTTGGCGACTTAAAACGAGTTCTAACAAACGTAAAAACGCGTGGAACTTGGGGTGAATTCCAACTCGGGAGTTTAATTGAGCAACTTCTTACACAAAATCAATATGAAAAGAATGTCGCGACCAAAAAAGGTAGTTCGGCTCGAGTTGAATTTGCAATAAAATTGCCAAACGGGAAACAAAACGACAATGAAATTATTTGGTTGCCAATCGATTCCAAATTCCCAAAAGAAGATTTCGAGCGCTTGCTTACTGCTCAGGAAACTGCAAATAAAGAGGAAGTGGAAATTGCTCGTAAGGGAATTGCAACTTCAATAAAAAATTCCGCTAAAGAAATTGCCGAAAAATACCTCGCTCCGCCACAAACAACAGATTTTGCAATTCTATTTATACCAATCGAAAGCCTTTATGCCGAAATTCTTTCTATTCATGGTCTTGCTGATTTCATTCAAAATGCAAATCGTGTTACAATTGCTGGACCAGCAAATTTAACGGCGATTTTGAATAGTTTGCAAATGGGTTTTAGAACACTTGCAATCGAAAAACGCTCAAGTGAAGTATGGAATTTACTTAGTAGTGTAAAAACTGAATTTGGGAAGTTTGGAGATTTGCTCGACAAAACACACAAGAAATTACAGGAAGCAAGCAATTCAATTGATGAGGTTTCAAAAAAATCCCGTACAATCGAAGGAAAACTCCGCTCCGTTGAAGAACTACCAAACCACGAGCCAAATCTTTTAAGTTGATATTTAAAGTCTGAACCACTGATTAATCTGATTTGTCTGAAAAATCTGATTTTTAATGAATCTCTTTAACTTAGTATTAAACTTGAA
>DYSW01000076.1 GCA_020726285.1 Melioribacter roseus
ACGAACAAAGGAAAGCCGTTCGCTTATCATGTTTATGGAACTGCTTTTACAATTGCCAAAATTGATGTTTTGCGCGGAATTTCGGAAATTGAATCCGTGCAAATTGTACACGATTTTGGGAAAAGTATAAATCCCGAAATTGATTTGGGACAAGTTGAAGGTGCGTTACTTCAAGGAATTGGTTGGGTTACGATGGAAGAATTGCAATATTCTGAAAATGGAAAATTGCTTGCAAATTCGCTTTCCACGTACAAAATTCCAGATATTTATTCTTCGCCAAAAAAAACTGAAGTTGTTTTTCTTGATAATTCCGAAAATCGATTTGGTCCGTTAAGTTCGAAAGCAATTGGAGAACCGCCATTTATGTATGGAATCGGAGCATTTTTCGCAATCAAAAATGCAATTGAAAATGCCAAGCAAGAAAAAACGGAAATAAATTCATCTCCAATTACAAACGAAAAAATACTTTTAGAACTTTACAAAGAGAGAAAATGAGAGAAATAGATTTTTGGCATAAAGTTCTCGAAAATATTAATCTGAAGAAAAAGATAATTCTCTTTTTTGTTGCGGATTCGCATTTTGCATCGCCAGGAAGAAAAGGTTTCAAGATGTTTTTGAACGAAGAGGGAAACTCGTTTGGAACAATTGGCGGTGGAATTATGGAATTTAATCTCATAAATGAATTTTCAAAACGAATTATTATTGACGAAAATGTTGCAGAAATCAGAAAATTAGTTCACAATCCTAATTCGGAATTGGAAAAATCTGGTTTAATTTGTGGTGGAAATCAAACGGTTATTATCAAATCTTTCAACAACCAAGATTTACCAACAATTCGCGAAATTATCGAATGTTTCCAAAATCAAAAATCCGCGATTCTGAGAATTGAAAGAAATGATGTGATTTTAGTGAAAAGTAAATCAAACTCTGAGAATTATTTATTATTTACCGAAACCAAAAATTGGATTTACGAAGAAAATATTGGAATTCTTGATACAATTTATATTGTTGGTGGCGGACACGTTGGCTTTGAAATCAGTAAAATTATGAATGCACTTGGTTTTTTTGTCGTAATGTTGGACGAAAGAGAGAATCTCGAGATTATACAAAACAATAATTTTGTTGATAAAAAGATATTTTGCAAATTCTCGGAAGTTGGAAGATTTATTAGCGAAGGTGAAAGATCCTATATTGTTGTCGTTTCGCCAACTTTCGAAAATGATTTAGTCTCGATAATTTCTGTTATAAATCAAAATTATAAATATCTTGGTTCGATGGGAAGTGAAGAAAAAATTGCCAAAATAATCAGAAAATTGCGGGAAAATGGAATATCTGAAAACAAAATCACAAAAATTCATTCACCAGTTGGATTGCAAATTTCAGCACAAACTCCATCTGAAATTGCAGTTAGCGTTGCTGCCGAAATAATTTCAATAAAACATAAATAGAAATTGTAAGATTTTAAAAATCTTATTGTAATTTTGTTACGATTTTTCAATTTTTTCAAAGAGTAAATAATTATGAGCGAATTTTTAAATTCAGATTTATTCCAATTTGTTATAATTCCAGTATTGATAAGTTTAGCAAGAATAATTGATGTTACACTTGGTACAATAAGAACAATTCTTGTTACAAAAGGCAACCGATTTTTAGCTCCAATTCTTGGATTTTTCGAAGTTTTAATTTGGTTGATAGCAATCGGACAAGTGATGCAAAATCTAACAAATTTTGTTAATTATTTTGCTTACGCATTCGGTTTTGCGATGGGAAATTATATCGGAGTTTTGATTGAAAGTAAGTTGGCAATGGGAATGGTTGCATTACGAATTATCACAAAAGTTGAAGCTTTCCGCTTAATTGAATTTCTGAAAGGTGAAAATCTTGGCGTTACAGTTTTTGATGGACAAGGTGCAACTGGGCGCATTCATATGATTTTTACTGTACTTAAACGTTCTTCAATGCCACGAATTGTTAATTACATTCGGCAATACAATTCAAATGCATTCTATTCAGTTGAAGATATAAAATTTGTTTCAGGTGGAGTTTTCCCTGAAAAAATCCTATGGTGGAAAACTCGTGGATTTTCACCAACAAACAGAAAATAATCTTTTAGTTTAGAGTTAAAAAACTATTCGCAATTTGCTGTTCACACAAAAAATGTTAGAATTATGATAAAATTAAAAGAAGTTACACTCAATAAATACAAAGTATTCACTTCTCCACAGACAAAAGCATTGAAGATGATTTAAATGCAATTGTCGGTTTGGGAAATGTTTTTAAGTTTATTTTGCTTATGAGTGGCTATAATCTTAATCTTAAATATCTTGCAGAAAGTTGTAAAATTTCCCAAAATGAATTGCAAATAACCGAAGTAGTGAAAAAGAATATTAATTTCATTTCACTTGACCAAATTCTAAATTCAAAAAGTGCTGAATTATCACTTTTTGACTTGTTTTCAAAAGAAGATTTTGAAAAACACTTTGCAATTGAGCTTGAAATATTGGATTTTTAAGAGAAGCCATACTTACTTGGTAAAAATAATTCCAGACGGAAAAATATTTGAGATAATAAGTAACCTGCTCAAACAACCAATCACAACCGAACGATTCACCGAAGAAACATTCACAAACTTTGAATTACTATTCGAGCAAATCAACAAAGAATTCGAAGGACAAATACATCATAGCTAGTTTTAAAAACCTAAAGTAGAAAAGCAGTTTAAGTTCAAGTTTAATACTAAGTTAAAGAGATTCATTAAAAATCAGATTTTTCAGACAA
>DYSW01000040.1 GCA_020726285.1 Melioribacter roseus
GCAACCGAAGAAGTGTTAGATTCTTCTTCAACCACTAATTGGATTGAATATCTTATTGAAGAAAAAAGACAATTAGAATCAGCAACCGAAGAAGTGTTAGATTCTTCTTCAACCACTAATTGGATTGAATATCTTAAAACAAACTTTGCAAATGCTTTTTCTTGGTTGGGTGTGCAAACAATGTTTGTTTTTATAATTGCATTTATCACACAAAAAATTAACATAAAACCTGAAGGAATTTCACAAGCAGAAATTGAAGAAATTGACAAAGTAACGGGACAAATGATCTCAATTTCTTTTCTAATATTAAATGCTGTTGGTGCACTTTTGCCCAAATTTGTGCTTCTGCCAATTGCAAAAAAAATTGGCAGAGTTAAAACACAAATGGTAAGTGTGGCAGTAATGTCTTTAGCATATTTTGGAATGGCATTCTTCGTTCGTTCAAGCGAAATGTTGTATTTATTTATGGCTTTAGCTGGAATTGGCTGGGCGGCAATTGTCAGTCTTCCTTTTGCAATAATGTCAGAAACTGTTAACAAAGCAAAAATGGGATTTTTTATGGGAATGTTTAATTTATCAATAGTTATACCACAATTAATAGTAAGCACTTTTTTTGGTAAAGTAATAGAAAACTCACTTGACAAAAACATTGTATTTTTAATAAGCGGAATATCTCTTGCAATTTCGGCGGTTTTATGGCTAACAGTTAAAGAACAAAAGGCTTAATATGATAAAATACTTTTTAATTTTGATTTTACTTACAACTCATTTTTTTGCACAAACAAGTTTCAATGTGGAATCATTTGAGATAAAGGAAGAATTTACAGAATCCGACCCAATTGACGAAAGTTTGGGGAAATTTCAGAATTTTGAGATTCATTTAAATAAAGGTGATAAAGTTTCAATTGATATTTCAACACAAAATTTTGTCCCATTATTAATCTTAATATCACCCAAAAATCATAAATATGTAGAATCTTCGCAGAATGGCAAAACTATCTCTTTCCAAGAAAATATTGATGAAACTGGTAATTGGTCGCTTTTTATTGTTACTGGTAAAGATGATTTGGGAAAATACAACTGTAAAATTAGTTTTTCAGATGAAAAATCTTTAACTTTTCCAGAAAAACTGACACTACAACAATTTATTGATTATTTTGTTGCACACTCGCAAGCTGATTTTGTTTTTCTTTCCGAGAAATTAATTCATCAAGGAAAAGCATTTAGTCTAATTTCTGAAAATTCTTCATTCGAAAAAGTAGAATTTATAGGAAAATCAATTGTATTCAAACTATCAATATCTGATAAAAAGTCAGTTTTCGAGGAATTATCAAAATTACTTTCCGAACAATTTCCAGATTGGCGATTTACAAAAGGGAAAAAAATAAAAAAAGAGGATGATTTTGTAACATCAATTGCTTTAATAGAAAATGAAAAACAGAACCCACGTTTTGTTACGATTAAATTAATAGAAGGAAAAAGTACAAATTTGCAATTCGAATTTGGGAAAAAATAGCTATTTAATATTTAAAATGAAAAACCCCGAAACTCAAATTTAAATTTCGGGGTTTATTCTATAATGAGGTTAAAACAGAATTAAAAGCCTAATCTTTCCATATCAGCTACAAGTGTAACAACAGCATTCACTGAATTATCAAAAGCTAATTTTTCTTCTTCATTCAAACTAACTTCAAGAATTCTTTCGCAGCCATTTGAACCCAACACAGCAGGAACTCCAACGTAATAACCGTTCACACCGTATTCTCCATCTAAATAAACACATGAAGCTAAAACTCGCTTTTGGTCGCCAAGAATTGCTTCAGCCATTGCAATTGCTGCCGAAGCAGGCGAATAGAAAGCAGAACCAGTTTTAAGAAGTTTTACAACTTCGCCACCAGCATCTTTTGTCCTTTTTACCATTGCATCCATAACTTCTTTAGCTTTTTCAGCAGAGTTAAATTTTCTTTCAAGTTGTTCCATTACTGGAACTCCATTCACGTTTGCATAGCGTACTAACGGAACCATTGTATCACCGTGTCCGCCAAGAACCATTGCATTTACATCTTTTACTGAAACACCAAGTTCCCACGCAATAAATGATGAAAATCTTGATGAATCTAAAACTCCAGCCTGACCAATTACTCGGTTATGCGGAAATCCTGTAACTTTTTGAAATAATGTAACCATAGCATCTAATGGATTTGAGACGATGATTGCAATTGCATTCGGAGCGAATTCTTTTACACCTTGAGCAACTGAATTCATAATTTTTGCATTTGTAATTAGTAAATCATCACGACTCATTCCTGGTTTTCTCGGTAAACCTGCTGTAACAATAACAATGTCAGAATCTTTAATTCCTTCATAAGTATTTACACCAGTTAATTTTACATCAAAACCATCAATTCGAGATGCTTCAATAATATCAAGTGTTTTGCCTTGTGGCATATCTTCTACAATATCAAATAAAACAACATCCGCAAGTTCGCGTAAACTAATTAGTTGAGCAAGAACTCCACCAATTTGTCCACCACCGATTAATGAAATTTTTTTACGTGCCATTTTTTTCTCCTTTTTTTTCAAATAATGACTTTCAAAAATAATTAAAAAAGAGTAATCTATCTAATTAATGTTATTAGATAATTTTAGCGAAAGAAAGTACTATTTCAGATTAATTTTTAGAATGGTTTCAGTTCCGTTTGAGGAAAAATTGTAGGAAAGTGAGTCAATAACACTTTTGATGATGAAAATTCCCCTTCCGTTATCTCGGAGAAGATTTTCGGGTAATGTAGGATCTGGAAGATTTTCTGGGATAAAACCACGTCCGAAATCGAAAAATGAAATAATAATTGAATTATTTTCTAGGAAAATCTTCAGTTCAACATTTTTTGATAAATCGAATTTGTTTCCGTGTTTTATTGAATTTGAAGATGCTTCGGCAACTGCAAAGTTTATAGCTTCAATGATTTTAACATCATTTGTATATTTTGAAACAATTTGTTCGACAAATTTCTGAATTTTGGGAATTACAGAAAGTTTACATTTGTATTTGTTTTCAGCAATTAGTGTTTTCATTTTTCAAATTTTTTTTTTCGAAATTAATATATTTAAATTTTCCACGAAAGAGTAAAGTTAAAATTTAACAGATTTTTATCAAACTGAGAATCTTTATAAATATTCTCATACCAACCATAAAATTTTGACGAGATTGAATCAAAAAGTTGCAAACTTGCTTCAAAACTTGGTCCAACGCTTAAATAATCTGATTCCATTTTCTTGTTCATTTTTTCAAATTGGTAATTAGAAAGCGAAAATAATCGTATCCCAACTCCAGCAAAAAAAGTGGAATTATTGTAAATAACTTTTGGTTCTGTAAAGACTTCTTGAATATATTGAGATGGTTTTTGGGCAAAGTCATTCCAACTGAATTGTCCTTGTTCGGATAACTTTAAGTACGTTTCGCTTCCAAATTCCCAATTATTTGTAAATTTTATAAATGTTGAATCGCGGAAAACAAACTGGCGGAATGCAAAACTTTTTAAATTGCCAGAAAATGTTTCGTAATCATATACAGTGTAATTTGCTAAAACTTCAGCAGAATTTTGAGATCGAACAATTTTTCCGTGATAATAACTATCGGTGCTCAGTTTCAGAATTCGTTTGATATTATTGTTTGAGCTTCGTTCAGAGTAAATGTAAACTATGTGGTTAAAGCTACCTTCGAGTGAAATATTCCAATCAAAAAAGTGCGAAAATCTTTTCAAAAAGGACAATTTTCCCATACTTAGTAATTCATCTCTGTCATCGTAATTATCATCGCTTGGAGTATTGTAAATTAATTTTCGATGCAAGAGTGAAAATCCAATTTTGTTATTTTGCGAAATTGAGATTTCAGTTCCACTAGAAAGTAAATATAACTTGGAATTATTGTCTTTTTTGTGTTCAGTTTCTTGTCGTTGTGAAAAAAAAATTTCATCAATTCCATCAATAGGATTTACAGAAAATATTTCCTCTCTATTTTGAAAATTTGAGCGAAAATAATAGGAGAAATCAGACGAATTGTAGTAGTAATTTCCCATAAAATTCAATTGTAATTTATCAATTTTTGGATCAAAAGTAGAAGAAGTTGCAATTTCAGTAAAAATGTACTTTTTCTTTCGTTCAACATTTTCAAAATTTACACTCCCAACTACTTCGAAATGAGAAGAATTCCCAAAATATAAGTTCAATTTATTCTCAATTAACGTTTTTTGCTCAATTCTACTTTCAATATTATTGAGAATATCAAAATGAATTGCAGTTGATGAATCTGTGCTTTTGTAAAAATCCTTATTTCTTTCTAAATAACTAATTTCGAGTTTATTGCTGAAAATTTCTGAATTCTGCGTATTTATTGCAAGGTTTGCATCTCGAATGAAATCAAATCTTGGAGAAATATTTTCATCCAAATATTGAAAATTTGATTTGATTCGGATATTCTCGAATTCAATATTTTCCAATTTTCCTTCAAACCCGAGAATTTCACCATCATCAATTATTGCATATTGCTTGTTTTGGGATTTTCCCCAAAAAGGAGAAAATTCAAGAAATTGTTCGTAATTCAATTTTGAGAAAAACAAAAACTTGTTTTCTTCTATATTCGAAAGGGAATTTTGGTTGTTGTCGCTGTAATAATGTCTGTAAACAAGAAGTCCGGGACTAAAAAAATCGTAAATCGAATAATCCATACTCAGTTTTAGAGAATGTGAATTTCGATAGATTTTTTGCGAAGTAGTAAGAAAAGCAGAATTGAATTTGCCATCAATCGCAAAGTTGAAATTAGATAAATACGAATTAATGTAAAAATTTGAGTTAACATTTAATGTGTTAATATTTTTATCGGAACCGAGAAAGAAAGTGCTAGGTTTTGGTGAAATAAAAAAAGAGGAAAGTGAGTCGGAAGTCATTTGCGAAAAATGATTTACGTACAAAAGCAGAAGTAAAAGGATAAATTGTGTTTTTTTTGATTTCATCATTAAATTTAATAATCAAACAAAAATAAAGAAAAGCAATTTGAATTTGTAAAAGATTTTTGATTACCAAATTCAATACCTATTTTTGTCATTCAAAAAAATAAGAATTTATGCAACAGAAAAAACGTGAAATAGCTTTCGATTTAATTAGAGCGTTGGCAATTGTATTAATGATTGAAGGTCATACGGTTGATGTTTTTCTTTCAGATGTTTATAGAAACGAATCGAATTTTTTCTTTCAACTTTGGACTACAATTCGTGGTTTTACTGCACCTTTCTTTATGATTACTGCCGGAGCAGTTTACACATTTCTTTTATATAAAAAGGGTAATGAAATTGACCAAAATCGACTAATAAAAGGTTTTAAACGCGGATTTAACTTATTACTTGTCGGATATTTACTCAGATTTCCATCTTTCAACCCTTATTATCTTTTCAAAATAGAACAATTTCAGTGGAATACTTTCAGCACAATTGATGCATTGCATATTATTGGTTTGGGATTGATTACGATAAATTTAATTTATTATATAGAAAAGAAAATCAAAATAAATCTAATAGGAATTTATTCTATTTTTACCTTACTATTTTGGCTCGGAATGTTTGTTAATCCGTTTATAGCCTCATTTGATCTTCCATTTATGTTAAGAGCTTATTTTACACGCGAATTAGGGACAATTTTCACAATTTTTCCTTGGGTAGGTTTTTTAACTTTTGGAAGTATAATTGGTTTGCTTGTTCGAGATGGGCATTTTGTGCGAAGTAAATCAATATTTAAGATAATGGCAATTACATTAACTATTTTAGCAATAAACACAGCAATCTATCATTTATATTATAAAATGAATTATGATTTTTATCTAATTATTCAGCGTGCTTCGTTTGTAGTTTTTATATTCACAATTTTCTTTTTAATAGAGAAAAACTTAAAACGAGATTTTTCGAAATTAGCTATTTTGGGTAGAAAATCCTTATTAATTTATGTTGTTCATTTATTTATTTTATATGGTTCTCCAATTTCTTTAGGATTCTACCAAGTTTTTCCACATAGCTTAAGTTTAGGTTGGGTTGCTGTGGCAGTTTTAATTATGGAAATCTCAATGATTTCATTTGCTCTTAACGTAGATAAAAAAATATCGAGTGAAGAATTTTATGGAAAGATTTATAAATACAGACCCAAATTTAAGTTCGGAAGAAAGAGAATTTGAACAGACAATTCGTCCGTTTTCCTTTGAACAATTTACAGGACAAGACAAAATTGTAAGCAATCTCCGAGTTTTTATTTCGGCAGCAAAAATGCGAGGGGAATCTCTTGATCATGTTTTACTTACTGGTCCACCGGGATTAGGAAAAACAACACTCGCAAACATAATCGCAAATGAAATGCAAGTTCCAATTAAAACTACATCTGGTCCAGTTTTAGAAAAACCTGGTGATTTAGCGGGAATTTTAACAAATCTCGATGAAAAATCTGTTCTTTTTATTGATGAAATCCACAGGCTTTCACCCGTTGTAGAAGAATATCTTTATTCTGCAATGGAAGATTATGTACTTGATATTATGATTGATACAGGACCAAATGCTAGAACTGTACAAATCAAATTGCCAAAATTTACACTTGTTGGCGCCACAACTCGAGCTGGAATGTTAACTGCTCCGTTGCGAGATAGATTTGGTATAAAATCCCGACTGGATTATTACGACAGTGTTCTCCTTTCAAAAATTATCAACAGAAGTTCATCAATTCTCGAAATAAAAATTGATGCCGAAGCTTCATTTGAAATTGCAAAAAGATCGCGAGGAACACCAAGAATTGCAAATCGATTACTGCGAAGAACTCGCGATTTTGCCGATTACGAAGCAATGAAAAATATCGATATAAGAATTGCAAAAGTAGCATTAGAATCGCTTGATGTTGATGAAGATGGTTTAGATGAAATGGATAAAGAAATCCTTCTCACAATTATTGACAAATTCAACGGCGGACCAGTCGGACTAAGTACAATTGCTGTTTCCGTGAACGAAGATGCCGACACAATTGAAGAAGTTTACGAACCTTTTCTAATTCAACAAGGATTTATTCAACGAACACCACGAGGAAGAGAAGCTACAGAATTAGCTTATCGCAGATTTAACAGAACAAAAAGAAAAAAAGAAAAAGGATTATTTGATTAATGATAAATCTAAATAATATTAAAATTGGAAATAGTAATCCGTTCTTGCTAATTGCAGGACCTTGTGTAGTTGAAAACAGAGAAATTACATTTCAAACTGCTGAAAAAATTAAAGAAATTACTACAAGATTAAATATTCCATTTGTTTTTAAATCAAGCTACAAAAAAGCAAATCGTACAAGTTTGAATTCATTTGTTACAATTGGTGAAGATGAAGCTTTACAAATACTTTCTGATGTAAAAAAACAACTCGATTTGCCAATTATAACGGACATTCATTCGATAGAAGAAATTGAAAAAGCAAAAGAAGTTGCAGATATTCTACAAATTCCAGCATTTTTATGCAGACAAACAGATTTGTTAATTTCAGCAGGTAAAAGCAATAGAATTGTTAATGTAAAAAAAGGACAATTCCTTGCCCCAGAAGATATGAAACATGTTGCAGAAAAAATTCAATCAACAGGAAATAACCAAATTATGCTAACTGAAAGAGGAACAACATTTGGATATCATAACCTTGTTGTTGATATGCGAAGTTTAGTTGTAATGAAAAATTTGGGTTTCCCGGTTGTAATGGATGCGACACATTCCGTGCAAATGCCGTCAAATTCAAATGTAACTGGTGGAAATCCCGAATTTATTTATCCACTTGCAAAAGCTGCAATTTCAATAGGAATTGACGCACTTTTTATGGAAGTTCACCCAAATCCAGAAAAAGCATTAAGTGATTCCGCCAGTCAATTACCGCTTTATCAACTTGAGAAAATGTTAATTTCACTTAAAAAAATTGACGAAATCGTAAAATCTGAGTAAAAAATGGGAAATTCTGAGATAATTAAAAACGGCCGTAGAGTAATTCATATCGAACAAAAAGCAATTGATAAACTTGTTGCAAGATTAGATGATGATTTTGCCGAAAGTGTAAAAAAAATCTTTAATTCCAAAGGAAGAGTAATTTTAAGTGGAATTGGAAAATCTGGCTTAATTGCACGCAAAATTGTAGCTACTTTGAATTCTACTGGAACTCCCGCAATATTTCTTCATCCAGTTGATGCAATGCACGGTGATTTGGGAATTGTTCGTAATGAAGATATTGCAATTTTAATCTCGAAAAGTGGAAATACAGAAGAACTTCACGATTTAATTATTATGCTAAATAGAATATCAGTTCCAATAATTGCATTAACAAGTAATAAAAATTCATATTTGGGAAAAAATTCTACTTTTTTTCTTGATGTTTCTGTTGAAGAAGAAGCTTGCCCGAATGATTTAGCACCAACTTCATCAACAACAGTTGCACTTGTAATTGGTGATGCACTTGCAATTGCACTTTTGCAACTTCGTAATTTTACACCCGAAGATTTTGCACAACTTCATCCTGCGGGAACTTTGGGCAAAAAACTTACACTGAAAATTGATGAAATTATGATAAATGGGAATGATGTCCCAAAAGTTCTACCTTCAACTTCGTTCAAAAATACAATACTCGAGATTACATCAAAAAGATTGGGTGTTACAACTGTTGTTGATGAAAATGGAATCCTTCTAGGAATAATTACTGACGGCGATTTACGAAGGTTATTAGAAAAAGATGTTGATTTGACAAAGTTGACTGCAAATGAAATGTTAACTAAAAATCCAAAAACTATTTCGAAAGAAAAATTGGCTTCGCAAGCACTTGGTTTGATGGAAAAATATAATATCACAAGTCTGATTATTCTTGAAAATGAAAAGCCAATTGGAATGTTGCATTTACATGATTTGGTGAAACTTGGATTGCAGAGCAATGAAAAGTAAGTTCAATTTTATTGTTTTTATTTTCCTTTTGTTAATTTCTTGCCAAACACAAAAAATTAAACTAGATGTCGAAGCAATTGATGACGATAAAATTCCAACGCACGAAAGTTGGAATACAAATATCAAATTTTATAAAGAAAATTGTCTTCAGGCTCTTCTTAAAACATCGCATTTAACGGATTATAAAGAAGAAGAATTTAAATTGTTAGATAAAGTGAATGTTAAATTCTATAACAAAAAAAATGAACTTGAATCAATTTTAACTTCAAATTTCGGTAAATCTGATGATAAAAATAAGTTGTTAATTGCGTGGGGGAATGTTGTTGTTCAGAATTTTGAAGATAAAAAATTAAATACCGAAGAATTGATTTGGAACGAAGAAACAGGCAAAGTCTATTCTGATAAATTTGTTAGAATTTATGATGGAGCCGATGTTATTGAAGGTTTTGGTTTTGAATCTGATAAAAAATTGGAGAATTACAAAATCTTTAAGATCACTTATTTAGCACAAAGAGAGACGAAGAATTGAATTTTTTTAGAACTCAAGTAATATTAATTTTTCTTTTTGGAATTTCTTTCTCGCAGAATTTCTCGATTGTTGGCGATAGTTTGATTGGGAAAATTGTTGGAGAAGAAAAATTTAGAGAAATTATTGGGAATGTTAAAATTGTAAGTGAAAATACAATAATCACTTGCGAAAAAGCGGTTCAAAATCTAACAAACCAGGATTTGAGTCTTTCGGGAAATATAATTCTTACCAACGATACACTTAAAGCTTTTGCCGAAAATGCAATGTATAATAAGGGAAAAGATTTTGCATTCACTGAAGATAAAGTTAAGATAATTCAAAATGAAGATAGAATTTCGGCTAATTCCGGGAATTTCGATTTTCTTAAACGAATTGCAGAATTCAAGGGAAATGTGTTCGTAGAAAATCCACAATTAAAATTGAATTCTGATTTTTTGCGTTATTTTGATTTTGAAAAAAAGGTTCAAAATTATGGAAATGTTGTAGTACAAGATTCTGTAAATATTTTGTATTGTGATTCGCTTTTTACAGATAGAATTAAATCGATTAACGAAGCTTTTGGAAAAGTGAAAATCTACATAAAAAATGAAAAAACAACACTTTACGGCGGATTTTTCCGCGATTCGGCTGCTGTTTTCTCCGAAGTTGAAATTCAACCTTTACTAATTCAAGAAAATAATGAGAATGAAAAAATTGATTCACTTTTTCTTCTTGCCGACAAAATCGTAATTGAACAAGATTCAGTAAATCAGAAAATGTTTTCACAAAGAAATGTAAAACTGCACAACAAACAATTCCAGTTAATTGCGGATTCCATTTATTTTGATATCACGAATGATAAAATTCAAGCTTTCAAACCGAAGAATGAATTACTTCCCGTTGTAATTTGGTCGGGCGAAAATCAAATTTCGGGCGATAGTGTAAATATTTATCTAAAAGAAGATAAAATTGATAGAATTGAGATAATAAAAAATGCGATGATGATTGAAACAAAAGATCCTGTAAAACATCGTTTTAATCAAATAAGCGGCAATAAAATTGAGCTGTATTTTGCAGATGAGAAAATATCAAAAACCAAGATTTATGATAATGTTTTAGCAATTTACTATACAATTGAAGAAGATGAAATTACTGGTTTGATGAAAGCATCATCAAAAAATGCTGAAATTGTATTTGAAGAAAAAACAGTTAAAAAAGTTAAACTATTTGGTTCGCCCGAAAGTGAATTTCATCCAATAGAACTAGTAGAAACCAAAGAAAATGAATTTATTCTGCCTTATTTCCAACTTTTCAATAATAAACCAACAATTCAAGAATTTTTAATTAGAATAACACAATGAAATTACATAGCAGCGAATTAGTAAAAATTTATAAAAAAAGGGAAGTTGTAAAAAGCGTTTCAGTTTCAGTAAATCAAGGTGAAATTGTAGGATTACTCGGACCAAATGGAGCTGGGAAAACCACAACTTTTTATATGATAGTCGGAATGATAAAGCCAAATTCTGGGAATGTTTTTCTTGATGATACCAAAATTACAGAATATCCAATGTACAAAAGAGCAAGAATGGGAATTGGTTATTTACCTCAAGAAGCATCAGTTTTTAGAAGACTAACAGTTGAAGATAATATTCTATCAATTCTCGAAATGATAAAGGTTCCAAAAAACGAAAGACAAAATCGTTTAGAAAAATTGTTGGAAGAGTTAAATATCGTGCACATTCGAAAGAGTTTGGGAATTCAATTAAGCGGTGGTGAAAGAAGAAGAACTGAAATTGCACGAGCTTTGGCAACAGAACCCAATTTTATTCTGTTAGATGAACCTTTTGCTGGTGTTGATCCAATTGCTGTTGAAGATATTATGAAAATAGTGGCAAATCTGAAAAACAAAGGCATTGGAATTTTGATAACCGATCATAATGTTCACGAAACTTTAAGTATTGTTGATAGAGCATATATTTTAATAGAAGGGAAAATATTTAAGGATGGATCAGCAGAAACATTAGCAAATGATGAGGAAGTAAGAAAATTGTATTTAGGCGAGAAGTTTAAATTAGATAGATATTAAAAAATCCTTCGAGGGAAATATTCCCCCGAAGGAAAAATTTCTTATTTAACTAAAAGCATTTTCTTGGTTTGAATAAAATTACCAGCATTTATTTTGTAAAAATAAACACCGCTAGATAAGTTAATTCCATTAAAATTAATTTGATATTCACCAGCACTTAGATTTTTATTAACAAGTGTGGCAACTTCTTTTCCAAGAACATCATAAATTTTTAATGTAACATTTTCACTTTTTGAACTTTGTGGAATACTAAATTTAATTATTGTAGATGGATTAAATGGATTTGGGTAATTCTGAGATAATGAGTATTCTTTTGGAAGATTTGAAATATCATCAATATCAACTTGCGAGTCAGAATATTGCCAAATGTTTATTTCATCAACAAAAAAACCATCGCCAACAACATATTCATCAGATTCGAGCATAAACCTAATTTTAATGTTTTGTCCAACAAAATCTGCCAAATCAATTCTTTCTTCAACCCATTCTGATTTTACTCCATCATAAATTGGAGCACCAATTGGAAGTTGCTTTCCGTGTCCATTTGCATTTTTTGTGTACAAACCAGGCCTATCAATCCAACTTGAACCGTTATTAGTTGATACTGAAACACGTGCACAATCCCAACCGGATTCAATGTCCCATTTAGTTTGGAACGAAAGAAATGGATTTACAGCATCTGTTAAATCAATTGAATTTGTAAGATAAAATTTATTGGTGATATCGTCATAATAATCACCATTTTTACTATCAGTATAAGAATTTGGAGAGGAAACGAAATCAGACGCAATTTCATCCCATTTTTGAGAAGAATTTGATGAAGATAAAGTCCACAATGTTTCAATAACATTTGTAGTGTCTTCAAAAATAATCTCTGGAGTTCCAACAGTAAAAGCAACTGTATCTCTATAAATCAAGTTCCCATTCATACTTATTGTAGCAAAAAAATGAATTTCTTCTGCAATTGTTGCTTCTTCTGAAACAATTAGTTGAAGTGAATCAGTGCTAATTGAACTTTCTCTCGCTGGTAAATTTTGAATAATTATTGGTCTGCCATTAATAGTTAATTGAGCTGAAAGACTAGTAAATGTAACAACAATATTTGAAGCATCACTTAAACCAAGATTTTTTATCTTGATAACAGCTTTCGTAGTATCACCTGGGTTAATAAATTCATTTTGGTATATGACTTCGTCAAGAGACACAAATTCGCCTGCAACCCAAGCCAAGAATAAATTTGGATATAGATTTTCTTGAGCGAGTGGTAGAATTCTGCTTTCTGGTGGCCAAAATCCATCTGATGAAGAACCAACTTCTGGTGTCATTGAGATAATTTTATTTTTCTCAAACTGTTCACCGTACATCCAATCATCTGCAGCACCATTAACTTCATAAATTATATCAGATGAATTTCCCCACGTGTAACCATTAAATTGAGTCATATTTGCTGCATATTCCCAAAATATCAAAGAATCTGGAACTTGTGCATCGATGTAACCCCAGGGAATAATTAATAAATTACTATAAGTATGATAGTTTAATGCAGTTACAAAATGTCGAGAATTTACAAAAAGACGAACATTATCCGTTTCTGGTTCTGAAAAGGCACTGCTACCGCGATAAGTTTCGGCGTAACCTTCTCCACTTGAGCCGATATCATTATAACCCCATTTGTAACCCCAGTTCCGATTTAAGTCCACACCACGAGTACCATCGGAATTGTAGCTTCTGTTTTTGCGATTCATTCCTCCACCGTTTGGAGCAATTGTTTGATTATAAATATAACCATCAACATTAAAAACGGGCAAAAAATACATTTCGCGATTGTTTACAAGGTAAGTCGCTTCATCATCAATTCCATAATTTTCGAGTAAATAGAACATAAAATAAATCATTTGCATCATGGCTTCTGGTTCTCGTGCATGAATTAGAGAATTGTAGAAAACTTCTGGTTCTTCTTCGTCAATTTCTGGATTGTCAGATATTTTAACAATGTACATCGGTCTATTCTCCAATGTGTTGCCAATGCTAAATTTTTCTGATATTAGACTTGGATAATTTGTTCGCATTTCATCCAATTTTGCATAAACTTCATCTGCTGTTAAAAATCCTCCCATTGAACCATAATCAAAACCAGAAACTCCATAAATTAATTTGCTTTGTTCTAAAGCTGATTTTTTTTGTAAATCGGTCATTTTATCGCGAGATTCGTAGTAACTTTTCCAATCTTCAATTAAAATTGAATAACTAATTCCAAGTTGTTCCAATTTTTCAATTTGCTTTTCTTCAACAAAAGCTTGAATTGATTTTTTATTTTGACCGAATACTGGAACTGCATCTACAATTCCAACTTTTTTTAATGATATAATTTCATCTTTACTATTGATGTTAATTTCAATTTTTTTGTAATTTTGTGCAAAAAATGAGGTAAAAAACAATAAACTCAAAACCAAATATTTCATAAATCTCCTTATTTAATAAATTTGTAACTAAATGGGTAACGATAAATTTTACCTTCAGCGGTTTTAATAGTTGCTAATATTGGGAAAATTAATGGAAAAAAAACAAAAATTAATAGGTTTGGCATTTCCATTAAAACAATTACTAAAATTGCAGAAATTATTAAAGCTATTGTATATGTAATCTGATAATTAATTGCTTCTTTTGCGTTGTCTGTAATTAAAGGTGATTCATCTTTTTTAAGTTGCCACAAAAGCAATGGAATTAGAATATTGCCAAAAGGAATTACAAAGAGAGCAAAAGCTGAAATATGAATAAGTGCAGACCAATTTCTGATATCTTTTCTATTCATTTAATTTTCCATTTTTGATTATAAAAATAGTTAAATGAAATTAAATGAAATATTTCTATCAAAACTAATAGGTATAATAAAATTCATAAGAATGTTGCTTATTTCGAATAATTAAATATATTTGTGCACCAAATTTATAATATTTAGGGAAAAAAATTAAACCGCGGGGTGGAGCAATTGGTAGCTCGTCGGGCTCATAACCCGAAGGTTGTCAGTTCAAGTCTGGCCC
>DYSW01000041.1 GCA_020726285.1 Melioribacter roseus
TCTTAGATGTTAGATTATAAATCTCCAATTCTTTGAATAATTTCTTGCCAAAGTAGATTCCCATTTTCAGCATTTGTCATTATTACGATTCCACATTTATCTTTTGGACTAATTGTGAATAACATCTAAATCCCGTTTGGTTTGCTCCACTATGATAAGGAACTGATGAATCATTATTTTCTGTGTTTTTTAATATCTCAAGAATAAGTTTTGCATAATCTTCAGAAGTTGTATAAAGTGTGTAAGCCGCATTCGAATGTGAATATTTTCCCCTTTTATTCGCTTTACCAAAGGAATTGTGGCTTGTAGCAATCTGATTTTCTAACTTTTCGTCCCATTCAAAATTTGTAGATTATAAACAATTCCACGCTCTTTCAATTCATTCAGTACAAAATCAACACATTCTTGTTTTTGTCCGATAAATTCTGGTGGGAAAACTCCTTTTTTATCGAATAATCCTTTGTTTAGCATTCTTAAAACACTTGTTGCTGTGTAACCTGTTGTTCTTGCCATTGAATGAACATTTGTCGTTTTATCGTGTCTATCTAACAAATTATATGTATATCGAACTTTTTTCTTATCTTTTTCGCCTTCCACAATTATTTGCATCAGTGTAAATTCTTCATCACCTTCTTTAAGTTCCCACATTGGGAAAAGTAGTTTTGTTGTGAAATCAATTGGACGAATTTTAAATCCGTTTATTTCTATTTCATCGTAACTGAAAAAGCCTGTTTCACGAAGGACTTTCATTTTATCGATATGTCCAGGATAACGCAATGTTTTTTCCTTCATATTGGGAACATCAAGCGTTGTTGCAAGAGTTCGAAGTCCATCACTATTAAATGCTTCGAGAACACCAATTCCATCATAATTAATTAGTTCTGGTTCCGAAAGTGCGGGGCGAACAACTAATTCTCCATTTTGAATATATCTTGCTGGACGTGTGTATTCTTCGATAACGTCAATTGGAGAAAATCCAGCTTTGTATTCATAAGGATAATCTCGAATTACAGGCAAACCACCAACATAAATTACGATTGATTCTGTTTTATCTAAAATTGAATCGACATAAGCGGAAAGCAAATTACTCATTCCTGGAGCAACTCCGCAATCTACAATTGCCGTAACATTATTTTCTTTTGCAAGTTTATCTAATTCGAAAGCATCTTCTGGGAAAAATGCAATATCAACAACATTCTTTTTCGCTTTTATGATTTCTTTTACTGTCTTAAATCCCATAAAACCGGGAACAGCATTCAATACAAAATCTGCATTTTTAAGCAAAGATTGTAATTCTTCTGGGTTTGACAAGTCTTTTTGAATTTTTTCGATAGGACATTCATTTGGTATTTTATCTAAATTCTTCTGATTAATATCGGCAATAGTTACGTTAAATGATTTTTCTTTTGAAAGATCAATTGCCATTGGACGTCCGACAAGTCCGCAACCTAAAACAAGTATGTTCATTTTCTTCTCCAATTTTTAATTTTAGTCTAATTAATTAAAAAATATCAAAAAAAATTTTATAACCCGCTAAATCGATTTAGATAATGAATTGTTTGTCTAATCATTTTGTTTTTTAGTTATTCTTCAATTCTCAAAATTGGGAATGTTTCCCCTTTTTTGAGTAAATGTTCGAATTGTTTATAAGTTACTAAACCAAGTTCTGATTTTGGCTCGAGTGCGATAACAATCAAGTTGTTTTTTAGCTGATTAATCGGAATGAAGTAATAATTTGCATCAAATTTCTTCATTTCTATTTGTTTCAGTTCAACTTGCGGATTGATTATAATATCTCTTTCAAAATCCATTGAATCGATTTCAGTTACAAAATACTGCATAATTTTATCTTTTTCGCAAAATTGATATTCTGAAAAAATAAGTGAATGGTTTTCAGCCCAATTTTGTAATTCTGGGAATGATTTTGGAATCAAATAACCTTTTGGTCGTTTTATGTCAAAAATTGATTTCACAATTGGGCGATAATCTTCTACATCTACAATTGTATCCTTATTTGTTGAGTATGAAAGTAATGGTAATTCTAACTTTGTACCATTCGAAAAATGGTCCAATTGAATCGCAACATTTTCCGAAACTTCGTTTTTTATCAATTTTTCACGTTCTTGCTTAATAGTATTTTTTATTCTTAATTGATTTTGATACGCAAATTCGAGCAATCCAAACATTCCCGTTTTTTGTCCTTTTGCTCTGTGTTCAATATTCTCGACAAAAATATCCTTTCCGTTCAAACCTTCTTGAATAAACGAGAAAGTATTTTGAATTCCCAAACTTTGTCTGCCATCGTTAATATCGAACGTACTATGGCGGATGTAATCAATTTCTGGCGGTCCGCCAGGTGAATATTCAAAGAAAGAAAATCCGTTATCATTTAGTTTTGATTTGATAAATGGCAAATATTCTTCTTTCTGAAATTTTCTAATACTTTCTGGAATATTGGGATTAGTTGTTACTCCAAGTTCGATATCATCATTATGTCTGTAGCCGTATTTTCGGAATTCATTACCAAAAGGAGCATATTCGTGAACATCTATTGCTACTTCGAATAAGTATTTATCAAAAAATTTGTGCAAAGCGATTGTTTCTGGTTCTGTTAAAATCAAGTGATTTCTGTTCAAATCCATAGAATTGCCATTTCGTCTTTGATTTTTTTCAGCTCCATCTGGATTTACTTGTGGAATTATGGTTAAATCTATCTTTTTGAATAAATATTCATTTTCTTGTTTCAGTAATTCGTTAATCAGAAGTAATGAACCTTCCTTTCCAGATTGTTCATTCCCGTGTTGCTGTGCAAAGATTAGAACTTTTATTTTCGATTTATCTTCTCCAAAAGTGGAATTTGAGAATTTTACTGCGTAAATGTTGCGATTTTCTACTGTTTTACCAATTATTTCGAGTTCCACAAGTTTTGATGTATTATCTACTTGATGGACAAATTCCGATAGTTCACCATAATTTGTATTTTTTGAAAAGTTGCTTTTTTCAAGTGGAGTAATTTGAGCAAAAATGTTTGATAGACTTATTATAAATGAGAAAATAATTATTTTCATTATCTGATTTCCTTAAAAACTCAAGTTCAGCGAAATTCGATGCACGTTTGGTAAAATATCATAAAGTGAATAAGAATAATCAAAGTAAACAGCCGAACTTCTGAAAATGACATTTGCGCCAGCACCGAAAGTGAAATCTTGGTCATCATAATTATATTTATATCCATTTCTGATAAAGAATCTATCATAAAATGAAATTTCAGTCCCAAAATGAGCTCGCTCGTCATTATCGTTCGGATGTGTAACGTCAATTGCTCCTTTTATTTTCATGAAATCATTGTTGTAAACATCAAACCCAACTCCAATTTGAAAATTTAGTGGAAGTGGATATTCTTCAGTAGAATATCGAGCGGGAATTAATCTGCTATTAGCATATTCATCATCTTTTAGAACCAAAATATCAAGATCAGAACCATCATATTTCATATCCGCACCAAAATTTGTCATACACATTGCTATTGTAAGATTTTGGAAATCGAGTAGGTATTGTGTTCCAATATCAAATGCAAATCCAGAAGCTGATTCGTTCCAAATTCTTTGATTTATATATTTCACGTTAATTCCGACGCTAAAATTATTTGTTAAATAGTTTGCATAAGAAACGCCGAGTGCAATATCGCTTGCGTCAAAGTATCTTCCAGTTCCGTTTGGTTGTTCTTCGGTTGTGATTTCCATATTTTCAGTCGAAAACAATATCATACTTACACCGAATGATCCCAAATCGCCTGCATTATAAACAACCGAAGCCGCGTTGAAATCGAAAAGATCGAACCAATTCATATACGAAAAATGAGCTTGAGCATTTTCAATTTTAACAATTCCCGCTGGATTCCAAAATATTGCTGAAGCATCGTTTGTTAATCCGATAATTGCTCCGCTCATTGCTTCGGCTCTTGCTCCAACTGGAATTTGCAAAAATTGTGCTCCAGCAGTTCCAAGATTTGGATTTTGAGCATAATTCTGAAAAAAAGTAAAAATTATTGCAAAAAGTATTATTGTTTTTTTCATTCTAATTACCTGCATTAACTATTTAATTATTGCAAATCGTTCTTTGAATTCGGCATCTTTTGCCTGAACTACATAAATATAAATTCCAGAGGCTAATTCTCTTCCGCTTTCAGTTCGTAAATCCCAGACTTCAGTTCCATTTGTAGAACTATGATTTATCGTTTTGATTAAATCGGCATCAATAGTAAAAATGTAAATTGTGCATTCTGATGGAAGATTGATAAACTGAATTTGTCGCAAGGGTTCTTTTCGTAGCTCGCCAAATTCTGGTTCCCACAAAGAAGCAACTATATATGGATTTGGAACAACTTTGATTTTGTTCATATTTGATTTTTCTTGAGAATAATCAATTGACGAATTTGCAATTCCAAAGGAAAATGAATCCAAAATATTTGGCAAAATTGGTTTAATGGTTTCAAGTGAGAATCTATTTCCAGCATTTGGCAAACTATTTTCACTAAATGAAATTGTACCTTGAATTCCATCAAAAGAAAATATTTCGCCATTGTAAAGCGTATCGAGTTGAATTTCAGTGTTTTCTACAGAAAGTAAAACAAATCCATTTCCATCCGATTCGCCATTTCCTTCAATCGAAATTATGTATAAATTATCTAAAATTGCGTTTTCATCTATAACTTCAAATTCAATTTCCACATTGTCCGTACCGCCAATTCTTGAAATATTTTGAATTATTTCTGGTGGCGTTAATCTCAATGAAATTCCATCTGTTGTAGTTTGTAATTGATTCAGGCTATATGGTCGGTTTTCTATAATTTTTTCAGAATTGTTTTTTATTACGTTCATTGCAAAATTGATTGTAATTACGTCGCCGTTTTCTGGTCTGAATTCGTCTGCAGTTTCGTCTAAATCAATCATTTCTATTTTTATTCCATCTGAACTAATGTTTAAAGTTCTTCCTCCAAAAGGATAATTATATCCCGAGCGGTAAACAGAATCGATTGTTTCATTTTTAAGATCAAATGTTGATTCTGAAGTAAAGGTTAGCGAATATTTATAAGGTTTTGTTAATGTAGTATCATTGATTATTATGTTTACTTCGGTTGCTAAATCGCCACTTTCCTTTCTTGAAATGAATGTAAAATCAGTTGTATATTCATTGGAAGCGAGTAATTCATTATCAACAACAAACACTTCTAAATTATAATTTGTGTTGCCTGTATTTAGATTTTGAATGTTTGATACCGAAACTGCAGTTCGTCCAATTGCTTCACTTCTTGGAATAATTGAGATTGTATTTATTGCATCGAGTGTATTTCCTATTGGGCTTTCGAGACTTTCGATATTTGAATTTCCTTTATCATAAGCAGTTACCGAATACCAATACTCAAATCCATTTACTATAGTTGTATCTATGTAAGAATATTGCAAACCTGTGTTTTCGCCTTCGGAATTTACTAAATCAAAATCTGCAATTTGTGTCCAAGTTAAGCCATTATCTTTACTTCGGTAAAGTCTATATCCTTCAAAATCATAGCCCGAAAATTTATCGTAACTTGTTTCGGAAATATCGTTCCAATACAATGTCGCCTTAAAATCAGAAGCTGTGCCAGATAAAGTTGGTCGGCTTGGCGGTTTTGGTAAATTGAAATTAGCATCGACTGCATTTTTGGCTACATCTGCATAATTATTCAATTCGTCAAAATTTTCACCAGCAACAATTGCAGTATAATAAACTAAAGTGTCGCCAGGGTTTATTGTGTAAGGTCCAGAAGATAAATGAGCCAACAAATCCATTCCTGAACTTGGAACTTGAGAAGGATCATCAAAATGAATATTGGAACTATTACTTACGTGGAAATATTTGTTTCCAATTGATGAATTATACAAACTTGTACTTGAGGACATAAATCCGTATTGCACGGAATCGAAGTCGGAAATTTCATCATCATTATAAAGCATATAGTGAAAATCAGTGAGTCCGAGTTGATTCCCATTTATTTCGGGAGTTTTGAGGAACATAATTCCGAAATATCCAGTTTTTCCATCTGACCATTCGCTAGTTATTCCATCATCATAAAAATATACTAAATTTTTATCGACAATAAAATCCACTTTATCGTCAGCATATTCGGGTAAACCGCCGCTTGCATCTCCAACGTCAATATCGCTATGTAAACCAAAATATAAACTATCATATATATTTTGACTGTTGTTTGTTATCTCGAATTTGAAGAAAATGATATTTTTAGCGAAATTTGAACCAAATACATATCCAGTTTGATTCATTTGCAAACCAAGAATTTTCACTGTATTTCCGCTATCGCTAAATGCACTATAACTATCTTGGTCAGAAATAAATAGATCATTCCCTTCTGAATCTTTAATTGGCCAACCTTTTTCAGAATTCCACGAATTTGGGTCATCGCTAAATGCAATTCTTGCCGTATCGCTATTATGAAATCCGCCAATTGCTTCCCATTCTTCGTTGTTTGTAAATCTACTTTGAATTACGTTCCCAGGTATTCCGACATATTGGTTAATTCGATAAATATAATGCTTTCCACTATTAATTGGATATTCGCCTGAAGGTCCCCAAGTAATAGTTCTTGGGTAAAGTTTACCGCGATTTTCGAAGAATAATCCAATATTACTAACATCGTGAGTTCCGCCGGCTCTATCGAGAATGCTTTTTGTATTTTGCTCATCAATTCTTTCTTTATCTTTTGAATTTTGAGCATTAAGATTTGAAATGTGAAATGCGAATAAAACTAACCAGATGTATAAAATTTTTTTCATTTTCAACCTTCCTATTAATTAGACTTAAATCTCAAACCTAATCGAACTGTTCGCGGAGGTCCGTAGTTTGAAGGATCTTTCATATATTCTGTTGAATGTCCGCCAACAGTTGTGTATTCAGGATCGCCTGTATCTCCAAAAACATATAAAATATTTTTATTGTCAGTTAGATTTAATATTTCAGTAAAAATCCTTAATCTCATATTTTTTGTTAGATTAATTTCTTTTCCAATCATCAAATCGATATTATAATTTGCAGGACTTCTCAACGAATTTTTATCTACAAAACCTACATCTCTACCGCTTGGTGTATAAGGTTCGCCAGAACTTGCTCTGAAAATTAGGCTAAAATCGGTATTATCCAGAAGTTTTAATCCAAATATTTCGATGTTGTCTGATTCTGGTGTTATATAAGTTGCAGTTGCATTTAGTACGTGTGTTCTATCAAAATCGAGAAAATATAGTTGTGTTGATTCAGAAGTTCCAGGATATTGTTCAGTTTCAGAAGAAGCACTTCCTTTTGCAATTGAATAAGTATAAGCTAAACCACCCGAGAAATTATTTGATGGACGAGAATCAAGCGTTATTTCAAATCCTTTGATATTTGAATAATCTTCATTCACATAAAGTGTATATCCAGTATATCTTCCATCAACATAAGGAGCATAATATCGTGTTCCAATTAATCCAGTAATATCGCGATAATATGAAGTAATGTTGATTGCTGTATTTTCTGAAAATTGGTGAGCAATTCCCACTTCATAAGAAATTGTTCGTTGTGCATCAAGGTTTGGTTGTCCGAAAAGTGGCTCGCGAACATTCAAATCGTATTGTTTATTTTCAAATAGAAATTGGAAATCTGGATTCTGGAAAAAATGTCCGTAAGAAAAATGTAGTTTTGTTCTATCTGAAATTGGATGTGCAATTCCTATTCTAGGTGAAATTTGCGATCTGCTTTTCACTTTTATTCCGGATGTTGTTTCCAATGGATTATCTCGAAAAGTTACATTCGAATTGAGATAGTCGAAGCGAAGTCCGAGATTTATGACAAGATAAGATAATTCAATTTTATCCTGAATATAAGCAGCGCCTTCAAAAGGTTCGGTCTGATAATCATCAATATAAGGATAATTGCGTTTTGGGTCGTAAATATCAAACAAATTTAACCAATGTTTTTTGAATGAAATGCCAAATTTAACTTCGTTGATTGCTCCAATTTGCCAAACTGCATCGGTTTTTATATCTAATGTTGCAGTTCTGCTTTTTATCATTTGCAATGGGTCAGATAATTTATAGAATTCGTAACCGTTACCAATTTCTTCAAAATATTCTTCATCAGTTGATGAAAGATATTCCGAAGTATCTTTATCTATTCCTAAATAATAACCTTGGTTGAAATATGATGTTTTTATATCGTAAAAGAAGTTGTTTGCAATTGTATGTGTAAAATTTAACGAAGTTTGCCAACTATCAGTTCTTGACCGCGAATATTGTTCTGGAATATATTTATAATCGTGATTATAATTTTGCTTTTCACCTAAACTTGCTCGATTGGTAATTGATAACCGAATTGAAGGAATTGCAGTTGTTGATATTTTGCTGAAAAATGATTTTGAATTATCGTATCCAAAAGGCAAATAACTACCATTTCTATTTAATTCGCCCGAAATAAAGAAATTATATTCAGGATTAAATATTGGTCCACTCAAACTGCCATTTATTCTATTTTCGTGAAGTTGTGAATAGCGATCAACTCCAAATTCGCTTGAACGAACTTCAATTTTTCCAGAAAACTTTTCCGTTCCTTCGCGAGTAACAATATTAACAACTCCACTTAATGCATTTCCATATTCTGCGTTAAAAGTTCCACTAAGTAAACTCATTTCTTGAATTGCATCGTTATTCAATTCTGTCGCTAATCCGCCAAGCAAAGGATCAACCACAATTGTTCCGTCAATCATATAAGCAATTTCGTTCGAACGTCCACCGCGAACGTGTAAATTTGAACCACTTCCTACAACTCCAGCTTGAAGTGAGAGTAATTCAGAAAAATTTGCAACCGGAAGTGCTTCAATTTCATCTCGTGAAACAACTGAAATACTGCTTGTAACATCTTTTTGAATTAGTGGAGTTTTTGCAGTTACTACAACTTCATTCACTTGAACACTTTTTGGATAAAGAAGAATCTCAAAATATGTCGTTTGATCAACAACTATTGAAATATTCTTATAAACAATTGTTTCATATCCAATAAAGCTAACTTTTAAGTTGTATTTTCCTGGAGAGATATTCAAAATAACAAACTCACCTTCGTTATTTGCGGCTGTGCCAAAATTTGTATTTTCAAGTATAATATTTGCCCCAATCAATGCTTCGCCTGTTTGAGCATCTTTCACTACTCCAGATAATTTTCCTGTTGTTCCAGAAAAAATAAAAATCGGTAGAAATAGAATTAATAGAAGAATTTGTTTCATAATTTACTCTCGTTAATTACTTGATTGGACGAAATCATAACTTTTTCAGATTCTAAAAGAATATTTTTTGCTCTTTGTTTATCTTTTATTGCACATGCAGTGGCAATTGCATTTATTAAAACTGAAATTGCAGCGAATGAATTTGTAAATAACATGTTTTTGCTTTGTACTACAAGATTTGCTTTAGTATAAAATGTTACAGGTGATGCAGGTTTATTTGTTACTGCAATTACTTCTATATTTCGTTTGCTTGCAAATTCTGCCGCTTCAATTGTTTCTTTTGAATACGGCGGAAAAGATAAAACGATTAACAAATCCTTTGGAGATAAAAACAAAATTTGTTCATCAAATGAAGCGTAGGAATGCTTTAATATGCTCGAACTAACACCAACTTGTGTTAGTTGATAAGAAAGAATTTCTGCTAATAAGTACGAAATTCCCAAACCGGCAGTAAATACTCTATCGGAGTTCAAGATTTTATCAACAACATAATTAAATGTGTTTCGTCCGACAAAATTTAAAGTATCGTTAATATTTTTTATATCGAGATTTGCAACTTCAGTTAATAAGTCATCTTCCAATTGGTGTTTTTCGAATAGTGGAAATATTTCTTTGTTAGATATTTCAGATTGTAATGAATCAGCAATTTCATTTCTCAATTCGCTAAATCCTGAAAATCCCGTAAATTGCGAAAATCTAACAATTGAGGCAACGCTCGAGTTTGTTGCTGCAGATAAATCTTGAACAGTTAGAAATGGTATTTTATCGAAATTATTGATAAAATACTCAGCAATTTTCCTTTGATTTTTCGGAAATGTGTTGTACTTATTGATGATTTTTTCTTTTATTTCTTTATATCTTTCCATATAAAAAAAGACTCGCACTTTTGATGCGAGTCTTATCCTTTATTATTTAATAAACATCATTTTCTTTGTAATTACATTTTCTGAAGTTTCTAAACGATAAAAATAAATTCCAGAACTTAAATTTGAAGCATCAAAATTGAATGTATGAGTTCCAGCACTCAATTCACCATTTACAAGTTCAGCAACTTTTTCTCCAATTGTATTATAAACCGATAAACTAATTTCTGATTGCTGTGGCAAACCAAAAGTAATTTTTGTTGTTGGATTAAATGGATTTGGATAGTTTTGAGATAAAACGAATTCTTTGGGAATGATATTTATATCAGATTGTATCGAAGTGATTTGATTATATTTTTCAACCGCCAAAGTCATATTGTCTGTTAGGTCAGTTTCATCAACACCAACTGCAACAGCAAAATAAACATCTTTTGATGCGTAAGCAGAAAGATTTTGTTGAGTTCCAGCAAGAATACTAACTCCACCATCTGCGTTTGTAACTAAAGTATCAATATCGAAAGTTCCTTCAGCCATATTTGTCCAATAAAGTGAATCTGTGTCATATCCATCAAACCACATAAAAGATTGTGCAGAAGTTGTTTCATCAGATAATAGTTTTATACCAACATAATGAATATCAAATTGTGTTAACATTCCATTTGTTGTATCATAGAAAATATTGTCATCTTCCCAAGTGTAATCCATATATTGAACAATATCCAAACCAAATTTCATTGGAGTTAGTGTTCTTTCGTTATTTTTCACGTTACATTTAACAAGAATGTATTTTGTATCATTCCATCCATAAACATATTGTGTAAAAGTGAAACTTGGTGGATTGCCAGAATAATCATTATTATAAACACCATAAACTTCGTAATCGGCAATTGATGAATTCGGAACAATTTGAGTTTCAACTTCAGTATCAACATCGTTCCAATAATCCATAACTTCACCTTCGTTCCCCGCTGCCATTGCAGAAATTCGATTGATGTGTTGAACGGTATCAAGTCCATCTAACGTAAAAACCCGCACTGCTCCATAATTATCTGTACGAATATAAAGCGGACCATTGGAAAAAGTTGCTTGTGCATTTGCAAATTCTGTGAATGCAAATAGAACAAGAAAAAATCCAAACAATTGTTGTAATTTACTTTTTTTCATAATAACTCCTTTTGATTTTGAATATTTATTAAAATTTATTGCCAACCAAATAGATTTGGTGGAATTAGTAATATCAGACCTAACAACATTAAAATTAATTGCAACGGAATCACCCATTTTGCCCATTTTTCCCAAGGGACTTTTGCCATCGATAAAGCTCCCATTGTTACGGCAGAAGTTGGAATTATAATATTTGTGTATTCTCCAAATTGAAAAGCTAAAATTGCGGTTTGCCTGGAAACTCCCGCCAAATCTGCTAATGGAGACATTATTGGCATTGTGAGTGCTGCTTGTCCACTTCCAGAATGGACAAAGAAATTTATTACAGCTTGAACTAAAAACATTTTCTGTGAAGCAAAAATTGGTGAAGAAGATTGAATATATGGCGATAAACCATAAAGCACGGTATCGATAATTTGTCCATCGCGCGAAATAACCAAAGTTGCTCTTGCAAGTGCCACAATTAAAGCTGTACCGACCAAGTCTTTTGCTCCATCAATAAAACTTTTTGTAAACTCATCAATTTTTAATCCACCAATAATTCCTACAACTATTCCCATTATAAGAAAAGCTGCAGATATTTCTTCGATATACCAACTTAATTTTATTACCCCAAAAACGATAAGTAAGAGTGAGAAGAGAAATACAAATAAAACAGATTTTTGTTTAGTAGATAATTTTGCTTCAATTTGATAAATATCATCAAAATGTTCATTTTTTCTCCTTTCTTCATCTTGATGAAAAGTCGGACTTATTTTAGGATTTTTGTTGAGCTTACTTATATACCAATATAAAAATAGAATTGACACCAAAGTTGAAATGACCCAAGATACAAGTCGATATTCAATTCCTGAAAATAATGGGACTTCAGCAATTTCTTGAGCTATACCAACATTGAACGGATTTAAGAATGCACTCGCAAATCCAACGTGTGCACCAACTAATGGAATTGCTACTCCAACTATCGAATCATAACCGAGTGCCAAAGAAATTGGGACTATAATTAGAACAAAAGGAATTATTTCTTCATTCATTCCAAAAGTTGCTCCACCAAGAGAAAACATCAGCATTAAAATTGGGATAAAGAACCTTTGAAGAAATTTTGAATCTTTGTGCGTACGTGCAAGTTTATGGATTAACGAATTTATGGCTTCAGTTTTTGCCAAAACATTGAATGAACCGCCAACCAGCAGAATAAATCCAATAATTAAAGCAGCTTCTTGAAATCCTTTTAATGGAGCTATAAATAATTCAATAATTCCTTGCGGTTTGTTTTCAACAAAATTAAATGAATTTTGAACAACAACTTCCCTTCTGTCAATTACTTTTCTTTCGAATTCACCACCTGGAATTATCCAAGTTAGTGCGGCAATCAAAATTAATAATGAAAAAATTAATAAATATGTGTTCGGGACTTTGAGTTTTATCTTTTTCATATTACTTACAAATTACTTTTCTGGTTTTCATATCAAACTTGTCGCCATTAATCAAAACATGCAATTTCATTTCAGAAATTCCGAGATTTCCCTTTTTGTCTTCTCTAATATTTCTTCCATCAATTGGGTCATAAACCAAAACTTGATTATTTCCGAATACTTCGAAAGTTTCATCTGGATTTACGATAATCGATGTTGATTCATCAATTGCAATTCCGAATAGATTTGGATGTTCGATTAGCGTAGCAATGGTTCGATTATGTCTTTTCCTTTTTAGAAAATGTTGGTCAACAATTACATTTTTAAGAAAGCCAAAACCTTGTTTAACTTCAACATTTCCTTTTTCAATTGTGATAAAAGCTTCAGAAGAATCGTTATTTTTTAGTTCGTTTCCTGTAATCATAACTTCGCTCATTATTGCAGCACCAGCACTTGAACCACCAACAATTCCGCCATTTTCATAAATTTCAAATACTTTTTTTAACAATTTGGTGTTAAGCAGATCGTCTGCCAAAATAGATTGGTCGCCACCTAAAAAGAAAACTGCGTTTGCCCAATCCATATTTGCCAAATTTGTGTCGCAATCTGCATTTTCTCTCGAAAAAAGAAGATATTTTGCACTTGCTCCAAATTCTTCAAATTCTTGTTTTTGCACTTCGCTCCAATATTTAGGTTCGGAACCAGCATTTGGTATAATTACAATTTTTGCGTTATTTCCACCAGAAATTTCAACAAATTTTTGTGCAATTTCTATTGTTTGAACTCCGCCAACAATAACAAGTTTTCCCTTTTCTTGCGAAAAAATCATGTTTGAAAAAACAACTAAAAACAGAATAAAGATGAGATTTTTTTTCATTTCACTTCTTCCTTTTTAACAAGTTCCATTGCAATTTCTGCGGTTTTTAGTAAATCTTCTATAAAGATAAATTCATCATTCGAATGTGGATTTTGTGCTCCAATTCCAATATTTACCGATTGTATTCCTCTGCCATTCAACGAATTTGCATCGCTTCCACCAAGTGATATTTTAGGAATGGGAACTAATCCAACATTTGTTAAAACTCTTGAAATTTCCTTGAAAGAATATGAATTTTCGGAAATTGTGTATGGTAGAAAATCCCAAAAATGCATTATTTCAATTTTCGCTCCAATTTTATCTGCTTCTTGATAAAACAGTTTTTTCATCTCTTCAAAATAATCTTCCACTTTTTGCAAATTAAACGAACGAATTTCACCTTCAAGTTCCGCCAATTCTGGAATTACGTTCACTGCCGAACCACTTTTTAATATTCCGATATTCATCGTAGTTTCTTCGTCAATTCTGCCGAGCGGTAATTGTGAAATCACTTTTGCTGCAACTTGCATTGAATTAATTCCGTTTTCGGGTGAAATTCCAGAATGCGAAGCTTTGCCAAGAATTTTTACTGAAAATCCTATTGAACCACAAGCTGAATAGATAAAATCTCCAGGTCTATAACCAGAATCGAACACAAATCCATATTTAATTTTTTCATCCAATTCAAGATTTTTTGAACCTAAAAGTGTACTTTCTTCGCAGGTTGTAAAAGCAACCGTAAAATCTTTAACAATAATTTTTTCTCTTGATATTCGTTCGAGAAGATTTAGCAGTACTGAAACTCCAACTCTGT
>DYSW01000042.1 GCA_020726285.1 Melioribacter roseus
CTTGTCGGGTAAGTTCCGACCTGCACGAATGGTGTAACGATTTGGGCACTGTCTCGACCACGAGCTCGGTGAAATTGTGGTACCGGTGAAGACGCCGGTTACCCGCAGATGGACGGAAAGACCCCGTGAACCTTTACTGCACCCTAACATTGGGTTCGGATAAGTCATGTGTAGGATAGGTGGGAGACTATGAAGTCGGAGCGCTAGCTTCGGTAGAGTCAACGTTGAAATACCACCCTTGGCTTATCTGGATTCTAACCGCAATCCTTGAATCAGGATTCGGGACACTGTTAGGCGGGTAGTTTGACTGGGGCGGTCGCCTCCCAAAAAGTAACGGAGGCTCTCAAAGGTTTCCTCAGCATGGTCGGTAATCATGCGTAGAGCGTAAAGGCATAAGGAAGCTTGACTGTGAGATATACAGATCGAACAGATACGAAAGTAGGACTTAGTGATCCGGCGGTAGCGTGTGGAAGTGCCGTCGCTCAAAGGATAAAAGGTACTCCGGGGATAACAGGCTGATCTTGCCCAAGAGTTCATATCGACGGCAAGGTTTGGCACCTCGATGTCGGCTCATCGCATCCTGGGGCTGAAGAAGGTCCCAAGGGTTTGGCTGTTCGCCAATTAAAGCGGTACGTGAGCTGGGTTCAGAACGTCGTGAGACAGTTCGGTCCCTATCCTCTGCGGGCGCAGGATACTTGAAGAGATTTATTCCTAGTACGAGAGGACCGGAATGAACGAACCTCTAGTGCACCAATTGTCACGCCAGTGGCATAGTTGGGTAGCTACGTTCGGAATGGATAAGCGCTGAAAGCATCTAAGTGCGAAGCCAACTCTAAGATGATGTATCCCTCCTGGTAATTCAGGACTAAAGACTCCTCGAAGATGACGAGGTTGATAGGCTACAGGTGTAAGTATGGTAACGTATTCAGCTGAGTAGTACTAATAAGTCGTGAGGCTTAGCCATTTTTTATTTTATTCTTATTAAATTCTTTACTTACTCTTTCAATCTATTATTTTTAATTAATTAACATTAATTTTACTGGTGACTATAGCTAAGGTGAAACACCTCTTCCCATTCCGAACAGAGAAGTTAAGACCTTAAACGCCGATGGTACTGCATAGGCAACTTTGTGGGAGAGTAGGAAGCCGCCAGTTTTTTATTTTAAACCCTTCTATTTTGAAGGGTTTTTTTGTTTTAAACTACACTTATTCAATTAGTAAATTGTTGTACTTTTAATTATAAAAAATAATAATTTGATGAAAATATTAAGATTACATAAACCACCTACTATAGAAATATTTTTACCTGATACTTCTACTGAAGTCAAAATACCACTGCTAATAAAAAGTATTAAAGCTGGTTTTCCGTCTCCAGCGGATGATTACATAGAAGATACTTTAGATTTGAATCAATATCTTATAAAAAATAAGTCCTCGACCTTTTTTGCTAAGGTTAAAGGAAATTCTATGTACCATTCTAATATCTTTAATGAAGATATATTAATTATTGATAAATCTATTCAACCATTTACTGGTTCAATTTTGATTTGCTCAATTAATGGTGAATTTACAATAAAACGGGTTAAAAGAGTAAATTCAAAAAAAATCGTTTTAATGCCCGATAATCCAGATTTCCCTCCTCTTGAAATTGATGACAAAAGTACGCTTGATGTTTGGGGAGTAGTAACTTACTCAATTCACAGGCATTTTTAATGTATGCTTTAATTGATGCAAACAATTTTTATGTTAGTTGTGAAAGAGCTTTTAATAGAAAACTATCTGATGTTCCAGTTTTAGTTTTAAGTAATAATGATGGTTGCGTAATTTCACGTTCTCAGGAAGTTAAAAATTTAGGGATTAAAATGGGAGAACCATTTTTTAAAATTCAATCAATTTTAGAAAAAAATAATGTTGTTGTTTTTAGTAGCAATTATGAATTATATGGAGATATGAGTCACAGATTACATCAAATCTTGCGCGAATTTTCCCCAGAAGTAGAAGTCTACTCTATTGATGAAGCTTTTATACGAATTCTACCATTGCAAAATGGAATGAACTATTTACAATATGCGCAAAATATAAAAAATACAATATCTCAGTATTTATCTTTACCTGTTGGAATTGGTATTGGTAGGACAAAAACACTTTCAAAAATTGCTAACCATCTTGCAAAAAAAAGTAATGGAATTTGTGTTCTTGATTCTGAGGAAAAGGAAAATACTTCACTTAAATCTACGCCAATTGAAGAAGTATGGGGAATTGGGAGGCAATATTATAAATTTCTTCAGAAGAAATTTATAAACACAGCTTGGGATTTTGTTCAAATGCCGGAAAGTTGGATTCTTAAGAATATGACAAAAGTTGGTTTGAAAACTCTTCATGAATTGAAAGGATTACCGAGAATTGATTTAGAAGAAGTTAGACCAAAAAAGCAAGGAATTGCTACTACACGATCGTTTAGTCAGAAAACTGATGATTTTGCAAATGTACAAGAAGCTATTGCTACTCATGCTTCCCGTTGTTCTGAAAAATTACGTCGGCAAAATTCAATTGCAACGTATTTAACAGTTTTTATTCACACTGATCCTTTTGGCGAACACGATTCTCAATATTATAATAGTAAAACTCTTGCATTACCAATACCTACGAATTCTCAATTAGAAATAGTAAAATTTGCTGTTAAAGCATTAAAACTTATTTTTGAAAAAGGATTTTACTATAAAAAGGCAGGCGTTATTGTAACAGAATTAATGGATGAAAATTCCGTGCAAGGAAATCTATTCTATGAATTTGATACAAAACAACATTCAAATTTGATGGGAAAATTGGATGAGATCAATAAAAAATATGGTAAAGATACAGTAAAACTTGCTATTATGGGCCAAAACAAAAAGTGGCAACTTAAAAGAGAACTTCTTTCTCCAAGATATACAACAAATTGGGACGAAATTATTGAAATTAAAGCAGAATAGGATTTTATATGAAAAATCTTCAAAAATTATTAATTATTTTATTTCTAAGCGGTTTAATTATGGCTCAAAATAGTACTACAGAAATCCTTTTTAAGAGAAATAAATTGGATAAATACTTTTCTGAAAAGGAATTGGGAGTTTCACTGGAAAATAAAAATCTTGTTTTTCGTTTATTTACGCCTACAGCTGATAAAGTGCAACTATACATTTCTGATATTCTAAATTTTTCTTCTGGGGATTTATTTGAGATGGAAAAGGATTCTAACGGTGTTTGGGAAGTTATTCTACCTAAAACATCAGACTTCTTCTATTATGGTTATAAAGTTCATAATAAGTTTTCAGAAAACCCTCCAATCTCAATTGACCCTTATTCAAAAGCTGTTACTACATTAAATATTTACGGAAATCCTCGTTTATCAATTTATATGCAAAATGATTATCAATGGAAAAGTGAAAATAAATGGATTGCAAGAAACTGGAAGGATTTTATAATATACGAAATGCATATTCGTGATCTAACAGCTCATGAAACTGCAAAAACTAACCAAGCTGGAACTTATTCTGGTTTGGTTGAAAAAAATCAAGTTGGTGGAATAAATTATATAAAAAATCTTGGTGTTAATGCTATTGAATTGCTTCCAACACAAGAATTTGGGAACCTGGAAATTCCTTTTAACAAAGAATTTAATGGAAAATTAAATTCTTGGAATCCTTATGAAAGAAATCATTGGGGATATATGACTGCAGCATTTTTTGCTCCATCAGCGTATTATTCAGAGCAGTGGGAAAATTATGAAATGAATAGTTGGATGGGAACTAAAGGAAATCAAGTTACAGAATTTAAAAAAATGGTTGATGAATTTCATCAAAATGGCATTTCTGTAATTATGGATGTTGTTTACAATCATCTCTCTGAATATGAAATCGGAAATTTGAAGGAAATTAGTAAAGAATATTATTTCAGATTGGACAACAAAGGCAATTATATTGCTGAAAGTTATTGCGGAAATGATTTACGAACTGAAGCTCCGATGTTTCGCAAATTAATTGTTGAATCAATTCTTTATTGGATGAATGAATATCATATTGATGGTTTTCGATTTGATTTAGCCAAATTAATTGATTGGGAAACAACTGAAGAAATAATTGCTCAAGCTAAAAAGATTAATCCAAATGTAATAATTATTGCTGAACCTTGGGGCGGGGGATATGATCCCGCTGGTTTTTCTGAACGAGGTTGGGCAGCTTGGAACGACCAAATTCGAAATGGAATTAAAGGTCAGAATGTGAATGATGGACTTGGTTGGATTTTTGGAAAATGGCAAGGAAATAATTCCTTCAATCGCATCAAAAGTTATGTCCGTGGAACTTTGGTTAAAGATTCATTAGGCTTATTTCAAGAAGAGTCGCATTCTGTTAATTATTTAGAATCACATGACGATTTAACTTTGGGTGATTTTATTAGACTTTGCCTAAAAAAAGTAAAAGAACATCAGAAAATTGAAAATCTTTCTGAACACAATAAACTGACTGAAGTTGAACTAAAAATGCACAAATTAGCGGCTTTATTCTTATTTACATCTCGTGGAATTACAATGATTCACGAAGGACAAGAATTTGCACGTTCTAAAGTAATCGATGTCGGTGATAGTACAATTGATTCCCATTTTGGCGAGATTGACCACAACACATATAATAAAGATAATAAAACGAATTATTTGAATTTTGATTTCGCAAAGCTAAACGCAGACTTAACCGATTATTACAAAGGTTTAATTGATTTGCGTAAAAATGCAAATGCTTTCAGAAGAGCAAAATATGATGATGTTACGTTTATTGATGTTGCAAATAATGATTTTGTTATTGCTTATACAGTTCAGTACGAAAATGAAAAATATTTTGTTGTGATGAATGCAAATCCAAAAGAAGATCTTAAAATAGAATTTCCAGAAGGAGTTTGGAGCGAAGTTGTAAATCCAAAAAAAGTAAATTTGAAAGGGAAAATAGTAAAGGAAAAAGAATTAAAAGTTTGCCCAACTTCAGGATATGTTTTTAGATTAGAAAAGTAAATTTATCAAGCGAATCTTAGGATTCGCTTATTTTTTAATGTTTATGCTTTTCGCTAAAAATTACTTACAGCAAATTTTTGGTGAAATGAACTTGTTTCTTCTTTTTTAGCAAAATAAATTATTTTGAAAAATTCCAATTTCTAAGGAAATCGATAATCAATCTTACGCCAAAACCCGTTGCTGATTTGTTTGTATAGAATGCTTGTTTGTGCTTTGAAGTAGGTCCGGCTATATCAAAATGAACCCAATTATTTTGGTTATCCTTTTCAATAAAATATTGTAGAAATAATGCGGCAGTAATTGCTCCGCCCCATCGTTCACCAAGATTTTTTAAGTCAGCAATTTCACTTTTTAACATATTTTTATAATCGTTTGGAAGAGGAAGTTGCCAAATTCGTTCGTAAGTTGAATCTGAAGAATGCATCAACAATTCTGCAATTTCCTTGTTTTGGGTAAAAATGGCAGAAATAGATTCACCTAATGCAACAACTGCGGCTCCGGTTAATGTAGCAAAATCGAAAATGAAATCGGGGTTGAATTCCTGAGCAAATTCCAAAGCGTCTGCCAAAATTAATCTTCCTTCTGCATCTGTATCCATAATTTCAATTGTTTTTCCACTTTTTGATGAAATTATATCACCAGGTTTTAAGGAATTTCCGTCAATCATATTTTCTGCAATTGGCAAAAATCCAATCAATTCAAAATCCAACTCTATTTTTGATGCAACTGAAATTATTCCCGCAACCACTGCAGCTCCAGCCATATCTATTTTCATATCGAGCATTGAAGCAGTCGGCTTTATTGAATAGCCACCAGAATCGTAAACAACACCTTTTCCAACAAGGGCAATTTTTGTTAGATTATTCTTTTTTTGCGGTTTATAATGAAGTTTAACCAAAAATGGTGGATTTTTACTTCCTTTTCCGACTGATAAAATTGCGTTCATTTTGTTGTTTTCTAACCATTTTTTGTCATAAACCTCAACTTTTACATTTGATTTTGAAAAATGATTTTTGATTCGTTCAACAAATTCTGTTGTGTGCAGAATATTTGCAGGCATATTTATCAAATCGCGTGTAAATTCTAAAGTGTCAAATATTTTATAATTTGTTTTGATTAACTCATTTGGAATTTCCTCTTGAATTAGAATATCAACCACTACAAACTTTGGTGAATTTGATGTTCTTAAGTTTAAATCCTTAAATTTGACGGAATTATCGGCTTCTTGGAATTTGTCAAATGTGTAATTTCCTAAAAAACAACCTTCAATAATTGTATTTATGAAAAACTGATATTCTCGAAAAACTTCTTGAACTTTTGGGAGATATTTTGCTTGTAAAACAACTCGCTGATATTGATTCCCCAAATTGCCAATTACCTTGCTTGTCAAATCGCGAAAAGTGTCGGTTGTTAAATTTTGTTTGATGAAAGGGATAAGTAGATAATCTAAATCTTTTTTGTAGTAATTAAATAAAATCTCTTTTTCTTCGTTTAGAATATAAAGTACTTCTGAAATATCAATATTTTTATTTGACTTGAAAAAATTGGTTTCTTCAATAATATTATCATGATTTACAAATTTCACAAAAAGTGTTCTTTTGTCATTTTTAATAAATTCATTAATAAAATTAATTTGAATAACGTTTTTCATCTACTTTTCCTCTTCAATATCTAAATATTCAATTGCTCTATTGATAATTATGTTGCGAATTTCTTCAAAATTGATGTTCTCTAATTGTATTCCAGCCGCATTTATATGTCCACCACCACCAAATTCCGAAGCTAATTTGTTCACTGGAATTCTTCCCCGCGAACGAAAAGATGCTTTAATTTTGTTTTCCGATTCTACAAAAACTAACCCAATTTTTACATCTTTTATCGATAATGAGTAACTTGTAATTCCTTCAACATCCGAATCAGAAGCGTTTAATTTCATTAAAATATCGTTCCGAATTGTAATTGAGCAAATTTTCCCATCTCCGTGCAATTCAGTAGAAATTAGTGCATTGCCTACCAATTTTGTTCGTGTTAGGGAATTCCGTTCATAAAGCATTTCAAAAATCCATTTTGGGTTTACACCAAGTTCCAATAATTTGCCAGCAATATTATATGTGTGCGAAGTTGTTCGTTCGTAACGAAAATATCCAGAATCGGATAGAATAGCGGTATAAATTGCATTTGCCATTTGCTTTGAAATTGGAGCAAATTGTGTTTCCGTGAGAAAATCGAAAACCATTTCACCAACAGCAACTTTTTCTGTATTGATTATTTGTAAATCCGTAAAATCATCTGGATTTTGGTGATGATCGAAATAAATGGTTTTTTTGATAGATTTTCTGATAATTTCTTCCACTGAACCAACTCGAGATAAATTACTTAAATCAACAATAAGAATTATATCAGCATTTTCTATAATATTATCATGAATTTCGGGTTTATAAATTTCAATTTCATTTTGTTCATCTAAAAAAGCGATAAAATCTGGTGTCTCAGAATGATTAATAATTCTTGCATATTTATTGCGAAATTGTAGAGATTTCAAAAATGCTAATTCGGAACCAATAGCATCGGCATCTGGATTGATGTGTGAGATTATCACGAAGTTTTGGTTTTTCTCAAAAATATCTGCTAATTGTTGAAATGTTAACATTCAATTTTCCATACAAATTTAAAAAAAAGGCGAAGTAATAAATTACTTCGCCTTAAATAACTTTTTTTAGATTATTTAACTTCCCAAATATTACCTTCGTTCAGCAATTTTTGTAAAGTTCCTTTTCCTTTCTTTTCAGTAACTTCGTTTATTTGTCGTGTAACACCATCAACATAAGTTGGTTGATTTACGCGTCTGAAAATACCAAAAGGAGTCGGCAAACCGGTTTTTTCTGACATTTGAGTTAAAATACTAGCAAGAATTCCAGATTCTTCAAATTCATCGTGAATAAGAAGCATGTTTTCCAATTGTGGATTTACACTTAAATTTACAACAATCGGTATAAATCCGTTTAGCATAATTCCTTTGTCGGCGTCTTTACCAAAAATCATTGGTTTTCCGTGTTCAAGCATTAAAATATTGTCATCTTTCACATCTTTTTTAGAGACATCATCAAAAGCACCATCGTTAAAGATTACGCAATTCTGTAGAATTTCCATGAAAGCGGTTCCTTTGTGTTTTGCAGCTTCTTCAAGAATATATTGAAGATGCTTTGCATCTCTATCTATTGTTCGGGCAACAAAAGTAGCGTTTGCTCCAAGTGCCAAAGCAGTTGGATTGAAAGGATAATCAACAACGCCATAAGGTGAAGTTTTTGTAATTTTTCCAGTTTCAGATGTTGGAGAATATTGTCCTTTTGTTAATCCATAAATTCTGTTGTTAAACAACATAATTTTAAGATCAACATTTTTTCGGCAAGCGTGAATAAAGTGATTTCCGCCAATGCTCATCAAATCGCCGTCGCCAGTTGCAACCCAAACTGGATGATCAGGTTTTACTAATTTTAATCCAGTTGCAATTGCTGCTGCTCTTCCGTGAATTCCGTGAAATCCGTAAGATGACATATAATAAGGAAATCTACTTGAACATCCAATTCCAGAAACAATCAAAGGTTCGTGTTTTTTATAACCAAGATTTGCAAATACGCGTTGTGTTTGTGCTAAAACAGAATAATCACCACAACCTGGACACCATCTAACATCAAGTCCAGAAGAAAAATCTTTTGCGGTAAGTTTCAATTCTGTAGTTTCAATTTTTGTTTGGTCAGTCATTGTTACCTCCAAGATTTTCAATTATTACTTTTTCTAAATCGGACGAACGGAATGGCAAGCCTCGGATAACATTGTGTTGAATAATATCAATTAAGAATTCAGCTTTTAACAATTTTGCAAGTTGTCCGTCGTTAATTTCTGGCAAAATTACTTTTTTATATTTTTTTAGAACTTCGCCAGTATTTTTTGGAAATGGATAAATAAAACGGAAATGAGCTTGAGCAACTTTATGACCTTTTTCGCGAACTCTATCCACAGCATCAAGAATTGCACCGTAAGTACCGCCCCAACCAATTACAATTGTGTCTGCATCTTCATCTGCAAGCACTTCAAGATCTGGAATAAAGTTTTTAATTCTATTTACTTTTTCAGCTCTAATCTTTATCATTTCATGATGATTTTCTGGTTCGTAGTTTACGTTTCCATTAATATTCGATTTTTCTAACCCGCCGATTCTGTGTTCGAAACCTGGAGTTCCTGCAGGAGCCCAAGGACGAACAAGATTTTCATCTCGGTTATATGGTTGGAAAGTTTCGGGATTTTCAGCATATTTAACTTCAATTTTCTTCAATTCAGAAACTTCAGGAATTCTCCAAGGTTCAGTTCCATTTGCAATGTAACCATCTGTTAAAAGAATTACTGGAGTCATGTGTTTCAAAGCAATTCTTGATGCTTCAATTGCCATATAAAAACAATCTGATGGAGTTGAAGCGGCAACTATTGGAATTGGTGCTTCTCCATTTCTTCCGTACATTGCCTGAAGTAAATCAGCTTGTTCAGTTTTTGTTGGTAAACCTGTACTTGGTCCGCCGCGTTGAACATTAACAATAACTAGCGGAAGTTCAGTCATAACTGCAAGACCAGCAGCTTCAGTTTTTAGTGCTAAACCCGGACCACTTGTGGTTGTAATTGATAAATGTCCACCGAAAGATGCACCAATTGCAGATGCAATTCCAGCTATTTCATCTTCAGCTTGAAAAGTGATAACGCCATAATTTTTATATTTGCTTAAATATTGCAAAATTTCAGATGCTGGAGTTATTGGATAAGAGCCAAGGAAAAGTGGTAAATCGCTTAATAAAGATGCAGCTACAAATCCAACAGCAGTTGCTTCGTTTCCAGAAATATTTTTATATCTTCCTGAAGTAAGTTTAGAAGATTCTACTTTAAACTTGGTAGCAAACATTTCAGTTGTATCACCATAATAATAACCAGCTTTTAATGCTTTAATATTTGCATCTATAAGTATTGGTTCTTTTTTGAATTTTGTTTTAACCCATTCAACAGTTGGTTCAATTGGTCTATCAAATAACCAATACATCAATCCAAGTGCAAAAAAGTTTTTACTTCTTTGAATATCTTTAACGCTTAAACCTGTATCAGATAAAGCATTTTGGGTTAATCTTGTAATTTGAACTTCGAAAATCTTAAAACCAGCTAATGAACCATCCTTTAATGGATTGCTTTCATATTTGGCTAATTTTAATCCTTTTGAATCAAAAGCATCGGAATTAGCAATAATCATTGCATTTGGTTTTAAATTTGGAAGATTTTTTTTAAGTGCTGCGGGATTCATTGCAACTAACACATCTGGCGAATCTCCTGGTGTGTTAACATTGCCTGACCCAAAGTGCAATTGGAATCCACTTACTCCGTAAATTGTTCCAGCGGGGGCTCGGATTTCAGCCGGATAATCAGGTAATGTGTTTAAATCATTACCAAACAATGCGGTTGTATTACTGAATTGTGTTCCAGTAAGCTGCATACCGTCCCCAGAGTCGCCAGCGAACATTACTGTTACGTCCGTTAAATTCTCAACTTTTTTTTGTTTGATTTCTTCTGACATTTTAAGTCTCTTTTCTTTTGTTTAACAATAAATTAAAAATTAATGGTGAAAATAAATAAAAATAAGATGAATCTATCTATAATTAGTTTACTTTACAGAATTAAGAATATCAAGGAATTCACTTGCTTTTACAAAACCAGTTATTCTTTTAATTTCATTTCCTTTCGAATCAATAATTAATACCGTGGGCATTCCAACAATGCTAAATTTCTGTCGGATTTGTTCTGTTTCTTCCGATGCCGATTTTGTCATATCAACTTTGAATGATTTAAATTCGTTCATTTTGGAAATTACATTTTTATCGGAAAAAGTTAGTGCATCTAATTCTTTACAAGGAATACACCAATCAGCATAAAAATCGATTACAATTTTCTGATTTGATGAAATTGCTTGTTCATAACCTTGATTAGTGTAGTACTGCCAATCTGGTGACTGTTTTTCGGTTGGAATTAACATCCAAAAAGAAATTGCCATTAGTATTACTGAAAATATGTTTTTGAAAATTCTAAAACCTTTTCTGTCGTTTGCCGTTTTATCAAAAAATAATAGGAAAGTGGCAGAAATTATCATAAATATTGGCAAAATGTAAGTATTTACTTCTTTTGGGATTAGTGGAGAAGCAAAGTATAAAGCCATTCCGAGTAATAATAATCCGAAAATGTGTTTCACAGCTTCCATCCAAAAACCCGATCGAGGAAGATTCTTAATTTTTCCCGAGAAAACAGCTAATATTAAATACGGAAATCCAAGTCCGACTGCCAAAGTGAAAAACATTATAAATCCGTAAAATAAATCAGCTTTTGTTGCAACAACTGTAACTAATCCAAGTACAAAAGGACCGATACAAGGAGCCGCAACAATTCCCATCGTTAATCCCATAAAAAAGGCGCCGAAATATCCATTTTTTGCACCACCAGCTTTCATTGTCCACGAATCTGGAAGTTTGAATTCATAAACACCAAATTGGCTTAAAGAAAGTAAAATAAGGACGAGAACTATTCCAATAATTACATAAGGATTTTGCATCAAAGTTCCAAAAACTGCTCCAGAAAGTGCGGTAACAACTCCAACAACTGAATATGTTAGTGCCATTCCAAGCAGATAAAACAATCCCATAAAAAATAATTTTGTTGTATTTCCTTCGGACTGACCACCAAAAAATCCAATTGTTATTGGAATTAATGGATAGACGCAAGGTGTTAAGTTCAGTGCCAATCCACCAAGAAAAACAATAAGTAGCGAAAGAAACATTCCGCTTGATTCCAAAGTTTTTACAAGTGAATTGTCGTCTGTTTCAATTTTTTGCTCGGTTGAATAGCTTAAATCAAGATTGGAAAAAAAATCGTAATTGATTTCATTAATCGCAGTCTGATTATCTACAACTGATATTTTTATTGTATCAAAAATTGATTCGGGTGCCATGCAAGTAATATCGTTGCACGCTTGATAAACAAATTCGATTGGGATTTTATATTCGCCAAAAGGAATGTTTTTTGTGGATTTCATTACAACGCCGATTGTTTCTTTTCCTTCGTAAACTGAAACGGGTTTATCAGAAAAGCTAAATTTTATGTCTTTTGCTTTTGGATAAACAATTGTTACAATTTCAAAATTTTGAGATTTGGAAATATTTATTTCGGATTTGATGAGAAAATCTTCGTTGGGTTTGTTTGAATTTATATGCCAAGTTTTTGCAATTTCAAGTTCAAATGCCAATTTAAATTCAGAATTCTGCTGAATTTGTTCGAATGATGAAAATGATTTCATTGTTACTAATTTTTCTTGTGAACCAAATAATTGTGCAAAACTTTGGTAATTTAATAGAAATGCGAAAGTTATAATTATCAGTATTTTTAATTTATTCATTTATTCTCCTTTTTATTTTCTCCAACCTTGAACAATCGGGAATCTTCTTCCGTAACCGTAAGCTTTTGTTGTAACTCTTAAAACTGGCGGAGCTTGAAATCGTTTGTATTCATTTAAATCAACCCATCTTAGTACTTTTTGAACTAAATCTGATTCTCCAACTTCCGCAACAATTTGATGATATTCTTTATAATCTTCCAAATATCTTGTTAAAATTGCATCAAGTTTGTGATATTCTGGTAAAGTATCTTGATCAGTTTGATTTGGTTTAAGTTCGGCTGAAGGTGCTTTTTGGATTATTCCATTTGGGATAATTTCTTCATTTCGGTTGATATATTCAGCTAATTGATAAATTTGAGTTTTATAAACATCTCCAATTACTGCCAAACCGCCATTCATATCGCCATATAAAGTTGCGTAACCAACTGCAATTTCAGATTTATTCCCAGTTGTGAGCAAAAGCCAATTGAATTTATTTGAAAGAGCCATTAAATATAAACCTCGCAAGCGAGATTGAATATTTTCTTCAGCAACATTGGATTCAGTTCCAGAAAAAATTGAAGTAAGTTCTGCTTGAATTGTATTTACACCATTAATTATAGGAATTTTCAAAGAATTTATTCCCAAATTTTTTATCAATTTTTCTGAATCAATTATACTTCCTTCGCTTGATATTTCAGATGGCAACATAACGGCAGTTACATTTTCTTTCCCAATTGCATTTGCGGCGATGAACGCAACGACTGCAGAATCAATTCCACCACTTAAACCCAAAACAACTTTCTTAAAACCTGTTTTGGAGAGATATTCTTTTAATCCATAAGTTAGTGCAGAAATTATTTCTTCGCCAAAAGAACCTTCAAATTCAATTATTGGAGAATAATTTTCCTTTGTATTAAATAAAATGAAATCTTCATCATACTTTTTGCCGATTTTAACTAAATCACCTTTGGAATTATAACACATACTGGCGCCATCAAAAATTAAATCGGTTTGTGCACCAACAGTACAAACGTAAGCAAGTGGAATTTTGTTTGTTTTTGTTAGAGTAGAAAGCATTTCAAAACGTTCTTTTCTTCTTCCGTAGCCATAAGGACTTGCGGAAATGTTTAGCAACAAGCTTGTTCCTTTTTCAATTAGCGTTTCAACGGGATCATTTTCATATCTTCTGTGCTTCCAATAATCGTCATCATTCCAAATATCTTCGCAAACAGAAATTCCTAATTTCTCGTCTTTGAATTCAAAAATTTCGACTGATTTTGCAGATTCGAAATATCTTCTTTCATCAAAAACATCATAATTCGGTAAAAGTGTTTTATCTTGAATAAATTGAATTTTTCCATCAAATGCCATTACTGCAGAATTATAAACTCCGGTTCCAACATTTTCATCTCGTTGAGTAATAGTTCCAAATATAATTGCTGTATTATTATCAGTTTTTGAAGCAATCTCTTGATTAATTCTATCAATTGTATCTCTAAATTCAACTTTTTCTATAAAATCTTGTGGTGTGTAACCACAGACAGCAAGTTCGGGAAAAATTACAATATCTACTTTTTCAGCTTTTGCCTTTTCGTATAGTTTTAATATCTTTTCTTTGTTTCCATAAATATCGCCAATAACATTATTCATTTGTACGAGAGCAATTAACATCTATTCCTCAAAAAAATTAAAAAAAGTTGGTAAAAATAAGTAAGTCCAGAGTTTTTCCGAAAGGATTTTTTAAAATTGCACTTTTTGAAAAAATTAGAATTGATTTAATTCTTCGTAATATTTCATAAAAGAATTGAAATTATT
>DYSW01000077.1 GCA_020726285.1 Melioribacter roseus
TTTTGTCGTGCGGTGGGGCATTTTTTAAAATTTCTTTTTCTTTTGGGTTGGCTTTGTAAGCTCTTTGACAAAGCTTTGGTTTTAACGTTGGCTCGTGCGGCTTTGGCAATGTGCTTGCAAATAGCGTGGGATTATACTTTAATTCCAAACTTCTTTAACTTCTTTATTGATTCATAGGCTCTTATTAAGGCTTGCTCTTTCACTTTTTCCTTTTTCGATAGTGATGTCTGAACTGATTTTACGTTTGATAGTTCTAAATTACTGAAAATATTTGTCTGATTTGCTAAGTCAATAATTCGCTTCCAATCGTCTTTTGAAACCAATAGAAGTTTATCGTAAATGAATTTCACTTCAATAATTTCTGTTTCCTCCAATTTTGATAATGCTTTAATTTCGTCAATGATTTGAGGACTCGCCTGAATATAGTCTAATACCTTTTTACCAAAAGTTATTTCTCTTGTTGTCAAGTTATTGCTTTTACTTAATCTGCTTACTAAGTCAAAAGCAGTTGACCAATCAAAGCCATCTGTCTTATTTTTGTCAATATAAAGTCTGAAACCGTCCCAAAATTTCAGTCCCATTTTTTGAATTTCACTAATCACAAAAACAGAATCTTCTATACTGTTTGTGTCAATTTCTTTTTCGTTTTCACGTTGCGTTTTTTCTTCATCCGAAATCAAATAATCTTTCAAATCAGATAGCAAATTTTTAGAATATTGTGTTGCCTTCAACTTGTCCCACGAAGTTGATCGTTTTGCGTATTCCGAAACCATTCCGCCACCGTTTGTTTCTAAATGGTTATAGACAAAAATCAATACGTTTTTAAGGTGATTACTTACAAAATTATCAAGTTTTTGTTCTTCGTAAAGTTTCCATAAATCAAAACGATTTTCGGTTAAGAAATGGAAAAAGGAAACTGTATAGGCACCGGAAAATGATTTTATACTTGTGTTTTCGCCAATTGCGTTAACTCCTTTTCTGCCAAATAATTTATCAGTTGTTTTGAATAAAATTGCATTTGCAATCAATTTGCGATAAAAATTCTCGCTTGGCAATTTGTTTTTATTGACTAATTCAGTAATCTTTTTCGTGTAGTGAATAAAGTTTTTCTGTGAACCTTGTGAAACAAAATGCGGCTCTAATTCCCAAATATTAATGAATTTTGCAATGTCGGATTTTACAAATTTTCTGTCTGACGGATTTTGTTCTTTGAATTTCTTTTGCTGTGCTGGAGTTTGCTTGTTTAGCGTTTCACGATATTGACCATTTGCACGTTCAAAGAACCACAACAACGATTGATTTTTGTTTTCTGGATTAACAACGTATTTTTTTCTTGACAAGTTTTCAATTTGCACGAAGTACGGGTTGTTTGACGATAAGTCTAATTCCGAAACTTTGTTTTGACTATTTGCAAAGCGTGAAATATTAGGGACTTCAATGTTTTTTTGTTCTTTATCTTTGATAACCGTAAGTTTCATTTGAACAAAAATTTTGCTCAAATCAGCCTCTTTAAATTTCTTTTGGGTGTGATACAATGAAGCCGTGGTTTGACCACCATTCACAATTTGAAAATCGTTCAATTTTGTAATGACTAACTGATTATCTATAAACTTGGTTTCAACGCTTTCGGCTGTTGCGGTAATTCCGTTATTATATGGCAGAAACATTTGCGGTTTGTTACGAATGGTATCTCTAATTCCTTTATTGAATTTTCCTGCTTGTCCTAAAAACGCACGAACGTTGCTTTCCAATAATTCATTTGAAAATTCTTTGTATAACTTTGCTAAAATTTCGCCCGGAACAATTGCTAGATAACAGTCGTACATTTCATCAATGCTCGGAACTTGTAAGCATTGTAAACCTTTTCCATTTTCTGTGAAATTCTCAAATTCTATTTCAATAGGTTCGTGTACACTGTTAGATTCATTGATTTTAAACAATCGTGCAATATCCCAAGTATGAACAAAAACATCTGCATCAGCAATTTCAATTTTTTCTTTTTCGTGATTTGAAAAACCATTTATCAAAAAATAAACATTGATACGGTCAAAGTCTTTACCTTGTTTTCCAATTATCTCAATTAGATGATATAATTCTTCGTGTGCTTTGTCAATGTAATCAATATGCCGTTTTAATGCAGCATTAATAAAGCGTTTAATCTGATTGAGCGATTTTGTATAATCGTCTTTTGTAATGTTGTAATCGTATTCGTTTTTGTAGAATGTGATAAACAAATCAAGCGTTTCGTAGTATTCCTTTTTGTTTTCGTCTTTTACAAAATCTTTCAAACAAAATCCGTTGATTTTCCAATCTATTCCGCCCTGACTGTTAGGGTGAACATAAGATAATACTCTTGCTCCTTCTGACTTTCCAATTGATTCTAAAACTTCAATAGAATATTCTGTGAATTTGTCCTCAAAACTCGCTCCTTCGCCTTCTGAATAAACATAAGAAGCTACAATAGATTTTA
>DYSW01000078.1 GCA_020726285.1 Melioribacter roseus
AATTTAAAAGGATTATTAATGCATTCTATCCCGTTAGAATTAATTTTTATCAGATGGTTGCTCAGGCAAACTGAATTATTGCTAATTTAATGCAGGAGTTTCTGATTTTGGGAAGTAATTACAAACTTTGGTTTATGAGGAATTGACTATGTTTCCAAGCACAAATTATTAAGTTTGTCCTTGAGGCTCTGGGATAGGTTTTGAGTTGAGGATAACTGTTTAGGGCAGGGGTTAATTTCTTTGCATATTTTATGCATTGCGATAACCGAATTAAGAGTTCGTTTAGGAGTGTGCAGAACTATTTTAATAATTGTTCTGAAAAAAAAAGTCCTGGTTTTTTGATTCATAAACTCTTTAATTAGATTCATCCTTTTTGGTCATATTTTGATCATTTCACTGAGGCAACTTGCATTGACTATTTATTCTTGATATATTTAATTCTTCTTCATTAATTATCTAAGCTTGGGTCTAAAGGGTCTAGTTAGACGTTCCTTGTTGAATTTATTGCGTTTTATTGGCTTAATTAGTTTAAGGATTATCTTCTGTAGAAAATGGTTAGTTTTCAGAATCTTTAATGCAATTTGATTTTATATCCAATGTTTTGAAATAGTTACAATTCAGCTTTATTTTATCAGCTTGATTCATTAAAATTGTAATATTTTAAAGAGATTTTATTAAAGAATTTCTTAGTTAAAGGCAATTTTGAACGTTTTTCTATTAATAGCAACTCAACTGTTGCTCTAATACACTTATTTTGATTATTATATCTTCATTTAAGTCAAACAATGCTGCTTGATTTTCATTATAATCTTCCTAATTGATTTATTCTGAAGTTCATTAAAGTTGAATTTTTTAGTTTTTTCCCCCCTGGTTTTGTAGGTTTTAAAGAAATTCATCATATCTAGTTTTTGAAAAGTAGAATAACAATTGTAAGTTCTAGTTTTGATTTTTGAAATTCAATTGTAAACGCGATGAGCATCAGATTGTTTTCAAGCTGAAAAAAAAAAACTTTTAGATATTTCCCGTTTCCACTTTTAATGAGAGCTAGGAAGCATCCTACCTATTTAATAAAAACTATAAATTACTTTGAAATAATAAAATCATCTTCTATTTCCAACAGCGTATGTCATGGATTCGAGATGAAAATCCAATCGTTTTAATAATTTTCTGGTTGATTTTGTTGGGAGCCACTGCAATAGTTGAAACCTTTCCGGTAAATTTCTTAAATAGTGGACAAACCTAGTTGATCGAAGCGTTCTTCTCCCCGATTTTTTTCTTATTGAATTATGTCTGCTTAAGGCGACTAATTATTCTTGTCGGTTTGATTCTGCCCCAGTTAATTCGAAAAATATTAATTTCTATTAAACGCTTTTAAGTTTTGAATTACTAGTTTAGGCGTAAGGGCAGTTTTTAAATTTTATAACGAAAAAAATCCTAAGCCTTTTGAAGTTGAAGCCTGAATATTTTTATTGTTTAATGAAAAGTTATCTTCTTTGCTATAACTCTGCTAGTTTTCGAATTTTGTATACGGCTTGGGATTTAAGTCTCTTTGCTGAGCATGCTGAGGATAACTATTTATAGAGTTTTTAAATTCAGAACTATCGTTTTGTTAAGTCAATCCTCCAGATGATGGATTCAACCTCATTCTCGCCCAATTTTTTACTATGTTATTTTTTAATTTTATAATTAAAAACATCATCCATAAACTAAATGAAATGATAAATATTTTAACGAAATTATTCCAAATTAGATGAAAAGTCAATAGTTTTATTTGGAAATCAAGAATTATTACTTCTTAGTAAAAAGAATTCCAATTCAAAAGAAGTTTAAGCAGTTCGACATTGACTCCAAGGACCTAAAAGTATCAGCTAAAAGCTATTTTTCTTGATTTTCAAATATATAATTTAATTTAATTTTAACGGTATCAAACCCGTATAAATATCTTTCATTCAAATATATAATTCTTTAAATTTCAAATTATAACTCGAACTTAATGTTAAAGAGGCGTCATTTTTAGAAATTTAAAAAGAAGAACTCTCTGAAGATTGAATTATTTGCTTCTTTTTTATCTTCAATTTTAAGTGATTTTTGTACAATTCGAATACGAGATCGAGTAGTCAGATGCGAAATCCACCAATAATGAAAACACCCAATTTTTCCTGTTGATTCTGATCGAAAAACCTGAATTTTCATTTTTTGAATGAGACCTCAGTAATTCGGTTTCATAAGCTGCGAAAGGGAACTTTTTTCCAAAATTCAGAGACTCTCTCTTTTATAATCGAGAACATTTGTATTTACAGAAGGGTTACATTTTTGAATAAATAAATTTTACCTTCACATAAAAAACTTCGAAATTGGTTTCAGCTAAATCTGATAATTAGCGACTTTTAATCGACTTGAATCATTAAAAAGCTGAAAATAATTAAATCGAAGTAAAATTCATAAAAACACACACCGC
>DYSW01000043.1 GCA_020726285.1 Melioribacter roseus
TTTTCATCCGCAAAAACACCGCGAGCATCTTTAGAATCTACAATTCCAATTAATTTTGGTGCTGTTGAATTTGAAACATCGAGAATTTGTAAACCTCTGTTTTCTGTAGTAACAAAAAGCAAATCGTTCTGATAAATCAATTCTTTTGCATATCCGTTTGTTGAAAATTTCCCAACAATATTAATATTTGTTGTATCGCTATAATCTACAATTGCTAATCCGCTAGTTCCCGAAGCGACGTAAGCTATTGATTGAGTTGGATTTACAACAACATCTTCGGCATAACCTTCTGTATCAATCCAGCCACTTAGAGAGTGATCGGAAAATCCATCCAAACCTTCAATATTAATAATCGAAAGTCCCATTTCGCCGCAAGCTACAAGCAAATATTTTTGGTCTGATGAAGTTGTTAAACCTCTGGAATATCCAGGAACATCAATTCCTCCACGGAAATCTAAAATTCGTCCTTCATCTTCAATTTTTGCAACTTTCACTTCAACTTCGCTAAGTGAAACAAATAGATAATCGTTCATAATATGAAAATCGCGTGCGGGTTTTATCTGAACGTATGATTCTCCTGTAACTTGTGGATTATTAGAGTCTGTAATATCAACTGCTGTAACTCCAAAAGTACCCGAAGCAATATAAATCCCATTATCTTTTGAATCAATTTTGGCTGAATAACCGCGAATTTCATCAGAAATAGTTGTAACAAGCTGTGGATTTGTTTTGTTGCGAATATTTAGAACTACAAGTCCGCCTTCTCCTTGAACTAAATAAGCGAGTGAATCTTTTACGATTACGTCGTTTGCATTTCCAGCAGTTTTATATTTTCCAACAATTTTGTATCCACCATCATTTTGTGTTAAATTTTCAGGTGAATTTGGTGAACCGCAACTTGAAATTATCAATGATAAAAGCATTAGTGATAAAAATATTTTCTTCATTATAAACCTTTTTCTACTAAAATTCTATTTTATAGTTAAATCGTAATCCAGCAAGTAATTGTGAAAAATCCTTTTCTTCTGCGATTTCGTTCGTGTTCAATTCATATTCTGATTTTGCTTTATTGGTGGTATATTCTGCAAAAATTGATAATGAAGTTTTACTATTTGGATGTAATAAATATTCTAATCCGAAGCTATAATTGTTATCAATTCTTCCCGAATGCAATGGGTCAAGTTCAGGAATATTATCTGAAACGAACAATTTTCTATCGAATTGAAAATCAATCTTGATTTCATTCTTTAATTGGTTAAATTTTGGTAATTTCAGTTCGAGTGCGGAAAAGAAAGAATGTTCGTTGTATGAAGGATTTACGTCATCGGAATTGTCTTTTGATTCGCCGTTTTCATCAAAACCTTTTGCTTCTGATTTTGTGTACTTGTACCCACCATTTAATGAAATCATTTCAGCTAAGTTGTGATAAATTCTGAAGCCTAGCATCAAGTTTTTACTATCATATTCTATAAAATGTTTGTTATAAAAGTAATTTGATAACGAGAAGTAAGCTCGCACTTTAGTAGATTTTATGATTTTTTGTTGAATCCAAAAATTGTAGCCTTCCTTTTCAAATTCAAATGGTTTGAATGATTCTGCGGTGTAACCTACTTCTTCAAGCCAATCAGAATCGCGATAATGTCGAGCGTAAAAATGTGGAATAAAATCATAATACAAATGGAATTCTGTGTTTGAATAAATTGTTTGCCTCCAAGATATTTGGAAACTGTACCAATTTTTTATGTAATTCTGAGTATAAAATTTTCCAGACACTTCTGATGAAAAGTTGCTAATAAATCCTTTTTTTAATCTTTTTTCATACGATATTTTGCCGCTTATGGGAAGAATAAGGTCGTCAAAAGTGTTAATGTGAAATCTCCCATTATTTTCTTCGTTTAGAAATTGGTCGATATATTTATCAGAATATCTTAAAATATTGTTGTCGTATTGAGCCGCTATTGCAAAATTCAACGCAAATTCTTTCTTCTTCTTACTTTTTGATTCAGACAATAAATTGCTTGAAGTGAAAAAGATTACTAAAATCAGTAAAATGTAAGTACTAAAAAATCTATTTTTTCTCATTTTCTACTCTTCTAAGTGAATATCTTTTTTAGGTAAAAACAATTTGCCAAGTAACGTTGGTTTGTCTTTATCTAATGGAATTATTTCGTAAAAATGATTGCCTTTAGGTACGGTAATTACTATTTCTTTTGCTTTCGCAGGTATAGAAATAGCGTCTTTCTTGTAAATGGTAACGTCAGATTTTGAGCTATTTAATAAAAATGTGTTAATTATTTTCCCATCTTCTTTTACTTGAAATCTATAATTTACTATTCCTTTCATATTGTAATTATTCTCGACTCGCGTAAGAATTTTGAGATAAGTTGGACCAATAATTTTAGTTTTTAATGGTTTGATAGATGAAAATCGATAATACAACGAAAGATTTTCTTCTGTAACTAATTCTACTGGTTCGCTTGGCTGTAGTGGTGAAAAGTCTATCCATTTTATGTTTTTTTTACTTGTTTTCGAGAAGAAATACCTTGCAGCAATTTTGGGCGATTTATTTCCTCTCCAAATCTCAATTGTGTGATTTCCTCTTCCAAATTCAATTATTAAACTTCTATCTTCTCCTGGAAACCCTAGTTTAATATCTTGATATTTTGCAATTTTTGACCGATTTACTTTATTAAAAGTCGCTATTTTCTTTGTTCCGCCATCAAGTTTGTAATAAATCTTATAATTTGTAGTTGAATATTTTTCATCTGGAAACGTTGCTCGTGAAATTACTTTAATTTTTCCTGGACCTTTAACATTTAGAATCGTTGATTTATTTGAATTTATTGGGAAATAGGAAAAGTGTTCTTCACCAAAAATTGTGATGATTTTTGTACTTACATTTTGAGGTTTTATAAACTTTCCATTTGGTTGGTTGCCCAAAACAAAAATGGAAGAAAATAGGACAAAATATGTTAATAATTTAATTTTCAATTAGACCTCTTTCATTTCTTCGAAATTATGTGTTCAGTGCCAAGTTTATGGCGTTTTTTTTCATAAAAATAGATAATTATTATTATCCCAATCAAAAATATTGTAACTGAAATTGTTAACAAAAGACTATACTGACGTTGTACAAAAATTTCACCTTCGCCCGGTTCAGGTAAAGGAATTGGGCTTATTGGCAATTGATAATTTTCGGCTAATGAATTTATATTTAGCAAATGAATTATTGGAATGTTCATTTGTGCCATATAAATTAAAGTACCTCTTTGTGGAAAGTTTTTCATTGGCAAGGATTTTATCAACCCGTTTTCAATAATGTATCCGTTAACTGTTGCTCCAAGACTTGCAATTCCACCGCCAACATTTATGAACGCTTTAATTGGTTTTTCAGTTCTTTGTTTATTATAAAAATCTAATCGCTTTTTTACGCTATTTTCTAAATATTCTTCGTTTATTAATTCCAAACCATTTCTCGTAATTGCCTCAAGAATTAATTCGCGTCCTTTTGGACTTAATCCTCTTCCAATATCTAAACCACCACCAATTGATGCAACAACAGATTTGTGCTTAAAAATTCCAGAATCGTACAGCTTTTTTTCCATATCGAGCCAAGTGAAATAAGGATCGTTTGCTCCCCAATTGGACGAACCAACTGAAGATATAATTATTGGTTGCAAGTTTAATGTTTGCAAAGCAGCTAAAACTGAAATATTTAAGCCCGGCAAAGAACCAGTAAAAGAAACGGCAACAACATCATTTCTTTCTAATTCTGCTTCTTTAAGCATTTCAACGATTACGGCAGCAAAATTTGGGTTTGTGGTTGTAAGTTTTGCCTCAATATTTCCACGGTCGGTTGTAATCAGAGTTATTTCCTGACCAATTAATGCCGTTTCATTTGGATCGTTTATTGGATCAATAAATACGCCTTTTTGTAATCTGTTAGTTTTTAGATATTCTGCCGCAGTTTTAGCAAGTTTGGCAGCTGCAAGTTTTTCATCGTAATATTTTTGTTTTACATCAACTTTACCGTTTTCAACTGCAAGAAATGCAAGTAATGATAAAAAAGCTAAAATTCCAAGTACTCTTTTTGAGCCAGCACTAAAATTATACATTAAAAAATCCTTTTTGTAGATGATATTATTTTCATTTTCGTATTCAATTTATTTTGGTAGTAATTCTCCATTATAAAGGATAATAACCAATAATCTGACTAAAACAGCAGTAATAAAAAGAACTGAAACTGTTTTAAAAATACCTTGTTTTCCAAACCAATGAGCAATTAAACCCGGAATTACCCAGCCAACTGCCTGAAGTTGTAATGTAACACTCGATAAATCAAAAATCATGAATTTTCGGGAAAAATTTGCTAAAAGAACTCCAATTAAAATTGACATTACCATTTGTCTTCTTCCATAAAGAAATGTGTAATTAGAGAGCAATTTGATTATTAAGTAAGTTGCAAAACTTACAAGAAATATTCCCGCAAGTCTATCTGGTTGATGTAATTGTAAAGCCAAATAACCAGGAACAACAATTCCTCCTGCAGCAAGTCCGAATATTTCATACGAAATTAAACTAAAAATTAAACCTAATGTAATTGCCAATTCAACCATTTATCAAACTCCTATGTTCAAAATACTTCACAACTTTGTCGCCCATTCCACCCATATTTCCAATTGTAACAACAGTCGATTTATTTTTTGTTAATGCGAGAATTTCTTCAAAGACAATCGGTTCTTCTTTCCAACCGATATTAACAATTTTTTCAGAAGGAACGCTATTTTTAATCGCCATATTTTCCACAACTTCAGTCGATTGTCCGATTAAAACCAAATAATCAATTTCATCAGCAATATTTCCTCCAACCATTTCCGCTAATTGTTTGGCTCTATCCAATCTATCGTGCCGTGTGTTTAGTAAAATTATCTTTTTCCCTTGCAATCTCTTTTCTTTTCGTAGCATATCCCAAATCATTAACGAAGATTGCGGATCGTTAGCTGCAAATGCATTATAAAGATGAATTTCTTTGTGAAATTCCTTAAATATATAAAATTTCAAAGCTCCTTCATCCGGAAGAACTTTGTACATTCCATTTAATGCGATATTTCTTTCAATTCCGTGATAAGTGCAAATATCAAGTGCTAATGCAACATTTTCGCGATGTTCTATATAGCTAAACTTTTGCATTTCATCTTGCGAAACGGAATTGAAATCAGCTACTCGCAATTCAGTTTTCTTTTTGGTTGCAAGAGATGACAATAATTTACCCGAATTTTCCTCGCCTGTAAATAAAATTCCATTTTCTGGAATTGTTTCGCCAAGCGATTTTGCAATTTCTGGCAAAGTGTAACCCATAATATCAATATGATCAAGTCGAACATTTGTAATTACACCAACTGTTGCGTGAATCATTTGATTTTCGGTTATCCATTGCAATTTTTGTTGAAGTGCCATACATTCAATAACAATTGCATCTACTTTATTTTCAGATGCATATTTAATAATTGAAAGTTGTTCGATAATGTTTGCTCCGCCTTTTCGATATATTTTTACTTCACTTCCATCAGTTTTGATTAGACGAGGATAAGTTCCCGTAACTTTTGTAATTGTGTCAATTCCACCTGCTGATAAACCAGCGCCAATTAACCGTGCAACACTCGATTTACCTCGAGTTCCATTAACATGAATTCTGATTGGAATTTTTTTAATTCGTTTTTGATGATTATAAAATTCAATAAAACTGTACACCAAAAGAATTATTATAATTATTGATGAAAGATATATTTCAAACATATTATTTAAGTAGAATCATTTTTTTTACTTGATGAAATTGGTTGCCAATTTGTAATTGATAAAAATATACGCCACTTGCTAAATCGGTTCCGTTAAATGGCACTTCGTAATTTCCAGCCGAAAGCGGTTTATTTAGCAAAACTGAAATTTGTTGTCCAAGTGTATTATAAATTATCAGTTTACATTGCAAATTAGTTGATTTAGTTGGAATCGAAAACCGGATTTTTGTTGATGGATTAAACGGATTTGGGTAATTCTGAAATAACACAAATTTTGTAGAAATTTCATTATTTCCATCTTCTTCAATTGATGTGATTTTTGAAAATCGTGTTTCTTTATAACTAATTTGAGCAGAAGTTATTTCTTCTTCCGCTTTAATTTGAATCCAATAAAAATCATTTGGGAAATCAATTTGTTCAGAATTTTCAAAATTTCCCCAATTTGTCCATTCTATTAATCCTAAATCATCAAACCAAGCTTTTCCTTGTGAAATACTCGGAGCGTCGCTTTTCATCAAAATATCAATAAAATTTGTAAACTCGGGCAAAGTGAAATTATTGCTATAGAATTTCCAATTTGAGCTACCATCAATTGTTGTTCCCAAATTTTCGGAACCAAGTGGGTAAGTGTTGTATCTTGTATCGAAGAATTGAATTTCAACACCAGCATTATTAGCATTTTCTGTTTTGATATACGAATACAAAGTATATTCAGATAAAGTTGAATAAATTTTTATAAAATTTTCAAAATTTGTTGAAATTGGGTAGGAATTAGTATTTCGAATTTGCTTGAAAGCCCTGTTTCCTCTAAATATTTCTTCTTCATCATACATTTCGCTACTTTCATCAATTTCCCAATTCGTGCTTCCTTCTTCTTCAAAATTTCCGAACCAAATGAGTTCGCGACCCAATCTAAATTGCCAATTTCTGCGTGGAGTAATTGTTGATATTTCTGAAATACTTGCACTTTTAGTAAGTTTTATAGGTTTTGAAATCCATTCCCCATTTTCCTCTACAAGTTGTGTGCTTTCAGAAAATTGTTCACTTTCGCGTTTTATTGTGTTTGTATCCATAATTATTTCAGCAGTTATATTTTCTTTATCAATATTCAAATAGGTATTTAAATCTTTTGATTTTTGTGCTAAATCATCAAGTAGAAAAAGTCCGAGTTCACCTTTTGCTTGCACGGGAATGTAATTATCAATGTATATTGGTTGTATGACAAACTTTGAAAATCCAATTTCTGTAATTTCTGCATTTAGAATTGCGGTTGGAAATGTTTCAGGATAATCTAAATCAAAAACAAAATTTCCTAAGGAATGTGCAATTAATTTTCCACTATAAACTTCAAATCCCTGAATTATATGCGGGTGATGCGAAATCACTAAATCAGCACCAGCATCTATTGCCTGATGTCGTAATTCGATATTTTTTTGAGATGGAAATCTGTCTTCGGGCGAATAATTTTCTTCTTCAATAAATGAATCTGAATATTCTAAGTTGTATGGAATTTGTGCATATTCACTTCCGGAATGTATTTGAAAAATAACATAATCAGAAACTTCTCGAACGGAATTAATTAGATTGATGATGTTAAAACTTGTCAAATTTGCAAATCCTGGTTTATTATATCCAGAATTTAAAAAAGGCTGAGCATTGTTGTATTGTCCTGTTCTATCGCTGGCGCCAATTATCCCAAAATTGATTCCATTTTTTGTAATAAAAAGCGGTTTTTCTGCTTCGTAGGAATTTTCACCAGCACCAAAATGGAAAATATCTTCATTTTCAAGCACTTGCTGAGTTTGTAATAAACCTTCCAATCCATAATCAATTGTGTGATTATTTGCAAGAGTTACAGCATCAATTCCTGCATAAGAAAGTCCGGAAACAGTTGTTGGGGAAGCGCGAAAGACAACACTTTTAGTTGGATGAGGTTCACCTTGATTTGTTAATGGGCATTCAAGATTTGCAAATGTGATTTCGGCTGAATTTCCTAATAATTCCATTGTTGGATTAAAAATCGGCTCAATTCCATTTTGATTGATTAATTCTTCAATTCTTCTTGCAAACATAACATCACCAACAAAATTCATTTTAATTGGAAATGATGTTTCGCCTTCGTCAACCGAAATTTTAATAATATCGGTTCCCAATCTATTTGTATTATCTGTAACTTTCAAAAAAACAGAATATTGATGGTCATCTTCCACAAGAAAAGTATGTGTCGGATTTTGTTCTGAACTTGTAGAATCATCACCAAAATTCCAGGAATAATTGTGAAAATAACTATCTTCGTCTGTAATATTTGAGGTGAAGTGAATATCTACGCTTTTTTGCCCGAGTTTATTATTGTAGATTTTTCCTTTTGTGAATTCAATTTCAACTTTTGGAGAAATTGGTAAAATGTTTGTAATATCAAGAATTTCATCAAAATAGATGTTCCCAGAAAAACTTGCATCGTGGTCGTTGATAAAAACAATTCCATCAATTATTGGTAAATATCCAAATCTTTCCAACCAATCGCTTGCAATCGGAAGTTGGTAATCATTCCATTGATTTTCTGGAAACGCACCTTGATAATCAGGGACCCAATTTTCTGGGTTTACTTCTTCAGAACCGGAAAAAGCGTAAAGCATAAAATGAGCTGAATCTTTTACCCCAAATCCCTGTATTTCTGATAATTGTCCAACAAAAGCTGAAACTTGCCAAACGCTTTTCTCTGAAATTGTATCTGGAGAAATCGGCTCAATTTTCCAAGTATTTCCATATAACCATAATGAAAATGGTGAATTGGCATGTGTATTATCATTTGAAAGTTGCCATGAATTTGGAGAATAATCTTGTCCAGGATACGAAAGCAATTCAACTTCACCATCATCAAAATTCTCTAATGAATCAATTTCCGAAGTGGGATTTTTCGCACTTGCAAACAAATTAGTAAAAAAGATAATTTGAATTACGCTGGCAAGTAACCATTCTATTTTAAGTTTATTTAACATTATTTTGCTAAACAAAACTTATTTAAGCAGAATCATTTTCTTTGAAATTTGGAATTTATCAGTCCACATTCTGTAAATGTAAACTCCAGAATTCAATTTGCTTGCATCAAATTTTATTTCGTGATTTCCTGCAACGAGTGATTTATTTACCAAAGTAGCAACTTTTCTTCCAATTACATCAAATATTTCTAATTTCACATGATTTTTTTCAGGTAGTGCAAACGAAATCGTAGTACTTGGATTAAATGGATTCGGATAATTTTGGAAAAGTTCATATTTGGTTGGAATAAGTTTGTTATTATCATCTTCATCAATTCCAACAATGTATGATGGAGTATTAGTTGTAAATCTTATTGCAAATTCGTTTGTAATTTCTGTTTCAGTTTGTAGAAAATTATCATCAAAAACATATTGAAGACCAATATTTTCATTGTAGTTTTCAATTCCAACTGTGCAACTTCCAGCAGCTTCAACTTCTTTATACTGAAAAATGATTTCTCCATCACCTGTAAGTGTTGGATAATAACTATGATCGAGTAAAATTATCTGAAAACTTTCTTTATCAGTCGAACCATGCGAATTTGAATAATGTCCAACTTCATCCCATTCTATTATAAATCTATGATTTTCGTGGTCAAAATAATAATACAGTTTCCCGGTTTCCGTTTCATTAATAGCATATAAATCATCCCAAAAAGCAGCAACCATATTTCTTATTCCATCGTTATGCGGCAATGGATTATTCTGCCAAGAGTTTTGCATATTTCCTGCAAAAGCAATCCAACCATCGCTGTTTATTTGTATTTGCGAATAAGAATTTCCATAATAATTGAAAACAAATGGTAAGTTTGCTAGTTTTCCAAAATCGCTAACTTCAGTTGGTTGAGGAACAAGTATTCCAATTCCCGAAATTTCAAACCAATCATAATTTGGTTTTTGGTTAAATAGAATATCATCTGTTGAATATGCATAATAACCATAATCATCAGGACCAGTATAATCTATTCCAGTAGGAACTGAAACAGGAACTTTGAATGTTTTTGTTGTTTCATAAGGATAGAAACTGTTAGTTGTTTTCAATGTAACGGTGAATTCAATTTCACGTTGTTCTGGACAATTTTCATCAACATTAACAACAAAATAATCGGTATTGTTGCTAAAAGAACTATCTGGTAACAAAGAAGTAAATGTTCCTACTGAATCCACGATTGTTGTGTAAACATCATTAGAGTGCAAAATTGCTTGAACATTCGAAGCGATATCATCGCCAATATTTTGAATTTGTATCATTAATTTTACTGTTTCACCTGGATCAATTCTAAAATTTCGTAAAGATGAGCCAGCATCATCAACTGAATTTGCAGAATAAGTTAATTGACATCCGTGAACTAACTCATAATGAACCAACGACCAACTGGAATTTGTGCTTTGTATGTTAAGTCTTAAAGGAATTCTGAAATCGACGGGACAATCTCTTTCGACAAAAAAGTTGAATTGTTCGCCCATAACTGAAACCCCAGGGGCAATATCTCCAAAATTTATTGGTTGAGTTGTAATAATATTTACATTATTTACAGTATCTGATAAAACCAAAGTAGCTTGAACATTTTCTGCGATTTCCAATCCCCAATTTTTCAAAGTAAAAGTTATTGTACTTTCTTCATTCGGATTTAGCATCGAATTTCCATTTCCACTTACTTCGGATAGAATTGGGTTGCCGCTAAAGCCCACATTTTCTACAGGAAGTACAATTTGAATTGAGTCGATATAAGGAATAATATTTTCGCCTCGAACTACAATATGTAATGTTTGTTCAATTGTTGGAGTTAGATTTAATTCTACATTTCCGTTTGCTTCAGCATAAGCTACTTCAAAAATCTCACTATTCGATAATATTACTTCGGCACCTTTTGGGGAAGATGAAAGTGAACCAAAACTTACGTTAATTACTGGTTGGCTATAACCGACTGGTATTTGTGTTGGATGAGTAACAATTGGAGTCGTTGGGGATTTTTTCCAAATATGAATACTTGGGTCACCAAGAACGTGGTAAATTCTAAAATGATATTCAACCCATTCTACATCGCCAAAAACGTTGTACATATAAATTTTTCCACGCATTAAGGCTTCGCCTGGCGAATCCAAACCTTCGCGAAACATTCCGACATAAATTCCTTTATCTATTCTATTATTATATGTAGTATGTGTGTTCGATGAAGGACCAACAAAAGCTACAGCTCCACGTGGTTGATCAGTTGAACCAAGTTCTACCCAAGTTTCACCGAAACATTCTTCACCAGCAGCATCAAACATTGCAACACCACAACCGATACTTGTAACAAATGTTAACTTTCTTCCATTGTTTAAGCCTTGTACATCCGAAACTTGAAAATTATAACAATTTGACCACCAACCTGTTGTCCAGCCTTCACCTCGATAGTTAAGAAAACTTCTTCCTTCATTAATTCCTGAAGTAACATCATAAAGTGAATACTGACAATTTTCACCTTGGTCGGTTAATAATGTATCAATTAAATGAAATCCGCCATCTTCTCTTAGAACATCTGCGGCAAATCTTTTTGTATCAACTTGCGATTGATATTGGTTGTTTGAACAAATAGTTGCACTTTTAAACCATTGAGCGTCATCTGTATAAGGTTCTATTTCGTAACCCATAAATTTGTTCAACATAACACGCATTCGGTAATTACCCTGATTTGTAAAACGTCCAATATACATTTCAGGAAAGAAATCGTTTCCTTCAACTTCTACAAAATAATCATCGTATGCAAAAGTGTAATCGTAACTTACATATTGAACAGGAAATGTTCCATCGTCTCCAATTATTAAAATATGTGATGGTGGCATTTCCCATTCGGAATAAACTTGAGTAATATAATTTTTTATAATTTGTGGATTGTTTGAATTTGCTCCAATATCACTGAATTTTGTTATATGAATATATGTTCCCGATTTATGTTTCCAATCAGCATAAACCTGAAAACTTGCAGCAAATTCATCTGGCATAATGCAAAGCATAACATCGTATCCTTCGGACGTTGTACTATAAAGTCGGTTTTTAACTTCATCATAATTAAAAATGAAACTTTTATACATTTCATTAAATGAAGGAGCAATTGGTTTTCTTGCAATTGTTTTTTCGTTTTCTCCTTTGTTGGATGAATATTTTACTCGTATTGTAATTGAAGAATATACTTCCAATTCTTTTTTGTTGGGAAAATATCGAACAGGAAAAATTGACACACGTGCAATTCTAAAATCTCTAAAAATTGCTGGTTTTTCTACTTTAGCAAAAGTATTTGGATAAACTTCGCTTGAGGAATATGCTTCCGTATTTTTTTCGTAAGGAGTTTCGGGGTCGCCTTCCAACCAACTTTTTCTTGCTGGTGCAAGTTCAATATTATTGAAAATATGCTTTTTGCCGATTTCTACAACTTCCAAACTAACATCTCCATTATCTGGGATTGCTAAAATTTTTGCGATATGTGATATTTCTGGAAATCCAATTTTGGTTGTAATTGCTTCATCATCAATATTTATATTATGATATTTTACACCTTCACTTATAAATTCATTTTTCATAAAACCCGAAAGTTCTATTCGAATTACTGAATTTTCGGCATCGCTGCTTAGTAATTCCACTTTTGGTTCTGTTTTTTGGTTAGATTTTCCATCAAGCGAAATCCATTGTGATTGATTTTGAGTAAATGTAATTATTGGAATTATTACAAGAAGTATTATTTGTTTTAGCATATTTTTCTCCACTATATAAGACTTTTCATCAAAGCAATTTACTCTGCAATTTTTTTCTTGCCATTAAAAAATTATTTTGAGAATTATTGATTACTATTTGCTACAAAACTATGGCTTTTTTTTAATTCACGCTATAAGATTAAATATATTTGAAGAAAATTGCTCTGATTCTTCAGCTAAAAAGAAGAAATATCTTGTAGGATATTTTAGCATCGGACTACTTCAATAACACCAT
>DYSW01000079.1 GCA_020726285.1 Melioribacter roseus
AATTATCTAATTTTCAAATTAAAGATTATCTTTGCATTTCAAATCAATCAAAAATGTCTGAAGATAAATCTTTAAATTTCCTAGAACAAATAATAGAAGAAAACCTCTCCAATGGTTTTCCTCAAAACAAATTGCGTTTCCGATTTCCACCCGAACCAAACGGTTATTTGCACATTGGTCACGCAAAATCCATTTGTTTGAATTTTGGTTTAGGGCTCAAATACAACGCACCAGTAAACCTTCGTTTTGATGATACAAATCCTGCCAAAGAAGAACAAGAATATGTCGATGCTATCAAATATGACTTGCAATGGCTTGGTTTTCAGTGGGCTGAGGAACGTTATGCATCTGATTATTTTCAGCAATTATACGATTGGGCAGTTTTAATGATTAAAAATGGAAAAGCCTATGTTGATTCACAATCTTCAGAAGATATGGCTACTCAAAAAGGAACACCAACGCAACCTGGAATTGACGGACCATTTCGCAACCGTTCGGTGGAAGAAAATTTGAACTTATTTCAAGGAATGAAAAATGGTGATTTTGAAGAAGGAACTCATATTTTGAGAGCCAAAATTGACATGACTTCTACTAATATGCTGATGCGCGACCCTATTATTTACAGAGTGTTACACCGTGATCATCACAGAACTGGAGATGATTGGAAAATATATCCAATGTACGATTTTGCTCATGGCGAAAGCGATTATATCGAACAAATTTCACATTCTATTTGTACATTAGAATTTGTAATGCACCGCGAATTATACAATTGGTTTTTAGACCAAATTTATGATAATTCAAAAGTGCGTCCAAATCAATACGAATTTGCACGTCTCAATTTGAATTATACGGTAATGAGCAAACGAAAATTATTACAATTGGTTCAAGATAAAGTAGTTAAATGTTGGGACGACCCAAGAATGCCAACTATTTCTGGTTTACGCAGACGTGGTTATACGGCAAAATCGATTGTGAATTTTTGCGATACAATTGGTGTTGCTAAACGCGAAAACGTGATTGATGTTTCGCTTTTGGATTTTTGTTTACGGGAAGATTTGAATAAAACTGCTCCACGAGTTATGGCGGTTTTAGACCCTATAAAACTGGTAATTACAAATTATCCAGAAGATAAAACAGAAATGCTTGAGGCAGAAAATAATCAAGAAGACGAGGCTGCTGGTTTTAGAAAAGTACCTTTTTCACGTGAATTATACATAGAAAAAGATGATTTTTTGGAAGTTGCACCACCTAAATTTTTCCGATTAAGTATTGGTAACGAAGTACGATTAAAAAATGGTTATATCATTAAAGCTGAATCGGTTACAAAAGATACAAACGGAAATATTACTGAGATTCAAGCTACTTATGACACTGATTCTTTAAGCGGTAGCGGAACCGAAGCCAGTAAACGAAAAGTCGCGGGAACACTTCATTGGGTTTCGGTCAAAGATGCTATTCAAGCTGAAGTGCGTTTGTACGACAGATTATTTATTGACGAAGCACCCGATTCTCACAAAGAGAAAAATTTCTTGGATTTTATGAATAATAATTCGTTAGAAATCGTAAAAGGATTTGTAGAACCAAGTCTTGCTGATGCAAGAATTGGTGAACAATTTCAGTTTCAAAGGCTGGGTTATTTTGTTGTTGATAAAGATACAACTACTTCAAAATTAGTTTTTAACAAAACAGTTGGTCTCAAAGATGTGTGGGAAGAGAAAGGAAAAAAAGAAGAAAATCTATTAATGAATTTGCAAAAAGAAATTAATAAATTTGTAAAAGAAAAAGACGAAACTGCTGCTGCAACTATTTTAGTCCCAATTATCGAAACTATAAAATCAATTGACAATTATAGTTTACTTGTTAACACTATAATTAAAAATATTAAAAACGATAATAATGCACTTTTGTTTTCAAATTTAATTTTGAAACATTCTGATAAAGTTGCCACAAATGATTTTGAAATTGAAACCATTTCGAAATTATATTCGATGTCGTTAAAAAGTCAATTGGCTATTGTTAGAATTTTGGCAATTCAAAATTTAAAAAAGGACATTGTTAATTTTTCTAATTTTCAAAATCAATTAACTGAATTGAAAAAATCAGAGAAAAATGAAAAAGTTTTAGAATTGTTATAAATCACTTTCAATTTTATTTTTCACAAAAAAATCCGTCTCGTTTCATAAATTGGACGGATTTTATAATTATAGATTTTTTCTATAATAAATTTATTTTTTATAGTTTTTTACTTAAAAAGCGACTTTCATAAATTAACTTTAAAGCAATAAAAAAATCACTCAAGGTGTTTTTACATTATTTTTTAAATTGTTTCTCAAATTGCTTTATTTT
>DYSW01000080.1 GCA_020726285.1 Melioribacter roseus
GGTAAAAGCGAGGAGCAATTTTAACGAAACAGCATTTTTCTACCCGCATCTTTTGACAGACCCAGACGGAAGTGTTGTGATAAGTTTTACAATACCCGAAGCATTAACAAAATGGAAAATGCTTGGACTTGCACACACAAAAGATTTGAAATACGGAGTAATATCAAATGAACTTGTAACACAAAAAGATTTAATGGTTGTACCGAATGCACCGAGATTTTTAAGAGAAAACGATAAAATAGTGTTTACATCAAAAATAACAAACTTAACAGAAAACGAAATGAAAGGAGCAATTGAATTAATGCTTTTTGATGCAGCAACAATGAATCCAGTTGATGATAAGTTTAAAAACACAAAAAAACAACAAACATTCACAGCAACAAAAGGACAAAGCGGACTTGTTGAATGGGAACTTGAAGTACCTGAAGGAATAGATGCGATAACATATAAAGTAGTTGCAAAAAGCGGAAATTTCAGTGACGGTGAAGAAATGACATTACCTGTTTTAAGAAACAGAATGCTTGTAACAGAAACAATGCCTTTACCAATCAGAGCATTACAAACAAAAGAATATAAATTTGAAAAGTTATTGAAATCAAAAGATTCAACAACATTGAGAAATCATAAATTAACACTTGAGTTCACCTCAAATCCCGTTTGGTATGCAGTTCAGGCATTACCATATATTATAGAATATCCTTATGAATGTACTGAACAAATGTTTTCAAGATATTATGCAAATTCAATAGCAAGTTATATTGTGAATTCAAATCCTAAAATCAAAAAGATATTTGATTTGTGGCAAAATTTACCGAATTCAAATGCACTTTTGTCAAATTTGGAAAAGAATCAAGAGTTGAAATCATTGATGTTACAAGAAACACCTTGGGTTGCCGAAGCAAATAACGAAACAGAAAGGAAAAAAAGAATTGCATTGTTATTTGATTTTAACAGAATGGCAAATGAAAAAGGAAAAATAATAAAAAAATTAAGCGAAGAACAAATGCCTTCGGGAGGTTGGTCTTGGTTTAAAGGAATGTACGAAAGTCGTTATATCACAACACATTTAATAACAGGATTTGCACATTTACATGCAATAAAAGTACTTGATGTGAGAAAAGATACAATAGTTTGGAATATGATTCAAAAAGCAATTCCTTATTTGGACAGAGAAATTAAAAAAGATTATGATGATTTGTTAAAATACAATATTGATTTGGATAAAAACAATTTGGGATATTATCAAATACAATATTTGTATGCAAGAAGTTACTTTTTGGATATTGATGTAAATTCTTCGGTTAAAACAGCATTTGATTATTATAAAAAACAATCACAAAAATATTGGTTGGATTTCAATAATTATGCAAAAGGAATGATTGCACTTGCATTATTCAGATATGACGAAGTGAAAACAGCAAAAGATATCACAGCTTCATTAAAAGAACATTCATTGAATTCGGAAGAAATGGGAATGTATTGGAAAGAAAGTTACGGTTATTATTGGTATCAATTACCTATTGAAACACATGCTTTGATGATTGAAGTTTTCAGTGAAATAACAAAAGATGAAAAAGTGATTGATGATTTAAAAACTTGGTTGATTAAAAGTAAACAAACTCAAGACTGGAAAACAACAAAAGCTACGGCAGATGCTTGTTTTGCTTTGTTGCTTCAAGGTGATGATTGGTTAAAAGAAGATAAACTTGCAGAAATCACAATGGGCGGTGAAAAAGTTGACCCATATAAACACGATGTTCCGACAGAAGCAGGAACAGGTTATTTTAAAGTTTCTTGGAACGGAACAGAAATTAAACCGGAAATGGGAAACATCACAGTTAAAAACAACAATAAAGTTGTTGCTTGGGGCGGTGTTTATTGGCAATATTTTGAACAACTTGATAAAATCACAGCAGCTGAAACACCTTTGAAATTAAACAAAAAGCTTTTTGTTGAAAGAGATTCTTCAACAGGTCCGATTATAACTCCTATTGAAAAAGAAAGTGTTAAAATAGGTGATAAAATCAAAGTGAGAATTGAATTAAGAGTTGACAGAGATATGGAATATGTTCACATGAAAGATATGAGAAGTTCCTCTTTTGAACCTTTAAATGTTATTTCTCAATACAAATGGCAAGACGGACTTGGGTATTATGAAACAACAAAAGATGCTTCAACAAACTTTTTCTTTGATTATTTAAGAAAAGGAACTTATGTTTTTGAATATTCTTTAAGAGTTACTCATGAAGGCGATTTCTCAAACGGAATTACAACAATCCAATCTATGTATGCTCCCGAATTTGCTTC
>DYSW01000004.1:0-74175 GCA_020726285.1 Melioribacter roseus
TTTTGGTAAATCACTGTTGCAATGTGCAATGAATCGCTTTCAACATTAGAATAAAGATATTCCAGAACTTCGGGTGTTGCGTAAATTTTTATACTTGCGATGGTTTCATCATTATAAATTTTCCAACTTTCATCATTTATTTGAGCTGAGATATTATTGAAACTGAATAAAATTATAAGAAAATACTTTATGAATTTTTCCATTCAAATAACTCTTTTATTTCGTTAAGGTTTTGTGTTTTACCAAGAATAATCATTGTTTTTATTCTGGCTTTCTGACCGTTTAGATATTCTGCGAAAATAACACCAAGATTTTTTATCCATTTTCCAGCTCCTTCATAACTATAAACATCTAAAGTTTCGCCAGCTGGGCAACGTGAAACTAAAATTACAGGAATTCCTTTACTAACAACGTATTCTATTCCATCAAAAGCTTTCGGTGGAACATTTCCTACTCCGAGTGCTTCAACTACTAATGCTTCAGTACCGGAATTAGCTGAAAATCTAAAAAATTTATCATCCATTCCAGCATAAACTTCCAACAAATCAACATTCGAATTTATTTTATCAGTTGGAATTTTCTCTAAAAATTTTGGTAAACGATTGTAAATAACTCGCCCTTTTTCGACAAATCCTAGTGAACCAAAATTTAGGCTATGGAAAGTTTCTATATCATCAGTATGAGTTTTTGTTACTTCGCTTGCAGCGTTAATTTCGCCATTTAAGCAAACTAAAACTCCCATTTTTCTACTATTATCTTCATTAATTATGTGAATTGCGTCGTTCAAATTACGAGGTCCATCCCAATCTGGCTCCGAACTTGTACGCATTGCACCAATTACAACAATTGGTTTTTCGGTAACAACGGTTAAATCTAAAAAGTAAGCAGTTTCTTCAAGTGTGTCCGTTCCGTGCGTTATAACAATTCCGTCATACTCGTTTTTACTAATCTCAGATTGTATTAGCTTTGATAATTCCAACATTAATTCGGGAGTCATGTGTGGTCCCGGTCGATTTCCAAAATTATAGATAGATAATTTTGCAAGATTCCTAACATCGGGCATTAGTTGAATTAATTCTTCTCCTTGAAAAAATGGAATAGCTCCACCAGTTTTTTCATCAATTTTCATTGAAAATGTCCCACCTGTAAAAACAATTAAGATGTTCTTCATTTATTTTCCTGTAAAATATTGAATTGTTTCAAATAAACCTTGTTCGAGTGAAAAGTCGGGAGAAAATCCAAGCAAATCTTCTGTTTCTTTTATTGAAGCTGAGCTGAATTTTATGTCACCAGGTCGAATATCAAGATATTTAATCTTGCTTTTTGAATTAGTAATTTTGATAATAGTTTTAGTAATTTCATTTATTGTAACAGATTTTCCGGTTGCTACATTAAAAACTTCGCCTTTTCCTTTAAAATCTTCAAGCAATTTTCCAGCTTTTACAACATCTTTAACAAACACAAAATCTCTTGTTTGTTCGCCATCACCATAAATTATTATATCTAAATTATTTATTGCATTATGAACAAAAATTGGGATTGCTGCTGCATATTGACTTTTAGGATCTTGCCGTGGTCCAAAAACATTGAAAAATCTTAGTGAATTTGTGTTAAGTCCAAATTCTTCAGCGTACATTTTTAAGTAAAATTCACCATCTAATTTAGTAATTGCATAAGGAGTTTTTGGTTCTGGATTCATTAAAATAGTTTTAGGATGTTTTAGGTTATCGCCATAAATTGCTGCTGAACTTGCGTGAATAATTTTACCAACTTTGTTCTTTTTGGCAGCTTCCAACAGATTTAATAATCCAAGAACATTTATATCAACTGTTTCATAAGGTTTTTGAATTGATTCTGGTACGGAAATTAATGCTGCAAGATTAATTAGAATGTCAGTGTCTTGTAAGATATTTTCAATCGAAACCTTATCTGTTATGCTAATTTGGTGAAATTTAAGATTATATTTTTCTATGTTTTTCTTAAAACCGGTTCTCAGATTGTCTATAACTTCAACGTGAAAACCTCGATTTACAAACTCTTCGACAAAATGACTTCCAATAAAACCCGCTCCGCCTGAAACAACAACTTTCATTCTTACCTTTTTCTTTATTTTCTACCCAAAAAATAGCCAATTACAAGTAAATTATTAGAAATATCTTGCAATTAACATTTAAAAATAAAAGGATATTTAGTCGGCATTAAATAAAAAATAATCAAAAAAGTTTATTTGTTTGATATTAAAGGATTTAGCAAAAAAAGTAAAATATTATTTGGAGAAAGTGTAAAAAGCCGTTATTTTCGTATCGAAATTTGAACGTTACACTTGTGTTAATAAGTTGTTAATAACTCATTAATGTGAAACGTTTCACAAAAGCGAAGTAACTCAAATCTCACTTGTTAATTATGTATTGATTGTTTATAGTCTTAGAAGCAAACTTGTAAATCTATTAAAAACAATAAGTTAATAAACAATAACTAATGTTTGTAAATTGTTGATAACTTTATTTGCTTTTGTAATTATTATGTAATTTTTAAGAAAAACAATCTTTTTTGTTGAACAATTATTTGTGGATAACTTTTTTATGACAGATTATGCAATTAAAATGGAATCAAACCCAAATATGAAAAATATATGGAAAGATTGCCTTACAATAATAAAAGATAAAGTGCCAGATTTAACTTATAACACTTGGTTTTTACCAATCAAACCAATCGAACTGAATAATCAAAATTTAAAGGTTGAAGTTCCGAGTAATTTTTTTATTGAATGGCTTGAAGAAAGATATGGAAATATTATCGATGAAACGGTTAAATCCGTGATTGGAAAAAATGCAGAATTGTCATTTATTGTTGCAGAAAATAAAGAAGAGAAATCAGCCACAAATATTAGAAATTCCAACATTACACAATTGCCAACTTTGAAAAAAAATGAAAATCATAATTATTACAAGAAAAATGAAACTGATTCATCTGAAAAGGAAGAAACTCCGATATCTTTGTTAAATCCCAGATATACATTTGAAAATTTTATAAAAGGCGAAAATAATCAACTTGCGCGTGCAGCAGCTTTGGCAATTGCAGAAAACCCCGGCGAAACTTCTTTCAACCCACTTTTCATTTATGGCGGAGTTGGTCTCGGAAAAACACATATAATCCAAGCCATTGGGAATGAAATCTTACAAAAAAGATCTACAAAAAAAGTTAGCTATCTTTCGGTAGATATGTTTACTGCAGAATTTGTTGATGCAATTCAGCATGATAAAGTGAATGAATTTTCCAGCAGATACAAAACAGTTGATGTTTTGATAATCGACGATATTCAATTTTTGATCGGAAAAGAAAAAACACAAGATTTATTCTTTCAGATTTTTAATCAGTTACATCAATCAGGAAAGCAAATTATTCTTTCATCTGATAAACCACCTAAAGAATTAAAAGGATTAAGCGAAAGACTTGTTTCTCGATTTCAGTGGGGACTGACTGCGGATATTCAACCACCAGATTTTGAGACGAGAATTGCAATTTTGAATAAAAAAAGCAAAAATTATGGAATAAATATCTCTCACAAAATGATTGAATATATTGCACTAAATATTACTTCAAATATTCGGGAATTAGAAGGTTGTTTAATAAAATTGCTAGCTAATTCATCTTTAAGTAATAAAGAAATCGATATTGAACTCGTAAAACGCACCGTTAAAGAAATTGCAACCAACCGAGAATCGAATATTACAATTGATCAAATTACAAAAGTAGTTTGCCATCACTTTAAGGTCGAGGAAAATGCAGTTCGTGAGAAAAATCGAAAGAAAGAAGTTGTAATTGCTCGCCAAGTTGCAATGTATTTATCAAAAAAATTAACTGCATCTTCATTAAAAACGGTTGGACTTCATTTCGGAGGACGCGACCATTCGACTGTAATTCATGCACAAACTACAGTTGAATCATTAATGGAAGTTGATCCGCAACTAAAAGAATCGGTTAAATATCTAAAAAATAAAATCGAATTCAGCATTTAATACCTCTATTTTTTTAAATAATAGGTTTTCTATGAAATTTAGACTCATTCTGATTCTCATTTTATCTATTTCTAACTTAATTTTTGCAAAATATTCTGAAGGGCAATATCCTTTAAGTGAAATAAAGAAATTAAATTTGTTTCAAGCAGGACTCATAATATCAATTGATGAAATATACAATCCAAATGGAATAAGTTTAATTGATGCTCTTGTAAAAGTAAATGGCTGTTCAGGTTCATTTTTATCTGATGATGGGCTAATAATTACAAATCATCATTGTGCATTTGCGGCAATAAATGATGCAAGTACAACTGAAAATAATTATCTTGAAAATGGATTTTGGTCGGGCAGTAAAGAAAATGAAATTCCAGCTAAAGACTACACAGCAAAAATCACTGAATCTTATGAAGATGTTTCACAGCAAATTTTAGAATCAGTTAAAGGAATTGAAGATTTATCAGAACGTTCTAAAGCGATTCAGAAAAAGATGAAAGAAATCGGTGAAGCCTCAACTGATCTTAAAAATTCAATCGAGGCAAGTGTTTCAGAAATGTTTCCAGGACAATCTTACATTTTATTCAAATATCGAATAATTGAAGATGTACGTTTAGTTTATGTTCCACCAAGAACAATTGGTGAGTTTGGTGGTGAAGCTGATAATTGGGTTTGGCCACGTCATACAGGCGATTTTACTTTCATGCGAGCGTATGTTGCAAGTGATGGAAGTTCGGCAAAATATGATAAAAGCAACATTCCCTTTAAACCGAAAAAATTTCTGAAAGTAAATGAAAATGGTTTGAACGAAGGCGATTTTGCATTTATACTTGGTTATCCTGGAAAAACTTACAGAAATTTTCCTTCAAATTTTCTTGAGTATCAATACAATTTTCAACTTCCTTTTATTTCAGATTTGTTTGAATGGACAATAGATTTGATTGAACGAACAACAAAAAATGATGAAAAAATGAGTTTGGCTTATTCAAGTCACATAAAACGGCTTGCTAATACAATGAAAAATTACAAGGGAAAAATTCAAGGTTTGCAAAAAACAAATTTAATTGATTCCAAAAAACAAGAAGAAATTGAAATTCAGGAAATGATTAATTCCGACCAGAATCTAAATGAAAAATATTCAAAATTGTTTTTACAATTGGAAGAAGCGTATAAAATAAAAAATAATATCGCAAAAAAGGAAATGTGGTTAAATAGTTTAGGAATGCTTTCGGACAATATGAAATTAGCATTTTTTGTGCTTAATAATGCCGAAGAAATGGAGAAACCAAATTCCGAAAGAAGTAAAGATTTTAAAGATGAAAATATTTCTACGACAATTGCAAAATTCGACGAATTATTCCAAATCTCAATGCCCAAAATGGAAAGGGAATTGTTAAATAAAATGATTAAAGATGCATCATTCTATTCTGAAAATTCGCAAATAATTGCCTTGCAACAACTTAAAACTGATGAACAAATTGCGGATTTTGTCGAAAAAGTAATTTCAAGCAATATTACAAATAGAAACAAATTTCAAGAATTGTTAAAATTAACAAAATCTGAATTAACCGAAATGAAAATCCCAATTTTAAATATTTCAATGGAATTAAATGCACAAATCAAAGAAATTAAAGAAATAAACGATAATTTTAATGGAACGCTAAGCAAATTGTTGCCTCAGTTTAACGAAGTAAAAAGGATTTATAAAGATGCTTTGTTTATTCCAGATGCAAATGGAACTTTAAGATTTACTTATGGTTACGTAAAAGGTTATTCACCTAAAGATGCAATTTATTCAAAACCATTTACAACATTAACCGGAATTATTGAAAAAAATAGCTTGGGCGGAGAATATCAAATTCCAGCAAAAATGAAAGAATTATATAAGCAAAAAGACTTTGGGAATTACTTCGAGGAAGATTTAAATTCAGTCCCGGTTGCATTACTTTATAATATGGACACAACTGGTGGAAATTCTGGAAGTCCCATTTTAGATGAAAATGGTTATCTGGTTGGCGTTAATTTCGATAGAGCATTTGAAGCAACAATAAATGATTATGCTTGGAGCGATGAATATAGCCGTTCAATCGGTGTTGATATTCGATACATTTTATGGGTAACCGAAAAAATTGGCGGAGCAGAAAAAATTCTTGATGAACTTGGAATCAAGAAATAGATTTAATATTCGTTCCAACTTCTGACTTGGTTTTCAGTTCCTTTGTCAGATAAAATTGCTTTGAAAAATCTACGGGCAATTTGGATATTTGTGATTAGAGGGATATTGAAATCGACGGCTTTTCTGCGAATCAGATAATCACTATCTAGTTCATCTTCATCTGTATTTTTTGGAATGTTTACAACCAAATCAAATCTTTTTTCTTCGAGATAATCCATCACATTTGGCGATTTTTCATCAAAAGGTCTGAAAAGAATTTCCACATCAATACCATTTCGTTGATAAAACAATGCAGTTGCTTCAGTTCCAAATAATTTAATTCCATTTTTCTGAATTTTTCTTAATTCTTCAATAATTTGAGCTTTTTCTTCAGTTCTGCCAGTTGAAAGAAAAATTGCATTTTTTGGAATTTTATAACCAACTGCAAGCATGCTTTTCAAAAATGCTTCATTAAAATCATCTCCAATACACGCAACTTCGCCAGTTGAAGCCATTTCAACACCAAGAATTGGATCTGAACCTTTTAATCTTGTAAACGAAAATTGTGGTGCTTTTACGCCGACATAATCTAAATCAAAACTATTGTGATGAAATGCTGGTTTTTTTTCTCCAATAATCATGCGAGTTGCAATTTCAATAAAATTTAATTTAAGCACTTTTGAGATAAATGGAAAACTTCTTGAAGCACGCAGATTGCATTCAATTACTTTTACTTCATTATCTTTTGCAAGAAATTGAATATTAAACGGACCAGAAATTTGTAATTTATCTGCAATTTTCTTTGTAATCAACTTTACTTTTCGCATTGTTTCAAGATAAGTTCTTTGTGGTGGAAAAACAATTGTTGCGTCTCCAGAATGAACTCCGGCATTTTCAATATGTTCTGAAATAGCATAAACTACAACTTCGCCATCTTGAGCAACTGCGTCAACTTCAATTTCGCGTGCATCTGTAATAAATTTTGATATTACAACGGGATGTTCTTTGCTTATATCCGAAGCGTTTTTTAGATAAATATCAAGTTCAGATACAGTTAAAATTACACTCATTGCAGCACCAGAAAGAACGTAACTTGGGCGAATTAAAACCGGAAAACCAACATTTTTACAGAAAATTCTTGCAGATTCGTGATCAGTTAATTCTTCCCATTGTGGTTGGTCAATTTCAAGATTATCAAGAATTTCAGAAAACTTGTCGCGACTTTCAGCGTTGTCAATCTGTTCGGGCGAAGTTCCAAGTATTTTTACGCCACTTTTGCTCAACTTAATCGCTAAATTATTTGGAATTTGTCCTCCAACGGAAACAATTACTCCAATTGGATTTTCTTTTTCATAAATATCAAGAATTCTTTCCAAACTTAATTCATCAAAATATAATTTATGAAAAGTATCGTGATCAGTACTTACAGTTTCTGGATTGTAATTAATCATAATTGATTTATAATTGTGTTTATCCAAAGTTTGTGCGGCATTTACGCAACACCAATCAAATTCTACAGAAGAACCAATTCGATAAGCACCACTTCCTAAAACAATTATTTGATTTTTTTCACCAAAGTTGATGTCGTTTTCTGTTCCGTGATAAGTAAGATAAAGATAATTTGTTTTTGCGGGATATTCTGCGGCAAGTGTATCAATTTGCTTTACAACAGGAAAAATTCCCAGCGATTTTCTTCTTGCTCTCACAGAAAATTCATCATTGTTTGTAAGTAACCCAATTTGTTTATCAGAAAAACCAACTTTTTTAAGATGGAAAAAGTTATCAATGTCAATTTCTTCAAGTTTAGAAGATTGAAATCTTTTCTTTAGATCTACAATTCTCTTTAATTTGTACAAAAACCATTTATCAATTTTGGTTAGTTTATTAATTTCATCAATAGAAAAATTTTGTTCGAGAGCAGTTGCAATTTGAAAAATTCTATTCGGATTTGCCGCTTTTATTTGCTTTCTAATATCTTCAGTATTTTCAGAATTATTGCAAACAAGGCCATTCTTACCAATATCAAGCATTCTAATTGCTTTTTGCAAAACTTCTTCAAAACTTCGTCCGATTGCCATTACTTCGCCAACCGATTTCATTTCTGAACCGAGAGTTGTGCTAACTTGGTTAAATTTTTGTAAATCCCATCGTGGAAATTTTAGAACAACATAATCTAATGCTGGTTCAAAAGCTGCAGAAGTTTGTTTTGTAACGGAATTTTCAATTTCATTAAGTGCATAACCAATAGAAAGTTTAGTAGCAACAAATGCAAGTGGATAACCGGTTGCTTTTGAAGCTAAAGCCGAACTACGACTTAGGCGTGCATTTACTTCGATTATTCTGTAATCTTCAGAATTTGGTGAAAGTGCATATTGGATATTGCATTCGCCAATAATTCCCAAATGTCGAATCAATTTGATTCCGATTGAACGTAGTTTGAAATTTTCAGTTGCCGAAAGTGTTTGAACTGGCGAAATTACGATACTATCACCAGTGTGAATTCCCATTGGGTCAAAATTTTCCATAGAACAAACTGCAATTGCGTTATCGAATTTATCTCTAACAATTTCATATTCTACTTCTTTCCAGCCAAAAAGTGATTCTTCAATTAAAATTTGATTTGTAAACGAAAACGCACGATTTGCTTTTTCTATCAAATCTTGCTTGTTATCAACTATTCCAGAACCTAAACCTCCAAGAGCGTAAGCAATTCGCAACATAATCGGAAAACCAATTTTTTCAGCCGCTTGCACAGCTTCATCAACTGAATAAACAGAAAAACTTTGTGCCATTTGCAAACCAACTTCGGCTACTTTTTCCGCAAACAATTTTCTGTCTTCAGTATTTTTGATTGTTTCAACCGAAGTTCCTAAAACTTTTATGTTGTGTCTCTGTAAAATTCCTGAAGTGTAAAGTTCAACTCCAACATTTAAAGCAGTTTGTCCGCCAAATCCAAGTAAAATTCCATCAGGTTTTTCTTTTTCAATTACTTTTTCTACATAATTTATTGAAAGTGGTAGAAAGTAAACTTCATCAGCCAATTGTTCGGAAGTTTGAATTGTTGCGATATTCGGATTTATTAAAACAATTTTAATTCCGTCTTCTTTCAGAGCTTTAATTGCTTGACTTCCTGAATAATCAAATTCGCCGGCTTGCCCAATTTGTAAAGCTCCAGAACCGAGAATTAAAATCTTATTGTATTTATCTTTTCTTATCATTTTAAGGTTCTTATAAACATGTCAAAAATATAGTTTGTATCATCGGGACCAGGATTTGCTTCTGGATGAAATTGTGTTCCAAAAAAAGGTTTAGAAATATGAATAATTCCTTCGTTTGTGCTATCGTTATCGTTTGTAAACCATTCACGCCAATCTTCGGGCAAAGTCTCGCGTTTAATCGCAAAACCATGGTTTTGGGTTGTAATCAATGTCCTTTTCGTTCCCATTTCATTTACTGGTTGATTATGTGAACGATGACCGTATTTCAATTTGTAAGTATCACAACCAGCAGCTAAACCAAGAATTTGATGACCCAAACAAATTCCCAAAATTGGTTTATTCTCCAAAATAGCTTTTTTTGTGTGTTCGATAGTTTCCTTGCACTGTGTTGGGTCGCCAGGACCACTTGAAATAACAATTCCATCTGCATTAATTGAACTGAAATCGAAATTGTATGGAACTCGTAGAATTGAAATATCTCGATTTAGAAATTCGCGAAGAATGTTAAATTTTACACCATGATCAACTAAAATTATTCTACTTTTACCTTTTGCGTATTCAATTTCAGATGAAATGGAAACTTGTTGAACTAAGTTTTGTTCGTTTGGATCGATAATATTTGAAAAATCTGCATTTTCATTTTCAAAAACAATTTTTGCAAGCATTGTGCCTTTATCACGTAGTTTTCGAGTTAAAGCACGTGTATCAATTCCGTAAATAGCGGGAATTTTTTCTTCAACCAACCAATCTGCAAGTGATTTATCTGCATTCCAATGTGAAAATTCAAATGAATAATCGTTTACAATCAATGCTCGAATTTGAATTTTATCTGATTCAAAAAATTGCAAAATTCCATTTTTTTTAGATTTATTAGGAACTCCGTAATTCCCAATCAATGGGTAAGTTTCAACTAAAATCTGCCCAAAATAGGATGGATCTGTTAATGTTTCTGGGTAACCAATCATTCCAGTGTTAAATACTATCTCGCCTTCGGTTCTGGCAAAATAGCCAAAGTTGTAGCCGACGTACTCGGTTGCATCTTCCAAAACTAATTTTAATTTTTCGTTCAATTTACTCGGGAGTTTTTTTTGTTGGGCTCAAAATTAAGTAAATATGTACAAATAGCGTTATAAAATTTGAATTAATTTGTTATTCGCCAAGTAATTGAATTTTTTGATTGTATGTTGAATTTATCTGTAAAACCGGCTATAACTTCCACAACGTAAATTGCTGGTTCGGTTGAAGGGTAATTTGTTGTTGTAAAAGGAGTTGTGTCTTTTTGAATGTTAACTATTTGCTTATTTGAATTAACAAAAATCATATCAAGCGAAAGAATAGTATTTTTCATCCAAAAAGATTGAAAATCTTCATTTGGAAAAACAAATAACATCGCCTGGTTTTCCATCATTTTTTCACGAAACATTAAACCCGTTGCTCTTTTTTGTTCTGTATCAGCAATTTCAATATCAACTATTGCTAAAATTTTTCCGTCTTCATCTAAAAAGGATAATTCTCCATCTTTTTTGAATTGAATTGAATTCTCATTAACAGCAGTCGTTTTGGGAATTTCGAGCTTTTCTTCTTTGCAACTTATTAAAAGAAGAATAGTAAAAGTAAAAATCAATAACTTTTCTTTCATAAAATCACTTATTTTGAGTTTGAATTTTGAATATAATCGTGCAAAAGTAATGAAAAATGAGTTAATAGAACAAAAACAAATAGTTCTCGATGAAAGAAAGATGAAATTAATTTCAAGCGGTTGGGGAAAAGAAGTTGTTGAGCTTGCGGAAGTTCATAACTTAACTTATTCTTCTGATGGCTTAAAAGTAAAGGGTTTTGTTGCGTTCCCAAAAGGAATTAGTTCAAAAATTCCTTGTATTATGTGGAATAGAGGCGGACTTGGTGAACTTGGTTTGCTTGATGATTTTACTGCTTTTGGTTTTTTGGGACTTTTGGCAAGTTGGGGATATTTTGTATTTGCTTCGCAATATCGTGGAAATGCTGGCGGTGATGGAAAGGATACTTTTGGCGGCGAAGATGTAAATGATATTTTTAATCTGATGGAAATTGCTAAAAATTTTGATTTTGCTGATACAAATAATTGGGGAATTGAAGGTTGGAGCCGCGGTGGAATGATGACTTATCTTTCATTAATGCGGACAGAAGTATTTAAAGCGGCAATAACTATTGGTGGAGTTTCAAATTTGAGATGTGATGAACCCAAAAGTAAATTCATGGAAAAATTAATTGAACGAACTTATGGAAAACTATCGCAGGAAGAAGAATCGAAAATGTGCAAATCTCGTTCAATTATTGCAAATTCTGAATTAATCTCGCAAAATACTCCGCTTATGATAATTCACGGTTTGGCGGATGATAGAGTTCCAGTAGAAGATTCGATCTTGTTATCTCAGAAATTGGCTAAATTCAAAACAAACCTAAAAGTAGTTTTGTTGGAAGAAGGAACTCACTTTTTAAAAGCACATAAATCTGAAGTAAATTCTCTTAGAAAAGTTTGGTTTGATAAATATTTAAAGTGAAAACGCTATTTTCTAAGAAGAATTCTATTCAAGTTGAAAATTGTATTTTTTAAGCTTACCAAATTTGAGCAATAATATAAGTTATTAAAAATCCGAGAATTAGAGGTATTAAAGTGGAAATTGAAGTCCATTTTATACTTCCGGTTTCTTTATAAATTGTATAAATTGTTGTTGAACATGGATTATGAATTAAACTGAATATCATTACATTTATTGCCGTAAGTAATGTCCAACCACCAGATTGAAGAAGAAACGCTGTGTCGGCTATTGAATCAGTTTCAAACATTACCCCAGCACCATTTCCAAATTCTGAAATTCCAGTAACTAAAGTTGTTAACATCAAAATTGTTGGAATTACAATCTCATTTGCGGGAATTGCAATCAGATAAGCCAAAATAATTATTCCATTTAAGCCAAGTAAAATCCCGAATGGATTTAGAAAATCAATCAATTGTTTTGCTAAAACTTCATTCCCAAAAGAAATGTTTGAAATTCCCCAAATAACCAACCCAGCAGGAAATGCAAATAATATTGCACGCCACAAGACAAATATCGTTCTATCAATTAAAGAAGTGTACAGAGTTTGTAATATTCTCGGCGGTCTGTATGGTGGTAATTCAAAACTAAAAATTGAAGTTTCTCCTTTTAATACAGTTTTAGATAATAAAAGTGAAATAATTAACGTTAATAGAACACCAAGAAGTGTAACTCCGATAACTGCTGCTGAAGCAATCAAACTTGAATATTCAATTGGAGCAAGTGTTCCTATAAAAATTGTTGCAATCAGAATTTGGGTAGGCCATCTTCCATTACACATTGCAAAATTATTAGTAATTATTGCAATAAGTCTTTCGCGCGGACTATCAATTATTCTTGTAGCAACAACACCAGCAGCGTTGCAACCAAAACCCATTGTCATAGTTAATGCTTGTTTTCCGTGTCCGCCAACTCTTCGAAAAATGGAATCCATATTAAATGCAACACGTGGCAAATATCCAAAATCTTCCAAAAGTGTAAAAAGTGGAAAGAAAATTGCCATTGGTGGTAACATTACGCTTACAACCCAAGCAGTAGCAAGATAACCTCCATCAATTAGCAAACCAGTTAACCAATTCGGTAAAAAAATGCTAGTAAATTGTTTTAGAATTGGCAGAAAATCATCAATTAAAAGTGTTCCCAACCAAGCTGAAGGAATGTTTGCACCTTGAATTGTAATCCAAAGTGTAATTGCAAGAAAGAGGAACATTATTGGAAAGCCTGTAAATTTACTTACGAATAATTTATCGAGAAAAACATCCCAATTAAATTTATGAGATTGTTTCGTTTCGATTACTTTTTCCGCTATTTTCTGACATCGAACGTAAATATCTTCTACAACTTGGTCGATAAAAGAATCACCAATTTCCCATCTGCAATTTTCAATTGTATCAAATAACTTTTGACTTTGTTCTTTGCTTATTTCCTTTTTTAGAATTTCATTGGATTTTTTTTCAGAAAATTCATCATAAATTGTTTGGTCACCTTCAAGCATTCTGAGTGAAATCCATCGTAAATTGGGAATATTTGGGTCGATTTGTTCGAGTTCAGTTACTATATTTTTGCAAGCAGTTTCAATATTTGGTGAGAATTGTTCCATTTTACGAGGTTTTGTGATATACTTCTTCGTCGCAACTTCATCAATATATTTAAGAAGTTCATCCATTCCAACTTTTGAGCGAGCATTCATCCCAACAACAGGAATTCCTAATTCCTTTGAAAGTTGGCGAATGTTGATTGTTAGTCCTTTTCTTTCAGCTTCATCTAGTAAATTTAATACGAGAATTGCGTTATCAGTTATTTCTAAAATCTGAAAAACGAGATTTAGATTTCTTTCAAGCCGAGTAGAATCAACAATAATAAGAGTTACTGCTGGATTTTCGAAAAGTATATAATTCCGTGCAATTTCTTCATCAATACTTGTTGAAAGTAGGGAATATGTGCCAGGCAAGTCTACAATTTTATATTTATTTTCGCCGAATTTGAAACTTCCTTCGGCTCGCGAAACGGTTTTCCCAGGCCAATTTCCTGTGTGTTGATGTAAACCAGTTAAATTGTTAAATACTGTACTTTTACCAACATTTGGATTTCCTGCAAGAGCAATTTTGAAATCGTAATTTCCCAAATTTCCACCAAGCTGCGAAAGTCCATCGGTTTTCCAAAATGGACAAAGAACACAATTTTTACTCATTTTATCCTCACAAGAATATTTTCTGAAATATCATTACGAAGAGCAACTAAAGTTTTCTTTACTTCAAAAGCACGCGGGTCATTTGCAAAATTTTCAAAATTCAGGGAAATTTCAGCCCCGGGAATAAATCCGAAATCGAGTAATCTTCTTCTATTCAAACCACGTAATTTTGAGGAAATATTTTTAACTACAGCTATTTGTCCAATTTGTAGTTGAGAAAGTGGGAATAAATTATTCTCAAATTCAATTTCTTCATCTAAAATTTGTATGGAAATGTTTGTTCCAACTGATTTTGGAATTAGAATATCTCCAAATTCTGTTTTCGCAAACCAGAATTTCGTATCGACTTTTTCAATTTTAATTTTAGAATTAGGAAACAAACCAATTTTGAGAATTTGAGAATAAATTTCCTTTGGTTCATCTTCAATATGTAAAATTTGAAAATTAATCGGTTCGTTAATTTGGGAAAGTGGAATTGATTTCAATTGGAAAAATTGCCCGCTTATTGTTGGAATTGGATCTCCATGTGGGTCGCGTAGCGGATTACCAAGTTTTTTAATCAAATGATTTCTTTCAATCTCAGATAAATTGTGTTCTTTTTTCTCTGCTTCAGAATGCCAATCCAATTCATGAATTCCAGTTTCTTCAGCTAAGTATTTTTCCCACAATCTGTGATTTCTAATAATATTTACCGCAAAATCTTTCCCTTCATCACTTACAAAAAAATCATAGTTATTTTGTGTAATTAATTGTGAATCGAGTAAATGTTGGATTATTTCGAGAGTTCGTTTATCGGAAAGTTCCAAATGTCCTTTTATACTTATAAAATTCACAGAAATGTTGTTTCTATTTTGCTTGAATATGAACTTTAAGGCATTCTCAAAGTTTATTCTATTAGAATTATCCCTTCGGATTTTACTTAAGTAAAAAGTGAAAAAAGATATAATAATTGCTGTTAAGATTATGTAAATAAACATTTTATGCTCCTTCAACAAGAGAAACTGAAAATATTTCAGAAATTTGAGAAGAAATTGCAATTGAATTTCCTCTAATTTTTACGATTAACGTTTTGTCAAATTCCAAGCTATTTTCAATAAATAATTTTTCGCCTAGAACAATTCCAATTTTTGTTAAATAATTCATAACTTCCTTGTTTTCGTCGTTAACTCGAGCAACTTCGTAGAACTTTCCAACTTCAACTTGCGAAAAATTGATAATTTCGCGAGTATTTGGAAAATTTCCATTTTTATCGGGAATTGGGTAGCCGTGCGGGTCAAGAATTGGGAAATTCAGAAATTCTTCTATTTTATTTATCAATTTTGTGCTTGTAGAATGTTCTAACATTTCAGCTTCATCGTGAACTTCATCGCAATTATAACCGAGTGTATTCGTCAAAAATACTTCCCAAAGCCTATGTTTTCTGATAATATCAAGAGCAATATTTCTGCCTTTTTGAGTGGTTTTCAAGCCTTTATATTTTTGATAATCTAACAAATCTTCATTTGCTAATTTTTTTGACATATCAGAAACTGCAGCTTGCGAAATTCCCAACTTAGCAGAAAGAATATTAACAGGAACGTGTGAATTTCTTTCAACTTCTTCAATGAAAATTGCTTTTAGATAATTTTCTTTCGAGATTGTACTCATAATTAACCTAACTTATTAAATAAAATTAAGCAAACTTAAATTAATAATCAAGAGAGCTTTATATTATTTTTAGTTGAATATTATCTAAAAAAATATGGTTATTAAGTCCCATTTAATTAATTTTGTTCACTTAAAAAATTAAAGAAAGAAAAGGAGAAAGATGAGTTTAATCACTGTCGATTCTGTTGTAAATTCACTACGAAAAGTTGATGACCCAGATTTACACAAAGATTTGGTTACATTAAAAATGGTAAAAGATGTAAAAGTTGATGGAAAAAAAGTTTCATTAAACATTGAACTTACAACACCAGCCTGTCCACTTAAAGACAAAATAAAAAATGATGCAATTGCCGAAATAAAAAAAGATCATCCAGAATTAGAAGAAATTGAAGTAAATTTGACTTCAAACGTAACTACGCAAGATGATGATAAAATGAAAGAATTTTTACCACACGTTAAAAATACAATAGCAGTAGCTTCAGGAAAAGGCGGCGTCGGAAAAAGCACTGTCGCTGTAAATCTTGCTGTTGCTCTAGCCAAAGATGGAGCGAAAGTTGGTTTGTTGGATGCTGATTTTTACGGACCAAGTATTCCATTAATGCTTGGAATAAATGAACGTCCAATAATGGTAAATAAAAATGGAAAACAACAAATTGTTCCATTGGAAAATTATGGAGTAAAAATAATGTCAATAGGTTTTTTAATTGATAATAACGACCCTGTAATTTGGCGTGGTTCAATGGTTAGCGGAGCAACAAAACAATTTATGTCGGATGTTGATTGGGATGAACTTGATTATTTAATTTTCGATTTACCACCCGGGACTGGAGATATTCAACTTACTTTGGCTCAATCAATTCCGCTTACTGGTTCTGTAATTGTTACAACTCCGCAAGATGTTTCATTGGCAGACGCAAGTAAAGCATTAAGAATGTTCAGAAAAGTTAATGTTCCTGTGCTCGGCATTGTTGAAAATATGAGCTATTTTATTGCACCAGATACAGGAAATAGATATAATATTTTTGGTGAAGGTGGCGGACAAAAATTAGCTGATGAATTAGAAACAGTTTTTCTTGGTGGAATTCCTATTGATATGGCAATTCGTGAAGGTGGAGATTCTGGAAAGCCATTCGTAATTTCTCATCCAGAAACTGAGTACACAAAGAAATTCGTTGAAATTGGAAGAAACTTAGCCGCACAAATAAGCATAAGAAATAGTATCAAAAATAAAATAGAAATAACAATATAATGTCTATAACACTTGAAAAAGTAAAAGAGGCAATTGAAGATGTTCGCCCATATTTAACTGCAGATGGTGGTGATGTTGAAATTGTTGAAATTACAGATAAAAATATAGTTAAAGTTAAATTGCTTGGAACTTGTAGCCACTGTCCGATGGCAACATTAACTTTACGAGCTGGAATCGAGCGAGCTTTGATGTTGAAAATTCCAGAAATTAAAAGAGTAGAAGCAATAAATTTATAAGGATTACAATGCGAAGAAAAATAATTGCAGGAAATTGGAAAATGAATAACAATCTGAAATTAACAGTTGAACTGATTTCAGAAATTATTAATAAAATGGATAATCACCTTGAAAATACGGACGTAATTGTATGTCCACCATTTACATCACTTGAAACTGCGGTTGAATTAACCAAAAATTCGAAAGTGCGAGTTGGCGCTCAAAATATGTTCTATGAGAAAAATGGAGCTTTTACTGGTGAAGTTTCAGCTGAAATGATAAAAAATATTGGTTGCGAGTACGTTATTTTAGGCCATTCAGAACGAAGAACAATTTTTGGCGAAAGTAATGAATGGATAAATAAAAAAATCAAAAAAGCACTTGAAGAAAGTTTAAAACCAATTTTCTGTATTGGCGAAACATTAGAAGAAAGACAAAATGGAACAATGGAACAAGTTCTAAAAACGCAAGTTTTTGAAGGACTTTCTGGAGTAACTGAAAGCCAAATGGCAAATATTATTGTTGCTTACGAACCAGTTTGGGCAATTGGAACTGGAGTTACTGCTTCGCCCGAACAAGCTGACGAAGCACACAAATTCGTTCGCGATTTAGTTGAAAAACTGTTTAATTCATCGGTTGCACAAGAACTTATTATTCAATATGGCGGAAGTATGAAGCCAGAAAATGCTAAAGAATTATTAAGTAAACCAAATATTGATGGTGGTTTGATTGGCGGAGCTTCATTAAAAGCCGATACATTTTTATCAATTATTAATGCTTCAAATTAATCTAAGAAAGTAAAAATGATTATTAAAAATTTGGATTCTATTTCAAAAATTGCTGTTACAATGCAAGGTGCCGAAAAAGTTACAAAACAACTTGTAATTGGCAAATTAGATGGAACTCCTAAAATGTCTTTGAGAGTTTTTACAATCGAACCTGGCGGAAATTCCCCTTTCCATTCGCATAATTATGAACATTTGAATTATATTATTAGTGGAAAGGGAGCAATGTTGGATGAAGATGGGAATGAAAATCGCGTAGAAAGTGGCAATATTGCACTTGTTTTACCAAATGAAAAACATCAATTTAAAAATCTATCTGAAACTGAAGATTTTGTTTTTATCTGTCTTGTTGATAAAGAATTTGAGTGATTAATTCTTATTTATTATTGATAAACTGCAATTCATAATTAATTTGAAATTTTACCTAAAATTAAATATCCTTGAAAATTCGAGCGAAGGAATTGCCAGGTGCTTTTAAATCTAAATCTAAAAAGAAACCGAAAGGAGTTTGGAATGTTTCATATTCACTTTCTTTTAATCTTTTTTCCGCACTGTCAAAAAATTGCTTTATAAAATTAGGATTTGCTTTGCTTTCGGATAAATGTGCGAATGAATGCAAAATAATGCGATTTGTTTCATTTTTTCGTGCCGCCCATTTCAGTTGTTTTATCATTTTAGTCTCAACTTCTGCAAGTCTGTTTTCGTCATTTTCTTCAATTTGAATAAATCCAACTAGAGCATTTTCAATCTGTTTTTCTTCGTTAATTTCTTCGGCTTCTTCCCAACCTTTTTTTGTTGTTTTGTAGCCGAAAAGGTTAGCGTAAATCATAAGTAGTTTCATTATATTTTATCTCGTATTTTGAAGCACAAACTTAATAATTTGAGATTAAATGCAATTAAAATTGCTCGAAAAAAAGTTAAATACTTTCTATCATCATTTTGATAAAAAAGAGTTAATTTCTCCAGATCCTTTAGAAATTCCGCATAAATACAACAAAATAGCTGATATTGAAATTGTAGCATTTATTTCTGCAATATTTGCTTTTGGAAATGTTAGTCAAATATTAAAAATAATTTTGAAACTCGAACAAATTTGGGGAAAATCGGTCAAAAATTATTTTCTTCAGTTCGAAGAAAAATCAGAATTTGGGAAATTTGCTAATCTGAAGTACAGATTTTTTTCTTCACAAGATATTTTCACATTGTTTGAATTGATTCACGAAGCAATTTTTGAATTCGATTCGTTGGAAAATCTATTTATGGAAAAATATTCTTCAAAACACAATAATTTGAAGAAAGAGATTTCAGAATTTTCAACTTGGTTTATAGAAAAATCAAATGAAAAAGGAAAATTTACAAATGGAATTAAATTTATGTTCGCAAATCCTGGAAATGGAAGTTCTGCCAAAAGGATGAATTTATTTTTACGATGGATGGTTAGAAAAGATGAATTGGATTTTGGAATTTGGCAAGGAATTCGAAAAAATCAGCTTGTTATTCCAGTTGATGTGCATGTCGCAAGAATTTCGCAAGAATTTCGGTTAACCAAGTTGAAAAATATCAGTTGGAAAATGGCTGAAGAAATAACAGAAAATTTAATGAAATTTGACAATTTCGACCCAATTAAATATGATTTTGCAATTAGTCACATTGGAATGCGAAAGAAAGAGTATTCTATTGAATCAAAAAGATAAAATATCGTTAAATTTATTCACTAAAAATTATGTTTTGGAGTGATAGTGAAAAAAGTTATAATTCTAATTTTTCTTGTGTTTTCTTCCGTTTTTCCTCAACAAAGAAAAGTTACTTTTGATGATTTGTTTAGTTCACCTTTTTACAAACAAATTCCTTCTTTTTATAAATGGGTTGATGATGAAAATTACATTCTTACTCAAAGGAAAAATGGAGAAGTTGTTTACGAAAAATGGAATGTAAGGGACAAAACTTCAGAAATTATTTTCCAAAAAAGTGATTTGAAAGAAATTATTGCAGAAAATGTAAATTCTATGGAAATTGTTGAAAATTCAGAAGATTTTAAAAAATTTTTACTGAAAGATGGCGAAGAATTTTATTTTGTAACAACAGACGGAATCAATAAAAAACTAAATATTTCAACTACAGAAATTGTAAATCCAACTTTATCAAAAGATTTTAAAACATTGGGTTTCACTTGTAAAAACAATCTTTTTGCTTATAACATTCAAACTGATGAACAAACTCAAATTACATTTGATGGCAGTGATATTGTGAAAAATGGTTACGCTTCATGGGTTTATTATGAAGAAATTCTTGGTAGAGCTTCAAATTATAGATCTTTTTATCTTTCTCCAAATAGTGAAAAAGTTGCTTTTCTAAAATTTGATGATTCTACAGTTCCAACTTTTACTTTGTTCAAAGCAGATGGAATTCACGGTGAATTGGAAGTTGCAAATTATCCAAAAGCTGGTGATAGCGACCCAAAAGTCTGGTTGGGAATTTTCGATTTTGCAACAAAAAAGACAAGTTGGATAGATTCGAGTTTGAATAGTGAAAAATATATCGCTTGGATTTTGTGGTCAGAAAATGGCGATAAATTGCTTTATCAAACAGTAGATAGAAGTCAGGAAAACCTAAATTTTGTTTTGTGGAATACAAAAACGAACTCAAATAAAGTAATTTATAGTGAGCATCAGAAAAGTTGGGTGGAATTCAAAGAGAATGTTAGTTTCTTGGAAAATGACACGAAAATTGAATTTATTTCAGATTTTGAAGGAACCGCAAAAGTTTATATTTATGATGAAAATGGAAAAAAATCTAAAGATTATGGAAATGAGAATTTAATTATTCAAAATGTTTTAGATTTTGACGAAAATGGAAATTTATTCTGCGAAGCATTCGAAATTGGAAGTACAGAAACGCATTTTTATAAAATCTCTTCAAAAAATGAAGTGGAAAAACTTACACAGAATGTTGGAACTCATTCGGTTAATTTATCTCCAAATCGAGAATATTATTTGGATAGATTTTCCAGTTTATCAAATCCAACTCAAATAATTTTGAACCAAATCTCATCAAACCAAATTGAAATTCTTTTTGATTCAAAATCAGAAAAATATAATGAATTTAATTTTGGTAAAACTGAAGAAATTCGGATAAAAAATAGAAATGGAATAGAAATGCCAGCGATTTGTATTTATCCGCCGGATTTCGATAAATCAAAGAAATACCCAATTTTGTTTGATGTTTACGGCGGACCTGGGAATTCACTTGTAAAAAATCGTGCATCACGCTGGATGTATAATTATTATCTCGCTGCTGAAGGAATAATTGTACTAACTATCGACAATTCATTTGCTGGTCATTACGGGAAAAAGCAAGTTGAAAAAATTCATAGAAATCTTGGAAATTACGAAATCTATGATTTTATTGATGCTGCAAAAGAAGTTAGAAATTGGAGTTTTATTGATTCAACTAAGATTGGAATTACTGGCGGAAGTTATGGTGGTTATGCAACTTTGCTTGCTCTAACTTTGGGTGCTGATTATTTTACGCATGGAGTTTCGGAATTTGCAGTAACTGATTTTCAACTTTATGACAATGTTTATACTGAAAGGAATATGGATAAACCGTCTGAAAATCCTGAAGGTTACAAGTTCGGTTCTGTCATGAATCACGCAGAAAAATTAAAAGGAAAGTTATTGATAACTTCTGGAACGATGGATGATAATGTTCACTATCAAAATACTTTGCAATTGATTGAAAAGTTACAAATTTTAGGAAAAGAATTTGAAATTATGATTTATCCAAACGAACGACACGGTTATCGCGGTGCAAAAATGAAGCACGGAATAAAAAATGGAATAAATTTTTGGTTCAGAGAATTTAATATAAAATAAAGGTCTGTTATGAAAAAAATACAAATATTACTTGTTTTTGGTTTAATATTGCTGTCATTAGGATGTCAGACAATCAAATTAGAGCCAGCAAATTACGAATGGCCAATCGAAAATGCGGTTCAAGTGCAAAAAGATTTTACAATATCAATTCCGAGATATTCGTTAACAATGAATCTGAAAAAGATATTCGAAAATGAAATTCTGATTACAGATAATCAACCAAATGTTCAAGAAGTGCGTGTAATAAGAAATTATGAAGGATTATACTTTTTGACTGCAAACAAATTTAAGAATGTTTACATCTTACAAGAAGATTTGAACAAAATGGAAGTCTATTCAATAATTGAAATAACAAAGAATGGAATCGTAAATCCCGTATTTAACCAACGCGGAAGTTATGTCGAGTTACTTATTGATAATGAAAAAATTGTAAAGCTTAGTAAGGAAGGAAAATATGAAAAGAAATAAAATTTTAGGTTTAGTTGTACTTCTATTCTCGTTTGCTTTTGGCCAATCAGATTTAGAATATGTTACAAGTTTCGAAAAGCAAATTGACCAATTTAACCAGTCAATTGAAGTGGTAACAGATAATTTATCACTTTCTCGTTTGGAAGTTGAAATTGCAAATTATAAAGACAAAAATGTATCTCATTCTGAATTAATTTCTCAATCTCTTTACCCAAAAACATATAAATCAATTTTTGATGAGTTGAGCAAAAATTTATATGCAAAACGCGAAGTTTTAGCAAAAGAAGTTCAATATGAAGAAAATATTGAAACTCTACAGACTGAAATTAGCGAATTGAAGCAACAACTTGATGAATTGTCAAATTCATATATGTCGAAATTGAACGAAATTGAAGGTTTGAAGAAATCTGCACGAAAGAATTCGCAAAATCAGTCGCAATTGAATAGAAAAATTCGAGAGTTGCAAAGTAATTTAATTGAAAGAGAAAGAGTAATCTACTCACTTCTTGATTCAATATTATTTGTGCAAGCAAGAATAAATCCAAATGAATCACTTGAAACAGGCGGAGGAGTTTTGAAAATCATCAACTTCAATTACCTAAAACAACTTGAGATTTTGGTAAACGATAACCGTCAGTACTTAAAAAATGTTGAATTACCAGCCGAAGAATTAATCAGAATTTACAAAGAAAGTAAGGATTTATCCAAAAATCTATCAAAATTAGATAATAGTACAATAGAATTCCTGCAAAAGAAATCAGTAGATAGCAGCGAATATCAGAATCTGAAATATGAAGTAAGTGCATGGCAATTTGAAATTCAAAGACAACTTACTAGTATGATGGGAAAAGTTTTCAGAGAACAGGGAATTATGCTTGAAGATAACAATTCAGTTGAAGTATTCTTCGATTCGATGATAGATTTTCTTGAAAAGGAAAGTGTTCGAGCGGGCGACAAAGATAGTTTAATAATGACATATCATTCTTTTGTTGATTCTGCTTGGAATGACGTAAACGATGATTATTTATCATTGTTATTAGAGGCTAATTTAGTAAATAAAGATAAAATTGATACAGTAGATGATTTGATTAGTGAATGGGAAAAACGTCTTGACCAGGGAAAACCAATTTATTTGTATGTTGGAATAGGTTTAGTTTTTGTAATAATTATTCTATTTGTCTTTTCACAAATAAAGAAATCAAAGTTCAAACAGAATATAAAAGATCAAATTCGTAACGAAGAATATGAAAAACAAAAAGCGTTAGATAATCAGGAATAATTATGGATTTCAACTTAACAAATCAGCAAAATGATATAAGAAAAACAGTCCGCGATTTTGCCGAAAATGAAGTAAAACCGCTTGCCAAACAACTTGATGAAAATGAACAATTCTCACCAGAATTAACAAAAAAGATGGGAGAACTTGGACTTTTCGGAATGTATTTGCCAGAAGAATATGGCGGTTTGGGAACAGATACTATTTCTTATATTATTGCTGTTGAAGAATTAGCACGAATTGATGGTTCACACGCAGCAACTTTAGCCGCACACAATTCACTTGGAATTGGACCACTTTACTACTTTGGAACAAAAGTTCAAAAAGAAAAATACTTGCCTCAACTTACAAAAGGCGATAAACTTTGGGCTTTTGGATTAACAGAACCAAATGCTGGCTCCGATTCACGCGGGACAAAAACAAATGCAGTTCTTGAAAACGGTCAGTGGACAATAAACGGTTCAAAAATATTCATCACGAATGGATCAACAGATTTTTCACTTGGAACAACTGTTCAAGCAATAACTGGAATGAACGGCGATAGAAAAGAATATTCCACAATCATAGTTGAAAATGGAACTTCGGGATTTAATCCAGTTACAATGCACAAAAAAATGATGTGGCGAGCATCAATAACATCAGAACTATATTTTGATGATTGCAAAGTTCCGGAAGGAAATCTACTCGGTGCAATCGGTCAAGGTTCAAAAATAATGTTAAGTACATTGGATAACGGAAGATTGTCAATTGCTGCAATGGGTTTGGGATTAGCACAAGGTGCTTACGAAATTGCTTTAGAACACGCAAAAACTCGCCAACAATTCGGAAAACCTATCATAAAATTTCAAGCAATTGCATTCAAACTTGCTGATATGGCTCTAAAAATTGAACTTGGCAGAAATTTACTTTATAAAGCTTGTTGGTTAAAAGATTCTAAAAAGCAATTTGCAAAGGAAGCTGCAATGGCAAAATTATATTGCTCAGAAATTGCAAAAGAAGTTGCTGATGAGGCTGTCCAAATTCACGGTGGTTATGGTTTGATGAAAGAATATGACATCGAAAGGTTTTATCGCGACCAACGACTTTTGCAAATTGGCGAAGGAACTTCAGAAATCCAAAGATTGGTAATCTCAAGACATATTGGAGCGTAATTTAATTTTCTTGAGGAGGAAAATGTGAAAAGAGCATTGTTTTTGATTTTCATCTTAACTGCAACAAATTTTGCTCAATTCAAGAAAATTGTGTTGTTGGAAGTTGCAACAAATTCAGGTTGCGGAAGTTGTGCGGCTTCTAACGAATTGCTTAATGATTTCTATGCAGATTATTATGGCGGCTTAATTTCTGTTCGTTATCATCCAAATTTCCCCGATCCAACTGATCCAATGTATCTTGATAATCCAATTGATAATGCTGGTCGTATTGAATTTTATAATCTTCTTTACACTCCACAATATTTAATAAATGGAAAAGTGAAAGGTGCACCTACTGATAAAGAACTAATGTGGCAACAGATGAATGAAGAAATAATTTCTACTCCATTTTGGATAAACATTTCTGCACAAATTACTTCTGATTCCGTAAAATATTTTGTTCACATTTATTCGTCAGAAAATATTTCATCTGAAAATCTGAAACTTCATACATCAATTACACAGAGAATGGTAACTTATTCTTCGCCTCCAGGTTCAAATGGTGAGACTAATTTTCCTTCTGTTATGCGGAAAATGTTACCCAATTTCGAGGGAATTTCGGTAAATCAGATAAATGCTGGCGATTCGCTCACTTTTTACTTTGCTACATCTATTGAAAATAATTGGGATTGGAAGAATCTTGAAATTATTGCTTGGCTACAAGATGATGAAACAAAAGAAATCTATCAAGCAAATTCATCGCTTCCTGTTTTGTCAATTGAACCTCAACAACCTGATTTTAGCGTGATTGAAAATGGTACGATTTTAACTCTTAACAAATATAACGTTACAAATTTCAACAATAAGCCAATTTCGTTTTACATAAAAAGCGAAATCTTTGAAACATCTGAAGATATACAAATTGATTTTAGCGATGAAGACGGAAATCAGATTGATAGTTCAGTTTTTACAATTCAGTCTTTACAAACAATGGAATTTAATGTTGGAATTGCTTACGTAAATCCGCAAAGTTTGGCAAATATAGATATTTTTATCAGCAATTTAGAAAATCAACTTCCTTACAGATTTAAGTATTCATTTCTAACTTTTTCGAAGAACTACGATATTTTATTGCTCGACAATTCAAATTCAAATTCGGTTAAAGATGAAATTGTTCCAGGAATTTATTTGATGTCCTTAAAATATGGAATTACAAATTCGTTTGTTCTAAACCATTGGAAAGATATTTTCCTTGAATTTCCTCCGAAATCCGTGTTTTTGTATTCTGGAAATAATCCAAAACAATATTCTGAAACTGATATTTCTTTTCTGCTCGATTATTTATCACAAAATAGAAATGTAGTAGTTAGTGGAAATAAATTAACAACACTTCGCTCAACTTCGTGGGAATCAATTGATTTCTTCGACAATTATCTTGATGTACAATTTGTTGAAAACACAAATCTATCAGAAATTCACGTTATTGATCATCCTGATACTTTGTTTTTTGTTCAAGATTTTACACTTGAAAATGCAGATGAAATTGAATTTGAAGTAATTCAAAGTAAACACGGAAACAGTTTGCCATTTTTGTATTATTTGGGCGAAGATACAAGCAAAGTTGCAGGATTATTAAACTCGACAGACACAACAAAACTTGCTTTTGTTGCATTTGACATTGCAAGAATTTCAGAACAAAATAGACAAAATGAATTTCTACAAACAATTTTTAATTGGTTAGATATTTATGAAATAGTTGATATAAAAAGTGAACCAATTCCTTATGAATTTATTCTTTTTCAAAATTATCCAAATCCGTTCAATCCAAGTACGGAAATAAAATTCAGTATTGCTAAAGGTTCTCACGTAAAATTAGAACTATTCAACACACTTGGCGAAAAAGTAGCAACCTTGATAAATAAAGAAATGTCCGCTGGAACTCATAATTATCAATTATCAATTATCAATTATCAATTACCAAGTGGTGTTTATTTTTATAGGTTGCAAATAGTTAATACCGAAAATTCGGGACAAGCTTTTACAGAAACCAAGAAAATGTTGCTTGTTAAATAATGTTAAATTTTGAAAATATTATTAAGTTGTATTGTTTTTATTTGGCAATAAACGAGAAAATTAAAAACAAAACTATTAAGAAAAGTTAAAGAGGATTTAATGGAAAATCACGAATATTTTTTGAACGAAGCAATCGAAGAAGCAAAAAAAGGATTATCTGAAGGCGGAATTCCAATTGGTTCTGTAATTGTTCATAATGGAAAAATTATTGGACGTGGTCACAATCGTCGTGTACAAAAAGGAAGCGTAATTCTACACGGAGAAATGGACGCTTTGGAAAATGCTGGAAGGTTGTCAGCATCAGTTTATCGGGAATGTACAATCTACACAACTTTATCACCTTGTCCGATGTGTAGCGGAGCAATTCGGTTATATGGAATTCCAAAAGTTGTAATCGGAGAAAATAAAACTTTTCTTGGCGATGAAAAATTACTTAACGAAAGTGGAATAGAAACCATTTTGATGAATAACTCAAATTGTATTTCATTGATGGAAAAATTTATCAGCGAAAAACCAACTTTGTGGAATGAAGATATAGGGGAATAATTTTATTAATTGAACCTACTCGAGGTTTTTATGCAAGTTACTGGTATGCGATATGGGAAACAAATGCTTGATTTAGCAGATTTCCCAACTCCAAAAGTTCTTTTTGAGAATGCAACTTTGGAAGAACTAGATAAAATGATGAAAGAACAAGGAAAATGCGTTATTAAACCAATTTTTTATGGTGGCGTAGGCAAAAAGGGAAAAGCTGGTTTGGTTCAAATAGCAAACTCAGCAACTGACGCTTTTTCTGCAAAAAGGAAATTATATTTCGCTCAACATTTTTTTCATAACCGATTAATCCAAGCAAATGGAGTTACTTTCGAGGAATTTATTCCATCATCCTACGAAATATATTTTAATCTTTCAGTTTCAACTTTTTCGAGAAAAGTAAATTTCACACTAACACATCACGGTGGAATTGATATTGAAGAACTCGGACCAGATAAACTTTACGAAGGTACTTTTGATTCAATAACCGGTTTGAAAACTTATCACATAGTTGATGCTCTTTCGCACTTAAATGCTCCATCGGAAATTATTTCTCCATTAGCGCAACAATTGCCCAAATTGTGGAATCTTTACAACGATTTCGGATTTACTATGATTGAAATTAATCCAATTCGAATGAAAATGATAAACGGAAGATTAGTTCCAATTGCTTGCGATTTCAAAGCTCAATTTGATAGAGACAACAAACAATATAAAAGATTAAATCTTCCAGAAGAGATATTTGCAACTGAGCTATCTCAATTTGAAGAAGAAATTAATCAACTTCGCACGCATCAAGGACAAAGTGATGTTGTTGTTGTAAATCCATTTGGAACAGTAACTCCATTTATGTTTGGTGGCGGAGCAAATAGTGCAGCAACAGAAATATTAAGCGAAAAAGCTACAATTTCCAGCGATTTCGGAGGAAATCCACCTTACGAAAAAATGTACGAAATTTCCAAAATTGTATTCAAATATTGGTTGAAGCAAACAAACGTTCTTCTTATTATTGGTGGAAAAGCAAATAACACAGATATTTATGTAACATTCAAAGGAATGTTTGACGCTTTGCGTGATATTATTTCGCAAAGTGGAAAGCAAGATTTTTATGTAGTTGTGGGAAGAGGTGGACCAAATTTGATTAAAGGCATGAGTTATGCACGCGATATTTTAGATAATTTTTCTATTCCTTATAAATTCTATGGTTACGATAGTTCAATGGTTGAAGTTGTTCAATATGCATCCGAACTTGACGATTGGTTCATTTCACAAAAAGGTGAGTTAAAGTAGGAGAAAATATGTCAAAATTTAATAAACCATTCAATTACTTTGTTGGAATTAATTCATTAGAAGAAATTGCAACTCGTGAATCAAAAGTTTTAGTTATGAATATTTTGGGGAATGAAAGCAAAAATGTTACTCCAATTTCTCATATTTTTAGCGGTGGAAACATCGTTGCTGGAGTGCAATATGGTCGTCCTGGAAAAATTAAAACAGATTTAGGTGAAATTCCAGTTTATAGTAGAGTAGCAGAAGCATCGAAGCAACATTTTTTTGATACAGGCGTAATTTATCTTCCGCCCGAAGCAGTTTTTCACGCAGTAACAGAATTATGTCATTACAATGCAATAAATCTTAAAAAAATTGTAATTGTTACTGAAAAACTTAGCGTAAAAGATCAAAGATTAATTCGCGCTGTTGCACAAGCAAATCAAATTGATGTTTTTGGTGCTAACTGTTTGGGAGTTGCAGATTCTTGGAATCGAGTTAGAATTGGTGGAGCTTTAGGAGGCGATAAACCTGACGAAACACTAATTAAAGGTTCAATTGCAATTCATAGTAATTCTGGAAATTTTAGTACAACAATTGCAGAATATCTTAAAACTACAGGTTTTGGAACTTCGACAATTATCAGCTCTGGAAAAGATGTTATTATTCAATTTGCTGTTCCAGAATTCCTTTATGCAGCACAAAATGATGTTCGGACAAAAGCGGTTGTTTTATATATTGAACCTGGTGGCTATTACGAAAAGCAAGCATTAGATTTAATTCAAACTGGTAAATTAAAATTTGATAAACCAATAATTGCATGTATTACTGGTAGATGGAAATCGAATTTAACACGAGCTTGCGGACACGCTGGAGCTTTGGCTGGTTCGGGTGATGATGCAATTACAAAAGAAAAATGGTTTGATGATTATTTTGAAACAAAACCATTTTCACCAGAAAATCCAGAAGATGTTTCTACAAAGGGAATTAGAGTTGTTTCAATTCAACATATTCCACAAGCAGTAAAAGCAGTTTTAGCAAAATGTGATAAAAATACGGATTTTGAACCAATAGGAAATCTTGGTCTAAAACCTTGGTTTGGAAACGATTTCGAAAAAAATCTTCCGCTAAAATTAAGAATTCCAACAACACAAGCAATTTTTCCTTACAACGATGAAATTACAAAAGTTAACAAAGAACTCGGAACTACTTTCATCAAGCAGAATATGAGAAATAAATCTGGAGCTTCAAAAATTAATGATGATACACAAGTCGCCGAATTGCACCGCAAACCGATTGTGGATTTGATTGAAAAATCTTATGAAATAAATATTGTTTTCACACTTTTCAAGATTTTTCCTCAAAAAGAGAAGGAAAAGTTTGTTAGCTTTATTCTCAATTATTTTGGAAAACCATCCAATTTTGAATTTGAAATTATCAAAAAAGCTTATGAAAATAAAGCAACTCCAAATCAATCGTTAATTTCAGCTTTACCAATTTCTGGGAATTTATCTCAAAATTCTAAAATCAAACAGAATGTTTCTGATTTGATTGAATTTATTGGCGAATTGGGAATCAGAAACGTAAATCAAGAAATTGATTTTGAAAAAGCAAAATCAGCAGCAAAAGAAAAATTTATTCAACTAACTTCGGACGAAAATCCACTTACTACTTTTCTTTTCAAAATGCAAAAATCGTGTAATTTCAAATCGACATTTTGCAGCTTGTTAGTAAATCTTGCAGAAGAAAACCAAAATTTCATGAATTTTGATTTTTTAACTGCGTCAATAATTGTTGATTTAGCTTTAGAATCACTCATTTTGAAGAGAATTTCACGTAAAAATGTAATTGATTCTATAGATTATTTCTCCTTGATTGCAAAAACCGTTTTCCTTTCGACTATAAATTATCAATCTAATAAAAAGATAAATGAAATCCTTCAGCAAACTGACTTGGACTTGCTCACAACTTCGTTTACAAAAGTAGCTTATTATTCACTTTTTGATGAAGAGCCAACTTCGGAATCGCTTATTGAATTTTCCGCACTTTTGGCATTAACTTTAACAAATGGCGCAGGTACAATTAGTGCAAAAGGTGCAAAAGAAAGTGTGAGTGCAAGAAACAATTTAGCAACAATTTATGCTGGATATTTGTCGAACACAGGGTTGGCTCATGGTGGAAGCGGTTATGAGGCAATTGAATATTTGTTAAAATCTTTTGAAGGAACGGAAATCGAGAACCCAGAACTGAACGAAAATGAATTCTCAACTCTTGAAATTGCGAAAAAATCAGCGAAGAAATTCCTTAGTTACAAAAATGCTGTAAAATTCAGTGGCGAAATGAGTTATGAAAGAATTCCATGCATAAATCATCCGGTTTTTAAGGGGAAAAAAGTAAATATTGACCCGCGAGAAGATTACATTCGAAAATATTTGGAAGCAAGAAATATCAAAAATGTGTTTTGGAATTTTTACCACAATTTGGTTGAACAACTTTTCAATATTGGTGCAACTAAAAATACTTATTGTGTGAATATTGACGCTGTAATTGCCGTAATTTCCCTCAAATTGATGTGGAAATCTTTCTCAAACGGGAAATTAACTACTGAAAATTTGCAAGATATTGGCTTTTTGATTTTCCTTTTCGGAAGAACAGTTGGAGTTTCAGCCGAAATTATTGACCATATTGAACGTGGAACAGATATGGATTGCCGAACTCCGCAAGAAGAATTGCAATTTCTTTCGTAATCTACTTTTCTAAAAGTGTGATTTTATAAATATTTCCGACAAAATCGGTGAGAATTATTGATTGATTCTCGGAAAAAGATATTCCAGAAAATGGTGAATTTGAAGATTCTGCAATTGTTGAGATTTTGAAATTTTTACTGATTTTGTGAATTTTCGTTCCATTTATCAAAAAAAGATTATTCTGATTTGCCGCGAATTTGATAGAATTGAAGCGATTATCAATTTGTAGTTTTAGTGCAGACCTAAATTTTCCGTCATTTTCGTTAATAAAAGTTAATTTTCCATTAGTTTCAAGCACTGAAATTCCCAAATTCTTGGAAAAATAAATAGCAGAATTCGGAATTTTAATTCGCCAATTTTCTTTCCCAAGTTGCAAATCAATGGAAAATAAATTAATTCCATCTGAAACGAAAGCATTTTTAGAATTACTAAATATCTCGTTTTCTAGTAAATTAGCGGTTTCCCACGACCAAATTAATCTTCCATCTTTCAAACTTATTGCTTTAACTGAATTCCCAAGTTGGAAAATCAACTTATCGTCAAGCAAAACGGGTGAAGAAAAAGCACTTTCCTCGAATTGAAATTCCCAAATTTGTTCAAGTGTTTCCAAATCATAACAAAAATACTTTGAATTTTCTGTTCCAAAAACAACTGCGGCTTTCGAACCACTTGTTTTTGGCGACATTGTATTTAATTCCCATTTGTAATCAAAAGTTTTCAAATCAGTAATAATTGTGTTTTCGGTATTCAAAGTTTGAATTTGTTCGCCATTTGCCGAATTTATCGTGAATAAATCACCTTGAATTGATGCCAAAACTAGAATTCCGTCATTTAGAATTGGCGATTTTGCAAAATCTGCAAACAAATCAAATTCCCAGAAAATAGTTCCATCGTTTTCAATTGAATACAACAAACCATCATCAGTAACACAAAAAGTATTTTGGGAATTACTGATTGGCGAATTAGAAATTGGTGAACCTATATTTTGCGACCAATTAACTTTTGCAATTTTCGGCACGATTTTCAACTCGATTTTCGATTCATTTTTACCAACCAAATTCATCTTTTCAAAATCAAAACTAAATAATTCTACATTTTGCTGATTTGTTACTTGCAAATGATTTTCAGAAAAATTCAAAAAAAGAACACTTTCAGAATTTGGCGGATAAACAAAATAGAATTCTTGAGATACTTCTTTTGGTATTTTTGGTAGAAAAATGATTGGAAAAAAGCTGTTTTGAAGATGATTATGAAAACTTGCAAAATTCAGAATTTCAAAAGGTTCATTATTCGAAAAAGCGAAAAAATAGTTTGAATCAGATTTAGATTGAAATTCATCTGTAAACCAATTACTAAAATATGGCGAAATCATTCCTATTTCCGATGAATTGCAGATTGCGGATTGTAACCCTACAAAATTCAAATTGCTGGAAGAAAAGCCAAATTGTAGTTCGTCGAAATATTCGTAAAAATTTAGCTCAAATTGCGAAGTTGAGAATAAATCATTTTCAGAAGGAAGAATAAAAGTTGGCAAATTTGCCGATTTTATCATTTTATCAAGAATTTTAAATTCGTTTAGAAACCCATTTTTAGTCAGATTCCCCGTAATAAATACTGCATCAATATTTTTTTCAGCAGCCAATCTTTTTATTTGAGATTCATAATTTTCGTCAGTTTGAATTTCGGGTGAAATCAACCATAAAAAACTATTTGATTGAGCAAGAAAATCTGAACTAAAAAGCACAAGAAAAATTAGAATGTATTTCATAAGTTTTGTTATTTTTTGTTGAAAAATGAAAAATCTTAAAATTGCAATTTTTTGAATTTGAATATTAAAATTTATTTAATTTTACGCAATTTTAAAGGTTATTAAATTAATTATTAGTCCAATTTCAACTTTTTATTCAGAGGAAAAATGAAAAAATATCTTTTCTTGATTAGCATTTTAGCTACAAACTTTGTCTTTTCGCAAAATTCAGCGGAAAATTTTGCATCCCAAATTTCTTCAGAAAGTTTATTGAAAACAGTTGAATATTTATCAAGTCAAGAATTGGAAGGAAGATTTTCGGGAAGTGAAGGTTATTACAAAGCTGCAGAATTTATGGCAAAGGAATTTGCAAATCTCAGTTTGAATAAACCTAAAGATGAATCATTTTTTCAGAAATTGCTTGTTGAATATAACGAAATACTGCAACCAATTGAATTTAAGCTAATTTCAGATTTTGAAAGGGAATTTGAACTCGGAAAAGATTTCGTATTTCGTGGATTTACAGGCGAAGGAAATATTCAATCTGAAGTGGTTTTTGTTGGATATGGAATTTCAATTCCAGAATATGATGAATATGCCAATGTAGATGTGAAAGATAAAATTGTGTTGGCGTTCAAATTCAATCCAAGTTGGAAAATTGAAAATATTAACTTTCCAAGCGATTTGCCACGCGAAAAAGCTCGAGTGGCGAAAAATCACGGAGCAAAAGGATTGTTATTGGTTTCGTTGCCAAACGATAAAAATCCACAGAAAACAATAGGAAGTGTGATGCACGGAAAAGGTGAACAAGTAAATATTCCGCAATTGCATATCAATATTCCAGTTGCAGATGAATTCCTTTCAAAAAGTGGGAAAACATTAAAGCAGTTGCAATCAGAAATTGATTCGACAAAATCGCCAAAATCAATAGAATTGCAAGCAAAAGCAAAAATTCAAGTTAAAACCAATTATAAAAAGGAAAAAGAAACGGTAAATATAATTTCAATCTTACCTGGAAAAGATGAAAAATTGAAAGATGAGTTTGTAATTATTGGGGCACATCTCGACCACGTTGGCGAGCAAGGGAAAAAAATATATTTCCCAGGTGCAAATGATAACGCTTCAGGTTCGGCGGCTGTGCTGGAAATTGCTCGAACTTTCGCAAAAAATAATATTCAAACCAAACGAAGCATATTGTTCGTACTTTTTGCGAGCGAAGAATCTGGAATGAAAGGTTCTGAATATTTAGCGGAAAATTTACCTTTTCCAAAAGAAAAGTTAGTTGCAATGCTAAATATGGATTGCGTTGCTCACGGAGATTCAATCCAACTTGGAAATGGAAAATCGGCACCAAAACTTTGGGAATTATCAAAATTAATTGATTCTGAAAATGCAGAACTGACAGTTAGAAACACTTGGTCTGGCGGTGGTGCAGATGCTTCACCATTTCATCAAATTGGAATTCCTTCTTTATATTTTGTTACAACAAATAGTTACACTCATTTGCATTATATGACAGATAAGACTGAAACACTAAATCCCAAATTATTTGAAGAAATTACAAGACTTGCATTTTTAACAACTTTACAAATTGCAGAGGGAAAATACGTGCGAGAAAGTTTAGTTCAGTAATTTTCAATTTAGTGAACAGTGAACAGTTTTTAGAAAATTGCGTTTATCTTTAAGTTTTAATCTTGAAAATCCTTTAATCCTGTAAATCTTGATTCAGACATTTTCTAAAGCATTTAACCTTTTCTTTCTTCAAATAAGTAAACAATCAATAACTTTGCTAAAAGAAATAATAAGAATTTGTAATCTCCAAATTTTACTTTTATTGTACATTATACTTAATTATTAAAACGACAATTCTAACACAAATGAAAATATCAGAAAAAATCTCGCTAAAAAGTAAAAATACATTCAAAATTGATGTTTGTTCGAGTAGGTTTGTTGAATTAACTAAGTCAGATTTAGTGAGTTTTTGCGATTTAATGCAGGAAAATCGTGGGAAAATTCTTGTAATTGGCGAAGGAAGTAATATATTATTTACACAAGATTTTGATGGAATTGTCGTAAAATATTTATCAGATGAAATTGAAATTGTAGCTGAAAATGAAATTGAAATTGTGGTTAAAGTTGGTGGTGGAAAAATTTGGGATGATTTTGTGTCTTGGTGCACCGAAAGAAATTATTGGGGAATTGAAAATTTGTCCTTAATTCCAGGTTCGGTTGGAGCTTCACCAGTTCAAAATATTGGTGCTTATGGAATGGAAGTTAGCAATTCAATCGAAAAAGTGAATTTTTTCAATTTCGAGAAGAGAGAAATAATCGAAATATCAAACAAAGAATGCAATTTTAGTTATAGAAATAGTATTTTCAAAAATGATTTAAAGCAAAAGGGAATAATTGTTTCTGTCCAATTTAAGTTGAGCAAGATAGCAAAACCAATTTTGGAATATGGTGAAATGAAAAATATGGGGAATAATCCATCAATAATAGAAATTAGAAACAAAATCATACAAATTAGAAAATCAAAATTGCCTGAAACAAAAGAATTTGGTAATGCGGGGAGTTTCTTCAAAAATCCAATTGTTTCGAAAAAACAGTTTGAATTGCTTAAATCTGAATTTCCTCAAATACCATCTTTTATTTCAAATGGCGAATTTGTAAAAATTTCTGCAGCTTGGTTAATATCAAATGTAGAAACAAAGCAATTTGAAACAGAAAATGTGGCACTTTCTGAGAAACATTCACTTGTAATTATCAATAAAAATAATGCAAAAGGAAAGGATATTCTTACATTTGCAGAGCAAATTCAAAAATTAGTAGATTATAAATTCAAAATTAAATTAGAAATAGAAGTAAATATTTTATAGTTGGAGGAAAAATGGCTTCAGAAAACAATTCGCAAAACAGCATTATTAAGGAATTAACTCAACCATTCATCGATTTGGCGCATACATCGCGGGCATTATTTGGTGTAAATCTTTCATACGTTTTTGAAGGACTAACTTATTTTGGTGTTGTAGGTCTTTTGGCGATATTTTTTAACGAATATGTAGGTTTAAACGACATTGAAGCAGGTTGGATGGTTGGAATTATGACTGCTGGAATTACGTTAAGTCAACTTTTACTTGGTGCTACTGTGGATTGGATTGGAGTTAGGAAATCTTTACTTATTGCACTTTTATTTATGCTTGTCGGCAGAATTATGATTACAATTAGTCCAACATTTTTTCCAGGAAATGGAATATGGTCAATGAATCACATTTTTGTAATGTTTGGAATTTTTGGAATTGTAGTTGGTTACGGAATTTATCAGCCTGCAGCTTATACAGCAGTTAAAAAATTTACAAACGAAAACACTGCAGCAATGGGTTATGCAATGCTTTATGCGTTAATGAATTTAGGTGGATTTTTGCCAGGTTTAATTTCTCCACCAGTTCGTCAATCTTTTGGAATTACGGGAGTTTTTTGGGTTTATGTGGGATTAACAGTCGCTGGTTTGATAACGGTTTTCTTTATAATAACAAACAAAGCACAAAAGCAAGCTATTGCAGATGCAAAAACTGAGAATGGTAATTCAGAAGTAGAAGATGAAGATGAATTATCTAAAATGTCGGCAAAGGAAAAGATGAATTTTTACATCAAGAATTTTCCACTTCGCGATTTAAGATTTCTATTTTTCATTTTTATCTTGATTCCAGTTCAGACACTTTTTGCTCACAATTGGTTAACTTTACCACTTTACACAAGTAGAGCATTCGATGGATTTGTCCAACAAAATTTTGAATTCTTTGTAAATCTAAACCCAATTTTGATATTTATTCTAACTCCAATGGTAACCGCATTAACATCCAAAAAGAATACTTATAAAATGATGATTATTGGGACTTTTGTGATGGCATTTCCAACTTTTATACTTGCAACTGGCGCCACATTTACAAATTTGATGCTTTATCTTGTAATTATGACAATCGGCGAAGCAATGTGGCAACCAAGATTTTTGCAATGGGTCGCTGAAATTGCACCAAAAAATATGACTGGAATTTACATGGGAATTGGACAATTTCCTTGGTTTTTGACAAAAATGATAACATCGCTTTATTCAGGTTGGTTTTTAATGAATTATTGTCCAGCAGAAACGCCTCAAAATCTTATGAACACTGAAACAATGTGGTTATATTATGGAGCAATTGCAATGATAAGTCCGATAGCACTAATTTTAGCTAAAAATTGGATGTTAAAAGGTTTCAAAACCAAAGCGTAAGATGAATAACAATATTATAATTATTGGTGGAAATGCTGCTGGTCCTGCAGCGGCTGCAAGTGCAAAAAGAGAAAATCCGAATGCGAATGTTATTCTTTTTGAAGCTACGGAATTTATTTCAACCGGAACTTGCGAAATGCCTTTTGTTATTTCTAAAAAAATAGAAAATTATAAAAAGATTGTTTTTTTCGATTCAGAATCATTTTTTCAATCAAAAGGTGTACAAGTTTACACAAATCATTTTGTTGAAGAAATCAAGAGAAAAGAAAAAAAAATTGTCGTACGAAATATTAAATCACACGATTTACTTGAATTTGATTACGATAAACTAGTTTTAGCAACTGGTTCAGTAGCAAAAAAGTTGCCAATTCTTGCAAAAGGCTATTCCAATTTATTTTATTTAAAAAATATTCCAGATTTAATTAAAATCTTAGATTTCACAGAGGAAAATGATTTAAATTCTGTACTTATTTTAGGTAGCGGATTTGTCGGTTTGGAAGTTGCGGAAGCATTTTCTGAAATAGAGAAAAATGTTACAATAATTGATATTGAATCGCAACCATTCCCGGGAGCAGAACCAGAAATTAGAGAGTTAATTGCTGAGGAATTGAAAGGAAATGGAGTGCAATTTATCGGTGGAATTCCATATCAATTCATTTTTTCGAATGAAAGAATAACAGCAATAAAAGTAGATGGAAGAATATTAGAGTTTGATATTGTGATTTCTGTAATTGGAGTTAAACCAAACGTTCAACTCGCTGAAAATATCGGTTTAGAAATAGGGAAATTTGGTGGTTTGAAAGTAGATAAAAAGCAAAAAACTTCGGATTCAAACATATATGCCGCTGGTGATAATACTGAAATTATTAATTCAGTAACTGGAAAGTCGGATTATCTTCCATTGGCAACAATTGCTTATTCACAAAGTCATGTTTCTGGAACTAATTCTGCGGGAGGAAATAAATATTCAGATTCTGTTGTGAAAAACATCGTTGTAAAAGTATTTTCGAAAACTTATGTTTCAGTTGGAATATCTGAAGAACAAGCCAAAGAATTTTTTCCTTCGAAGAAATCTGTTTCGGCGTTGGGATTTTCAAAAATTAAAGTAATGAAAGACAGCGAGAAGATTTTCGGAAAACTTGTATTTGAAAAATCATCAAAACGAATTTTGGGAGCTTCTTTTTGGGGAGCAAATCAAGCCGCAGGATACGGAGATTTGCTTTCGGCTTTAATTAAGATTAAAGCTGATTTTAGAATACTAGAAAATGTTAATTTCAATTATACTCCACCAATTTCACCTTTTATAAATTTATTAAATATTTTAGGAAAAAAGGCAAATGAATTACAATAATTTTACACTTGTTACTAATCCATTGGTAAAAAGGGAAATAACAATTTTACGCGATAAAAATACATGTGTTCGCGATTTTAGAAGAAGTTTAAATCGCCTTGCATTCCATTTAGCGGTTGCGGTTTCCGAAAATCTTGAATTGGATGAAATTTTTGTCGAAACTCCGCTGGAAGTAACAAATGGTGTAAAAATTAAAAATTCAATTGTTTTAATTCCGGTTTTACGTGCAGGATTAAGTATGGTTAGTTCGTTTATAGAATTAATGCCGAACGCAAAAGTTGGCCATATTGGTTTGCAACGCGACGAAGAAACTCTGCTTCCAATTGAATATTATTATAAAACGCCTAAAAATTTAGAAGAAGCAAAAGTATTTATTTTAGACCCAATGTTAGCCACTGGCGGAAGTGCTTCAGCAGCTTTCGATTTTATTAAAAAACGTGGTGCAAAAGATTTGTATTTTGTTTCTATTATCTCTGCTCCCGAAGGAATTGAAAACCTACAGAAAAATCATCCCGAAGTAAAAATTTATTCAACATCAATTGATCGCGGGTTAAATGAAAATGGTTACATTGTCCCCGGTTTAGGAGATGCTGGAGATCGAACATTTGGTACGCTTTAGAAACCTATTATTAATATTTTTTTACATTTCAATTTCTGCAAAAGAATATCCAAACAGCAAGATCCATAATTTTATTACGCAAGTTACTCGCTTAATTACAAATGAAGAATTTGTTAAATCAGATTCGCTATGTAATTATTATATAAAGAATTATGGCTCAGAACCGATTCCATATATTTACAAATCTGCAAATTTAATAATGCAGAACTTTACTTTTAACACTTCAGAAAATCAAAGTATAATTTTAAGGAATTTTGAGATTGGAATTCAATTAGCTAAAGATAAAAAATGGGAGCATAATCAAAAATGGAAATATTACACATTGGGATTGGCGTTCGGTTTTTGGGCATATTGGGAAGCAATTCAAGAAAATTATATAATTACTTTGGAATATGGTAATTCATCACTGGATTATTTCGAAAAATGTTTAAAATATGATGAGAATTTTGCTGAATCAAAAATCGCTATTGCTACTTATGATTATTGGTTTTCAAAAAAATTGAGTTGGTTGCCATTTGTAAAAAGTAATTCTAAAATAGCAATTTGGGAATTAGAAAAAGCTGTAGCAGAGAATTCCTATAGTCATAATATGGGAGCAATCTCTCTTTTTTGGATTTACAAGAATGAAAATCAATTGCAAAAAGCAAAAATGTTAATGGAAAAACAATTTAATGCAAATCATCAAAGTCGTTATTTAATAATGAGTTATGCTAATATTTATCAAAAATTTGATAAAATGAAATCTATCGAACTATACTTTAAAGCTTTGAAAATGACAAATTCTAAAAAAGAAAAGAATCGGATTAATGAAATTACTTTAAGACATAAAATTGCTATGTTATCAACTGAAACGGGAAATTGGGAGCAAGCTAAATTACAATGTAAAAAGATTATAGCTTTTAAAAATATTACGGAGCATGAAGAAAAAAATGTTGGCGAAAGAATAAAAAAAGCTAAATCGATTTTGGAAAATATCGAAAGTAAAGATAAATTGTAATTATATAATTTAATAAGATAGAATGAGAATCTCAGAAGAAGAATATAACGAACTATTAAGCGATTTATTAGAAACTTGTCATAAGTTTTTACCAAGTGTTGACGATAAACTAATTACAAATGCTTTCAAATATAGTTACGAATCGCATATAAATGACACTCGTGCTTCAGGTGAACCTTATTTTTATCATCCAGTTGCAGTTGCAAAAATTGTGGCTGAAGAAATTACATTGGACGATATTTCAGTTGCGGCTGCGTTGCTTCATGATGTAATTGAAGATACTGAAGTAACATACGAATTAATTAAAAATGAATTTGGGGTAACTGTAGCCGAAATTGTTGAAGGTGTAACAAAAATAGGAGGAATATTTAAAGGGCATGAAATCAACCAAGCAGAAAACTATAGAAAGTTACTCTTGTCAATGGTTCGTGATATTCGTGTGATATTGGTGAAATTTGCTGATAGATTGCATAATATGAGAACTTTGCATTATATGCGTCCAGATAAACAAAGACGAATTGCAAAAGAAACTATAGAAATTTATGCTCCGTTTGCAAGTCGTTTTGGGCTTGGAAACGTAAAATGGGAATTAGAAGATTTATCTTTTAAATATCTTAACAAAGAGGCGTATAACGATTTAGCTCGAAAAATTAAAGATAAAAGAGAAGAACGAGAAAAATATATTGCAGATTTCATCAAACCTATTCAAATTGCTCTAGAAGGAATAAATCTGAAATGTGAAGTTTACGGACGTCCAAAACATCTTTATAGTATTTATCGTAAAATGATGAAAAGGAATACAGTTTTCGAAAATATTTTTGATTTACTTGCTATTCGAGTAATTGTAGAAAGCACAGATTCTAATTTGTGTTATTATGCTGTTGGAGTTATAAATCAACTTTATATGCAAGTTCAAAGTAAATACAAAGATTATATTGCTGTTCCAAAGGTAAATAATTATCAATCTATTCATAACACTGTAATTAATAACGATGGAAGAATGATTGAAATCCAAATTCGAACCCGAGCAATGCACGATATTTCAGAACGTGGTGTGGCGGCACATTGGAAATACAAAGAATCAACTTTTACATCAGATAAAGAAATGGAAGAATGGGTAAATTGGATAAGGGATGTTTTTGAAAATTCATCGAAAGATGACGCAGCAAAAGATATAATCTCTAGTTTTCAATTGTATCTTTATCAAGAAGAAATTTATGTTTTTACCCCAAAAGGAGATTTATTAAGACTGCCACTAGGTGCAACGCCAATTGATTTTGCTTATGAAGTACATTCAAGAATTGGTGAAACTTGTATAGGTGCAAAAGTAAATGGAAAAATTGTACCACTAAATACAGAGTTGAAAAGTGGAGATCAAGTTGAAATTTTAACATCTAAAAATCAACATCCAACGGAAAACTGGTTGAAATTTGTTAAAACTCATAAAGCAAAAAATAATATTAAAAAGTATATAAAGCATCAAGATGATGAAATTGTGGAGCATGGTAAACACATCTGGGAAAAGAAAATAAAGAAATTAAAACTAACTTTTAACGATGATGAAGTACAGAAATTAGCAACAAAACTACGATATGATAGCTCAAGAATTTTTTTCAAGGCAATTGGCGAAATGGAAATTGATTTGGATAAAGTTTTTGCCCCAAATCAAACTCAACAAGAAGCAAAAAATGAATTTCAAGTCGATAAATTTACAAGTCAAGTACGTTCAGAAGTTGGAGGAATTGTAATTGATGGAGCACAAGGATTTGAGATTTATTATGCAAAATGTTGCAACCCAATTCCAGGTGATGAAATTATTGGATTTGTAACAATTGCAAAAGGTGTTACAATTCATAGAAAAGATTGCAAAAATATTAGTACACTTTCAAAAACTACTCCAGATAGACTTATTTCAGTTGATTGGCGAAATGTCAGGAAAAATGAGTTTGTGGCAGGAATTTCGATTAGAGGAGAAGATAACACTGGAATCCTTAAGGATATTTCAAATAGTATTACAAATTATGAAAACACAAATATTCATTCAATTAACATAAAAACTGAGGAAGGCTTTTTCTCTGGAGTTATTACAGTTTATGTGAAAAATTTGGAACATTTAGAACATCTAATTAAAAGGTTGAAAAAAATTAACGGATTATTTTCAGCTGAAAGGACTCAACTTGTTAATTAACAATGAATTACGCGTCCTTGCTGTTGATTGGGGAATTAAAAGAATTGGGTTAGCAATAAGCGACCCTTTACAACTATTTGCAATAGGTTTAGTTACAATAAACAATAATTCAAAATTTTGGAAAGATTTTCTATCAACAATTGCAAATTATAATATTGTAAAAATTATTGTTGGATTACCATTTTATAATGACGGAACAGAATCAGATTTGGCAAAAAAAGTTCACGAATTTATCAATGAATTACAATCAAAAACAAATGTTCAAATCGAAACAATTGATGAAAGATATTCCTCAAAAATAGCGGAGCATCAAATTATTGAAAGTGTAAAATCGAAAAAGAAAAGGCAAGATAAATCTCTTGTTGATAAAATGGCAGCTGCAGTTATACTGCAAAATTATCTTGATTCAATAAAAAAATAGTATATATTGACTTTCACATCTTTAAAAAGTAAATTTTCATATAGAATTTAACTAAATAGGAGTTAATTATGGCACTTGATGCATTAGGAATGGTAGAAACGAAAGGTTTAGTTGGTTCAATTGAAGCTGCTGACGCAATGGTAAAAGCCGCTAAAGTTGAATTAATTGGCAAAGAAACTATTGGTGGTGGATATGTTACAGTTATGGTTCGTGGTGATGTTGGAGCAGTTAAAGCTGCAACTGATGCCGGAGCAGCAGCCGCACAAAGAGTAGGTGAACTAGTTTCAGTTCATGTTATTCCACGTCCGCACAATGATGTTGAATTAATTCTACCTAAAAAAGGATAACAATGCTTCTTGCAATTGGGTTGATTGAAACCAAAGGATTAATTGGAGCAATTGAAGCCGCAGATGCAATGTTAAAAGCTTCGAACGTACAACTAATTGGTAAAGAATATACAACTGGAGCAATGGTTTTAATTAAAGTTGCTGGAGAAGTAGCGGCTGTAAAATCTTCTGTAGATGCCGGAGCGTCTGCAGCACAACGTGTAGGCCAATTGGTTTCTACTCATGTAATTCCAAGACCGGATGACCAACTTGAATCGATACTTTTCAATATTAATTCAAAAAAAAAGAAACACAAAAAAAGAAATAATAAAGAAAATGAAAAAAATCAGATTGATTTATTTACTCATTCAGAAGTAACTGAAAAGGTGGAATCTGAAAAAACGAGAGATGATAATGATTCTAAAAAGCTAGATGAAGTTATTAATTTCGAAGGAACTGACGATTCTTTAATTAATGAAGATCATGATGTTGATTTAAAAACTGAAGTAGTGGACGAATTATTAGTTGAAATTTCAGATGAAATAAATTTACATGATGCAGAACCGGAAGTAGTTTCTGTTGATGAAATTGATAATTCCTTAAATTCAAAGGATGAAGAAGTTCTAGTTGAGGAGAATTCTACAGAAAAAATTGAAGAATCTGAAATGAATAATGATTTAGAATCACCAATTCAAACAGAAATATTATCAAAATTTCCTTCTCAAAGTGATTTAGAAAGTTTAAATGTTCAGCAATTAAGGCATTTGGCAAGAAATTTTACAAACTTCCCGATAAAAGGAAGAGACATTTCCAAAGCAAATAGAACAATTTTACTACAAATGTTTAATGAAATGAGATAGTTTCGGCTATCTCATTTGCTTTCCCCCGAAAAATCCTCAATTATGTATTATATTTATCATCAATCATAATAATAAATTTGTGAAAAAAAACTGGAAACAAATATTGTATGTTGTAGCATTTTCCACCGTTTTGTGGGCTTTTGTTACATTTTCTGATTCGTTTTATGCGAATATTTATTTTCCAATTGAAGTTGAGGTTGAAGGGAATCAGTACGCTGTAAAATCAAAATCAGATAAATTTATTATTGTGAATGTTGAAGCCGAAGGTTGGTTGCTTTCAAATTATTATTGGGGAAAAGGGAAAGTGTTGAAAGTAAAAATTAAACCAGATAAACTCATTCACACATTTTCGACTAACCAGATACTACAGGAAAATAATCTTTTACCTTCAACAATTAACGTAATTTCAATTTCTCCTTCTACAATTACAGTTAAATTGGAAAGTAATGCAGAGAAGGAAGTTGTAATTAAACCAAATCTTAAAATTAAATTTGAAAATGGTTACGATTATGTTTCCGATATTCTAGTAATTCCAGCAAAAATTAATATTTCTGGAATTAAATCTCAAATTGCTAAAATTGATACTATTCTTACTGCCCCAATTGAATTTTCATATTTGAACACAGATGTTAATGATACTTATTCTTTAAAAATTCCATACGGTGTAAATTCAGATATAAATTCTGTTGTTATTAGTTTTAGTGTTCAGAAAATAAGTGATAGAATTATACAAAATGTGCCAATTCAAATTGTTGGACAACGCAACGATAGGGAATTACATATTTTCCCACAACAAATATCTGTTCTAATTCGTGGTGGAATTGATATAATTGCAGCATCAAAACCGGAAGATATTAAAGCTATAATTAATTACAACGATGCAATTTTAGATACAAATGGAATTATTGTTCCGGAAATAAGTACAGATAAGAATTTTAAGATTGTGAATTTGATTCCAGATAAAATTGAATATGTGATTAAGAACTGATATGTTTATTACATTTGAAGGGTTAGATTTTTGCGGAAAATCAACTCAAATAGAGAAAACAAAAGAATATTTGGAAGCAAATCGCAAAAAAGTTATGTTGATTCGCGAACCTGGCGGAACTGAAATTTCGGAAAAAATACGGGAATTACTACTCGATAAAAAAAATTCCAAAATGCACGAAAAAGCGGAACTTCTGCTTTTTTACGCAAGCAGAGTTCAGTTGTTGAATGAAAAAATAATTCCGAAACTAAATGAAGGATATTTTGTCTTATCTGACAGATTTCACGATTCTTCTACAGCTTATCAAGGATTTGGTCGTGGAATTGATGTAAATTTTATCAACGAATTAAATAAATTTACACTTTCAGAAACAAAACCCGATTTAACTTTTTTTATTGATGTTCCTTTGCAAACAATTTCTAACAGAAAAATGAAAAGAACTATTGTTGAATTAGATAGAATTGAAATATCCGATGTCGAATTCTATCAAAATGTACTAAATGGTTACCATAAAATTGCAAAAAAGGAAAAACGAGTTGTTATTATTAACGGATTAAAATCAATTGAAGAAGTTCAAGCTGAAATTCAATATTACATTAAAAATCATCCTAAATATAAGGAATAGATGAAATTTAATAAAAACACATTTTTTATAGCTTTTATCTTTTTAACTTTTGGATTTATTCTACGAAGTGATGGTGATATATATTTTGAAATGTCGAAAAGCATCGACATTTTTGGCGAAGTTTACAAACAAGCAACTATCAATTACGTGGATAATATCAATCCAGAAAAATTTATGGAAAAAGGAATAGAAGGAATGTTGAGTTCACTTGATCCTTATTCAGATTTTTACAACTACGAAAAAGAGAAAGATGTTGAAGTAATTACAAACGGAAAATATGGCGGAATTGGTGCCACTGTTGGTTTACAAGACAATCAAGTTACAATTATGGATTTATTGGATGGTTATCCAGCTCAAATTCAGGGTTTAAGAATTGGTGATGTGATTGTTAAAATCGATTCTATTCCAATAAATGAAAGCAATTATGAAGATTTGGGAAGTAAATTAAAAGGAGAACCTGGAAGTTTTGTAAAGATAAAAATCTTAAGACAAAGTGAAGATGATACACTTTCTTTTAATTTGGTGCGTGAAGAAATTGTTATTAAAAATATTAGCTATTGCGGATTTTTCCCGAAGAATAGTAATAATCTATATATAAAACTAACTGGTTTTACAAGAACTGCTGGAACAGAATTACGTAATGAGTTTGAATTAAAGCAAACAGAACAAGAAATTAAAAGTGTAATACTCGATTTGCGAGGAAATCCAGGCGGATTACTTGATGCTGCGATTGATATTTCTGAGAAATTTTTGAATACAGAGCAACTGATTGTATCAGTTTCAAATAAAGATTCAGTGAAAATTGAAAAATACTATTCAAAAGAATCGCCAATTGCGGGAAAAATTCCGCTTGTTGTTCTAATTAATGGAAATTCTGCAAGTGCTTCAGAAATTGTTGCTGGTGCAATTCAAGATCATGATAGAGGTGTAATTGTTGGGGAAACTTCGTTTGGAAAAGGTTTAGTGCAATCGGTTATTAAATTACCATATAATAATACATTAAAACTCACAACAGGAAAATATTATACACCAAGTGGAAGATTAATTCAAAAATTGGATTATAACAACAAAGTACTTGAAGTTCCACAAAGAAATATTGCAACCAAATTTAAGACAGATAATGGAAGAATTGTAATGTCGGCTGGTGGAATTACTCCTGATTCTGTTGTAAAATCGTTTGAAGTAAGTTCAATTTCAGAAGAATTACTTTCGTCTGGAATGTTTTTCAAGTTTTCATCACATTATTTTAATGAAAATGAAAAGGACGGAAAAATTCAAATTTCAAAAATTTCTGATAATCAAATCTTTGAATTATTTAAAAAATACTTAAATTCGAACAATTTTGATTATCTCGGAGAAGATAGAAAGGCAATCGAAAAAATTGAAAAAAGTAAATCTGTAAAAGAATCAAAAGAATTGAGTGAAAAATTTGCAGAATTTAAGTCAATTCTTGCTCAAAAATCAAGTTCAGCTTTGGATGAAAAAAAGCAAGAAATCATAAAATTGATAAAATTAGAGCTTGTTTCACGAAGTATGGGTTTGAAAGGAAGAATTGAATACGCGCAGGAATTTGATGATCAATTAGCAAAAGCCGTAAAAATTATTGATAATACTAAACTTTATAACAAGATTTTGAATAGTCGTTGATGGAAATTCTTTTCTTTGTTTTTTTGATTATTGCTGGATTTGTCGGTGGTTTTTTGTCGGGTTTACTTGGAATTGGCGGCGGATTGGTTTTTGTGCCAGTATTAATTTCTCTCAGTTCGTTTGGAATTATAGAACCAATTAATTCAATTTCGGTAGTGCTTGCAACTTCACTTTTTACAACAGTTATAACATCATTTGCTTCGTATTATCAGCACAAGAAAATCCAAAATGTGGATAAGAAAAAGGCAGTAACAATAATTCTTGGTTCAATATTTGCCGCAATTGTAATTCCGCAGATTATTCACAATCTGAATCACCAAATTCTTGTGTTTTTGCTCGCGTTTGTTCAAATAGTAGTTGCAATAAATTTTCTCTTCTTTGATGGAAAAACGCGAAAAATTAAGTCGGTAAAACCAATCATATTATCAATTTTCGGATTTATTTTTGGTGCAATTGCGATTGTAAGTGGTTCGGCTGGTGGAATATTTTACACACCACTTTTATATATTTTTACTGAACTTGACTTTAAGAAATCAGTTGGAACTTCCTCGTTAATTGTTGTAATAACAATGGCGGTTGCCACTACTCAATTTTTGTTTCTAAAAACAGAATTTAATGATGTTTTTCAGATTGGTTATGTAAATTTACGGGCAAGTTTACCTTTAGCAATCGGTGCAATTTTGGGTCCAAAAGTTGGAATCCATTTTTTAAACAAATCATCGAATCGGCTTGTAAAAATTATCTTTTCATTATTTTTACTTATCTATTCATTAAAATTATTGATATTCTCATGAGATCACCAAGTATTATATTTCACAATAACGCACAATTTGCGAGCTGTCCAAGTTGCAAAAGTCACGGTTCGCTTCGAAAATCAAAATCCCATAATAATTGGGAACAATTTGTAACGAAATTTACTTTTTTTAGATATTATCGCTGTCGGGAATGTGGTTGGCGAGGTACAAAATCAAATTATACACTTACTTCGATTTCATTCAAAAATCTAATTACTTACATCATTGTTGCGGCAGTTGCAGGGTATTTAGTAAAATTCATACTTACAAATTTTATCATTAAATAATTGAATTATATTAATTTACATTAAAATTATGGAGGTAACATTGAACAAAACAACTTTCGAGTTTAAAGCTGAAATCAAACAATTATTAAATATTCTCGTTCATTCTTTATATACTAATAAAGAGATTTTTATGCGTGAATTAATATCAAACGCTTCTGATGCTTCAGATAAATTACGGTTTAACCAAATAAAAGGAATGGAAATTGAGAACTCTAATCTTGAGTTGGAGATTAAAATTTCTGTAGATAAAAAGAAAAATATTTTACGAATTCGTGATTTCGGCATTGGAATGACAGTTGATGAAATAATTGAAAATATTGGCACAATTGCAAAATCGGGTACAGGTGAGTTTCTTAAAAAACTATCTGAAAGCAAAGAAAATGTGTCAAACCTTATCGGAAAATTTGGCGTAGGTTTCTATTCTGTTTTTATGGTAGCCGATAAAGTGATTGTAAAATCAAAATCTTACAAAATTGGAGAAAAGGCTGTAATTTGGGAATCTGACGGATTGGGAAGTTACACACTTTCAGAAATGGACGATAATTTTGACCGCGGAACAGAAGTTGAAATATTTCTTAAAGAAGAAGAGAAAGATTTTACTGAAGATTACAGATTGGAAAATATCATAAAAACTCATTCAAATTTTATTTCTTTCCCAATAAAGCTTGATGAAAAGCAAATTAACACAATTTCGGCTTTGTGGCGTGAACCAAAATCTTCCGTAAAGAAAGAACAATATGATGAATTCTTCAAATCTTTTACTTACGATAGTGAACCACCGATGGAAGTTATTCATACTTCAGTTGACGCACCAATTCAATTTACAAGTTTATTGTTTATTCCTAAGAAGAATTTCGATTTTTTTGGGTATAATCGTGATAATTATGGCTTAGATTTATATGTTCGACGCGTGTTAATTCAACATCAAAATAAGGAATTATTACCCGAATATTTAAGCTTTGTAAAAGGAATAGTAGAATCTGAAGATATTCCACTAAATATTTCCCGCGAAACTTTGCAACAGAATATAATCTTTAATAAGATTTCGTCAAGTGTTACAACTACCGTTCTTTCTCACTTGATGAAAATGGCAAAAGATAGGGCTGAAGAATTTGAAGTATTTTGGAAAGAGCACGGAAGAGTATTTACTTTAGGATATGGAGATTATGCAAATCAGGAAAAATGGCTTGATTTGTATCGATTTAATTCATCCTTTAACGAAAATGAAAAGCAAATTACAGGTTTTGAGCGTTACGTTGCTCGTATGAAAGAAGGTCAGAAGGAAATATATTATATTTTCGGACAATCTCGCGAAGCAGTTGAAACCGCCGCTCAAACTGAAATTTTTAAGAAAAAGGGAATAGAAATCATTTATCTTTTTGATCCTTTGGATGAATTTGCGATAAATTCTGTAAGAAAATACAAGGAATTCGAAATAAAATCTGTTGACCAAGCAGATTTATCAAAATTAGAAAAATTTACTGACGAAAAGTTAGATGATAAAAAAACTGAAGAACTTTCCAAAGATGAAAAACTTCAATTATCATCCCTTTTTGAAAAAATGAAAGAAATTCTTGGTGATAAAGTTACTGACGTAAAAGAAAGTAAAAGATTAAGTGATAGCCCTGTAGTTTTGCTAAATCCTGATGATAGCATTTCAGCAACGATGCAAAAAATAATGCAAATCTCTCAAAATGATAAATCTATTCCAAAACGAATAATGGAAGTTAACCCTGATCACATTTTAGTTAGAAATTTACTGAAAGTATATAAAGCGAATAACAACGATTCCTATATTTCTGATGTAACAAATCAACTTTATCAGGGAGCTTTACTTCTTGAGGGTTATTTGCATGATCCACATCAACTCGTTAAAAATATCAATAAAATGTTAGAAAAATCGAGTTCATGGTACACACAAATCAATTCTTTGTAGAATATTGAATAATAAACATAAGCCCATTAAGTTATTACTTTGTGGGCTTATGAAAAAAAATAGAGATTTGTAATAAAAAAACGGAAATCTTTTCCGAATTTAAGATATTATTTTAATTAATTATTCAAACATGATATGAAAGAATTAATCGGACAAAACATACAAGGTTACAAAATAATTCAAATTTTGGGTAGTGGCGGAATGGGTATTGTTTACCGTGCCTATGATAACAATTTGGAACGTTATGTTGCCATCAAATTTCTAGAAAGTGAAATATTTGATAACCCAAACATTCGCGAAAGATTCAAACGTGAAGCTAAAAATCAAGCTAAGTTAAATCATTCAAATATCGTAACAGTTTACGGATTTTTAGATTACGAAGGAATGCTTGGAATTGTAGCCAAAGCTCTTTCGAAAAATTCAGTTGAAAGATTTAAGGATTGTTATGAATTCAAAAATGAAAATGTTAAATACGAAAAACTAAAAGATTTTAGTCCAACGGGCACGCAAACAGTAGAAAAAAAAGGTATTAAAAAATATGCACCTATTTTCTTTATTGTCGGATTTCTTGCAATTCTACTAATAATTATGAATTTTATCTATAAGCAAGTCGATGAATTTCTGAAAAGCGACACATTAGAAGAGATGGAGAAATATAATGTTGGTAATTTTTTCAAATCAAATAAACAAATAAATCTTGAAAGTTTAACATTAATTGAAACAGGCACACAAGCAAATCTTCAGCATATTAATTTTGTGAACGAAAATATTGGATATATTTTTGGTGATTCTGGTTTAGTACTTCGCACTATAGATAGAAAAAAGTGGAATAAAGTAAAAGTTGTAACTTCAGATTCAATTGATATAATTAATAGAAGAGCAATATTTGCGTCAGAATTCATCGAAAAAGGCACTGCAATTCTTGTTGGGCAAAACGGTTTGGCGCTCAAATCTGAGAATTTATTACAAAATATTTCTAAAATGGAAATAAATACAACAGCATCGTTATTTGATGTAGAATTTATCGACAATCAACTTGGTTTTATTGTTGGAAGTAACGATTCACTTATTAATTTAAAGTCTATATAAAACATGGAAAAATTTATTATTCACGGTGGAAAACCGTTATTTGGCAAAGTGAAAGTAAGCGGAGCAAAAAATTCTGCCTTAGCAATTATGCCTGCAACATTATTAACAAATGGCGAAAATAGATTAACTAACATCCCACAAGTAAATGACATTTTCACAATGAAAAAACTGATGGAGCATTTAGGTTCGGTCATTACATTTGATAATGGTACTCTAATTATCGATAATTCAAAAATTCATAATCAAAATGCTCCGTATGAACATGTAAAAAAAATGCGAGCTTCAATTTATGTGCTCGGTCCATTATTAGCGCGTTATGGTTATGCAAAAGTATCAATGCCCGGAGGTTGTGCTTGGGGACCACGACCAATCAATTTACATATTGATTCTATGAAAAAACTTGGAGCAAAAATTGAATACGAAGATGGCTATATAATTGCAAAATCGTCAAAATTAATAGGAACTAAAATTTATTTTGAGGTTTCTTCAGTTGGAGCAACCGGAAATACCTTAATGGCAACAGTTTTAGCGAAAGGAACATCTAAAATAATTAATGCTTCAATTGAGCCTGAAATTACTTTACTCGCAAATTCTCTTCTCAAAATGGGAGCACGAATTAATGGAATTGGAACAAGTACACTTGAGATTGAGGGAGTTGAAGATTTAATTCCTAATAATTGTGAAAATATTGATGATAGAATTGAAGCGGGAACTCTTTTAATTGCCTCAGCAATGACCAAAGGTGAAATTACATTAGAATATAAAAATAGTGATCACCTTTCCATTTTATTCGAAAAATTAGAAGAAAGTGGCTGTAAAATCAATGTTAACAACGATTTAGTGTCAATTAAAAATATTTCAGATTTCATAAAACCAGTTAATATTTCTACTTCAATTTATCCTGGATTTCCAACAGATTTGCAAGCGCAATGGATTTCCTACATGTCTTTAGCAAATGGTACATCGCATGCAACAGATACAATATATTTTGATAGATTTAAACATGTACCTGAATTAATTCGTATGGGAGCATCTATTGAATTAATGGAAAATACTGCCGTAGTTAACGGTGTTAAAAGTTTAAAAGGTGCAAAAGTTATGTCAACTGATTTGAGAGCATCTGCATCTTTAGTTTTAGCAGGATTAGCAACACAAGGTCAAACAGAAGTTTTAAGAATTTATCATTTGGACCGTGGTTATGAAAAAATTGAAGAAAAATTGACTCAATTAGGTGCTCAAATCGACAGAGTGAAAACTGAAGAATTTTAGAAAATGGATAAAAGTAAAATAGCTCAAAGTGTTGTAATCATTATAGTTATAGCCATTAATCTAATTTCTTTTTTTTCACCGCTTTTAAGCAACATTAGTTATGAATATTTTATTGTGAATGTGTTGTTTCTTGTATTATTATTTCCAATAATTATGGAAATAACTAGAAAAGAAATCTCTGCTCCCAAAGTTTGCCATTATAAAAATCCAATCATAAATTTTATTTTATTTCAAATAATTGCTCTAATTGTTAAACATTTTCATTCAATGGAATTATTGTTATTTGAAGCTAAATATTTTATCGGAATCTTTCTTTTTACACTTATAAATTTATATGTTATTTGGTTAACAATTATTTTATATGCTCCCAAACATAAAATATTAATTTATTATTTTATTGTTGGCATATTAGTTCTAATTCCCGTTTTCGAAATTTATTTTTTACCTCAGATCTTCTTTTATAATCCAATAATAGGTTATTTCCCAGGAACGATTTATGACGATTATATCCCATTCAATGGAAAATTCTTCTTTTATAGAACTTTCATAATTTTTTTGTTAATGTCATTTTATTTTTTAGCCAAAAATCTAAACAGAAAAATAGGAATTACTGTAACTATAATAATTTTCACTATTTATATAGTATTTATTAACCCAGTCTTGGGTTTTTCCAACTCTATAAGAAGTTTGCAGAAACAATCAAAATCCACAATTGAAAACAAAAATTTCAAAATAACCTCTTTTGATAACTCTAATGAAATTTTATCTAAATACCGAATTTTAGAGCAAGAATATGTAAAATCTAAAATATTTTCAAAAATTCAATTGAGCTTATACCAGAAAGTTGAAACTTATATTTTTTGTGATAATTTCCAAAAGCAACGTTATTTTGGTTCTTCCGGAGCAGATGTAAGCAAAATATGGCAAAATTCGATATTTTTAGATGAAAATTCTTTCGATGAAAATATACTTCACGAATTAGTACATTCTTATTCAAAGAATATTGGCACTGGATATTTGAAGTTGCCACACGATTACAATTTTGCTGTACTCGAAGGACTTCCAATTTTTATTGAAGACAACTTCTTTGGCTATCCATTATTTGAACTTACAAATTATTTTAAGGAAAAAGATTCTTCATTAAGTATTCAAAAATTATTTGTTGAGAATAAATTCTTTATTTATTCGCCAACTGTAAGTTATCTAATTAGTGGAAGTTACGTTAAATATCTTGTCGAAAAATATGGAGTCCAAAAGTTTAAAAAATATTATCAAAATGGAAATTATACTTTAACTTTTGGTAACAAAATTGAATATGATGAAATGGAATTTTGGCGAATTATCGAAAAAGTTGAATTAATAAATTTTGTTGAATTTGAGAAACTTTTCTCAAAAGTAAAACCAATTTATAAAAAAGTAAATAATCATTTCATTGCGGAGCAGATTTGGAGAGCGGAAGAATTAACCAAAATGAATAAATTATCCAATGCAATCGAAATTTATAATTCTATTTGGGAAAAATACCAAAATCCGGGAGCATTATTCAAAGCACTCAATTTGTTATTCAAATCTGAAAAATATGATTCAGTTTCATTTATAATTGGGCAAAATGAACATAATTTAAAAAATACAAGCTATAGCGATTTTGTTCAGTATTATAAATTTAAAATTGAATTAGTTAAAAATAATCTCACTAAAGCAAAAAAAATATCTTTCAAATTGTTAAATGAAAGTGTTAATAAAGAAATCCGCAAAAAAACGCAAATAATTACTGATTTAATAGGATATGGAAAAATTGATTTTACAGGATATTTTCTTTCTAAAGAATATAAAACTGAGATTTTGAAAGAATATTTTAAGAAAAGTCCACAAATAAATTTGCTTGAAGAATTAATTTCTTACTTAAATTATGAAGAAAATGTTCAATATTTTGCACAAATAGATTTACAAAAAGAAGAAAATATCGAAAGTATGATTTTCATTGGGAATTATTTTTTAACAAACATGGACTTCGAAAACGCCTTATTTATCAAAAGTAGATTGGAAAACATGTTAAATACACCTAAATCACAGAGATTTATTGAAAAAGTTACGTGGATGAATTCCAATCAAAACCTCATTAAAAATATAAAAATGAATTAAATGCAAATTGAATATCTAATTAAAAAGCAATTGAATACATTCGACTTCTGGGAAAAATTCAGACAGACTTCCATCGAGACTGATTTGGAAATATATCTAGTTGGCGGTTACATTCGAGATATTATTCTTGGACGAGACGAATTTCGACATGAAATGGATTTTTTAGTACTTGGAGACGGAGTTGAGTTCGCAAAAAACCTTGCTAAAAAATTTAATATAAAGGAAATTAATACTTTCCGAAATTTTGGTACAGCACATTTTAAGTACAAAAAAATGAATTTTGAATTTGTGGGAGCACGAAAAGAATCATACAATTTCGAAAGTAGAAATCCAATAGTTGCTCCAGGTTCGCTTGATGATGATATAAATAGAAGAGATTTTACAATTAATGCAATTGCAATTTCGATTGGAAAAACGGATTTTGGTGAAATTATTGATAAATTTGATGGAATTAAAGATCTTAAAAAGAGAATAATTAAAACCCCACTTACACCAGATGAAACGTTTTCGGATGATCCGTTACGTATTATGAGAGCTATAAGATTTGCAACACAATTGAATTTTAAGATTTCCGATGGAACGATTCAAGGTATAAAAAATCAAAAAGATCGATTAAGAATTATTTCACAAGAAAGAATATCTGACGAATTTCTAAAAATAATGGGAGCAGAAAAACCATCAATCGGTTTAGTTTTATTGCAAGAAATTGGAGTAATGGAAATTATTTTTAATGAAATTGCTAAATTAAATGGAGTTGATCAAAGATTCGATTATCATCACAAAGATGTTTTTTTACATACTTGCCAAGTAGTGGATAATATTGCAGCAAAATCAAATAATCTTTGGCTTAGAATTGCTGGTTTGTTGCACGATATTGCAAAGCCACGAACAAAGGATTTTGTTGAAGGAACTGGTTGGACTTTTCACGGACACGAAGAAATTGGTGCAAGAATGGTAAAACATATTTTCAAGAAGATGAAATTTCCGTTTGTGCATATTCCCTATGTCGAGAATTTAGTCCGACTTCATCTGCGTCCAATTGCACTTATTGATGAAATTGTAACTGATTCAGCAATAAGAAGATTAATTGTTTCAGCTGGTGAAAGTTTAGATGATTTGATCCTTTTATGCCGTTCAGATATTACTAGTAAAAATCTCACAAAAGTAACAAAGTATCTGAAAAATTATGATAGAGTGGTAGAAAAAATTAAGGAAGTTGAAGAAAAGGACAAATTAAGAGCATTCCAATCGCCAGTAAAAGGTGAAGAAATAATGGAAATTTGTAATCTGAAACCATCTAAAAAAGTAGGCGAAATAAAAGCAGCAATCGAAAATGCAATTCTTGAAGGAATAATTCCGAACGAATATGATGCAGCGTTTGAATATCTAAATAAAATAAAAGATGATTATTTGTAATTAGATTTGATTTTCGTTTTTTAATTGGAACTTATCAATTAGCAGCTCGTCATAACCATTGAAAAAAATTTTTTAGGAAAAATTTATGCGTAAAATCAAAATCCTTTTTTTCTTGATAATAATTGCAAATACAACATTTGCTCAGAAACAATTAACGCTCGATGAAGTAATTTCGATTGCACTTCAAAATAACACAACTCTTAAAACAAGCGAAAATAGTCTTCAGAATTATAAAAATTCGCTAACTGCTTCCCAAATGGAATTATTGCCAAGTTTATCAGCATCAGCTGGTTGGAGTTGGGCAAAAATTTTGGATGACGGAGGAAAACAAAAAGATTATTTAGGTAATATTGTTACAACTCCGGCGTCAGAACAAGATAGTAGAGATTACAATGTTCGAGTCGGTGGAAGTTGGGTTTTGTTTGATGGGCTATCAAATTTTGCAACAATAAGTAGTTCACAAAATCAGTATATGGCAAATATTCAAACACTAAAAAAAATGAGAGAAGATATTGTTCTTCAAACTCAAACACTTTTTTACAATATAATAAAAGCCGATTTTCTGATGAATGTTAGAAAAGATATACTTGATTACAATAGAAAATTTACATATATGATTGAAGAAAAAGTGAAAGTTGGAGCAGCAGCAAATGCAGATCTTTATGCTCAGCAAGTGCAAGAAGGGAATTCGGAATTAGCACTTATTAATTCTGAAAACGATTACGAATTAGCTTTAAGTGAATTGCTCTATTATCTATCTATTGATGTTTTGCAAGAATATGAAATAGTAAATCCATTCAAAAATGCAATTGAAATTTCTGACTTGGACAAGGAATATGATTCTTTAGAAAATCTTGTTCAAACTGCTTTAGAAAATCGTGCGGACATTAAAAGTTATGAATTTAACTTACAAGCACTTTCTGAAAATGTAATCTCAGCTCGAGGTGCTTATTTACCAAGCTTAACAGGAAGTTATGGTTGGGGAACATCTGGAACTGCAGTTAATGATCTTTTTTCAAGAAATACTTATTCGGCATCACTTTCATTAAATATTCCTTTTTTTAGCAATTTTCGAACTACACAAAGTTACGAAGCTGCAAAAATTGCAGAATTAAACGGTATAGAAGAATTCAAATCATACAAACTTGAAATTACAAAGGAAGTTAAACAAGCATTTCTAAATCTGAAAACAGCAAAAAAAGGTTTGGACATAAGTGTTAAAACTCTAAAAGCTGCAACTGAAAATAGAAATCTAACTTCCGAAAAATATAAACTCGGTTCAGCAAGTATTGTTGAAGTTCTAAAGTCAGATAGTGATTATCAGGATGCAATAAGAAACAAAATTGATGCTGATTTTTTGTATTTAATATATAAAGAAACACTTTTAAATAGTATTGGCAAAATTGATAACAAATTTTTGAACTAAATTCCTGGAGTAAATAATGGGAAAGAATAAAAAAAATAACAAGAAAAAAATTATAATTTTTAGCGTACTCGGAGTACTTGTAATAGCTTTAATAATTGTAGCCATTGTAAATAGTAATAAAGAAAAAATTACAAAAGTTACGACTGAAATAGTAGAAAAAAGAAAAGTTACCCAAACAGTTAATGCAACTGGAACAATAAATCCAATTGATCAAGTAATTATAACACCTGAAGTTACTGGTGAAATTGTTCAACTTCCGGTACAAGAAGGCGATATTGTTAAAAAAGGTACACTTTTAATAAGAATTAAACCTGATATTTATATAGCAAAACGGAATAGAGCAATTGCTTCGCTTGAAGCAGCAAAAGCTGGATTATCAGTTTCTCATGCGTCGCTTGAAAAAATTGAAGCAGAATATGAAAGAATGAAAAAATTATTTGCTAAACAATTGGCTTCCCAACAAGATTTGGATGCTTTAAAAGCAAATTTTTTAAGTGCGAAAGGGCAATATGAATCTCAAATTGCTAATGTTCATCAGAATGAAGAATCACTTAAGGAACAAGAAGAAGATTTAGCAAAGACTTCAATTTATTCGCCTTTGGACGGAGTTGTAAGTAAACTTAATGTTGAATTTGGCGAAAGAGTTTTAGGTAGCGGTTTTAGTCAAGGTACAGATATAATGACTATTGCAGATTTAAATAATATGGAAGCTGTAGTTGAAGTTGATGAAAATGACGTAGTTTTAGTTTCAGTTGGCGATACATCAACCATTTCAATTGATGCATTTGGTGAAGAAAAATTCAAAGGCGTAGTTTATCAAGTTGGAAATAGTGCAATTGCTGCAAACCTTGGAACACAAAATCAAGTTGTTAATTTTGAAGTAAAAATCAAATTAATTGGAAAGAATGAAAAACTAAAACCTGGAATGTCATGCGATTCTGACATCGAAACAGAAACGAAAATGAACGTAATTACAGTTCCAATTCAGAGTGTTACAGCAAGAATGGATACTCCAATTAAGTCGAAAAAACAAGATTCTGCTGAAAGTGAAGAAATTCAAGCACCAACAAATGGTAAAAAACACAAATTAGAAGAAATAGTTTTTATATATAAAGATGGAAAAACTGTCAAAAAACCAGTAAAAACTGGAATTAGTGACGACTATTATATTGAAATAATCAGTGGTTTATCAGTTGGAGATGAAGTAATTAGCGGTCCATATAAATCAATTTCTCGCGAACTTGAAGATGGCTCACAAGTTGTAAAGGAAGAAAAATCAAATTCATCAAAATTTTCTAAGAAGTAATTAAAATGAATATAATAAACATTGAACATATTGCTAAAATTTATGAAGTTGGAAGTGAAATTGTAAAAGCACTTGCTGATGTTTCGTTACGAATTGACAAAAACGAATACGTCGCAATTATGGGACCTTCCGGCTCTGGCAAATCAACTTTGATGAATATTTTAGGTTGTCTGGATACACCATCAAGAGGAATTTATAATTTTGAAGGTTTTAATGTAAGCGAAATGGATGACAATCAATTAGCTTCAATCAGAAATAAAAAAATTGGCTTTGTTTTTCAGATATTTAATTTGCTTCCTCGTTCTACCGCACTTCATAATGTTGAACTTCCGCTAGTTTATGCTGGAATTGGAAAAGTTGAAAGATTAGAAAGAGCTAGCAAAGCTTTGGAAAGTGTAGGACTTTCAGATCGCGTTGAACATAAACCAAACGAACTTTCGGGCGGACAGCGACAAAGAGTAGCAGTAGCACGTGCGTTAGTAACAAATCCATCCATAATATTAGCCGATGAACCTACTGGAAATTTAGATTCGAAAACTGGTAATGATATTATGAAATTATTTCAAGATTTGCACGATAAAGGAAATACTATAATTATTGTTACTCACGAGGAAGAAGTTGCACGTCATGCAAACAGAATAATCAGAATTCGTGATGGTTTTGTTGAAAGAGATGAAATAGTTAGAGAACGAACATTTTTGAGTGGAAATTAATATGCGAAATTTCTTATTTGAACTGAAAGAAGGTTTGTTTATTTCTTTTCGAGCAATTGGCGCCAACAAGGGGCGTTCTGTACTAACAACACTCGGCATTGTAATTGGAGTTTGGGCAGTTGTAACAATGTCCACTGCAATTAAAGGAATAGATAATGCCTTTAAAACTGGAGTAGCTTCACTTGGCTCTGATAATATTTTCATTGACAAATGGGCTTGGTTTAACCACGATACACCTTGGTGGGAACTTCGTAATCGTCGCGATTTAACAATGGAAGATTATGAAAAATACCGCTCACTTGCAAAATTACCAATTGCAATTGCCCCAAGTAATTGGACAAGAAAACTAGTTAAACACGGTGATAATATAATCGAAAGCGTTTTTCTGACAGCAACTACAAGCGAATATTTAAATACAACAAATCTTACATTTTCTGAAGGAAGATTTTTTAATGAATTAGAAAGTAACGGCGGACGTGGAGTTGCAGTTTTGGGGAGTGCAATCGCTGAAAAATTATTCCCAAATGGTGGTGCTGTTGGAAATATAATTGATGTTTCTGGCAAAAAAATGCGTGTTGTCGGAATTCTTGAAGAGCAAGGAAGTTGGGTTATGGGCGATTTTAATCCCGATAATCAAATATATTTTCCATTAGAATTTACTTTTAAGAATTTTATTCACAGACGCGAATCAATCACAATTAACGTGCGAGCAGCAAATCCGCAATCAGTCGCAGAAGTTGAAGAAGAAGCTATCGGAATTATGCGAAGAGTGCGAAGTTTAAAATACAATGAAGACAACGATTTTTCAATAAATCAACAATCTGGTTTGTTAGGAGAAATAGATAAAACAGTTGGAGTAATTCAAATAGCTGGATATTTCATCACAGGATTATCACTTTTTGTTGGAGCTATTGGAATTATGAATATAATGTTTGTCTCAGTAAAAGAAAGAACCAAAGAAATTGGAATTCGTAAAGCAATTGGTGCAAAACGAAGAACAATTCTCGGACAGTTTATTGCTGAAGCATCAATAATTTGTTTAATCGGTGGATTTATTGGATTGATTTTTGCCGTAATAACTGGATTTGTGATAAATCAATGGTTACCAACTGTTGTACAATTCGATGCCGTTATTTTAGCTGTTGGAATTTCCTTAATAACTGGAATTTTCTCGGGTTTTGCACCAGCATACACTGCCGCAAAATTAGATCCAGTTGATGCTTTAAGATATGAATAGGTAGAAAATGGAAATATTAAAAGTTGCTTTAGATTCAATACGAGCCAATAAATTAAGATCATTGCTAACAATACTTGGTATAGTGGTGGGTATTTTTTCAATTATTTCAATTAGTACAATTATTACAGTTTTGCAAGAAACTATTGAACAAGGAGTTTCGAGTTTAGGTCAGAATACATTCCAAATTCAAAAATATCCAGCACAAATAAATATGGGTGGTCCAAACCGACATAGATTTAGAAATAGAAAAGATATTACCTACGATGATTTTAAAAGATTTGAAAAGAAAATAACAAATGCCAAAAATATAGCTGCTGAACGTTGCGACGGAGGAAAAGTTGTTAAATATCGCGGTGAAGAAACAAATCCTAACGTAAATATTTGTGGTGGAACTATTGGTGTTTTTGTCAATAATGATTGGACTATTTCAGAAGGACGAGAATTTAACGAAAGAGATATTGAAAGAACAGAAAAAATTGTTGTAATTGGAGCGGAGATTGCTGAAAAATTATTCAAAAATAATAGTCCACTCGGACAAACAATACGAGTTGATAATTTCAATCTGAGAGTAATTGGAGTTCTCGAGAAAAAGGGTGCAACATTTGGACGAAGTCAAGATAATTTCATAATTACTCCATTTTCATCTTTTGAATCAATGTATGGAAAGTACGATCAATCTTTAAACATTACTGTAATGTCATTTTCTGAAGATGATTATGATGAATTAATTGAACAAGCTACTGGAATTATGAGAACTTTGCGAAAAGTTCCACCAGGAGAAGAAGATGATTTTGGTATTTATTCAAATAAATCGATAATGGAACAAATAAATGAAATAACTTCTGGTGCTCGAATTGGTTCAATAGCAGTTGCATTAATTGCTTTGCTTGCAGCTGGTGTAGGAATTATGAATATTATGCTTGTTTCTGTAACTGAACGAACTCGCGAAATTGGTATCAGAAAAGCAATTGGTGCAAAAAAATCAAATATACTTATTCAATTCCTTTCGGAAGCAGTTGTTTTATCACTTGTTGGCGGTGTAATTGGGATAATTCTTGGTGTAATTGCCGGAAATTTAGCAGGCTCATTGTTAGAAGCAACTGCAACTATTCCAATACTTTGGGTGATTATTGGTATTCTACTATGCGTACTTGTTGGAGTTGGTTTTGGAACTTATCCAGCTTATAAAGCGGCAAACCTTGATCCTATTGAAGCTTTGAGATACGAATAAGACAAGATTTATCAACTCTTATTAAATTGAAAAATTTTAACCTTCGCAGAAAATTTCTACGAAGGTTTTTTTTTGCTGAAACTCATTTATCTTTAAAAAATAATTCAATATTTGTCTTTCGAAATTTTCAATACGTAAATCTGGAACCCAAAATTAGTAGTCCTTCAATCAGTTGATTCTAAATGAAATTAATTCTAAATCTTTTTTGTTGTTTTATATATTGGTATATTTACGTCCGAATTTATTTTCTTATTCAAAATTAAAGACTATTAATGCAATTTATAATAAATGGGAGAATCCATGGAAATTAAACGTAACAAAATCACCATTGATGGAAACGAAGCGGCTGCTAAAGTTGCCTATAAATTAAGTGAAGTGATTGCAATTTATCCAATCACACCTTCATCACCAATGGGCGAATTATCAGATGCTTGGGCATCAGAATCTGGTGAAAATGTTTGGGGAACTATTCCTTCAGTAACCGAAATGCAAAGTGAAGGCGGTGCCGTTGGTGCTGTTCACGGTGCTTTACAAGCTGGCTCACTAACTACAACTTTTACAGCCTCACAAGGTTTATTATTAATGATCCCAAATATGTATAAAATTGCTGGCGAACTAACTCCAACTGTTTTTCACGTTACAGCTCGTTCACTTGCAGCACAAGCTTTATCAATTTTTGGTGATCATAGTGATGTTATGCAAGTTCGACAAACTGGTTTTGCGATGATTGCTTCAAATTCAGTACAAGAAGTTCATGATACAGCTGCAATCGCACACAAAGCAACTTTGGAATCAAGAATTCCATTTATCCATTTTTTTGATGGTTTTAGAACTTCACATGAAGTTCTAAAAATTGAAGAATTGAATGATTCTGACTTAAAAGCAATGGTTGATCCAAATACAATTTATGATTTCCGTAAAAGAGCAATGAATCCAAATAACCCAGTTTTACGTGGAACTGCACAAAATCCTGATGTTTTTTTCCAAGGACGTGAAACTGTAAATAAATTTTATGATGCAACTCCTGAAATTGTTCAAAACGCAATGGACAAATTTTATGAGTTAACAGGAAGAAGATATAATTTATTTGACTATTATGGCGATAAAGAAGCTAAAAAAGTTGTAATAATTATGGGCTCTGGTGCAGAAACCGCTGAAGAAACAGTTGATTATTTATTGAAAAATGAAGAAAAAGTTGGAATTCTTAAAGTTAGATTATTTAGACCATTTTCAACAAAACATTTATTATCCACACTACCAAAAACTGTAGAAAAAATTGCAGTTTTAGATAGAACCAAAGAACCTGGTTCTATTGGCGAACCTTTGTATCTTGATATTGTTACTGCAATTAGCGAAGCAATGTCATCTGAAGAAAAACCATTTGAAAAAATGCCATTGATTATTGGTGGTAGGTACGGACTTTCTTCAAAAGAATTTACACCATCGATGGTAAAAGCCGTTTTTGATAATCTTAAAGAAAGTAAACCAAAAAATCATTTTACAATTGGAATTAATGATGACGTTACCTTCACAAGTCTAAATTTTGATAAATCCTTCATTATTGAAGATACACAAGCAACAAAGTGTATGTTTTACGGACTTGGAGCCGACGGAACAGTTGGAGCCAATAAAAACTCAATCAAAATTATTGGTGAAGAAACTGAAAACTTTGCTCAAGGTTATTTTGTTTATGATTCTAAAAAATCTGGTTCAACAACAGTATCGCATTTACGTTTTGGAAAAAATCCAATTCGCTCAACCTATTTAATTCAGGAAACTGATTTTGTTGGTTGCCATTTGTTTGTTTTGCTCGAAAGTTTTGACGTTTTAGCAAATTTACGAAAAGGTGGAACTTTTCTATTAAATTCACCATACAGCAAAGAAGAAGTTTGGAATCATCTACCACAAAAAGTTCAAAAATCAATGATTGAGAAAGAACTTAAATTTTATGTTATTGATGCAATTGAAGTTGCTAAAAATACTGGAATGGGTGGACGAATTAATACTGTAATGCAAACATGTTTCTTTGCAATTTCAGGAATTTTACCAAAAGATGAAGCAATTGCTCAAATTAAGAATTCCATCAAAAAAACCTATGGTAAAAAAGGTGAAGCTATAGTTCAAAAGAATTATGAAGCAGTAGATTCAACTTTAGCAAATTTATTTGAAGTAAAATATGGAAATGAAATTACAAATAATACAAATCCAAAACCAATAGTTTCAGAACAAGCTCCAGATTTTGTAAAAGACGTTCTTAGCCAAGTAATTGCTGGAAAAGGTGATGATATTCCTGTTAGTCAAATGCCAATTGATGGTACTTTTCCTACAGCAACAGCAAAATGGGAAAAACGAAACATTGCAAACGAAGTTCCAGTTTGGGAATCTGAATTGTGTATTCAATGTAATAAGTGTGTTTTAGCTTGTCCTCATGCTGCAATAAGAGCAAAAGTATATGATAAAACTGAACTTGAAAATGCACCAGAAACATTCAAATTTATGGATGCTCGTGGTTATAAAGACGGAAGTAAAGCATATACAATTCAAGTTGCAGTGGAAGATTGTACAGGTTGTAACCTTTGCGTAGAAGTTTGTCCAGCAAAAGATAAAACTGAAGTAAAAAGAAAAGCAATAAATATGGCAGAACAAATGCCATTAAGAGAAACAGAAAGAGCCAATTTGGACTTCTTTTTAGATTTACCTGAATTTGATAGAACAAAAATTCGTGTTGATAACGTTGCAGAAAGTCAATTACTCGAACCATTATTCGAGTATTCTGGAGCTTGCCCAGGTTGCGGCGAAACACCTTATGTAAAACTTGTATCACAATTATTTGGCGATAGATTAATTGTTGCAAACGCAACTGGTTGTTCTTCAATTTATGGTGGTAATTTACCTACAACTCCATGGGCAAAAAACAAAGATGGTTACGGACCAACTTGGAATAATTCCTTATTTGAAGATAATGCTGAATTCGGACTTGGAATGAGACTTGCAATAGATAGACAATCAGAATATGCTCGTGAATTATTAGCAAAATTGAAAAATGAAGTTGGTGAAGAATTTGCAGAAACAATAATATCAGCACCACAAAAAACAGAAGAAGAAATCAAATTTCAAAGAGAAAGAGTAGCAGAATTAAAAACAAAGTTGGAGAATTCTACAAACACTTTAGCAAAAGAATTACTTTCAGTTCTCGATTACTTAGTCATTCGTTCAGTTTGGATAATGGGCGGTGATGGTTGGGCTTACGATATTGGTTTTGGCGGATTAGATCACGTTCTTGCATCTGGCAAAAATGTTAATATTCTTGTTCTTGATACAGAAGTATATTCCAATACTGGCGGACAACAATCCAAAGCAACAGGTTTGGCTGCAGTTGCAAAATTTGCAGCAAGCGGAAAATCAACACCTAAAAAAGATTTAGCAAAAATCGCAATGTCTTACGGAAATGTTTATGTTGCTCAAGTTGCAATGGGAAAAAGTGATGCACAAACAGTAAAAGCATTTGTTGAAGCCGAAAAATATGAAGGAGTTTCAATAATTATTGCATATAGCCATTGTATTGCTCACGGAATTCCAATGGAAAAAGGCTTCGAACATCAAATGCTTGCCGTTGATTCTGGTTATTGGCCAATGTTCCGTTTTAATCCTGATAATGTAAAAGAAGGAAAAAATCCTTTGAAATTAGAATACAAAGGACCAAAAATTCCAATTACAGATTATATTTATCGTGAAACAAGATATAAAATGCTTACAAAATCAAACCCTGTAAGAGCTAAAAAACTTGCAGATTTAGCACAAAAACAAGCAGAAGAAGTGTGGAAATCATATAGTCATATGGCTGAACAAGATTTTTCAAATGCAAATAATGAAAAAAATAACGAAAATCAATAATGGAGAAAAAAATGGAATTGAAAACTAATTATCTCGGGTTGGAACTTAAAAATCCAATTGTTCCTTCAGCTTCTCCACTTTCTGAAAATATTTCAACCGCAAAAGCACTCGAAGATTCGGGTGCTTCTGCAATTGTTGTTTATTCTCTTTTTGAAGAACAACTTTCTCACGAATCTGGAGAACTCGATCACTATTTAAGTCTTGGAGCGGAAAGTTATTCAGAAGCCACTTCATATTTCCCAGAACATGACGAATATAAAATGGGACCATTTGAATATCTTGACCACATTGCAAATCTTAAAAACTCACTTGAAATTCCAATTATTGGAAGTCTAAATGGAGTTAGTAAAGGCGGTTGGGTTGATTATGCAAAAAATATTCAAGATGCCGGAGCTGATGCTTTGGAATTAAATATTTACTACGTTCCAACAAATCCAAATGTTACTTCTTTTCAAATTGAAGAAATGTATATTGAAACTGTAAAGGCAATTACATCAAAAGTAACAATTCCAGTTGCTGTAAAATTAAGTCCATTTTTCAGTTCGATGGCGAATATGGCAATCAGATTAGAAGAGGCTGGCGCAAAAGGTTTGGTTTTATTTAACCGATTTTATCAACCAGATTTCGATTTGGAAAAACTTAAAGTTGTACCAAATTTACAACTAAGTTCAAATTGGGAAATGCGTTTACCACTACGCTGGTTAGCTATTCTACACGGTCAAGTTAATTTAAGTTTAGCTGCAACAAGCGGAATTCAGACACATATTGACGTTATTAAAACAATGATGGCTGGTGGAAATGTTGCAATGCTTGCTTCAGAATTACTAAAAAAAGGACCAAATAGAATCTCTGAAATTTTAAATGATTTACAAAATTGGATGGTTGAAAATGAATATTCTTCTATCAAACAAATGCAAGGAAGTATGAGCCAAAAATCAGTTGCTGATCCTGCAGCTTTTGAAAGAGCAAATTATATGAAAACTCTACAAAGCTATTCTTTATAATAATCGAAAATGTTTTATAAAAACTGCAAATATAATTTTGCAGTTTTTTTTTATAATTTTTTAACTAAACCAGAATATTTTTTCTCGACACTGAAACCAAATTTGTAAAAGTACTCAGGACGGAAAAATCCAGTTGTAACGTATTCATACTTCTCATTTTTCAATCGATTAAAGAATTCTTTCATTAAAATATCGCTAATTCCTTTTCTTCTAAAATTCTCTGAAACAACAATTTTATCCATATAAACCATTGAATTATCAATTTGTTTATAGAATAAGCCGCCAATAATATAACCTCTTTCTGAAATTGCAACAAGAAATTGATGTTCAGAACGGAAACTTACCATTAAACTTGAATCTAAATAAATTTTGTGCAAACGTGAAATTTCTTTCGGATTAATTGGAGCTCGAATGGAAAATGCTGAACCGTCATAATCAAAAAATTGAACTACAAGATTGTCCTTTGTGCCCGAAGAAGAGGCAATTTTTAGAATTTCAGCTTCGTCTTGTGGTTTTAAGTGAGAATAACTAATTCTTGTTAAAAAGTACTTTTCCTTTTCATTAAGTTCAAAATTCGATTTAATTTCAGTAATTATGGCTAAAGTTTCACGACGTTTTATGTGTTGCTGATGCTGTAGTTGAATTAATTTTAGCAACTCTTTTTTAAGATTTTCAGATGAATCTGGAAAACAAGTCTCGTAATAGAATTTTGTTCTTGTTTCCTTAAATTCGTCTTCAACATCATTTAATCTGTAATTTGAATATAACTCATTTAGCATTTCTTCAGTTGCTTCGATTGATGCTTCGGGATTTAAATCTTTCCATCTTCTAAATCGTTTTATTGCAAAATATAGGCGTTTTGGAATAAAACTACCTTTTTCCAAAGTATTAATAAATTCTACTAATTTTTCTAAAGCAAGCTCTTTATTAGGGAAGTAACTGTCTTGTTCGATTTCATCTTTCAGTTTTAATAATAAAACTTTTCCTTCAACTTCTCCCATTGATGAAATTGCTCCGGAAAAAATATGATTCCAAGTTGATTTTCTTTCTAAACGTGGAAATTTTTCAAGTGTTTTTGCAATAAAATTTATATAAAAATCCGCAAAAAGTTCAGAAATTGAGATAAATTCTTTTCTTGATTCTATTGAAATTATTCTTGTTCCAGTTTGATAATCGTGTTTCGGAATTACGACATTTGTCGGAGAAGTATTGCCAAGTCGTAATTTCCAATCAGTTAGCTTTGCAAAATTCAAGATTGCAGTCGTTGCGTTCCAAATAAAAAATGGCCATAAATGATAAACCATTTGAAAATCTTTGTTATCACTTTTTCTGAAAATTCGTTCGATAAAATGCCAAGTATCTTCGTTCGGATTGTATTCAGATGTCCAAATTTCGCAAGTATCGCAATATCCACCGTAATTATCTGTTAAAATTTGTCCAGAAGCATTTGAACTTGTTATAATTAACCAATCAGTTTCTCGAACAATTACTTCTTTGGGAAGTGAAATATTTAATACAATTGAAAAATCGAATGAACCGAAATATCGTGTCTGAATCGAGACGCGATAAACTCTATGAGATTGAAAATCTTTGTAAAAACTTATCCAAACACCGCCTGGCAAAATATCGTTTAATCTTACTATTGTACCGTTAAAGAAAAAGAAAATTGCTTCGCGAACAATTGGTTTACTAACAAATGCAAAAATTAGTCGTTCTTTGTCAGTTTCTGGAATATTTTCTTCAAAAATTAAGATATCGTTCCAAGTGTATTCTTCGCCAGTTTCAATATCGATTGCAATTGTTTGATTTTGTCCGAGCCACTTTCTAAAACCAAGTTTTATTGCTTGTAAAGTTTCTGTTGCAAGATTAATTATTTCTGAATTTTTGCCTTTAATTTTATATTGAACAAGAATTCTGCGAATTGTTCTGTAACCAGTCGGGTGTAAATCAACATAATTAATTAAAAACTTGAATAATGTTGGCAACGGAGTTAATTCGATTTTAACATTTTCAAAATCCGAAATTGTGTTATTTATTAAACCTTCAATAATTGGAAGAATTTCATTTGATTTCACTTCAATTAGCGTATTTATTACTTCTTCATTCAAAATATCATAATTGTACTTGAAGAAAAGTTCGAGCAAGCAATCTAATTTGCTTGTGTGATAAACATAGATTGCGTTTCTAAGCAATTTTCGTCTGACTTCAATTTTTGATGTGAAAAGCGGGCGTTTTAAAATATCTTTGATGATTTTGAAAAGTGAACTTGTTTCATCTTTGCTTAGAAATTTGATGTAATCTAATGCAACAAAAGCATTTTCTTCAGAATCAGATTGAAGAAGTAAAATAGCGTTATTTAATCCAAAAAGTGATATTTCGCCTCCAATATGTAATTTTCGTACGATTTCTTTCAATTCCAAACTTGTTGAAATATGTTTTCGTGATGAGATAAAATTGATATATTTCTCGGGTTCACGATTTCTGTACCATTGAAAAATGTTAATTCCGCAAAATTCCAACAGATTTTGATTTCCGAGCCAATAAATTGGGTTTGTGAAAAAATGCTGAAATTCAATTTTGTTGTTTTCGATTTTATAAAGAAAATCACCAATTAAAAATTCAGAATCGCCAAATCTTTCAATTATTAATTCCTCAACTTGTCCTTTAATTCTTAATTTATTCCCAATCAATTCGATATCGCCGCAAAGTTTACCTTTTTCTCGCAAAAACCAATTGGGAATGCGAATTGAGTAATTTCCGAAATCAATTTTTGTGTATTGCGATTGATACATTTCTGAGATTAACGAATCAAAATTTGTTTCCACAACTCGGCGTTTGTAAGTCCCTTTTGGAGTAAGTTCGCCATTTGCTTCATCGAAACCTCGCTCAATTATTCGGAAATCGATTATTCGTTCAAACGGTGCTAAAAATGTGTTTACGGTAACAATTACTGATGAAAAGATTTCATTTAATTCATCTTTATTGAAAGAGTGAGTTTTAAAAAAATCAGATTCCCAATTTGGATAAATCAGTACCGTGTTGAACAATCTGTGGTCGCCAGCAAGAAAAACTTGTTTTATAAATTCAAAATCGCGAAATAGATTTTCAATTTTTTGTGGTGCAATTGTTTCGCCTTTCACGTTTTTGTAGATTTCTTTTTTTCTATCAATTATTTCAAAGAATTCCTTTTCATCTTTTACCATAACATCGCCAGTATGAAGCCAGCCATCTTCATCAAAAGAATCATCGCGTTTGTAATATCCCAAAGTTACATAAGCACCTTTAATCAAAAGTTCACCATCGTTACCAAGTTTTAATTCGATTCCAGGTAAGGCTTTACCAAGTGAATTTTCTTTATACAAACGGATTGGCGTCATTGTAATTCCACCAGTAGCTTCCGTCATTCCAAAACCGCTCATCAGCTCAATATTATATCGTTGGAAAAACATAAAAATATCAGGCGGAAGATAACCAGCCGCCGAAAGTCCGAATCGCAACTTTCCACCAGTAACTGCAACAACTGCGGCATTTATTTCTTCTTCGTCATCGAGTTCTATATTTACACGAGCTGTAATTTCCTCGTAAAGTTGAATCCATTTTTTTGGAATACTGATAAAAACTGTAGGTTTTATCAGATTCATATTTTTAATCATTGCTTCAACTGATGGATTTTCCATAAAAACATATTCTGCTCCCCAAAAAATTGTTCCCATCATTTCCAAATATCGTCCAAAAGTGTGAAAAAGTGGTAAAAATGCCAAGAATCTATCCGAATCTTCAATTCCAGGAATTGCCATAGCACGGCAAAATCTTTTATAAACAATGTTCATATACGAAAATAAAATTCCTTTTGGTTCACCAGTTGTTCCAGAAGTGTACATTATTGTTGCAATTTCATCAACGTTGTAAATTTTGGAATCGTAGAAACTTTGGATTTGGTTATAATTTTTAGATAAATCAACAAAATCTTCAAAATTTACGATATTTTCATCAATCGAAGTCCCATTTAGGATTACAATTTTATCGAGGAATTTAAGATTATTCATTACGCTTTTAATTTTTGAAAGTTGTTTCTCGTCGGCAATAAAAATTACTTTTGCTTCTGCTTGGTTTAGAATAAGTTCGATATGTTCGGGAACTGAATTCGAGGCAATCATCATATTTACAATTCCAGAAGTTAAACAAGCTAAGTCGAGCTTTATCATTTCTTTGCTATTTTCAAGCAAAAAGGCAACTTTTGTTTCTTCAGAATAATTATTTAAGAGAACTTTTAGAGATTTCGAAAACTTTTCAACATCCTTTTGAACTTTTATCCAATCTTCTTCCAAAATTTTTTCACCTTCAATATTTACAAGCAAAGGTTTTGTTTGATAGAATTTGGCACGTTGCTCAAATAGTTCTTTAACTCTTAAATTGCTTTTACGAATTAATTCTTCAATTAATTTATCCCATTTTCTTTCATTGTAAATTCGAGTTAAAAATTCACTTCTGCGGAAAATATCAAGATAATTATGAATTATTTGAAAATTTACATCAGAATTTCCATGATGAACAAGAATTTCACCGAATTCATAAAACTTTTCAGTTGGAATTACTTTGATAAAATGATTAACAAATCCATTGTTTATCAAATTTAAGAGAAGGGAATTAATTTCGCTAAGTTCAGTTTTATCAAATGCGAGAAGATTTTTTGTTATTTGTTCAACAAGGTTATCTTTTTGATTTTCCTCAATTGCCGAAATTCCGGCGAGTAGTATGTTGTTAATTTCGGATAAAGACATTTTTCCTCGAAAGTAGATTCTGAAATAAGTTTGAAATCAATGCTCAAAATTACAAAAATCGGCAAATTATTTGGTATTTTTGAAATGTATTTTATTCAAATTACTTAGGAGAAAAAATGTCAAATGCTATTTTCAAAGTGCCTGAACCAATAAACGAAGTGATTTTAAGCTACAAAAAGAATTCAAAAGAAAGAAATGAATTAATTAGTGCAATCAACAATTTCAAATCTCAACAAATCGAAATTCCATTAGTAATTGGTGGAAAAGAAATTCGCACGGGGAAAACCGAAGAAATGGTAATTCCGCATAATCACAAACACGTTTTGGGTGTTTATCACAAAGCTGGAAAAGAAGAAGTTCAAATGGCAATTGAGGCGGCACTTGTTGCAAGAAAAGAATGGTTAGAAATGCCTTGGGAACAACGTGTTTCTATTTTCTTAAAAGCTGCTGATTTGCTTGCTGGAAGTTGGCGAGCAAGAATTAACGCCGCCACAATGTTAGGACAATCGAAAACAGTTTATCAAGCTGAAATTGATTCTGCTTGTGAATTAATTGATTTCTGGAAATTTAACAGCTATTTTATGACACAAATAATGTCCGACCAACCATATTCACCTCGTGGAATGTGGAACCGAGTTGAATACAGAGCATTGGAAGGTTTTATTTTTGCAGTAACTCCATTCAATTTTTCATCAATTGCTGGAAATTTACCAACTGCACCAGCTTTAGTTGGAAATGTTGTTTTATGGAAACCAGCTTCAAGTGCAGTTTTTTCAGCTTATCAGATTTTAATGTTATTAAAAGAAGCTGGTTTGCCTGATGGTGTTATTAATTTCGTTCCAGGAAGCGGTGGAAATGTTGGAAATCCTGTAATGGAAAGTCCGGATTTGGCTGGAATTCACTTCACTGGATCGACTGCCGTTTTTCAAAATATGTGGAAAACAATCGGGAATAATATCTCCAAAATGAAATATTATCCACGAATTGTTGGTGAAACTGGCGGAAAAGATTTCATTTTTGTTCATAATTCTGCAGATATTGATGGAGTTGTTGTTGCGGCATTGCGCGGAGCATTCGAATATCAAGGACAAAAATGTTCAGCAGCTTCAAGAATGTATATTCCAAAATCTCGTTGGGATGAGTTCAAAACAAAATATGTAACCGAAGTAAATAAAATTAAATTGGGTGATGTAGAAGATTTTACCAATTTTATGTCGGCAGTAATAGATAAAGGTGCATTTGAGAGTATTACAGAATACATCAAATTCGCTGAAAAATCTGATGAAGCCGAAATTATTACTGGTGGAAAATATGATGATTCGAACGGTTATTTTATTGAACCAACTACAATTGTAACAACAAATCCAAGATTCAAATCGATGGAAGAGGAAATTTTCGGACCAGTTCTTACAATTTATGTTTATGAAGATGAAAAATTTGAAGAAACAATTCAACTTTGCGATTCAACTTCTCCTTATGCATTAACTGGAGCAATTTGGTCGCAAGATAGAAATAAATTGATTTATATGATGAATAGTTTGCGAAATGCAGCTGGAAATTTCTACATCAACGATAAACCGACTGCCGCAGTTGTTGGACAGCAACCTTTCGGTGGCGGAAGATCTTCGGGAACGAACGATAAAGCTGGTTCGGCAATGAATATTCTTCGTTGGATGACCGCTCGAACAATTAAGGAAACATTCGAACCACCAAAAGATTGGACTTATCCATTTATGGAAGAATAATCTATTTTTCGTAATGATTATGAAAAACCTCTACAAATTCATTTTTATAGAGGTTTATTTATGTTCAAAATAGTTTGATTTTGCAAATTCTACTAAAATTTACAATGAAAGTGTCTATTATTTAAATATTTTATGAACTTTTCATGGTTTTGTAAGTCAGAATTGTTAAATATAAACGGAGTAAATATGTTACTTACAACAACACCAAATGTAGAAGGGAAGAAGATATCTTTTTATTATGGAATTGTAACTGGTGAAGCGATTCTTGGAGCAAATATCTTTAAAGATTTCTTTGCAAATATTCGGGATATTGTTGGTGGAAGATCAGAAGCATATGAAAATGAACTTAGAAAAGCAAAAGAAATTGCACTTCAAGAAATGAAAGAAGCTGCAATTAGATTAGGTGCGAATGCAATTTTATCGATTGATTTAGATTATGAAACAA
>DYSW01000004.1:74275-79088 GCA_020726285.1 Melioribacter roseus
GCAATTAGATTAGGTGCGAATGCAATTTTATCGATTGATTTAGATTATGAAACAATTGGACAAACAAATGGAATGTTAATGGTTTCAGTTAGTGGAACAGCAGTAAGATTAGATTAGTTATAGAAAAAATAGTTAATTAGTTATAAGAAAGGCTATCTTTTGATAGTCTTTCTTGTTAATTATCTGATAAATAATCTAAAATTGTACTTATTTTTGACTTCAGTTCTCGACGGTCAACAATTAAATCAACAAATCCGTGTTCTTCTAAAAATTCAGATTTTTGAAAACCTTTTGGTAAATCTTTACCAATTGTTTGTTTAATTACACGCGGACCAGCAAATCCAATCAGAGCATTTGGTTCAGCAATATTTATATCGCCAAGCATTGCATAACTCGCAGTTGTTCCACCAGTTGTTGGGTCGGTTAAAATGGATAAATATGGAATGTTACTCTTTGCAAGTCGAGCCAATTTGGCACTTGTTTTTGCCATTTGCATTAACGAAAAAGCTCCTTCCATCATTCTTGCACCACCACTTCTTGAAATAATTATCAATGGAATTTTGTTGTCGTGTGCTTTATCAATTAAACGAGCAAGTTTTTCGCCGACTACAGAACCCATACTTCCGCCGATAAATTCAAAATCCATTATTCCAATAGCAACTTTTCGTCCGTTAATTTCTCCAATTCCAGTTCTTACAGCATCATTCAAACCAGTTGATGCAATTGTAGCTTTAATTCTATCTGAGTATTTTTTGGTATCATGAAATTGCAAAGGATCGCCAGATTTCATAGTAGAATTTAACTCGCGAAATGTTTTCGTATCAATCAAAATTTGAATATAATCATTGCTACCGATTCTAATGTGGTAATCACATTTTGGGCAAACCCATGAATTAACTTCAATCGTTTTGATATGTATAATTTCGTCGCAAGAAGGACATTTGAGCCATTTTCCATCAGGGACTTCTATTTTTTTTGTTTTTGGGTCGAGTTGACCTTTTGATTTACTAAACCAGCCCATTATTTATCCTTTGTTAATGAAATGAATGCAGTTATTACTTGATTTGGGTCGATCTGATCATTTGAACGAATTACGATTGTTCTTGCAACCGTTCCTTGAAGTTCTGAAGTATCAATTTTTATAAATGCACTTCCCATTTCGTTGGGTTGAATTTGATATTTATCTGCAAAAACTTTAATGCAATCGCAAGATGATTTAATTTCTGAAATTATCAATGGTTTTTTGCCTGTGTTTTTAAGATCTATTTTCGTCTCAATAATTTCACCTTTTTTTACATCCTGAAATCGAATTTGATTACTTCTTAATTGTAATCTTGGACCTTTTTTTATTAATTCGATATTATCGTTTTTACCATAAACTGTACCGTGAATTGTTAATTTCAATTTAGGAAAAGAAGCATCATTTGTAAAAACATCAATTTCCTTTTTTTGTGGACCTTTTCTATTTGTAGAATTAAATTCAGCGTGAATAATAGTTGAATCACCTGGAGGAATAATTGATTTACTTGCATTTGTAGCAGTACATCCGCACGAAGAATGAACTTTTTCGATTACTAAATCCTTCTTGCCAATGTTTTTTATTTTGAAATTGTGGCTAACAATTTGTCCTTCTCGAATATCTCCAAAATCCCAATCACGAATCCAAGCACGAATGCGTGGACCATCAGAATCTTGAGCGAAAACAAGGAAAGGAATAAGTAATAATATCTTTAAAATCAGTTTCATAAAGTTGCCTTAGGTATAAAATCTTTAAAATAATTTGGTTCTATAAAATCAACATCAAAAGTTAATAAATCTTTTCCATATTTATCAGCCCAAATTGCAACATCAAAAGCAGTTAATATCGGAAGTTTTAGAAACTTTTCAGCTTTAACATCTGCAAAAACAGTTGAGTTTCCCAAAAAAAGGAAATGTGAAATTTCTATCATTTTTGTAGGTTCAATAATTCTATAGACAAAATCCTTTTCAGATTGAAATTTTGTATAATAAAATTCTGAAATAGTTGCTTTTTTAAGTATAATAAATTCAGAATTGGGAAGGAATTTTGAGATTTTTAAAGCCATTGCTTCAAAACTTGGAACTTGAATTATTGGCAATGTTTTTCCCAAAGCAATTCCTTTTGCAGCCGAAAAACCAATCCGTAATCCAGTAAAGGAACCTGGACCGCTAGAAATGGCTATAGAACGAATTTCATCTAATGAAAAACCAAATGATTGTAAATTAAACTCAATCAATTCAAATAATTTTTCGGAATGAATGTTTCGAATATTCAAATTAAAATCAGAAAATTTATTCTCGGATGTGTATATCGAAACACTGCAATTTTCAGCGGAAGTTTCTAATGATAAAATTGGAAGAAATTCTTGCATAAACCTTTGTTAAGTTCTAAGAGTTAAATAAATTTAAATAATAATTTAAAAAATAATATAAATTCTTAAAACAAAGGATAAAAATGAACAAATCTGATTTCTTGAAGGACACAATTCAACATTACGATATTAAAAAGAACAAAGTTGTTGGAATTGTAGAAAGTATGGAAAAAATGGCTTTTTCTGCTCGTGATTTAAATAGAGCAGCAAAAATTTATGATATGATGTTAAATGATAAAGATACAACAGTAATTTTAACTTTAGCTGGAAGTATTTTTAGTGCAGGATTAAAAAAGATTGTACACGATATGATTGAAAACAAAATGGTTGATGCAATTGTATCTACTGGAGCTTTAATGGTTGATCAAGACTTCTTTGAAGCTATCGGATTTAAACATTATATCGGTTCGCAATATTCTGATGATAATCAACTTCGTGAATTGCACATTGATAGAATTTATGATACTTATATTGATGAAGATGAATTACGTATTTGCGATGATACAACTGCTTTAATTTTCAATTCTTTACCACCAAGAGCATATTCTTCACGCGAATTGTTGTGGCATTTTGGTAAATATCTTGATGAAAATGGTGGACCTAAAGTTGATGATAGCATAATTTATGCAGCATATAAACATAATGTGCCATTATTTGTCCCAGCATTTTCTGATTGTTCAGCCGGTTTTGGAATTGTAATGCATCAAGTCAAAAATCATGATAATCACGTTTCATTCGATTCTGGAAAAGATTTCCTTGAACTTACAAAAATTAAACTTCACTCAAAAGAAACTGGCATTTTTATGATTGGTGGCGGAGTTCCAAAAAACTTTACCCAAGATATTGTTGTTGCTGCAGAACTACTTCAGGAAGATGCACCTATGCACAAGTATGCTGTACAAATTACTGTGGCAGATGTACGTGATGGGGCTTTATCAAGTTCAACACTAAAAGAAGCAAGTTCTTGGGGAAAAGTGGAAACAACCTATGAACAAATGGTTTATGCAGAAGCAACATTAGCAATACCACTAATAATTGGATATGCTTACGAAAAAGGAGCTTGGAAATCAAGAAAAAGAATGAACCTCACCAGTATTTTTTAATAAAAATTAATTTTTATTTATCAATACAAATGATTATTTTTTAACAATAATTAATTAAGCACTAATTAATAATTAACCATAAACTATAAAGGAGCAACAAATGAAGAAATTCTTCATGATTTTAAACTTTATCTTTGCTGTTACTCTTCTTAATGCGCAAGCAACAGATTTATTCTTTTCAGAATATATCGAAGGAAGTAGTAATAATAAGGCAATAGAAATTTATAATGGCACTGGTTCAACAGTTGATTTAAGTCAATATGTAATCAGACAGTCCACAAATGGAGGAAATTGGCAATATCTTCATATTTTCCCAGCTGGAGCTACATTAGCAGATGGAGATGTATGGGTAATGCTAAATAGCCAAACCGATGTACTTTTATTTGATCCAGCTAACGCTGATGAAGTATTGGCTTATCCAAGTGTTGTACACCACACCGGTGATGACGCAAGAGCGCTATGCAAAGTGAATGGTGCCGATACAACAATTATAGATGTAATTGGAATCCCAACAGAAGACCCAGGCGATGGTTGGAGTGTTGCTGGTATAGCAGATGCAACGAAAAATCATTCATTAGTAAGAAAAGAAACAGTTATAGGTGGAAACACTGATTGGACAGTAGCAGCAGGAACTAACACTGATGATTCTGAATGGATTGTTTATGATCAAAATACTTTTACTTATTTGGGTGCACACACAATGGTTTTTGAACCAACATCAGTAGATTTATTCTTTTCAGAATATATCGAAGGAAGTAGTAATAATAAGGCAATAGAAATTTATAATGGCACTGGTTCAACAGTTGATTTAAGTCAATATGTAATCAGACAGTCCACAAATGGAGGAAATTGGCAATATCTTCATATTTTCCCAGCTGGAGCTACATTAGCAGATGGAGATGTATGGGTAATGCTAAATAGCCAAACCGATGTACTTTTATTTGATCCAGCTAACGCTGATGAAGTATTGGCTTATCCAAGTGTTGTACACCACACCGGTGATGACGCAAGAGCGCTATGCAAAGTGAATGGTGCCGATACAACAATTATAGATGTAATTGGAATCCCAACAGAAGACCCAGGCGATGGTTGGAGTGTTGCTGGTATAGCAGATGCAACGAAAAATCATTCATTAGTAAGAAAAGAAACAGTTATAGGTGGAAACACTGATTGGACAGTAGCAGCAGGAACTAACACTGATGATTCTGAATGGATTGTTTATGATCAAAATACTTTTACTTATTTGGGTGCACACACAATGGTTTTTGAACCAACATCAGTAGAAGTAACTTTTCAAGTAGATATGAGTGTAAAAGTTGG
>DYSW01000081.1 GCA_020726285.1 Melioribacter roseus
ATTTGGGCGTTTCCCTATCGGGTCGGGCTTTTCGTTCCAATCTTTTGTTCGTTCCTCTCAAAAGGATTTCCACTTCAATCCCTAATGCATTAAAACAATTCGCATAATGGAAAACGAATTAAATGAAACGGAAAGACAATCAGAAATAATGAATTTGATTGGTTATGGTTTGGCAAAGTTTGATTTAGCATTCGTGAATGAGTTTGGTTGCAAAACAAAAACATCTTTTAATAGATTAGTTGTTGAATTAGGTTTAGCAAAGACTGAAAAAGCCGTATCAAATAGACAAGATAGTTTTGACCCATATTTTGATAATGGCAGAAAAGGTTGGTGGCAAAGAAATCAAAGAGAACACGTAAAACTATTCATTGACAGCCTTTTCGGAAATGAAGATGCAAAATCATTTTCCAACATTGTTAAATTGTTTATTAAAGACTATGACAATAAACTTATTTTACAAACGCAGGAAGTTCAGCCAATTATAAAATCGAAATTCAAACAACTTCAAGAAACAGGAAACGAAGCGGAATTCTATTTTATGAGCAACTATAAAACAATTTCAGTTTTTGAAAGTGGATTATTGCAGGATGCAAGATTATGGGGTGATGGTTATGATTTTCAAATTCAATTACAAGAAAAATTCGTTTTAGCAGAAATAAAAGGAGTAAGAAATAAAAATGGTGCAATTAGAATAACACAAAATGAATTCGATAAAGCAGAAGAATATAAGGAAGATTATTTTATTGTTGTAGTTAGTAATTTATCAAAATCGCCACAATTAAATGTAGTTGAAAATCCTTTAAAAAACTTAAAATTCAATAGAAAGGAAATGAACTCAATTCAAGTTAATTATCATACAGAATATATAAATTGGTAAAATATGGAAACAAAAATTGTATATGGTGTAAAATACTACATTGAAGATATTGGAACTGAATTTGAGTTGTTCAAAACACTTTCTGATGCAGAAAAATTTTGGAATAACAAGTCTTTTGATAAAATAACACCTATGAAAATTGTCAAAGGAATAGTAAGTGTGAATTCACTAATAGAAAACAATAATGATGAAATACAATTGAAAAACGATTTTGATTTCAAGACTATTGATATAATAAAAACAAACGCTTAAAATGAAAAAAGAATTTATATCAGAACTTTTTAAAAAGTTTGAAGATGCTTGTTATGATTTTGATGGTGTAGAATGTTGGAGTGCAAGGGAATTACAAGATATTCTTGGTTATACACAATGGAGAAATTTCAAAAATGTTATTGATAAAGCTCAAAAGTCTTGTGAACAAGCAGGTGAAGAAGCTAAAAACCATTTTGCTGAATTCAGCAAAATGGTAGAAATAGGAAGTGGTGCTCAAAAACAAGTTGAAGATATTGCATTGACGAGATATGCTTGTTATTTAATTGCTCAAAATGGAGATGCGACAACAAAATCTGAAATCGCTTTTGCTCAAACCTATTTTGCAGTACAAACAAGAAAACAGGAAATAATTGAAAAACGATTATTAGATGTTGCAAGAGTTACAGCTCGTGAAAAATTATCTCAATCCGAAAAAAAACTTTCAGGAATTATTTTTGAAAGAGGAGTTGATAATAAAAGCTTTGCAATCATACGATCAAAAGGTGACCAAGCATTATTTGGTGGTAGAACTACAAATGATATGAAGCGAATTTTGCAAGTTCCTGCAAATCGACCATTAGCTGATTTTCTTCCTACATTAACCATCAAAGCAAAAGACTTTGCTACAGAATTAACTAGCCATAATGTAATTGATAAAGATTTAAAGGGTGATAATCAAATAACTAAAGAACACATTGACAACAATTTGGCTGTTAGAAAAATGCTACAAGATAGAGGCGTTAAGCCGGAAAAACTTCCGCCATCAGAAGACATAAAGAAAGTAGAACGAAGACTTGAAAGTGAAGAAAAGCAAATTTTGAAAGAAGTTAAGAAAATTCAGGAAAACAACAAAAAGAAAAAGTAAAATAGATTTTAAAGATTTACAAAGTCGTTTTATAAAATTTATCATTGGAAATACTGACATAAATGGTGAAGTAGAAATTAGAAGAATATTTCCAAAACTACTTAATGTGTTTGCTTGTGAAAACAACTTGCCAGGTTCAGTTAAAGGAAGAATGTCCGAAAATCAGTTTTATTATACAGACTTAATGTATAACAGAAAAAATTGGCGAGATATGTCTAAAGACAAAACTATTTCACGACAAGAAGCAATAAATGTTAGCGAACAAAATATTATAGAAGG
>DYSW01000082.1 GCA_020726285.1 Melioribacter roseus
GAATGATAAAGAAAATTGACATAAAAAATGTAGCTACATTTGACAATCAAGGCGTGCAATTTGACGACTTAAAAAAAGTCAATTTCATTTATGGTGCTAATGGTTGCGGTAAAACAACAATTTCAAACCTCATTTACGACAACTCAGACCCAAAATTCAATAGTTGTTCTTTGACTTGGCAAAATGCTTTGCCTTTAACAGTTTTGGTTTACAACAAAGAGTTTAGGGAACGAAATTTTGGAAAAGGTAAATTAAACGGAGTTTTTACACTTGGAGAAGCGACCGCCGAACAAATTAAAATAATTGAACAAAAAACCGAAGAACTTAAAGCCATTAAAGTTGACGGAGTAAAAAAACACGAAACGTTTGACAAACTTACAGATGACAAAAACAAATTAGAAAACGATTTTAAAGAAACGACTTGGACAAAAGTTTACAAGAAATACGAAATTGATTTTAAAGAAGCATTTCAAGGTTCGATGCAAAAAGAATCATTCAAAAATAAACTTTTACAAGAGTTTTTAAGTAACACAGCACCATTAGAAACTCTTGATAATTTACAAGCAAAATCCGAAACAATATTTGGTGAACAACCCATAAGAATTGACCCTATAAGCAAAATTTCATTTGAAAGAGTTTTAGAAATAGAAACTAATGAAATTTGGAAAAAAATCATTATTGGAAAAGCTGATGTTGAGATTGCAAAATTAATTCAACGACTAAACATCAATGATTGGGTTAATCAAGGTAAAGAATATATTGAAGATACAACTTGTCCGTTTTGCCAACAAAAAACAATAACAGATGACTTTAAAAAACAAATTGAAAGTTTTTTTGATGAAACATATTTAAAGGACATCAAACAACTCAAAGAGTTAAAACAAGAATACAACAATTTAACCCAAAACATCATTAACCAATTAAACGGAATTGAAACCAATCAAAAATCTTTTAACAACACAAAGCTTGACATTGACAAGTTTTCAGCATACTTGAAAACTTTAATAAGCCAAAACACAACAAATAATGAATTACTAAGCAACAAAGTCAAAGAGCCAAGCAGAAGTATTGAGTTAATTTCAATAAGAGAACAAGTTGATTTAGTTGTGGATTTAATCAATCAAGCTAACTCTGAAATCAATAAGCATAACGACATTGTTGCAAATTATGCAACTGAAAGAAGTAATCTAATCAAAGCGATTTGGAAATATTTAATTGAAGAATATAAAACAGAAATTTCTCATTTCAACACTCAAAAAAGTGGTTTGGAAACAGGTATAACAAACTTAGATACACAATATAAAGCAAAAATTGCAGAATACGAAACATTAAACGTAGATATTAAAAATCTAAGTAAAAATGTTACAAGCATTCAGCCAACCATTGATGAAATAAACAGAATACTAAAATCCTACGGATTTTTGAATTTTGAAATTGTTCCTGCACAAGAAGAAGGATTTTATCAAATTCAACGTGAAGACGGAACTATTGCAGAAACAACATTAAGCGAAGGCGAAATTACTTTCATCACTTTTCTGTATTACTTGCAATTGACAAAGGGCGGAATTTCAGAAGACGAAGTAAACAACGAAAGAGTTTTAGTAATTGACGACCCAATTTCCAGCTTAGACAGCAACGTTTTATTTGTTGTTAGCACACTAATCAAAGACATTATTAAAGGCATAAAAGAAGACAAGGGAAACATTAGACAGTTAATTTTACTAACTCACAATGTTTACTTTCACAAAGAAGTTTCTTTCATTGACGGACGAACAAAAACTTGTAACAAGACAAACTTTTGGATTTTAAGGAAAAACGTCAAGGTTACAACTTTGCAGAGTTTCAAAATAGAAAATCCAATTCAATCATCATACGAACTTTTATGGCAAGAATTGAAAAGCGAAGAAGTAAAATCAACGCTGACAATCCAAAACATAATGCGAAGAATAATTGAAAATTATTTTAAGCTACTTGGTAAGTATGGAGATGATGATTTAATCCTCAAATTTGCGTCAAAAGAAGAACAAGAAATTTGCCGTTCTTTGATTTCGTGGATTAATGATGGTTCGCACAGCATAAATGACGACTTATACGTTGAACTTCAAGACAGGACTGTAGAAACGTATAAAAAAGTATTTAAAGACATATTTTTATTAACCAACCACGAAGGACATTACAATATGATGATGAATTTAAAAGGAGAAACGGCATGAAAAACAGAATGCCAGCAGGTAACAAAGGCTATATGCAATAAGGGTTT
>DYSW01000044.1 GCA_020726285.1 Melioribacter roseus
AAGTAAATTTAAAAATACTTCCTTTGCCAAGTTCACTTTCAACCCAAATAGTTCCTCCATTTTTTTTCTACTAATTCTTTGCAAAGAATTAAACCAATTCCTCCGTCTGAATCAAAATTTTTTTGCGTAAAAACGCTATTAACATCAAATATATGATAAAAATTATTAACATAAATATTTACATCAGAATAAAGCTTTTTTGACCAAATACTTTTTAGCGAAATGCCGCTTGCCCATTGCGATTGTTTTACATAAACTTCTTCATAATCGACAGAATCAATTGAATTTGCTTTTTCTAGATAAGTTACTTCGCTTAAGCCAACAACATCTATTCTGTCGTTTCCGTAAATTCCCGACCAAATTATTTTTTGTTGATTGTTAAAAATATAGTAATTCAATAAGCAATAAACTTTAATGCGACTAGTTGTACTTTTTTTGTGATAAACTGTCAAAGTTTACACAAAATGGCAGTTTTTGGGATAAATGGGAAGTTAATTTTTGTCTGCAAGAATTTGATTTGAGAAGTTTCTTGATACTGAAATTGGAAGAATCATCATAAAATTGTGAATTAAATTCTTCCAAACTGTCCACTTATCTATAAGAAAAAATTTTTGAAGATTTTAGTCGCAATAAAAATGTTAAATAATATCACAATAGTTGTAATAAACCCATAACCCGAAAGATACAGAACCTTTTTCCCGGGAGTTTGGTCAAGTCCAAACGGCTGAAAAATCCACAAAAACATAAAAATTGAAAAGCCAAATACTAAAGAAAGAATTAGCTTTTCTTTTACTGATTCAATTAATGGGAAAGGGCGATTAAATATTTATAGAAATTCTTTCAAGTTATGCCATAATTAATTTTTCTTGCGAGTTTGAGAAAAAAGCCATTTTATCAAACTTGGGTCAGAATACGGTTCGCTCCAAATAATATGTTCCCCGTTTGGATATTCAGTGTAAAGATGTTTGGGATTTTTCTGCAATTCTTCGTTTATTTCATTTTCGGTCATTTTTTCAGTATAAATTACCGAAACTCCGTTTTGTTCAAGCGATTTAATCATTTTTCTTGAACCTTCAACTGGAACTGCTTCGTCTTTTGCTCCATGAAAAACCCACAATGGAGTATTCTTAATTCTTTGAACCGAATTAAAATCTCCGCCACCGCTCATCGGAATTGCTGCGGCAAACTTATTTGGAAATCTGACAAGTAAATCCCAAGTTGCATAACCACCCATCGAAAGTCCCGTAACATAAATTCTGTTTTCGTCGATTTTATATTCCCTCGATAGCAAATCTATAATTCCGACAACGGCATTTAATTCGTTGCTGATGGGTGTAGTTTCAAAATCGTAAAAACCTAATTTCCAATTTAAATCTACCCAGCGGTTGTTTTCAGGACATTGTGGCGCAACAACAAAACAATTTGAAATTGATTGAGCCAAACTATCCGCCCAAGTTGTTGCTAAACCATAAAATTCTATTTGTTTTTGATTGTCATTTCCTCTTTCTCCAGCACCATGCAACGCTAAAACAAGTGGATGTTTTTTTGTTGAATCGTATTTTTTAGGAATATAAAGCCGAAATGGAATTGTGGTAGAATCTTGGGAATAATTCCTTTTTTGAAAAGATTCAACCAATTTATTTGTTTGTTGTGCGTTTATTACAACTGAAATTACGAAAATCCATGCGAAGATTAATTTATACATTATTTTCTTTTCTCGTCATTAAATTTGGAATTAATGCTCTTAAGTAAAAATAAAATCCCACATTCTGAAGCAATAACATTATGAATTACCTAGAGAAATTCACTTTTATATCATTAAATATTAAAATTAGGTAAAAAAAGGCGTTCTCAGAGAACGCCCATTTATTAAGCAATTTTGCGGTCAGATTTAATATAAATTGGTTCGGATTTCTTCAAAATAGTATCGCGAGTAATTAAGCATTTTTCAATATTTTCTATGTTGGGAATATCATACATAATATCTAAAAGAATATCTTCCACAATTGATCGTAGCGCCCGAGCACCCGTTTTTCTTTGCATTGCCATATCAACAATCGATTCCAATGCAAGCGGGTCAAATTCCAACTCAACGCCTTCCATTCTAAATAATTTTTGAAATTGCTTTAGAATTGCATTTTTGGGTTTTGTTAAAATTGTTATCATCGCCTCGTGATTCAACGAATGCAACGGAGCGATTACTGGTAACCGTCCAACCAATTCTGGAATTAACCCAAATTTTATCAAATCATCTGGAGTAGATAATTCAATCATTTCATCGCTTTCTAGTTCTGTCTTACCAATTACTTCTGCTCCAAAACCCATTGAATTTAGGTTAATTCTTTTTGAAATTATTTTTTCAATTCCTTCAAAAGCTCCGCCAACAATAAATAAAATATTTTTTGTGTTTACATTAATAAGACTTTGTTCGGGGTGTTTTCTTCCTCCTTTTGGGGGAACTCCCGCTACGGTTCCTTCAAGAATTTTCAATAACGCTTGTTGAACTCCTTCGCCCGAAACATCTCGTGTAATTGAAGTACTTTCGCTTTTTCTTGCTATCTTGTCAAGTTCATCTATATAAACAATCCCTTTTTGAGCTTTTTCAAGATTGTATTCTGATGCTTGCAATAGCCTAACAAGAACTGATTCCACATCATCGCCAACATAACCAGCTTCTGTTAGAGTTGTAGCGTCGGCAATTGCAAAGGGCACGTCAAGTATTTTCGCCAATGTTTGTGCTATTAATGTTTTGCCTACGCCTGTTGGACCAATCAGTAAAATGTTACTTTTTTCAATTTCCACTTCATCTAATTCAAAAAAAGTGCCTTTTGTGTTTATTCTTTTATAATGGTTATAAACCGCAACTGATAATGCTCGTTTAGCTTTATCTTGTCCGATAATATGTTCGTCAAGTTTTTCTTTTAATTCGCGGGGTGTTAAAATTCCCCGTGCAATTTGTTTAGATTGATAAGCCGCCATATTGCTTTTTAGAATATCAACACTTGTTTTAATACAAATATCACAAATATAAACATCTGGTCCGGCAACCATGCTTGTTACTTCATTGGCTTCTCTGCCGCAAAAAGAGCATTTAACAACGCTTTCAACTTTATTAATTTCGTCCATTTTCTTCCAACTTTTTAATATTTTCTCTTACTTTATTAAGATATAACGAATCATTGTGTTTCTCAAGGAAATTATTATAAAGATCTCGAGCTTTAGGATAATTTTTTTCTGCATAAAAATAAATATCTCCCAAGTACAAAATCGGCTTATCAGCAAAAATTTTTATTTCCCTTTCTGCTAAAATATTGTTTAATCGAACTTTAGCAACTTCCATTTTATTATTTGCAATTAAAATTTCAATTAATTTCAATTCTGAAATGTCGTTTAAGATAAATAGCTTTTTGTTTTGAGAAAGATTTTCAAGCAATTCGGTTGCAAGCACAAAATTTCCTCTAAATATTTCAAAATCGGCTCTTGCATAATTTGCAAGATTTACTGAATCTTTTTTAAACGCCGAAATCAAAAGCTTCAAGCTTATTGCGTCATTTGCATACAAATTGTTTTTTGAAAATGCAATTTTGTTGAATTCTACTAAACTTTTACTGAAATTAGCTTGCCAAAAAGTAATTTTTGCCAACAAATAACTTGCTTCAAATTGCTGACTTTCAAAATTCTTTGGTGTTTTTTCTATTTCTTTTAGGCTTTGCCGTGCCGATTCAAATTTCGATTCCATAATGTCAATTTTGGCTAAATTCAATTTTGATTTGTAGTATTCCGCCGTCCCAAATTTTATTCTTATGATTTCGTTGTATAATTCTTTTGATGTGCTAAAATCTAAAAAGTAATTAGTTGAAATTTCCGCCAAAATCATTTTAGATTGCAACAAAATTGTCTGATTTTTTGCTTTTTTTGAAAGATTTGACAAAATGGCTAATTCATTTATTAAGTCAATTTGATTAGCAAATGAGTTTGGAATTGGTTTCCAATATTCGTTTTCTAAAAATTTTGCTTTCTTTATCTCAATTTGCGATTTCACTAAACCCAATTCTACGTTTTCCTTAAATGGAAATTCTTCAAAATTATCAATCAAATATTGATAAGCATTTTGAGCGATTTTATAATTTTTGCTATTCAAATTCGATTCTGCAAAGCGATAAATTCCTTGACCAGCCTGACTTCTTTTCGCATCATTTTGCACTACTAAATCAAATGCTTTTTCAAAATTTGAATTTAACAAATAATAGGAAGTTAGCAAATCTGCTAATTCTGTAGATGGATTTTCATCATAATACCGCTCTAAAACTTCTCCGATTTGCTGTTTTGCCGCTTCAGTTTGATTTAATCTTGAAATGCTATTTTTCACATAACTTAATTTATTTTTGTCATTTTCTAGAATTTCACAATATTCTATTGCGGCTTTTTCGTAATCCATATTTAACGCAAATAAATTAGCCAAATCCATAGAAAACAAATACTTATCGTCAAATTTATGCTTTCCAGAAGTTAAAATATTCTCCGCAATCGCAAAATCTCGATTCTGTATTGCATAATTTGCAATTGTTCTGTAGATATTTTCATTTTCTGGATTTTCGGAAATTACGAACCGCCAAATTGAATCGGCTTGTTGAAATTTTCCTTGCCTATGAAAAACCGTTCCCAAAATTCCAAATGCGTCAACATCTAATTTGTTTTCTGAAATTTTCTTTTTTGCGAGATTTTCGACCAAATCATAATTTTTTAACGCAAGCGAAGTCCGCACAAAACCATTAAAATAGTTATAGTTGTGATTGTTTTTGTTGTACAATTCCAGATATAATTTGTTGGCTTTTTCGAATTCGAAGACTTGCTCGTAATTTTGTGCCATCAAAAAAAGCTGGTCGGAATTATCACGAATTTGCGAAAATGCGATAGAGCCGCTAAAAAATATTAGTAAAATTGTTTTTTTCATTTCAATTGAAGAATCTTTCTGAGAAAATATTGCCAAAATTCAGAATCAGATTTTTGTCAAGCAATTTCTTGATTTTCGCCATTTCTCTTATTTCTTCATCCGAAAACATCAATTCAAAAATTTCTCTTTTAAGTTTTCCAATTCCATGTTCGGCAGAAACAGTTCCGCCAAAATCAACAGCTTTTTGGCAGATTTGCTTGTAAATTTCTTTTGAATTTATGTACTCATCTTCGTTTTCTGGCAACATATTCAAATGTAAATGCGAATCACCAAAATGTCCGTAAGAAACAAAATGAATGTTTTTGCTTTCCACTAAACTTCGAGAATAATTGTAAAATGCAACAAATTTATCGTTTGGAACCGCAGTATCCGTGCCGATTTTCCTAAAATTTTTGCGAGCAATATATTCGCTAATTTTCCAAGAAATTGTGTGTCGAAAATCTTGAAATTCGCGTCTCGTTTTGATATCAGTGGCAATCCACGAGTTTTCCAGATCGGCGGCGAAAAGCCCTATAATATCGAACCATTTTCCTGCAATTATTTCTTCATTCGCGGAATTAATTTCTTGTTCAATCCAAACTGCCGCTTTATGATGATTTTTAATTTGGGGAAATTCCTTTTTAAGAAATTGGAGCGCAAAAAAATCAAAATATTCAATTGCAAGTGCGTTAATTTCGTCATCAAAATTTCTGTTTCTAACAGATTTTTCTCTGATTTCGGCTACAAATTCAAGCGATTTCACTTCATCATCAAAAAATAAAACCGCCGAAAAATAATTCTCCGACTTTTCTATCAACCGAATTTCGGCTTCAGTTATTATTCCCAAAGTTCCTTCTGAGCCGATAAATAAATCTATCAAATCCATTTCTTTTTGGATATAAAAACCTGCAGCGTGTTTTACTTTGGGCATTTGAATTTTGGGCAAATTTATTTCAAAATCTCCAATTTTTAGCTTTCCATCGACAGCAAAATTTTCTCCACGACAAATCTCAAAAATTTCTCCGTTTGGCAAAACAATTTCTATAGAATTAATAAAATTTCGAGTTGAACCATATTTGAAAGATTTTGCACCCGAAGCGTTTGTTGCAATTGTTCCGCCTAAAAAGCAATTATTTTCAGTTGGATCTGGTGGGTAAAATAGATTTTTTTCTTCTACTTTCGATTTAATTTCCGAAAGCAAAACTCCCGCTTCCACTCTGGCTATTTTGTGGGATTCATCAATTTCAAAATTTGTAAACTTCGCCATCGAAATTACAATTCCGCCCTGAGGAACTCGTCCGCCTGTCAAACCCGTTCCATTTCCAGCAATTGTAACTTTGGTTTTCTTTTTATTGGCTTCAATTAAAATTTCAGAAATTTCTTGTGCTGTCGTGGGGAAATAGACTGAATCGCAATCACCTTTTACATTTGCTGCGTCAACAAGAAAATCGAGAATTTGGGATTTATTTGAATTAATAATCATTCTATGAAAAAACTAATTAAGCAAAATCATTTTACAGATTTTGAATTTTGCATCACTTTTTCCCATTCTTCAACCGAAAGTTGTTCCGCTTCATCTGAAAGCAAAACGGGAATATCTTCTTCAATTCTGTATTTATAACGAGTTTCTTTGTCGGTTGAAATTAGCGAATTTTCGAAATAAACTAAATCTGCTTTTGTAACCGGACAACAAATGATTTCAAGCAATTTTGGGTCTAACATTTATTTTACTCTTATTATTTTAAAATCGTAACTGTATAATTCAATTATTTTCGAATCTATTTTTTTATTGTTGTATATATCTATCAATTTGCTGTTTTCAAAATCAACAATGATTGATAAATCAAAATCTATTTTTTCGTCATTTCCGTTCAAAATTACAAGAAATTTATTTTCTTTTTCTGTTCTAAAATAGAAATAGACATTTTCGCTTGGTTCAAAATGTTCGGTTTTTCCAATTGAAAAGGCTTCGTTTTCTTGACGAATTTTAATCAATCTTTGAATATGGTTGAATGTTTCATTTTCAACTGAATTTCTTTCCATTTTCAAAAATGCGTTTCGGGAATCTTCTGCCCAACCTCCTGGAAAATCCTGACGAAGATCACCATGATCATAACCACCGATTAGACCAATTTCATCGCCATAAAATAATTGTGGAATTCCTCTTGCGGTAAGCAAAAAGACAAAAGCTAATTTTACTTTCTGAAGGTTTTCGTCTGCCAACAACATTGGTCGTTCTACATCATGATTATCAACAAAAGTCAGCAAATTATTTGGATTTTGGTAAAGAAAATCCAGAGCAATTAAATTATAAAAAACATTGATTGACTTATTTTTTCCTAAAAAGTCAGCTATCGCATCTCGAATTGCAAAATCTGTTACAACTGGTAAATTTGTTTGAAAATTCCTTACCTTAGAATTTGCCTGAAATCCCGCAAGATAACTACTTTCGCCAGTCCAAACTTCGCCAACTATGTTAAAATTTGGATATTCTTCAAGTAATATTTTCGCCAAATTTGAAGCAAATTCTGGATTAACATAAGGATATGTGTCTTCACGAATTCCATCTAAGCCCGACAATTCCACCCACCACAATGTGTTTTGAATCAAATATTTTGCAAGAAATTCGTTTTCTTGATTCAAATCTGGCATTTCTGAAACAAACCAACCTTTTTCCAAATTATCAATTGTTTGTTGCGAAGCATTTGGGTCGAAATAGGCTGATTTTTCGTGTTTTGCATTTATGTGATTTTCGAGCGTTCCGTGCAACCAATTTGCAAATGGCGGATTTTTTACCCAGATGTGATTATTGCTGATGTGATTTGAAACATGGTCGTAAATTATTTTGAAACCTTTTCGATGTGATTCTTGAACGAGCGTTTTGTAAAGTTCATTATTTCCGAAGCGAGCATCAATTTTGTATAAATCTGTTGCAGCATAACCATGATAGCTAATTGGATGATTGTTTTCGACAAGCGGATTTATCCAAATTGCAGTAATTCCAAGATTTTTTAGATAATCAAGTTGGTTAATAATTCCCTGAATATCGCCACCATGTCTTGAAAGTCTGCCGTTTCTATTAAATTGATTTGGGAGATTTCCAAAATTTTTGTCGTTTGAAATATCACCGTTTGAAAATCTATCAGGTGTAATTAAATAGATAACATCTTTCTGCGAAAATCCCATGTGAGATTCTGGCGTAAATTCTCTTTCATTTATTGGAAAAATTGCATTAGTTGAATTATTTGCAGATTTAATTTTGAATTGATAATTTCCTGCCGTGTCAATTTTTGATAAATCTAATTCAACAAAAAGATAATTTCCGCTTTCTGTTTCTGTTATTTTACCAACTTTCACTTTTTTATCATGGAATGAAATAGAAACATCTACAAAATTCTCACCATAAATCATTAGTTCAATGTTGCTAAATTTCATTCCTTTCCACCAATTTGGAGGCTCAATTTTATCAATTTTTACTTGAGAGAACGAATTTCCAATCAACAAAAAGAAGAAATTGATTAAAAATGTAATTCTAAAAAATCTGTTTTTTGGCATTTTTATTTCTGTTTTGTTTGGTTTGCAACAGAGTTAATTGCAGCTTGAATTTTTTCTTGATCGCCAAGGTAATAGCTTTTTATTGGTTTTAAGTTTTCATCTAATTCGTAAACAAGAGGAATTCCAGTTGGAATATTTAGCTTAATAATTTCTTCCTTTGAGATATTATCTAAATGTTTTACCAACGCTCGCAAACTATTTCCGTGTGCGGCAATAATTACTTTTCTTCCTGCAAGAATTGAAGGAACAATTGTATTTTCCCAATACGGAACAAATCTGGCAACTGTTAATTCCAAACTTTCAGTAAGTGGCGTTTCGCTTTCTGATAGATTTGCGTAACGTGCATCTTTTGCGGGAGAACGTTCGTCTTCCTTTTCTAAAGCTGGTGGCGGTGTATCGTAACTTCTTCGCCAAACTTTAACTTGTTCGTCGCCATATTTTGCAGCAGTTTCTGCTTTGTTTAAACCTTGCAAAGAACCGTAATGTCTTTCATTTAATCTATAATTTTTTATTGTTTCAATCCAAAGCAAACCCATTTCTTCTAATGCAAGATGAAGAGTTTTAATTGCTCTTGTTAGCAACGAAGTGTATGCTAAATTGAAAGTAAATCCATTTTCTTTTAAGACTTTTCCCGCTAATTTGGCTTCTTCAATTCCTTTTTCTGTTAGATTTACATCTGTCCAACCAGTAAAAAGATTTGTTTTATTCCATTCACTTTCTCCGTGTCGTAAAAGTACTACTTTATACATTATATTTTCTCCGTTTTAATTCTGGCAAATTTCTTCAATTTCTTCAACAGATTTTGGAATTGGACGCCCGAGAACGCGACATGAATCATCTGTTATAAGAACGTTATCTTCAATTCTTATTCCTCCAAAACCGATCATTTTTTCCAATTTTTCGTAATTAATAAATTCGGATTTTATATTTTCTCCGCGCCATTGGTCAATTAAAGCTGGAATAAAATAAACACCCGGTTCAACAGTTAACACAAATCCAGGTTGAAGCGGGCGTGCAAGTCGCAAAAACGCCAAACCAAATTGTTCGCTTCGAGAAATTGAGTTATCGTAACCAACAAGGTTTTCGCCCAAATCTTCCATATCGTGAACATCAAGACCGAGCATATGTCCTAATCCGTGCGGAAAAAATAAGGCATGTGCCCCAGCTTCAACGGCATCTTCAGCATTTCCTTTCATCAAACCAATATTTTTCATTCCATTTACAATTGTTTTTGCTGCATGTAAATGAACTTCTTTATAGGAAATTCCAGGTTTTAGCATTTTAATAGATTCAATCTGAGCCGCTAAAACAATTTGATAAATATCTTTTTGCACAGAAGTGAATTTTCCAGAAACCGGAAAACTTCGAGTTATATCGCTTGCGTAATGCATAAAAGATTCAGCCCCGGAATCCAAAACAACCAAATCGCCATTTCTCATAATATTTTTATGATGATGATTATGCAGAATTTCTCCGTGAATTGAAAAAATTATTGGGAAAGAAACACCTCGTCCGCGAGAATGTGCAATTCCTTCAATTCCGCCAGCAATTTCTTGTTCACGAATGCCAGGTTTTGCTTTTCGGAAAGCGTAATTATAAATTATAAAACTTGTTTCAAGAGCTTTTTCAATCTCCGAAACTTCATCACGAGATTTTATTGAACGTTGTTTGATTATTGCTTTTATTAATTCCAAAGATGTTTTTTGATTGATTTGATTAGGCTTACAATTTATTATTTCAGAAAGAAAAATTGAATTTTCTGCTCTATATTGTGGCAAAAGATGAATTATTCTGTTGGCTGCAATTGCTTTGGAAATATATTTTTCGAACTCACGAAATGGTTTAGTAATTGTAACCCCAACATTTTCTGCTTTTTCGGCAATAGAACGAGTTGATCCCATCCAAATTATATCGTCAATTGAGCGATAATCTGAAAAAATTATTTCTTCGCCCGAATCAAAATCGATTATTGCAGCAAAACCAACTTCATCTAATCCCCAAAAGTAAAGAAAATTGCTATCCTGTCTGAAATTATAAGTATTTCCTGCGTAATTCATCGGGCTTTCGGAATTTCCAAGAAAAATTGCTATGCCGTTTTTTATGTCAAATTTTAACTTTTCTCTTCTTTCTATATAGATTTCTTTTCTAAACATAATTCTCCGTAAGATTTTTTTTAATATAATGTACAAGTTAAGTATTTTTGGCTAACCGAGTAAATTTTTAAGTCAGAACTGGCTTCATTACAATTCTCAAATTTGACAAAACACAAGTTTACTAACTTAAATTTGGAAAAAAATGTTTAGAGATAACGAGATTTTATATTCATTTTTTAACGAAGATGATTTTCTAAAAATATCAACAAAAATAAAAGAAGTTGAATCAAAAACTTCTGGCGAAGTTCGTGTAAGCGTAAAAGAAACGCGAACGAAAAAGCAAAAAAAATTGTCGCTTCATGAAATTACACTGAACGAATTCTACAATCTTCAGATGGATAAAACTATCGATAAAACTGGAATTTTACTATTGCTACTTCTTAAAGAAAAGCAATTTCAGATTGTTGCCGACGAGGGAATTAATAATATTGTTGGACAATCTACTTGGGATAAAATTCGTGATGAAATGCAGTTGTATTTTATTCGCGGAAATTTTACAGAAGGAATTTTAAGCGGAATTGAAAAAATGGGCGATGTTTTAGCAGCGCATTTCCCAATTAAATCTGACGATAAAAACGAACTTTCCAATAAAGTAAATTTTTAGTTGCTAACATTATCAAATTTTATTATTTTTTCATTAATGAAAAAATTAAATACTATAATGAAGTAGTATATCAATGAAATTACAAAAGACCACAGAATATTCGCTCAGAATATTAATTTACATGGCAAAAGAACGTGAAAAGATTCACACTGCTAAATCTATTCTCGAAAATCTCAATATTTCAGATAAATACTTACGCCGAATTATGACACAACTAACAAAATTTGGCTTTATAACAAGCGTTCAGGGTAAAGAAGGTGGTTATTTCTTTTCAAGAAAATTGGAAGACATTTCTATTGAGCAGGTAATTGGCGCATTTGAAGGTTTAAATAAATTTTCTGGTTGCATTTTGGGCTTCGATGAATGTTCTGATGAAAATCCTTGTGCCTTTCATTCAAAATGGAAAGATTTCCGAAGTAATTTGTTACTATTTTTACAAGAAACTAATTTATCGAATATTGAAGTTGAAGAAATACTGAAATTCTGATTTTTTTTGACATTAAATACTATAGACTTGTGGTATTTAATTCATTAACAAATTAATTAACTAAAAAAAATATAAGGAGTTATATGAAAGAAACTTTCTTAGACAAATTTATGAGTCGAAAAGGTCTTTACGTAACTTTTTGGATTATGGCAATAATAATGGTAAGTGCATTAATTTACTATACTGCCAATCTTCAAAAAGAAGTTCCACCAATACCAAGTACCGTAAAATCTGTAAGCGGTGAAGTTCTTTATACTTACAACGATGTTGTTGAAGGAAAAGGATTTTTCCAACAATTTGATTTAATGGATTGGGGAACATTGTTGGGAATGGGAGCTTACATGGGTCCCGATTTTTCAACTGACTTTATGCACTACAGAGCAGAATTCTTGTATGATTTTTATGGAAAGGAATTATACAACAAAACAAACAAAGAATTAACTTTTGTTGAGCGTGGTGCTGTAAAGGAAAGAGTAAAACAAGATTTTAAAAAGCAAACAAAACTTCTTGAAACAACTACTGTTTACACAAATGCTTCGGCA
>DYSW01000045.1 GCA_020726285.1 Melioribacter roseus
ATGAGTTAAGAACTAAAAGTGGAAAATGTCTGAATCAAGTTTTACAAGATTATGGGATTTTCAAAATAAAATCATAAAGACAAAAGCAGTTTAAGTTTAAGTTCATGACTCGGTTTAAGAAATTCCCGCCAAAAACGTTCGGGAATAAGAAGATATGATTATTCATAAATTCGTAATTCGCAAATCCGTAGTTCAACTATTTCCTTATATTTGAAGTTAAATTTTTGAAGTTATGGAGGATTATTTTTTGAACGAAGTACGAGTACGTTTTGCTCCAAGTCCCACAGGTTATTTACACGTTGGAGGCTTACGAACAGCTTTATATAATTATCTTTTTGCAAAGAAAAATGGCGGAAAATTTATTTTAAGAATCGAAGATACTGACAGAATAAGATATGTTGAAGGTGCGGCAGTACAATTAATGGAAACATTAAAATGGACAGGTTTGGAATACGACGAAGGTCCAGATAAAGCTGGTAATTTTGGACCTTATATTCAATCTGAAAGATTAGATATTTACAAAAAATATGCTTTTGAACTTGTTGAAAAGGGAAAGGCTTATTATGCTTTTGATACTGCTGAAAGATTGCAAGATTTGCGTGATTATCAATATGCTAATAAACTTCAGCCCAAATATGATAAACTTGCGTTAAATCTTACTAAAGAAGAAGTAAATGAAAAGTTGAAAGCTGGCGAACCTTTTGTGATTAGATTAAACGTTCCAGAAAATGAAAGAATAATTGCAAAAGATTTGGTACGCGGATTAGTTGAATTTAACACTGATATTATTGACGACCAAGTTCTAATGAAAAGTGATGGTTTTCCAACTTATCACCTTGCTAATGTTGTGGACGACCATTTAATGGGAATTTCGCACGTAATTCGTGGTGAAGAATGGCTTTCTTCGTTGCCAAAACATATTTTGCTTTATCAATATCTTGGTTGGGAAATTCCAGAATTTGCACATTTACCACTTTTGCTAAATCAAGATAAAAGCAAATTAAGTAAAAGACAAGGCGATGTTGCAGTTGAAGATTATAAAAACAAAGGTTATCTAAAAGAGTCATTGGTGAATTTTGTGGCACTTTTAGGCTGGAGTACAAGTGATAATCGTGAAATGTTTTCGCTTGAAGAATTAGTTGAAGAATTTTCGATTGATAGAGTTCACAAATCTGGAGCTGTTTTTAATATCGAAAAATTGAATTGGTTGAATGCCGAACATTTACGAAAAAAATCCAACGAAGAATTAACAAATATGTTGCGTTCTGAATATGACAAATCTCGATTTGCAAAAATTCAAGTGTCTGACGAATTTCTTTCACAAGTTGTTGAAGCAATGCGAGAGCGAGTTTCGTTTGTTCATGAATATATCGAAAAATCATCATATCTTTTCGAAAGACCAACAGAATACGACCAAGTTGTTGTACAAAAGCGATGGAAAGAAGATTCATCGGCATTTCTGAAAGATTATGCAGATAAAATATCAGAAATTGAAAACCCAACCAGAGAAGATTACGATCACATTTTGCATCAACTTGCTGAAGAATGGGAAGTTGGAATTGGAAAAGTAATTCATCCTTTGCGTTTGGCTCTTTCGGGCGTTGGAATTGGTCCTGGAATGTTTGATTTAGCATTCATTTTAGGGAAAAATGAAGTAATAGTAAGAATTAACTCAGCAATTGAAAAAATTAAAATTTAGTTAGAATTATGGAAAAAATAGAAAATAAACCATCGAATTTTATTCGAGAAATAATTGACGAACACAATCTAAATAATCGATTTAATAAAAAAGTACACACACGCTTTCCACCCGAACCGAATGGATATTTGCACATCGGACACGCAAAATCTATTTGCTTGAATTTTGGAATTGCAAACGATTACAACGGCAAATGTAACTTGCGTTTTGACGATACAAATCCAGCAAAAGAAGAAGTTGAATATGTAGATTCAATTCGCGAAGATGTTCGTTGGCTTGGTTTTGATTGGGAAGATAGAGAATTTTATGCTTCGGATTATTTCGACCAACTTTATAATTATGCGATTAAGTTAATCAAAAAAGGTAAAGCATACGTTGATTCACTTTCTGCTGAAGAAATTCGAGAATATCGCGGAACAACTACCGAACCCGGCAAAAATTCTCCTTTTCGCGAAAGAACAATAGAAGAAAATCTTGATTTATTTGAAAAAATGAAAAATGGCGATTTTGAAGAAGGGACTCATATTCTTCGTGCTAAAATTGAAATGAATTCACCAAATATCAATTTGCGTGATCCTGCAATTTATCGAATCAAAAAAGCTAATCATCACAGAACAGGGGATAAATGGAATATTTATCCAATGTATGATTTTGCTCACGGATTTTCTGATTCCATCGAAGGAATAACACATTCACTTTGTACGCTTGAGTTCGAAAACCATCGTCCTCTTTACGATTGGTTTTTAGATGAAGTGAATGCTTTTCATCCACAACAAATTGAATTTGCAAGATTAAACCTAACGTACACAATGCTTAGTAAACGCAAATTGCTTCAACTTGTTCAAGAAAAAATTGTTGACGGTTGGGATGATCCTCGAATGCCAACTATTTCTGGTTATAGAAGACGAGGTTACACACCAGAATCAATTCGAAATTTTGCAGATTCTGTAGGAGTAGCAAAACGTGATGCTTTGATTGATGTTACAATTCTTGAAAATTCTATCCGCGAAGATTTGAACAAAAAAGCACAAAGAACAATGGTTGTTCTTGAACCGCTAAAAGTAACAATCTCAAATTATCCCGAAAATGTAACTGAAGTTTTGGATGCAACAAATAATCCCGAAGATGAAACAATGGGAAAAAGAAAAGTCCCATTTTCTCGTGAGATTTTCATCGAAAAAGAAGATTTCCAAGAATTTCCGCATAAGAAATTCCATCGGCTTTCACCCGAGAACGAAGTGAGATTAAAATACGCATATATAATTAAGTGTGAAAATGTGATTAAAGATGATTCTGGCGAAGTTGTAGAATTAATTTGTAGTTACGATAAAGATACAAAAAGCGGAAGTGGAAATTCGGATAAAAAAGTAAAAGGAACCATTCATTGGGTTTCAGCAAAAGATGCAAATGATGTTGATGTTCTACTTTACGATAGATTATTTACATCAGAAAATCCAAGTGCAGAAAAGGAAAAAACATTCCACGAATTGCTAAACCCTAATTCTTTATTGAAATTAGAAAATTGCAAAGCGGAACCATTCCTAAAAAATGCCAAAATTGGTGAAAATTTCCAATTTGAGAGAAAAGGTTATTTTACTGTAGATTCCAAAAATTCAACTGAAAATAAGTTGGTTTTTAATCGGACAGTTACATTGAAGGATGCTTGGGCTAAAATTTCTAAGAATTCTTAATTGATTTTGAAAGAAAAATACACTAAGTTTGAGCCCTTGAAATTTTAAGCCGGAGTGGCGGAATTGGTAGACGCGCTTGACTCAAAATCAAGTATTCGCAAGGATGTGCCGGTTCGAGTCCGGCCTTCGGTACAAAAAGGAAACCAAAATTGGTTTCCTTTTTTTGTTTATATCTGAACTATGATTTTTGAATTTGCGGATTGCGAATTACGAATTATCAAATCTTGTTATTCCCGCATGTTTTCGTTCTTAAACTTAAACTGCTTTTCTTGTTTTGGGAATTTTGAGTTTATAGTTAAAGGTTTATTTTTCTTCTATTTAATCCTTTCTTCTTATTTTTGTCCAACTTAAAATTGGAGATTAAATGAAAGTTAAACCAGTTTATATTTATGTTGCTTTGTTTTTTATTGCTTTGGTATCTATTATCATTTTTTCATATTCAACTACTTCGAATGAAAATGAAATGCCAAAAGACGAATTTCACGGAAATGTTGATAATATGCCGAATGATGACATTCACCGAGGAAAAGGTAGTATGGGTAGTTCGGATTTAAAACCTGAATATTTTAAAACACTTGATTCACTTAAAATTGTATATAATAAAAATCCAAAAGATTCAGCTGCGGCGCTAATGTTGGCTCGATATCAAATTGCTGGTCATAAAAATGCAGAAGCACTTGCCATTTATGATAAACTTGCTAAAGATTATCATAAATCAGTGAAAGTTTTGCAAGAAGCTGCTTATATGTATTTTCAAACGGGAAAATATGATATAGCAGAAAATTATGTTAGATTGGCTATTAAAGCCGATCCAAAATTTGCGAGTTCGTATTTCAACCTTGGAATTATTTATGTAAGTAAAGGCGATTCACTTAAAGCAAAGCAAACTTGGGAAAAAATGATTACAGATTTTCCGAACGCCCCAGAAGTGAAAATTGCTAGAACAGCACTCGAAGATCTTAAAAATCCAAAAAAAGGAGAAAAGTAAATGGGTTTATTAGTAGTTGGTTCAATTGCTTACGATTCAATAGAAACACCATTTGATAAAATTGATGATGCACTTGGTGGTTCATCAACTTATATTTCAATTGCAGCTAGTTTTTTTACTGCACCAATTCATTTAGTTGGAATTGTTGGAAGCGATTTTAAGTCAGAACATAAAAATCTTCTTGCAGAAAAAAATATTGATTTAGACGGTTTGGAAATTGTGGAAAATGGACAAACTTTCCGCTGGGGTGGAAAATATCATTACGATTTGAACGTTCGAGACACACTTTTTACTCATCTAAATGCTTTTCAGAATTTCAATCCAATTATTCCAACAAAATATAGAAAAGATAAATTTGTGGTTTTGGGAAATATTGAACCTAAATTGCAGCTAAAAGTCCTTGAACAAATGGAAAGACCAGAATTTGTAATCTGCGATACTATGAATTTGTGGATTGAAACAGCTCGCGAAGATTTAGACAAAGTAATTGCAAAAGTTGATGTTCTTATAATTAACGATTCTGAAGCAAGATTACTAACCAAAGAACCAAACTTAATTAGAGCTGCGCGAATGATAATGTCGCAAGGTCCAAAATATTTGATTATTAAAAAGGGTGAACATGGTGCGTTGTTGTTTAACGAATCGCAAATATTTTCTGCTCCAGCTTATCCTTTGGAATCAATTTTTGACCCAACTGGTGCAGGCGATTCTTTTGCTGGTGGTTTTGCTGGATTTCTTCATCAAACTAGCGATTTGAGTTTCGATAATATTAAAAAAGCAGTCATTTTTGGAAGTACAATTGCTTCTTACACAGTTGAAAAATTTAGCGTACAACGTTTAACCGAAATCACAAAACTTGATATTAAGGATAGATTTCAAGAATTCAAGGAATTGAGTAGATTTGATTATGAATGAAATTTCAGCATTGAATTTGCTTGATGGGAAGTTGCAAATTCTAAATCAAACGAAATTGCCTTTGGTTGAAGAATACATTTTAACTGATAATTTAGAGAGAATTTGCGAATCGATTGAGAAATTGGAAGTTCGCGGTGCGCCAGCAATTGGAATTGCTGCAGCTTATGGATTTGCAATTTCTTTCAAATCGAAATCAGAATTAAATGATAATATCATTATGCAAGTTTACACTCGACTTGCAAAAACTCGACCAACAGCAAAAAATCTCTTTTTTGCAATTGATAGAATGTTGAAAGTTGCAAAAAAATCAAATCTATCAAATATCTATCATAATTTAATAGAAGAAGCTATTAAAATTCATAAAGAAGATATTGAAATGTGCAATAAAATGGGAGAAAACGGGATTGAAGTATTCAAAAAGAAATCAGTTGTTTTAACTCATTGCAATACTGGTTCACTTGCAACTGGAGGAAGTGGGACTGCTTTAAGTATAATTAAAACTGCATTTTATAATAATTTGGTTGAAATGGTTTTTGTGGATGAAACTCGACCGCTTTTTCAAGGTTCGCGATTAACAGCTTTCGAATTAGAAAAAGCTGGAATTCCATTCAAAATAATTGTTGATTCGGCTGCTTCGCACACAATTTTAACCAAAAATGTGGATTTAGTATTTACTGGAGCCGATAGAATTGCTTCAAACGGTGATTCTGCGAATAAAATTGGTACTTACAATCTTGCAATTTCTTGTAATTATCATAAAATCCCATTTTATATTGCGGCTCCAAGTTCAACAATCGATTTTCAGATTGATAATGGAAAGAGTATTATTATTGAAGAAAGAAGTAATTCTGAAATAACAAGTCTAAATGGAATTGAAATTACAAAAGCAAAATACAACACATTTTCGCCCGCATTTGATGTAACTCCGAATTCATTAATTTCGGGAATTGTAACAGAAAAGCAAGTTTTTAGATTTCCATACAAATTTGTATGACGGAAATTAAGAAAGCAAACGGAATTATTTTAAGAAAGCTCGATTTTCAGGAAAGTAGCAAAATTGTTCATGTTTTCTCGGATCAATTTGGGAAAATCTCAGTTCTAATAAAAGGTGCAAAAAGCGGAAAATCATCAATTGGAAAAATAATTGATACTCTAAATTCCATCAGTTTTGTTTATTACAAAAAATCTACTCGTGAATTGCAAATTTTAACAGAAGCAGAATTAATTGAACATTTTAGAGGAATTCGCAGCGATTTTGATTCAATGATTTACGCAACCGCAATTCTTGAATTAATCGAACGGTTAATTCCAGCCGAAGAAGTTCACAAAAGATTGTTTAATGGAACGATGCGAATTCTAACGTTAATGTCTAATAATCCAAATTCTTCATCACTTTATTTCTTGAAATTTCTTCACTTTATTCTTGATGAAATAGGTTATAAACTTGAGTTGGAAAATTGTATTTCGTGTGGAGAAATTCTGGAAACTTCACAAAAAGTTGGATTTAATGTGTCAAAAGGTTTTGTATGTCAAAAATGTAGCGAAAACGAAATAATAAATTTTACATTGGAAATGGAACAATTCAAAAAACTGCAATGTTCAATTGCAAAAAAAAATGAATGTCAGCTGACGGATGTTCAAATCCTAAAATTCATTGAACTTTTTGAAAATTATCTAACATATCACATTGAAGATTTTGGTGGAATTAAATCGATAAAATTGATAAGAAAATAGGAGAAATAATGAAAAATAAAAGAAATATTTTTGGTACAGTAGGTTTACTTTTACTTGGGACGTGGATTGGTTATTCAAAAAGTTGATAGAGACAAAGTTGAGTCTGTTAAAAAATTTGAAAAATTAATTGAGAATAAAAAAGGCGGCGCGGTTTTATTGCAAGTTCAGTATCCAGATAAATCAAAAAGATTTGTTGGTTTGGAAATTCCTAACTAATTTTGCAAAAATTAGTAAATAAATTAGAATTTGCTGTCGGCTGATTAACGCATTTACTTAATTTGCCGACAATTTTTTTATTGGGGAAAATATGATTAGATTTTTAACCGCAGGCGAATCGCACGGAAAAGCATTAAACGTAATTTTGGAAGGATTTCCTTCGAATTTTGCAATTGATATCGAAAAAATTAATATGGAACTTACTCGCAGACAATCTGGTTACGGTCGTGGTGGAAGAATGAAAATTGAGACAGATGAATCAGAAATTCTCTCTGGTGTACGTTTTGGAAAATCGCTTGGAACACCAATCTCAATTATTGTTGAAAATAAAGATTGGAATAATTGGCATGCAAAAATGTCAGCTATTCCAACTGAAACAAAATTTGAAAAAATCTCAATTCCACGTCCGGGTCATGCGGATTTTACAGGTTCTACAAAATACAATTATGATGATATTCGAAATTCAATTGAACGATCAAGTGCGCGAGAAACTACCGTTCGAGTTGCAGCAGGAAGTATCGCAAAGCAATTTTTAAGCAATTTCGGAATAGAAATCGGAAGTTTTGTTGAAAGTATTGGCGGAATATTCTCAAAAACGGATTATTTTTCAGTAATCATGAAAAATGTTCACGAATTAGAAAAAAAGTTTCTTGAAATTCGAAAAAAAACAGAAAATAGCAAAGTAAGAGTTTTAAGCAAAATACACGAGAAAATGATAATTGAAAAGATTGATTTCGCAAAGAAAACTGGCGATACTTTAGGTGGAACTTGTGTTATTTTTGCAATAAATCTACCAGTTGGTTTAGGAAGTTTCGTTCATTACGATAGAAGATTAGATACAATTATTTCGAAAAATATAATGTCAATTAATGCTGTAAAAGCAATTGAATTTGGAAAAGGATTTTCACTTGCGAATGAATTTGGTTCGAATGTTCACGACGAATTAATTCTAAAAAACGGGAAAATATCAAGAAAAACTAACTTATCTGGTGGAATGGAAGGTGGAATTAGCAACGGACTTCCTGTAATCGTTAGAATTGCGATGAAACCTATCGCAACATTGATGAAACCTTTGAAAACTGTAGATTTAACCTCAAAAAAAATTGTTGACGCACGAAAAGAAAGAAGCGACACTGTAGCTGTTCCAGCTTGTTCTGTAATTGCTGAATCAATGCTTGCGTGGTCAGTAGCTGAATTGTTTGTCGAAAAATTCGGAGGCGATTCCATTGAAGAAATGAAAAAAAATTATGAAAATTACAATTCCGACTTATCAAATAGAGTTTGGGAAAGATTTTCGAAATGATTTCAGTTAAAAAATTTGTTTTCAATCCATTTCAAGAAAACACTTACGTCGTTTGGGAAAATGAGTTGAAAAATGCAATTATTATTGATCCTGGTTGTTTGAATCAATCTGAAGAAAATATGATTGTTAATTTCATTTCAGAAAACGAATTACAAATCAATTCGATTGTGAACACACATTTGCATCTCGATCATTATTTCGGGAATTATTTTCTAAAGAATAAATACAATTGCAAAATATTTTATTCAAAAACTGATGAATTTCTACTACCGATTATGCTTAAACAAGCTGAAAATTACGGAGTAACATTCAATCAAACTCCGCTCGCAGATGAATATTTAGAAAACATTCCATTTCTGAAAATCGGCGAAAATATCGCACAATTAATTCACACACCAGGACATTCGCCAGGAGAATATTCCATTTATTTTGAGAAAGAGAAAATTCTTTTTAGCGGAGATGTACTTTTTAGAGAAGGAATTGGACGCACGGATATTTGGAAATCGAATTATCAAGATTTGTTGATTTCAATTAAACACAAACTCTTTAATTTGCCAAATGATTTTGTCGTTTTTCCGGGTCATGATGAAAGTACAACCATTTTGCACGAGAAAGAAAATAATCCTTTCCTTTAACATTAATTTTATGAAAAATGGGTTAATGTTTTGTTTCTTAACTGTTTATCCTTAATTTTGCAAAACTTAGAAATCAAAAAAGTCATTAATAAAAAGGAGTTCTATTGAAGAAAGCAATATCATACTCAGCCATAATACTATTCACTTTCTCAGCTTGTTCAAATTTTAGCCAATTTTCTAAGCAAGATGAAGAGACAAAGCAAAACACTGAAACAATCGATTCGCTTTATCAATCAATAAAACAAGATGTCTCAATTGCAGACAAATACCTCGAAATAGATTCGCTTGAAAGAGCAAAATACTATTTTGAGTCAGCCAAAAACACTCTGAATTATCTCGACGAATTTGAAGAAACTAGCCAAGATACAAATTTCATCCAAATCAGTAGAGAAGTTAATTCTCGTTATGCAAGTTTAGTTTTTGATGACGAAGAATTATCTGATTCATTATCAAATGATGAATTACAGGAATTTGTATCTTCGCTTGAAGATGATTCATTGTCTTCGGATTCAAATGATATTGGAGCAATAATTGAAGTTGGTGATTTTAAATTAGAAATTAACCGTCACGTTGAACAATACATCGAATTTTTTGCCGCCGGTCGAGGACGAAAAGTAATGGCTACTTGGCTTAATCGTTCGGGGAATTATTTCAATATGATGGCGGACATTTTCAAGGAAGAAGGAGTTCCACAACAGTTAATATTTTTAAGTATGATAGAAAGCGGTTTAAGACCAAGTGTAAGATCTTGGGCAAGTGCTGTCGGTTTATGGCAATTTATGAAACCAACTGCAAGAGCTTATGATGTTAATATCAATTCGTATATAGATGAAAGACGCGATCCTGAAGTTGCTACACGAGCTGCTGCACAACATTTGCGTGATCTAAATGAATCGCTTGGCGATTGGTATTTAGCACTTGCGGCTTATAATAGTGGTGAAGGAAGAGTAAAATCTGCTATAAGAAGAAGTGGAAGTACTAATTTTTGGAAAATACGTCCATTTTTACCAACCGAAACAAGAAATTACGTTCCACAATATATTGCTGCAACAATAATTGGTGCTAATCCAAAGTATTTTGGTTTTAAAGATATTCACTACGAAGTTCCATCTGAAACAAAAATATTTGAAATTGATGAAGCTGTTGAAATTTCAGTACTTGCAAAATGTGCTGGAGTTTCAAAAGATTTTATGGAATCATTAAATCCAGCATTAATTCACAATACAACGCCACCAGAAGGAATGCCGAGTTACAAGCTAAAAATACCAGCTCAGAATTTCGAACATTTTATGGAAAACGTAGAAGAAATTCCAGATGAAGTGAAAATTCAATATGTTTCGCATACTGTAAAACGTGGTGATTCACTTGGAAAAATTGCAACTAAATACAAAGTGAGTACAACTGAGCTTGCAAAAGCAAACGGATTAACTAAAAAATCGAAAATCTTTCTAGGAAAAAGTTTAAGAATTCCAATTACTACAATTATTACAGAAGATTTTGAATTAGTTAGAACTGATTTTGAAGAAATTCGAGATGAAAAGGATTACGTTACTGAATCTCCTTATATACTTAAATTAACAGAAGGGAAATCTGAAGTTGATTTTTCTTGTTTTGCTCTAAATTTTAATCATGAAAAAGAGAATTTATCTGACAAGAAAGAAATTACGTATTTTGTTCGTATAAATGATGAATTGCCTGATTTAGCTTTACTTTTTGATGTTCGAGTAACAGATATCAGAAGATGGAATAATCTACCATATACAAAATCTATTAATGATGTTGAAGTTCTGAAAATTTATGTTGACACATCGAAGGTTAATTACTACACTTCAATTAGTGAAAAATCTGACAACGAGCGATACTCGGTGATAAATCCAGAATCGCAAGATAAATGGGTTCGTCATAAAGTAAGAAGAGGCGAAACTTTATCTTCAATTGCAAGAAAATATCATGTAAAATCAACTCAAATTAAAAGATGGAATAATCTTCGCAGTAATAAACTTTTTGCAGGAAAATCTTTACAAATTCAAGTTGGTGGAAATTCAAATATTGCTCGTGTTTCAGCTGCTCCAGAAAGTAATAACGAAAGCAGAAATACTACAACTAAATTTGTATCTAAAAAGATTTACGTAGTAAAAAAAGGTGATGTTTTAGGAAAAGTATCTGAAAAATTGCACGTTAAAATGTTAGATTTGAAGAAATGGAACAACCTTTCTTCTAATAATATTAGAATTGGTCAGAAGTTGAAATATTTTACAAATACAAGTTCATCTGAAAATCAAATTGCTTCAACTTCAAATAGTAATGAAGAAACGAATGTTAAATCGAATTCTACATCTTCTAAAAGCACTTATGTAGTAAAACCTGGCGATTCTATTGGAAAGATTGCTATGGAACTTGGTGTTTCTCAAAAAGAATTGATGTTAATGAACAATCTTTCATCAACAAAAATTAAAATTGGTCAAGAATTGCGTATTTCTGAACAAACATCGCCCAGAAAAAATACTCAAAGTTATGCTAATGTTGGAAGTTCTGTACAATCTTCAAAATTTAAAATTCACACCGTGCGAAATGGCGAGAGTTTGTGGACTATTGCAAAGAGAAATAATTGCAAAGTAAAAGAACTTGTGAATTGGAATAATTTGAAAGATAATAGTATTAAAGCTGGTATGGAAATTAAGATATACAACAATAGATTGAATTAATAGAAGAATAATTTAGTATTCATTTAGATTTATTTATAGTTTCAAATAACTATATTTTTAATGAAAACGCCACTTATGTGGCGTTTTTTAATTTTATTTCATTAAAATCATCTTTTTAATGTCAGTAAATCCGCTTGAAGTTTGCATTTGATAAAAATATACGCCACTAGATAATTGATAATTGTCAATTGATAATTGATAATTATGTGAACCTGCAGTCATTTCTTTATCAATTAATTTGGCTACTTTTTGGCCAAGAATATTGAAAATCTCTAATTTAACATGTGAATTTTGCTGTAAACTAAATTTTATTTCAGTACTTGGGTTAAATGGATTTGGGTAGTTTTGGTAAA
>DYSW01000012.1 GCA_020726285.1 Melioribacter roseus
ATTTGCTTTTTAATTAATTAAGTTGAAATTTTTTCGTAAAAGATAAATAAAAATTGGAGCTCCGAATATTGCAGTTATTGCGCCAACAGGTAATTCCGAAGGCAAAATAATGGTGCGAGCAAATGAATCTGCGATAAGTAAAAGAATTCCACCCCAAATGAAAGACATTGGAATTACATATCGATTATCATAACCGACAAATATTCTAACTATGTGTGGAATTATCATTCCAACAAAACCGATTACACCTGAAACTGAAACCAAACCTCCGACTAATACCGTTGTTAAAATGATAAAAATATTTTCTAAACGATTTTTATTAATTCCAAGTGTTCGAATATGTTCATCGTTTGAAGCAAGCAAGTTCAGTTTGAAACTTCCAAGAAAAATAATTGCGGAAAGTGAAAACGAGAAAATCATTACAAAATATGTCTTTTCTGAATTGATGAAAGATAAAGTTCCGACAAGCCAAAAAATTGCAGTTTGTAAGTTCTCTTTCATCAAAAGAAGAATAATTAAAATGCTTGAACCGAAAAATGCGCCAATCATAACTCCAAAAAGAAGAAAATTTGTTGGCGTGCGTAAATGATTTTTTGAAGAAATAAGGAATAAAAGTAAAATAATTATCATCGCACCGATAAAAGAGAAGAATTGTGTGAACGCAAATGAAAGTCCGAGCCAAAATGAAATTAATGCACCGAAAGTTCCGCCACTCGAAATTCCCAAAATGTACGGTTCTGCAAGTGGATTTTTAAGAATTACTTGCAAAACAGAACCAGCAACCGCAAGTCCGCCTCCAACAGCAATTGCAGATAAAATTCTTGGAAATCGCAATAAAAGTATAATTTGAGCATTTTTTGTAGGATTTTCTCTGAAAATGGAAAGGAAATCAGAATATGAAAATTCCACAGAACCAAAAAATAAAGATGAGAATGCAACCAAAAAAAGTAAACCGAGAGAAAGAAAGAGAAAAATCATGAACTTTTTAAAATTCATTGTTAATTCTCAATTTCTTTCCAAAATCTTTCGATTAGTTCGTCGAGGTTAATTCTTGCCACAGAAGAAATGTAGTAAATTTGGTCGGAATAATTTCTAATTTTTCTCTTTTTAACTTTTTTAATTTCTTCTTCAGACAAAATATCCAACTTTGTAAAAGCAACAATTTTTTTCCTTTGAGTAAGCAAGTCGCTGAACTTTTCTAATTCCTTCATCAATGTTCGGAAAGATTTCTGATAATTTTCGTCAGTAGCGTCAATCATTATCAGAAGTATTTTTGTCCTTTCAATGTGCTTTAAGAATTTGTGTCCCAAACCTTTTCCCTCAGAAGCTCCTTCGATAATTCCAGGAATATCGGCAACGGTAAAGGTTTTATATTCGCGATATTTTACAATTCCTAAATTTGGTTGAAGTGTTGTAAATGGATAATCGGCAATTTTAGGACGAGCAGCAGAAATGGAAGAAATGAATGTCGATTTTCCAGCATTTGGAAAGCCAACTAAACCAACATCTGCCAGTAATTTTAGCTCAAGTTTCACATATTTTTCAACGCCAATTTTTCCTTCTTCTGCAAATCTTGGTGCTTGGTTTGTAGCTGTTGCAAAATTTGAATTACCTTTTCCGCCTCGTCCACCTTTTGCTACAACAAACTGCATAAAATCTGAACTTAAATCAACAATTTCTGTGTCTGTTTCGAAATCCTTTATTATTGTTCCAACAGGAACTTTTACAATAATATCATTTCCACCTTTTCCATCTTTGAGCGATTTCCCGCCGTTTTCGCCATCTTCGGCAGCATATTTTTTTCGGTAATTAAAATCTAAAAGAGTGTGCAAATTTGGTTCTGCTATAAAAATTACATCGCCACCTTTTCCACCATTTCCACCATCTGGACCGCCTTTTGGGACAAATTTTTCTTTTCGAAAAGATGAGTGACCATCACCACCTTTTCCTGATTGTATGAATATTCTTGCTTCATCTATAAACATCGTTTCTCTATATTATTTTTATTTGTAGAATTAGTTAACCCAACTTATGGTTTTATCGCGAAGTGAGCGATTCAACAAATCAGCGTGTTCCAAAGTTAGAGCGACTTCTAAAATTGGTTCCAATTTAATTTTTTGTGATGTTGGAATGTAGATTTCGTTATAAACTAATTTTCCCTTTTCGAAATCGATTGTATAAACAAAAATTTCGTTGTTTTGCAAAAAAGATAGAACTGATTTTTCCTTTACTGCCTCGTGTAAACCTTGAGCAGCAAAAATACGAACGTGAAAAATAATTGCCATTTCTTGATTTGATTTTGCTAGTTCTTGCAAAGTTTGATTGAAAAGTAACATTGTTTGCTCAATTGGTGTTTCGCCGCCGAATAGAAGCAAAACTGCTTCGGGTTTAAATTCAATAACAGATTTAATTGTTGGTTCAATCTGATTTTCTTCCACGATAAAGTGTGAAATTGTTCCGTTTGTATTGTTTGAAAAAACGGCTTCTGCGGCTGCACTTAAAGCGGAACAAATAATATTTTTAGTTGAAATTACAGCTACTTTGTTATATTCCGATAAAATTGCTTCGCCAACAACTTTCCCGGTTAATGCACGCAGGTAAATTTCTTCAGAAAATGTGGTTTTTGGCATTTTTTCTCCATTTTTATTATTAGTCAAAATTTACCAATTATTTTGGCATTTTACTAATTAACTAAAAAATGAAATTACTATTAATTCCCAATAGAAATTTTTACTATTTTTGCCTTCAACTAATTATTGTAAGTTTATGAAAAATAGAATTAAATTTTTTCTAATAATTCCATTGGCAATTTTAATTTTTCAATATTATTCTTTCTATCATTTGCTTCCACAAGAAATTGCAGTTCACTTTAATATTTCGGGAAATCCAGATAGATGGTCAGATAAATCAACTGCTTTCATCACTTATTTTGTGATTTTATCTGCGATGACTTTCTTGTTTTTTGGAATTTCTTATTTAATTGGAAAAATGTCGGATTCAGTAATAAATTTACCACATAAACATTATTGGTTGAATTCTGAAAATCGGGAAAAATCTATAAATTATTTAAAAAACACGATAGTAACAATGGGAATTTTAACAAATCTATTCCTTGTTTATTTTAATCAATTAAGTATAAAAGCGAATTTGACACAAACCGAAATTCCAATATTTTATTCACTTGCCGGAATGGTTGGCCTTTTGCTTTTTTTGGGAATAATAATTTTTAGATTATTTAATAGATTTAACAATATTCCAGAAGATGAGAATCCTTAGTAAAATCTTTCAAATTTAATAAAGGAGAAAATATGCTTAGTCTAAAAATTTCGTTTTTGAACGCTTTTATTTTATTTTTTTTCTTTTCAACCGCTATTCCGCAGATTCACGAATTTTCCGGTGGTCCTTCAGGCGGAACTTTTCGAGGAAATTATTTTACTTGATATTTATTCAGAATTACAAAAAACATCTTTCTTTAAGGATTATCCGTATTTTGCAAAATCTGTAATTCCAGCAAAAACCTATCGAGGTCAGGAAAAAGATGTAGCAACTTTTCAAGATGCAGCACTTTGGGTTGCAAACGAAAAAATATCTTCTGAAAATGTATATAAAATTGTTAAAAATGTTTATAGTAAAGACCGTAAAGGAAAAGTTAATTGTAAATGAAAAAAAATTACTCAAATATTTTCTAAATTATATAAATCAAAATAGAATTCAAGTTTAGTTATTTGCCCACGTAGCTCAGTGGAGAGAGCGACGGTTTCCTAAACCGCAGGTCGTAGGTTCAATTCCCACCGTGGGTACAAATTTATTTTCGTGATTCAATTAAAAAAATCTCTCGTTCGGCTCTTTTATGTGAATTATCATAATCGTCCAAATCTAATACTGAACGATAATATTTAACCGCCAATCCATAATTTTTTTCTTGTTTAGCAATTTTTGCCAAATACATTTTCCCGTTAACAATAAATCCAAAATTTTCTTCTAAATTTAATTGCTGAAAGATTTGAACGCTTTCTTTAAAAAATTCTTTCGCTTTTGGCAAATTTCCATTTCGAAATTGAATATCTCCTAAATAATAAAGTGTACTTCCTTTTAATTGTATTCCATAACCCAATTTTTGGGATTCTGATTTTTTTAATATCAACTGAAATATTGAATCGGCTTTTTCATTTTTTTTTAATCCAAAATAACTTCGAGCTAAAATATTTTCGAATATCGGATTTTGTGGAAATCGTTTAGCCAATTTTTTCGAAATTTTAGCCGATTTCTCATAATTTAATTCGAAAACCAATTCAACATTCGCAAGGAAATAATCGGCTTCAATTGCAGTATTTTTTCCTTTTTTCCCAGCTTTTTCTAGTTGCAACAAACCTTGTTCTTTATTTCCTTTTGGAAATAGTGAAGTAAATGGCTTTAAAATAGGATAATTTTTTGGAATTACATCTGCGTAGTAATTATAAATTCCCAGACCTAAATAAATATCATAATTATTAGGATACAATTTGTTTAGTTCCATTACAATTGGAAGAGCTGCTTTTCCATCTAAAGCCGCAGAAAGCCATTCTTCACGAACGCTTTTTAATTGTCCACTAAAACCTAAGGCTCCCATTTTAAAAAAGAGAGCTTCAAAATTATTTGATTCTTTATCTAAAATATTTTCACATTTTTCTATTACAATGTCAAGTTTTTCATAAAATCTTTTGTCATTTTTCTGGTTTTTAATATCTATCAAAATTTCCCACCACAAAACCATCGCATCAAAAAAATATGGTTTAGGATTTTCTGGTTGTATTTTTTTCAAATCTGCAAAAGTTGAATTTGCACTATTAAAACGAAGAGAATATATTTGGTTGATTCCAACATTTATAAGGGAATCGATGTCAGTTTTTTTTGCCTCGATAGTGCTAAATAAAATTAGAGCAATTATTGATATTGTTTTTATCATGTTTGTTCTTTTTCTTAATGTAGGATTTTGTACTTTAATTTAATTCTTAGGTTCCCAGTCAATTTTATCGCAAGGAATATAATTTTTTTCGGGATGTTCATCATATTTGCTACATAAAACTGCAGTTTCATCAAAATGCTTGCAAATTGAGCAAAGTGAATCTTCTAAAACGGGTTTATTTTTCTGAAGAAATAGTTGATATTGAATAAATGCCGGGTGCAATACAACAGCATAAATTGAAATAATTGTGATTGTCCACCAAAATTTGTAATCAACATAATTGTGAGAAAACCAAAGCGAAACAATTAAAATTGCCGTTCGGATTATTCCCCAAAAGATAATTTCGCCCATTTATAAACTCGTTTCTGTAAAATTAATTGATTTATCCTGCGGGAAATCAAGAATTTTTAAGCTAATAAAATTTCCGTTCAAAATTAGAAACTCAACTTCGTTTTTCGTATTAATCAAAGAAAAATTTGCAAAATTTCCCACTAAAATATCTGTAGGAATGTTGCAATCAATTCTCTCAAGATTCAATCCAATTCCTTTGGTTTGTTTTTTTTCTATTTGAAGATTTGTAATTCCCTTCTTCCCAAAAATCAGACATTTTGTGCTGCAATGTGGAATTTCTTTTTCGGTAACTATTTGCTTTTTTCCTTTTTCTGCACGAAAACCCAATAAATCGTATTCTTCGAACGCATTATAAATGCTCGAATCTCCTATAAACTCAATTTTTCCATAATATTCAATTTTGTTATTTCGAACAAATGGAACTCGTTTTATTACAATATCAACCAATATTTGTTTTGATATTTCTATGTTTTTAAGAATCAAATCAAAGAATCTTAACTTATTGAAAGGAAGATGTTGGTATTTGTTAACGTTAAATGAGGTTTTATCTTGTTTTACAATATTATTAAAAATTGATAAAAGCGATAAAAAATATGCTTTTCTAACAACTTCAAAATTTCTGTGTTTATCCCAGCGACCAGCTTCAATTAAAATTACAGATGAACCTTTTGCAGTAAAATTATCGCCAAAAGCTCTCGGCTCAAATTCATCCGAATAGCGTGCTATTCTATTCGGATAAAATTGCTCCAGAATTTCAACACTTTTTGAAATTACTGAAATTGCAATTTTTCGTGTTGAATTTATTTGATTTTCTGCATTAAACGGAGGCGATAGATATGAAATTAACGTCGGTTTAGATGTATTGCAAACAGAATACCAACCATCTTGATCGTGTAAATTCAAACAATATTCTGGCAAAATATCTTCAAAACAAGATTGTAAAAACTTAGCTTCGGCACTAACTAATTTTATTGCGTCGCGATTTATATCAATACCAAAAAAATTTTCTCTCGTCCATTTTTCTGCTCCATCGGGATTCAATAATGGAATTATATAAATCGTAAGATTATTAAGCAGAAAATTTTTTTCTTCTTCAAAAAGCGGATTTTGTAGAAATTCAAGAAAGTCAAAAAGAGATTTTGTTGCTGTTGGTTCGTTTCCGTGCATTTGCGACCAACTTAATACTTTCGTTTTTCCTTTTCCCATTTTGATTAGATAAATGGGAATTCCATTTTCACTTGCTGATATTTTTTCAATCTTTATAAAAGGAAAATCTCTTGTTAGATTTTCTAATTTATTTTTTATTGTTGAATAATTAACAATTTCTTCAGAAAAATCTACGCTTTTGATTTGATTAAATTTTTCTGCAATATTTTTGTAGTCAAATTTCATTTCAACCAGCTTGATTTTCTGTCTTTTCTCTTCCTTTTCTAAAAGCAAAAATGTTTTGGTTCACAACTTCTTCACCTTTTTTACCAAATAGTTGCTTAATCCCGTTTTCAAGATTTTCTAAGGGAATATCTAAAAATAGCGATGCTGCTCCAACAAGAACAATATTAGCAGATTTTACTGAATTTATTTCTCGTGCTATTTCTTCAGCATCAATAAGTCTGCTATTTTTTCTTGAAGAAATTTCAGCTAATATTTTTTCTATTTCTGGATAATTTGGAATATTTTCGAAAGGTTTTGTGTTTGTAATTATGTAACCATCTTCTTTCAAAAAATCTACATAACGCAAAGATTCCAAAGGTTCGAGCGATAAAATCATATCAGCTTTTCCTTTTGGTATTAAATCTGAAAAGATTTCTTTATCAGATATTCGCAAATGAGAAATTACTTCCCCACCTCGCTGACTCATTCCATGAACTTCTGCTTGTTTAATAAATAATCCTTTATCAACTGCCGCAAAACCTATAACAGCAGCAATCGTTAGAATTCCTTGTCCTCCAACTCCAGCTAAAATTATATCTTTTTTCATTTTATCACTTTTAACTTTTTCTTTTTTGATAATTCTGTAACGCATTCTCTTCTTGCAATGATTACAGAAACCCCGTTGTAATTAATTTCTTCCAAAAGTAGCTTTTTCATCAATTCATGATTTTTTCGTAGCGGTACTACTATTTTAAGATGTTCTTTTTCAACGCCAATTGCCAGACAAATATTATCGATTTTTCCATCTCCCGAAGCCTTTTGTCCACCAGTCATTCCAACCAAAGAGTTATCTAAAATAATTACTACAATATTAGATTTGTCGTTTACTGCGTCAAGCAATCCCGTCATTCCAGAATGAGTAAAAGTAGAATCGCCAATAACGGCAATAGATGGAAACATTCCCGCGTCAGAAGCTCCCTTTGCCATTGTAATAGAAGCTCCCATATCAACGCATGAATTTATAGCATTGTACGGCGGCAATGCTCCTAATGTGTAGCAGCCAATATCAGAAAGTATTCGTTGTGGTTCAAAATCTTTCATTACTTCGTTCAAAGCATTATAAACATCTATATGTCCGCAACCAGGACACAACGCTGGTGGTCGAGTTGCTAAAAATTCTGGAAAGTTTGTTTGCTTTTCTTTTTCAATTCCTAATGCTATTGCTACTAAATTCGGGTTTAGTTCTCCATCTCTCGGTAAATCGCCAGTTAGCCTTCCTCTAATTTTTTTCCCAATTCCTACAATATTTCCTATTTGTTCTTCAACAAAAGGAAATCCGTCTTCCAAGATTAAGAGTTCTTCTGATTCATCATATAATTTCTTAATTTTCTCCTGTGGAATAGGATGTTGACTTATTTTCAACACAGAAAAAGGAAGTTCTGAATCTTGAAAATTCTCCATTAAATAATTAAACGAAATACCACAAGCTACTATTCCAAGCGATTTATCTTTTCCTACAATAAAATGATTAAATGAAGATAATTCAGATATTTTTTGCAAAAGAGATTGTTTTTCTAACAGCGATTTATAGCGTTTTCTGGCGATAGCTGGAAGTAAAATAAATTGTTTGGGATCTTTAGGCACAGAAAATGAATTTTGTGTTTTAGATAATTGAGTTATTATTCCATAACGCGAATGAGCTAATCGAGTTGTAATTCTTAATAGAATTGGTAATCCAATTTTTTCAGAAAGTTCAAAACCGTTGTAAGTCATTTCATATGCTTCTTGTTGGTTTGATGGTTCAAAAATAGGTAGAAGAGAAAATTTACCATAAAATCTTGAATCTTGCTCGTTCTGAGAAGAATGCATTGACGGATCATCTGCAACTAAAATTATCAAACCGCCGTTTACACCTGTTATTGCAGAATTGATAAAAGCATCTGCCGCAACATTCAAACCGACATGTTTCATACAAGCAATTGCTCGCTTGCCCGCATAAGACATTCCCAACGCAGATTCAACCGCAGTTTTTTCATTTGCTGACCAAGTTGCGTGAATTTTATTTTCTTTAGCTTGTTTGGATCGCTGAATAAATTCCATAATTTCGGTTGAAGGAGTTCCTGGATAAGCATAAATGCCAGAAATTCCACCATCTATTGCACCTTGACCAATTGCTTCATCACCAAGTAATAAGATTTTTTTCATATTGATTTTCTTTTTAAGATGTTAATATCCAAATATAAATAAAACAAAAATATTCCCCTTGCCATTACAAACGATTTTTACTTAATTTGATTTGTAAATAATCAATATCCAAAACATTTATTATTATGTTAACATTATTAGAACAAAAGCTAATTTCTTCTTACAAAACAGATTTAATCTTTTTTCTGAAAACAACTCCTGAATTATTTAATGAAGCGATTGAGTTAGCTATTTCAGAAAAACAACCATTTTCTTGGAGAGCGGCTTGGTTAATTTCGAATAGTATGGAAATAAATGATTCGAAAATTAAGCCACATTACCCGAAAATTGTCAAATGTTTGATGGGAAAAAGTTCAGGACATCAGAGAGAATTACTTAAAATTTTAGAAAAGTTGGATTCAGATGAAGAGTCTGAAGGTTATCTTTTTGATTTTTGCTTAAATCTTTGGGAACAACTCGACAAGCAACCTTCTGTTCGTTTTTCGGCATTAAAATTTATAATTAAGATGGCAGAAAAGTATCCGGATTTAAAGAAGGAATTAGATTTTATCACTCAAAAACAATATATAGAATCTCTTTCAAAAGGAATAAAATGTAGTGCTAATAAGCTTTTAAGTTCAATCTCAAACCGAGAAGATTTTTAAAATTAAAAAGCCAACAAAAGTTGGCTTAAAACAATATATATTTTGAGTTTTTATTTTGCTAGTTCAAGAACAATCAATTTTTTCTCTTTGATATTTCTAACATTCGTGGGTTTGTAGCCGAGTTCTATTTTTGTTGCTTTTTTAATATAATGTCCCCATTTTAACCGAGCTGTTTCAAGTTCTTCTTCAACATCTCCACCTTTCATTGCTAAAATAAAAGCTTTTTCTTTAATAAGCGGGACGGAATATCGCATTAAAATAATTAAACTTGTTGTTCCCCTAGAAACAATCAAATCAAATTTGTTTTGATATTTTTTTATAAACTCTTCTTCTTCAACTCTTTCGTTTGAAGTATTAATATTGCTTAATTTCAACTTATTAATAAATTCGTTTACAGCGTCAATTTTCTTTCCAGTGGAATCAACTAGAACTCCGCGAAGAGTTGGTTTCATAATAGCAATTGGAATTCCTGGCAAACCTCCTCCAGTACCAACATCAAGGAAAAAGGAAGATTTTTCTGGAATAAATCTGGAAATAAAAGCTGAAATAAAAATGTGATTTTCAATCAAATTTTCAACATCTTTTCTTGAAACTAAATTTACTTCTTCATTTCTTTTTGTGAGAAGTTCAGCAAAATGAGCCAATCTTTCCATCTGAAATATTTCTGGATTAATGCTGTTTTCCCAGAAAAATGATTTTAATTCTCCAAGGTATTTATCTTGTCTGTTCAAATATTCCTCAAAATTATCTTTTTAAATATACGTATAAAACAGAAATATCAGAAGACGTTACGCCCGAAATGCGAGTTGCTTGTCCTAAAGTTCGTGGATTAATTTTTGTAAGTCTTTGCCTTGCTTCTGTAGAAAATCCTTTAATGATTGAATAGTCAAAACCAAGTGGAATTTGTACGTTTTCAATTTTGTCTAATTTTTCAACTAATTCTTGTTCTTTCTGTATATAACCTTCATATTTTATTTCTATTTCAATTTTTTCAAGAATTTCAGAATTATTAAGAATTTCAGAAAATAATTCTTCTTTATTAGTAAAAGACGACAACACGTCCGAGATAGTTAATTCTGGCCTTTTTATTAATTTTGATACAGTTTCAGAATTATCAAGAATTGATAAATTTTTCGTTTCTAATAGACTGTTTATTTGATTTGGTTTGATCTTTATTTCGTTTAATGAAAATATTGTTTTGTGAATTAAGGAATATTTTTCTTCAATTTGGTTTAATTCTTCTTTAGTAATCAATCCATATTTATAACCATATTTTGAAAGTCTTTCCATTGCATTGTCTTGACGTAATAACAATCGATGTTCTGCCCGTGAAGTAAACATTCGATAAGGTTCTTCTGTTGACTTTCCAACTAAATCATCAATCATAACTCCAAGATAGGCTTCACTTCGCTTAAGAATAAGTTCAGGCATTCCAAGTATTTTTGCCGCAGCATTTATTCCAGCCACTAGACCTTGTCCTGCGGCTTCTTCATATCCAGAAGTTCCGTTAATTTGCCCAGCAAAATATAGACCTTTAATAAGTTTGGTTTCATAAGTTAAATCAATTTGATAAGGAGGAAAAAAATCATATTCAACAGCATAACCAGGACGAAGCATTTCTACATTTTCTAAGCCTTTTATTTTTTTCATAGCTTTTAGTTGAATTTCAGCAGGAAGTGATGATGAAAACCCATTTAAGTACATTTCTATCGAATCTAACCCTTCTGGTTCAATAAATAATTGATGTTTAAGCTTATCATTGAACCGAACAATTTTATCTTCAATTGAAGGACAATATCGAGGTCCTTTTCCGTCTATTAAACCTCGAAACATCGGAGAAAAATGAAACCCAGTTTCAAGAATTCGGTGAACATCTTCGTTTGTATAAGTTAAAAAACAACTTAATTGTGGCAAAAAGGGAAATTTGCTTTTATTTGTTTTGAAAGAAAAAGGCAAAGGATTTTCATCACCAGCTTGTTCTTCTAAAATGCTAAAATTAATTGAATCTTTGTGCAAACGAGGAGGAGTTCCGGTTTTTAATCTACCTGAAATAAACCCCATTTTTACCATAGATTCTGTTAATCCAACCGCAGATTCTTCTTTAAATCTGCCTCCAACTGAAGGAGTTAAGCCTGTATACATAACTCCATTTAAAAACGTTCCAGCGGCTATAATTAAAGATTTTGTAATAATCTGTTTCCCATTTTTTGTTATTACCCCAACAATTTTGTTGTTTTCTTCAATAGCTTCTATAACTATATCTTCAATTATTTCGAGATTTTGTATTTTTGATAGATAATCAATAGCTTCTATCGTATAAATTTTTCTGTCATTCTGGCTTCTTGCAGCCCAAATAGCAGGACCTTTTGATTTATTTAATGTACGAAATTGTATTCCAGAGTTGTCTGCTATAATTCCCATTACTCCACCAAGCGCATCAATTTCATGAACTAAATGCCCTTTCGCGCTGCCTCCAATTGCTGGATTGCAGGAAAGTCGACCCAAACCATCCTTCTCCATCGTTATAAGAGCGACTTTTAATCCCATTCTTGCGGCCGAAACACTTGCTTCAATTCCAGCATGTCCACCACCAGCCACAATAATATCAAAATTATTCATATTTCTTTTTCTTTCTGTTTCACGTGAAACTTACAAGTTTCTGTTTTGTTTTTCACGTGAAATAAGTGTTTTTTTGAGTTTAACTATTTTCCAATGCAAAATTTATTGAAAATATTATTTAATATTTCATCTGTTGTTACTACGCCAATTATTTCATCTAACATTTCTAAAGTATATCGTATTTCAATGGAAATAAATTCCTGGCTTTGATTAATTTCTAACGCGTAAATCGCATTTTTTAAATAATTCTTTCCTTTAGTTAATATTTCTAAATGTCGTAGATTAGTAATTATTAAAGAATTTTCAGTATAGATTTTTGTTTGTCCGATTCTTTCCATTAGATGTTTAAACAGTTTTTCTATTCCTTCTCCTGTTTTAGCAGAAATTCCAATTTCATTTTCATTTAGTTTTTTTATTGTTTTATCAATTTTATTTTGAACTAACAATACTCTATTTTCCTCTGTTAAAGATACTATTCTGTTATAAAATTGTAAATCTAGTTCTTGTTCAACATCATGAATCAGCATAACAAAATCTGCTTGAAGAATTGTCTTCTCGCTTTTCTCAACGCCTAATGTTTCTATTTCATTGTCAGATTCACGAAATCCTGCCGTGTCATAAAATTTAAATAATATTCCTTCAATGTTAACTTCCTCTATTATTACGTCTCTTGTTGTCCCGGGAATTTCGCTAACAATTGCTCTGTTTTCTTTAACAAAATAATTTAATAAAGAAGATTTTCCAACATTTGGCTTTCCAACTATTGCTATATTAACTCCATCTCTTAATATTCTGCCAAATCTATATGATGTAATTAATGTTTCAAATATTCTAATAATTTCCCTTATTTTACTAACAATTTCGTTTCTGGAAATAAACTGAAGATCTTCTTCTGCGAAATCTAGTTCTAATTCTAATAAAGAAATAATTTCGATAAGTGATTTTTTAATATTTTTTATTTCTTCTGAAAGCAACCCATTTAACTGATTTCTTGCTCCTTTTAATGCCGAATCGTTTCTTGATTTAATTATATCTGCGACAGCTTCTGCTTGAGTTAAATCAAATTTTCCATTTAAGAAAGCTCTTTTTGTAAATTCTCCTGGTTCTGCTAATCGTATTTTTTGCTTTAATAATATTTCAATTATTTTTTGAACAATTAGCGGATTTCCATGAGTACTGATCTCAACTGAATCTTCTCCAGTATATGAATTTGGTGAATGAAATATTGAGACAAGCACGTCGTCTATTAATTGGTTATTGAATGTGATTTTGCCGTAATTTATTGTGTTTTTTTTTACTTCTGATAAAAGATTTTTCCCCTTAAATATTTTATCAATTTGCTTAAAACATTCTTTTCCGCTAACTCTAATTACAGCGATAGCTCCTTCTCCATTTGGAGTTGCAAGAGCTGCAATAATATCTTCATCAAATTTCTTCATAGTTTTGTATTTTGTCTTTTCTAAATTACATAATTATTTTATATTTCACAATCAACACAATAGTTAAGTTGTTGATTTACAATAAGTTATAATAAGAGTTTGTGTCCATTTTGAATTTATATAATAACATATTTCCTTCAACTGAAGAATTTTTACTTAAAGCTTCTGAAATAATTAAAAACGGAGGTCTGGTCGCCTTTCCAACTGAAACCGTTTATGGTTTGGGAGCAAATGGTTTTAATCCAATTGCTGTTGCTAAGATTTTTTCCGTTAAAAATCGTCCAAGTTTTAATCCTTTAATTTTACATATTGATTCTGTTTCCTCTTTGGAATTATTAACGACAATTCATTCAGAAAAAGTTCTCAAACTTGTTGATAAGTTTTGGCCTGGACCAATTACTTTAGTTCTACCAAAAACGGTTCTTGTTCCAGAAATTGTTACTGCCGGAAATTCAACAGTTGCAATTAGAATCCCAAACAACGAAATCGCTACTAAACTTATCAAACTCTCTGGCGTTCCAATTGCCGCTCCAAGTGCAAATTCTTTTGGAATGCTTAGTCCGACAACCGCTGTTCATGTTGCAAATCAGTTGCAAAATAAAATTGATTTTATTTTAGACGGAGGAAAATGTTCTGTTGGATTAGAATCAACTATTGTTGAATTTACAAACGATAATTTCTTCCTATTACGAGATGGCGGAATTTCTTCTGAGGAAATTGAAGAATTTCTGTGTGAAAAATTAAAGAGAAAGGTTTTAGAGAATAATCCTAATTCTCCTGGACAACTAAAATCTCACTATGCTCCAATAAAAGCAATCTTTTTTATTGATGAAGTAGATATTTCAAATTTCAACAAAGAAAAAACTGCAATTATTTGTTTTTCAGATGATAAAAAGTATTCTGAATTTACTTTTAGAAAAATATTATCCACTAAAGCTGATTTTACCGAAGCCGCGGCTAATTTATTTTTCTTTCTACACGAATTAGAGAGCGAAAATGTTGATTTCATTTTAGCTGAGAAAATTCCTGAAATTGGTTTGGGAAAAGCAATAATGGATAGACTAACCAAAGCAGTAAATCATTATAGATAATTTTAAAAGAATAATTTTTCTAAATCAAGTTTGCTAATTTTGCTGCCATTATAAATAAAACGATTACCAAAACTGGTTTAATAATTTTTTCTCCTTTTCTTACTTGCAACTTAACCGCAATTTTTGCTCCAATTGCGGTTCCTGAAGCAAGAGCCAAGCCTAAAAACCAATTTATTTTTCCGCTAAAAATAAAAATTGCAATCACTGGAATAGTGTAAACAAATACAATAAATACTTTGTGCATATTTACGTGAACTAATTCCATTTTTTGAATATTATATAAAATAGACATCAACAAAAAACCAATTCCAGCCTGTACTACTCCGCCGTAAAATCCAGCAAAAAAGAGAGAAATGTAAACCCAAATACTAATTTTTTCTGTAAAATAAACTTGATTTTTTTTTCTTGGAATAAATAACGTAGCAATTACTAATAGCAAAACAACAGAAAGAATTGTTTTGAAAATGATATCGTTTATTTCTATTGCATAAAAAGCTCCAAAAATTGCTCCAGGAATAGCCACAAGCGATAACTTCAGAGATGTTTTATAATCCGAATAATTTTCTTTTTTGTACGAATAAATAGCTGAAGTGTTTTGTACTAAAATTCCCAATCTATTTGTTCCGTTTGCCGTCGCCGTATCTAAACCTAAAAATATTAGTGTTGGCAAAGTTAATGTAGAGCCGCCACCAGCGTTTATATTCAATAAGCTTGATAATAATCCAACTAAAAACAACACAAAAAAGCTAATTATTTGATTTTCCAATATTTCTCCAAAAGTAGAAATCAAACTTAGCCATCTTTTAAATTTTTATTTTGCAAATAATTTGAGAGTTATTCCTACTTTTGAACTAAAAAATGAAAGTTTTGAAAATTTTAGTAGATGAAAATATTGTTTTTGGAAAAGAAGCATTTTCTGAATTTGGAGATGTTGTTCTTATTAACGGAAGAGAAATTACTAATTCCGTTGTGAAAGATTGCGATATACTGATAACTCGCTCAATTACTAAAGTTAATGAAAATCTCTTATCTGGTTCAAAAGTGAAATTTGTTGGCACAACTACAATCGGAGTTGATCATCTTGACGAAAATTATTTATCTTCTAATGGAATTTTTTATACTAACGCTTCTGGTTGTAATGCTTTTTCGGTTACAGAATATATTTTTTCTGCTCTTTTTCTTTTGTCAAAAAAGGATAATTTTATTCTCAGCGATAAATCAATTGGAATTGTCGGCGTTGGAAATATCGGCTCGAAAGTTGCTAAACTTGCATCTTCATTGGGAATGAACGTTTTATTAAATGATCCGCCTCGAAAGAGAAAAGAACGAGATTTTCAAAACACCGAAATTGAAAACATATTAAAATGCGATATAATTACAATTCACACTCCGTTAATTCTTTCTGGAATTGACTCAACTTTTCATTTGTTTGATAAGGATAAATTGGAATTAATTTCTGAAAATTCTATTTTAATAAACACATCTCGCGGAGAAGTTGTGAACAACTCTGCTTTACAAATAATACTTCAAAAAACTAAATTATCTGCAGTTTTTGATGTTTGGGAATACGAACCGAATATCAATTTTGATTTGGCAAATCTTTGTAAAATTGCGACTCCGCACATTGCTGGCTATTCTTTTGATGGAAAATTAGAAGGAACAAGAATGATATTCGAAAAATTAAATTCTTTTCTGAGTTTAGATAAAAAATTTAATTTTGCTGACGAACAAAAAAGAGAAATAGTATTTTCTTCATTTGCAGAAAAAGATAAATTTTCTGTTTTACAAGAAATTTTTTCAAATGTCTATTCAATACAAAAAGATGATACTAATTTTCGCAGATTTTTCTTAAAAAATGAAATACAGTACGGTTTTGATTTTCTTCGTAAAAATTATCCAAAAAGAAGAGAAATTCCTTTTTACAATTTTTCTTTCTCTAACGCTTCCTTTTTGTCAGCAGAAATCTTGAAGAATTTCAGAATAAATCAAAAAGCGTGTTGATAACTTGTTCTTCAGATGTTAATAATTTGTGTTTTAACTATGTAGAAAAGATATTTTGGTTTTTGTCAATTTTATTAACATTTAATTAACAATGGCTTTTGCGTTTATTGTTTGTTTTTGCAGTAAAAAACTTATTTATTTAAGTTTTCAACAATTAACATCATTATTATTAATATTATTTTTTAAATATATAAAACAATAGAATAATTAATTATAAGTTGTGGATAAATGGAAAAAATTATTTCAAATGTTGTAGAGATTTTTAATAAAAGCGAATTACTTAAAGAGCTTTTAGATTTTTTAATTGGTTTGTTAATTTCTTTGACGATTCTTTTTATAAATAGAAGAATTTTAGTAAAAATTATTTCAAAGTTTCTTAAAAAAACAAAAAACCGTTTTGATGATTATTTAATAAAAAGTAAATCTCTTATTTGGCTTTCGTATTTATTTCCTCTTTATTTGCTTTTACTTTTCTCTCAAAAACTTGTGATTATTGGTTCGTTTCTAACTTTATTAACACAAATAATTCTAACTTTCTTTTTTTTACTTACAACTCTTTCCTTTTTAACATCAATTTCTTCTTATCTAGAAGAAAACGAAAAACTAGCTAATAAACCAATAAAAAGTTATTTCCAAGTTGTAAAAATTATTACAACCATTTGGTTTATTATTTTAATTTTTGGAATAATTACAGGACACTCGCCATTAGCAATTTTGGGCGGTTTAAGTGCAATTACAGCAATAATTTTATTGCTCTTTCGAGATACAATTTTATCTTTTGTTGCAAGCATACAAATTAGTATGTATGATTTAATAAAAATAGGCGATTGGATAGAAGCACCAACATTTGGTGCTGATGGTGTTGTTATCGAAATTTCGTTAAATATTGTAAAAGTGCAAAATTGGGATAAATCTATCACTTTAATTCCAACGTTTAAATTAATTGATACTTCATTTAAAAATTGGAGAGGAATGCTTGATTCTGGAGGAAGAAGGATTTTTCGTTCAATTTTTATTGATATTGAATCAATAAAATTTTTGTCAGAAGAAGAAATAAATCAGTTAGAAAAAATATATCTTCTTTCAGATTACTTAAAAGAAAAGAAAATTGAAATAGAAGAATGGAACAAAAACAATTCAAAAGTTGATTCAATTGAAATTAATAAAAGAAAACTAACTAATATTGGCACTTTTAGAGAATATATAAAAAGGTATTTGGAAAGTAAAAAAGAAGTAAGTAAAGACTTTACATTTTTAGTAAGACAACTTGAATCAACGCCAAACGGACTACCAATTCAGATTTATGTTTTCTTGTCGGAAACGGAATGGGTTAATTTCGAAGGAATTCAATCTGATATTTTTGACCATCTTTTAGTTTCTGTACAATACTTTAACTTAAAATTATTCCAAAATCCAAGTGGAAATAATTTCAGTAAACTAATAATCGAGAAAAATCAATAAACTATTCTCCCTCTTCTTCATTTTCTTCTTGATATGAATTTTCAATTTCCGAAATTCTACAAACTGAAGAAAAATCACAATTTTTGCAAAAAGAATTGACTTTTGTGAGAGGAAATTTTCCTTGTTTAATATTTTCAATAAACAATTTGATGTTTTCTCTTGTTATCTCAATTAATTCTTCAATATGATATTTATTTCTCTTTCGGCTTGAAAAAGAATCTTTGCCAAATTTTGTAGATTTATATTTTAATAGATAATAAGAAAAATCATTAACGTGTTTTGTGTTTGAAAGTAATTTTTCAGCCACGAGCGAATAAAACGGAAGTTGTAAATTATAACCATTAATAATTTTTGAAATTTCCACTTTAGCTTCACCAGTTTTGTAATCTATTATTTCAAAATTAGAATCATCAACGTCAATTCTATCAATTTTCCCAAAAAATTTATTTTCATCAAGAATAAAAGGTTCGGTTGACGAAATTTCAGAATCAATCTCGTTTCCCAACGCCATTCCGAAAGAAACCTCAAAAAAAGATGGCTTTTTGCTATTGTTTTTTCTTTCATTTTCTAAGAAATGAAAAAGAATAGAGTTTTCCTTTTTACCATCAATTCCAAAAAGCACTTCTTTTGTGAAAAAATAAATATCATCTTCAAAACTATATTTGTTAAACAAATCTTCGGTTATTAAAAACAACTTTTCTTCAGCTTCTTTGTCGTTTATATCAATTTCGTTTTTTTTGAGATATGTAAAGAAATTGAACATTACAGAATGAAAAAACGAGCCATAATGAAGATAATTTACTTCCTTTTCTGGATTGTTAATTAACTTAATTTTTAGAATTTGCTCAATCAAAAACTTAAAAGGACATTTTGCGTAAGTTTCCAATTTTGTAATAGAAAAAGGTTTTTCCGTTAGAGAATTCATAAGTATTAAAGAATTTTCAGAAAGATTGTTCAATTCATCGGCAAATAGATTTCCATTATAAATTGAATTTTTATCAATTTTACGCATTTCAGAAAAGTTTACTCTGCGGTAAAAATCAAAAACAAACGAATCTGTTTTTTCCTTTTCAAATTGAACTTTCTTTCCTATTTCAAAAAGAAAGTCTTTTTTGGAAAAAATAAAGCTATCTAATAAAATATCTGATTTTTGAAAAATAAAAACTTCATTCAAATCTTCTAAAAAGGAAGAAACTGACAATTCCTTCTTGTTGTTTTTGGAAGAAAAAGAAATGAAAAGCTTTTTGGTAAACGACTTAAAAACAGTAAACAACTTTAATCTTTCTTCAACAATATGCTGATTTTCCTTTTTCGCAAGATTTTTAGACAAAAAGATTTCTGGACGATATTTGGTTGGAAAAGAAGAATCAACAAAATTTACAAGGAAAACATAATCAAAAGTTAAACCACGAATTTCATCAACTGAAGTTACCAAAACTCCAGAATCCGATCTTTCTTTTACATTAAAACGCGACCAAAAAACAATAGATTTTAATTGTTTCAACAAAAAAGAAAGCGAATGTTTTGTGTTTTTTTCCTTTTCGCCAAAAAGAGAAAAAATTTCTTCTGTATTTTGAAGAAAAGTTGTTAAAATTTTCAGATTTCTTTCAGCCGAATCATTTCTATTTATTAAAATTTTCTCAACAATTCCTAATTCTGAAATTAACAACTTTATTTCATTTAGAAATTCCGAGAAAGTCATCGCAGAAGCAAATTTATCTGTTATTTGTCTAATTTTCTGCAAATCCGAAATTGCTTTTTCGTAAGCAAAAAGATTTCTTTTTTCGGTTTTCATCGCTTTCAAAATTTTTTCCATCCAAAAATTATAACCACGAAAAATTTTAAACTCGGACGCAATTTTTTTAAGATTTCTACCATCAAGATTTAGATTCAAATTCTTTGAAAACGCCGTTTTAAGCAAATCTTTATAATAATAATTGCCATTTTGAAGCTCAAGAATTGTAATAATTGATGAAATTAGATTGGAATTATCAAGGGTTTCGCGGTCGCTCAAATTTATAGGAATTCCAAAATCTGAAAACACATAACCAACCAAACTTGAAACTTCGTTTGGTAAATTTGAAACGATTGCAATGCTGTTTAAGTTAACTTTTTCCTTTAAGTTAAGATATTTTATTTGTCGGGCAACATTTTCAATTTCCTCAAATAAATTAGCGGATTTTTTAATTTCGACTTTTTCTGTAGCAATTTTCGCGGGATTTATGCTAAACAAATTTTTGGCAATATGAGAGATAAAAGGATTTTCAATTTCCTTTTCGGTGGAAAAAGAAAAACCATTTTTAGAAAATTTTTGTAAAAGAGAAGAAATTTCACAGAACAGATTTTCGTTTATTTTGGCAAAATCAAAATGAAGTAAAATGGTAATATTTCCAACGGAAGATAATTTTTGAATTAATTCAAATTCTAAAAGCGAGAATTCCCTGAAATTTTCAAATAAAATAAATTTTACTTTTGGGAAAAAAGAAAGAAAATTTGTTTGAAAATCACTTTTTGAAAGAGAATTAATTGCTTGATAAGCATCGCCAATATCAAATAAATCCAAAGAGAACTTTTTTTGCTCAAAAAGCGAGAAAACAGACGCTATATCTTTTGTCTTTCTAATTTCTAATTGAGAAGGAGAATTTTCTGAAATTTCCTTCAACAAAAAATCTGGCGAAATTCCATTTCTTTTGTATTCCAAAATTACAGCCGAAATTCTTTGTAAAACTCCTTTTGGGAAACCGCCATTTTTATATTGAGAAAAATATTCAGGAGAAATTTCCTCTGAACTTTGTCGCAATAAAAAAGCCGAAACCGTTTCGGAAATCATCTTTTTTGAAATGATTTTTTGGGAAAATTTCTTTGCGAAAGTGGAAAATGTTTCAATAAACAAATCAGAAACCGCCGATTCGTTTGCGGAAATAAGCTCTTTTTTTAACAAACGCGATTTTCTATTTGTCGGAACAAAAAACAAAACTTCATCAAGCTTAAAACGAGAAGCGTTTTTGTTTAGAATTTCAAAAGAAATTTGGTTAATAGATTTATTTGATATTAACATATTCCTCAATTAAATTTTTGTACGAATTTTTGATTTGATTTTCGAAATCAAGCTCTAAATAATCTACAAGAAATTGAAATCGCAACCTTGCTTCAGATAAATCGTTTTCAACAACCGTTTCCAACTCAATAAATTTTCCAAGATTTTCGACAACATCAAGATGAATTCTCGTGTTTTTGTAAACATAAACCACTCTATTTTTTGCAACAACAATAGTTTGTTTGAAAATATTGCTAAGAAACCCCAATGGATTATCTTCATTTTGTAAATGAAGAATTTTGTAATCGCTCCATCTTTCAGAATTTGTTTCGTCGCGTTTATAATAAATTAGTTCAGAATTATCCTTTAATAAACGCAACTTTAACAATCCAAAATTGGAATCAAAATAATAATCTCGCTGCTCAATCTCAAAATGCGAAGAAAAATCCAACTTTTTTATTTTCTCAAGATAAAAAATATGGTTTTCTACTTTTACTTTAATTTCTAAATTTTTTCCCATTTATTCTCATATTTAACACAGAAAGAAAATTTTCAAAGCAATTTGTCTTTTTGTTAATCTTAATATTTTTTAACTTATTATCACAAAACATATTTTAAATTTAATAGACAAAGCAATGAAAAAAACAATATTTAATATAGTATTTGTAATGGTTTTTTTATTTACGGTTAGTTTTTCTCAAAGAATAGGAAAAACAGTTCCAGATTCCAGTAAAATAGATTTTCCGCCAACAACGATGGGCTTCAATTTAATTTTTTCAGATGGCGGATTTGGTGTTGGTTATATTTTTGAAAGAGAAATATCAAATGAAACTAAAATAATTTTCAATGTAAAAATAGCAGAAGAGAAATCGCCAAAGGAATATGAATATTTTGATTATTGGGGACGACCAGTTATTTACGGTAAAGAAAATAGAGTTTTCACAATTCCTTTTTATGTTGGAATTAACCAACGGCTATTTCCCGAAACAGTTACAGATAATCTTCGCCCATTTATTATTGGCGGAATTGCTCCAGCGCTTGTTGTTACCTCAAAATACGACCGTGATATTTTCAAAGGCTTTGATAAAGCAAAATCTTATTTTGGAGCTTCAGCTTCGCTTGGTTTTGGTGCCGATTTTGGAATCAACCAAAAAAATTTAATGGGAATTTCATTCCAATATCATTATACACACCTTTTTAATGACGGCGTGGAAATGTTAAAAGGAATCAAGAAGAAAGATTTTGGCGGACTTCATCTTCAACTGCGAATTGGTTGGATGTGGTAGCGGTCGGATAAAATATTATCTCACAAACACTATTGCCTGTATCGGTACCAATCAGAATAAGTTGGTGAAGAAAGTCTGAAATCGCCGAAACCAGTTTCATCTATAAACACAAATTGTAAATTCATTGCATAATAATTCCAAACTTCATAAGGCTTGCGGTTTAATTCCAAAGGATGTTTGTCAACTTGATTTGGTTGTCCGAGACTTATATAAACTTTTCCCATATCGGTTTTCCAACCTGGAAAATAGTGTTTGAAATTCTTGTTTGAATATTCAACACGGCGGAAATATTCAATCAAAACTTCGTTATGCAACGAGCCTGGAGTTGGGTCTTTTGATTCCCAAAATTTTTTGAATTTATCTAACTTTTTAGCAAACTCTTTTGTTTTCTGAATATCATCAATAATTTCTTGAGGCGCAATGTAAATCATTTCTTCTACCGAAAGGTTCAAATCAACTATTGAAGATGGAAAATATTGCAAATGTGAAGAAAATTCCTTTTTTATTTCAGCAAGAGTTGTTTTTGTTTCGTTAGCAATCTTTATGGTTAATGTATATTTTCCGAGCATAAAATCGACATTATTAAATGCTTTAATAATTGAATTTTTTCCTTGTTTAAGGGAAATAAGATCGGTTAGCAAAAAAGATTCGTCGTCGGTTTTGCCATAAATTTGATAATTTATAAGAACGTCAATTTGCGATGTTGAATAAATTTCATAATAAAATAAAAGAGAATCTATTCCGCTATCAATTTTGTTCTTAATGTTTGGCACAAGCGATTCTTTTCCGTCAGCTGTTTTTTTAATTTCGTTCAAAAGAAGGATATCGCTAATTGCAACTTCTGTTTTAATTTCGCGAATATTTAAATTTGCAGAAAATTGAATTCGATTTAAGGAATAAGTGTCTTCCAACATCACTTTCATTTTATATTCATTTGGAGCAAGATTAAAATCTTTAAAACTAATATCAATTGCTTTGGTTGATGAAGTTATCTCGTAATTTTCAACTACAATTTTTTTTGACCATATTTTTTCGGCTACTACATTTTCGGTTTCATTTTCTAAAATAGTAACATCAACATTATAAACAGATTCGTAAATCGAACCTTTTTTGATAAAAGAAAGGCTTTGATAAGGCACTTCTACAAAGAAGCGGGAAAGTGTTTTTTCAGTTGTTTCGCTTTTGTAGTTTATCACATCAAAAAACAATTTGTTTTGGATGTTATGATTGTCAATGTTTCCAAAAAAATCGGGTTGAGCGAATAAAGTTGTAGTAAACAAAACAACTATTTGTGTGATTTTTAATATTTTCATTTCAAACCTCGTGTTCTTTTGTTTTTATGACAAACGAATTCAAATTATGTTTCCATAGCAATAAGTAAAAAATCGTTAAGAGGATTTTCGGTTTTATATAGTTCAAAAACAGTTTTCAATAAATCTTTTTGTTGAATAATTTTAATTGGCAACTCGTGTACAATATAGAAGTTTTTATTAGCGATTAATGGTTGATTTTGAACAATTTCGGCAAATTCAAGCGGAATTCTTTCTAATTTTGCGAAAACCATTCTTTGTTGTTATTCTGTTTTAATTGCTCAAAAAATAAATTAAATTCAGATAAAAAAATCATTTCTTTTACATTTTATGTAATTTTGCAAATAAATCGTAGTCTTCAAAATCAATTATTTCAACTTCGTAAATATTACCGACTTTTAAATATTTATTTTTTGCTTCAATAAGAACATTACCGTCAACTTCCGGAGCGTCCATTTTACTACGAGCAACAAAATATTTTCCTTCAATATCATCCACAATAACAGAAATTACTTTTCCAACTAAATTACTATTCTTTTTGTTAGAAATTTCTCGTTGAATTTCCATCAAAATCGACTCTCGTTCTTGTTTTATTTCTTCTGGAATTGCATCTTCAAGATTAAAAGCGGAAGTATTTTCTTCATGAGAATAAGTAAAAACTCCAACTCTATCAAATTCAATTTCCTTTACAAATTCGCATAATTCGTTAAAATCTTGTTCGGTTTCATTTGGATAACCAACAATAAAAGTTGTTCGTAAAGTCAAATTTGGAATTTCTTTTTTCAGCTTAAAGATTAATTCTTTTTGTCGACTCGAAGAAATTCCTCTTCTCATCGATTTTAAAACATTCTCAGAAATGTGTTGTAGCGGAATATCAATATATTTCAGAATTTTTGGGTTATTTGCAATCTCGCGAATTGTTTCGTCTGGGAAATGAGAAGGATAAGCATAAAGCAAGCGAATCCACTCTATTTTGGGAATTTCGGAAAGTTTTGCAAGCAACTCGTGCAGATTTCTTTTTCCGTATAAATCAATTCCATATTCAGTTGTATCTTGTCCGATTATGATTAATTCCTTTACGCCTTTTTCTGATAAAAAAGAAGCTTCGGCAAAAAGCTCATCAATTGATGTCGAGCGATATTTTCCTCGAATTAGCGGAATAGCGCAAAATGAACAAGGATTATCGCAACCTTCGGATATTTTTAAGTAAGCAAAATGTCGCGGTGTTGTAAGTTTTCTTTCTCCCAAAAGTTCGTACTTAAAATTTCCACCAAGATTTTCAATAATTCCACGGTAATCTTCGGTTCCAAAAAAAACATCAACTTCGGGAATTTCTGATTTTAATTCAGTTAAGTATCTTTCCGACAAACAGCCTGCAACAATTATTTTTTTGATAATGTCTCTTTTTTTTGCTTCAACAATTTCAAGAATTGTGTTGATTGATTCTTCTTTTGCCGCTTCTATAAAACCACAAGTATTAATTAGCACAACATCTGATTGTTCAACAGAATCAACAATCGCAAAGTTATTAATATCTAATTGCCGTAGAATTCGCTCGGAATCTACAATGTTTTTTGAACAACCAAGAGTAATTAAATTTATTTTTTGCATCATTCTCTTTCATTTAAATAATGAATATTTATAAACTAAAAATAAAAAATATTATCCAAATCAACTTTTAGAAATATCGAATGATGAATTGTTTAATTGCTTAAAAATCTTAGTTAAAAATCGACTTTCTAAATTGAAAATAGCGTTTTTTGTAATAATTCTGTAATAAATATGTAACATCTGCAAAGTACATTTTGCCATCAAAAATTATTTATTAAAGGCATAAAAATGAAAAGAAATCTAAAAATTGCAGTTTTGTTTGTGCTTTTTGCTACTTCACTTTTTGCACAAAAAACAGAAGTCGATAAAAATATTCCACATTATAAAAAAAATGGCAACATTAGTGGAAACGCAAGCAGTATCGGTTCAGACACAATGAACAATTTAATGACTCTTTGGTTGGAGGGTTTCAAAAAACATTATCCGCTTGTAAACATACAAATTGAAGGAAAAGGTTCGTCAACTGCTCCACCAGCATTAATTGAAGGAACCGCACAATTTGGTCCAATGTCCCGAAAAATGAAATCACAAGAAATAGATTTATTCAAAAAGAAATATGGTTTTGAACCTACAATTATTAAAACTTCTTTAGATGCGTTGGCGGTTTTCGTAAATAAAGATAATCCAATTAAAAGTCTTTCTTTAGACCAAGTAGATGCAATCTTTTCTAAAACAAGAAAAAGAAATGGAAGAGAAGTAAAAACTTGGGCTGATTTAGGTTTAAAAAATGAATGGGCGGGCAAACCAATAAGTTTATATGGAAGAAATTCAGCTTCTGGAACTTACGGTTACTTTAAAGAAGAAGCCTTAAAAAAAGGTGATTTTAAAGATGAAGTTAAAGAACAACCAGGTTCTGCCAGTGTTGTACAAGGAATTACAAAAGACAAATACGGCATTGGTTACAGTGGAATAGGTTATAAAACTTCTGGCGTAAAAGATTTGGCGCTAAGTGAAAAAATGGGTGAAGAAAGTTTTGATGGAAGTTATAAAAATGTAATTTCAGACAAATATCCACTTTCACGCTATCTTTATCTTGCAATTGCAAAATATCCTAAAAAACAGTTAGATCCACTTGTAAAAGAATTTATCAAATATATTTTCAGTTATGAAGGACAAGAAGTTGTTGTAAAAGATGGCTATTTACCACTTCCTTATGAAGTAATAAAAGAAGAATTAAAGAAATTAGATTAGTTGATGCAAGAACTTACAAAATTTCAGAAACGATTAAAATTTGAAAACAAAGTTGCCTCCGGGTTGATTACACTCGGAGGCTACGGCGTTATAGTAAGCGTTTTGTTAATTTTCTTTTTTCTTGTTTCAGAAACACTTCCCTTATTTTGGAAAACAAGTCTTGAAAAGGATTTTGAAATTAGTGGAAAAACTCCAATTTCAATTGGAATGGACGACTACAAGGAATTAGTTTATCAAGTTTACGAAAATGGAATAATTTCTTACTACAATATCAAACAAAAGAAAAATGTAAAATACGACACTCTTTCGCTTTCGGCGGGAGAAAAAATAATTTCGTCTTCATCTACATTGGAAAAAGACGAAATAGCATTTTGCACTGACTCGGGAAGAATTATTAACGCAGCAGTTTTACTTACGCCAGAATACAGCGGGAATTCGCGATCTATTGTTCCTAAGTTGGTGAATTACGAAGACTTTTATGGAAAAGAAAGTGGAAAATCATTAGAAAATTTAGCTTTTGATAAAAACGAAAATGGCAACAAATTTTGGGTTTGGACAAGCGAAAAAAAGAATGTATTTATTAAAATTTTTGATTTAGAAGAAGATTTAAACTACACACACAAATTAACTGAACTTACAGGCGGAACAAAAATTACTGCTTCCGCAATTAACGCCGAAACAGAAGTTCTTTTTCTTTCAGATGAAAACGGCGAAATATTCTATTTCGATATTTCAAATTATGAATCGCCTGAATTAAAATCTCATTGGAAAGCAAGCAATAACGAAATCACAGCAATTTCATTTTTAATTGGTGGAAATGCGGTGGTTTTAGGAAGCAAAAAAGGTGAAGTAGAAATTTGGTTCCAAATACGCAACGAAAATGACGATGTCGTTTTTACAAAAACACAAGTCTTTGAAAATCACAATTCAGAAATAACAAAAATTGTGCCTTCTCAACGAAACAGAACTTTTCTAACAGTTGACAAATCGGGTGAATTGCACTTAAATTATTCCACAACATCAGCCACAAATGTAAAATTTGATAATGAGAAAAAAGGAATAAAATTGGTTGATTTTTCGCCAACCGCCGATGTAATTATTGTGGCAGACGACAATTCCAAAATAGGCTTTTTCAACCTTCAGAATGAACATCCTGAAGTAACCGTGAATTCCCTTTTTGGAAAAATTTGGTACGAAGGTTATTCAAAACCAGAATTTGTTTGGCAATCAACAGGCGGTTCAGATGCTTTTGAATCGAAAATGAGTTTAATTCCGTTAATATTTGGAACGTTAAAAGGCACACTTTACGCAATGCTTTTCTCTATTCCAATTGCCATTTTCGGAGCAATATACGTTTCGCAGTTTGCTCCCAAAAATCTTGCGGTAATTATTAAACCAATTATCGAAATTATGGCGGCTCTTCCTTCGGTTGTAATTGGATTTCTTGCGGGACTTTTCTTTTCGCCATTATTTGAAAAAAATTTACTACTTATTGTTTTACTTTCTGTGGCAGCGCCAATTCTATTTGTAGTTATAATTTCACTTTGGGGTTTAATTCCAGAAGATAAGCGAAGAAAATTTTCAAATACTTGGGAACTTACTTTTGTCTTTATTGCAATGGTTTTGGTTTTTATGATATTCTGGGGTATTTCCGAACCATTAGAAACCTTGTTTTTTGATGGAAATGTCAAAAATTGGCTTTATTCAAATTTTAATATTGGTTACGACCAACGAAATAGTCTTGTTGTGGGAATTGCTCTTGGTTTTGCAGTAATTCCAATAATATTTACAATTACAGAAGATGCACTTACAAACGTTCCAAAATCATTAACTTCTGCTTCGCTTGCTTTGGGCGCTAGTAAATGGCAAACAGTTCAACGCGTTGTTTTGCCCGCCGCTTCAGGTGGTATTTTTGCCGCAATTATTTTGGGTTTAGGAAGAGCAATTGGCGAAACTATGATTGTGTTAATGGCAACAGGAAATACTCCAATTTTAGACTTGAGTTTGTTTAACGGTTTTAGAGCAATGAGCGCCACAATTGCTGTTGAAATTCCCGAAGCGCCAGTTGGTGGTTCGTTGTACAGAGTTTTATTTTTAACAGCTCTTTTATTACTAATTTTTACATTTATTGTGAACAGTTTGGCTACGTACATCGGCGATAAACTTCGCAAAAAATATGCTCGATACTAATTATGAATAAAATAATTACATTCTGGAAAAAAGGGGATTCCTACATTTTACTAACGGCTGGCGGTTTGCTCTTTTCGCTTGCGATGGTAATTTTTATGATTTCTATAATTCTTATAAAAGGATTTGGTTCATTTTATGTAAGCGATGTTGCTGAAATAAAAATGAAAGACAATACAATTTATCTTGCAGAAATATTAGAAAAAGAAGAAGTTGTATTACAAAGTGAATCAGGAAAAAGCTACAAGCAAGAGCAAACAAATATCAAAATTGCAAATAGAGATATTTTTGACCAAGATTTTAAATGGATAAATTCCCAAGAAATTTCCAAAATTGAATATCCACAAAATGTAACAGTTTTTGAGAGATGGGAATACGGCAATCTTATCGCTTATGTAAGAAATCTGAATTACAACGGCAAAGTTTATCTAACTAGTGATAAGGATTTTTGGGATACTTTCTCGAGGGCTTTTGAAAAATCTGAAGAAAATAAATCTGAAAAAGAAAATCTTGAAGAAGAACTAAATGATGTATTGTCGCCAGTTAGCGAAATTCAGCGGGAAATTGCTTTAATGGAAATAAACTTTTCTTGGAAAACAAAAGAAATTGAAAAATTAAAGCAAGAAGAAGGAACGCTTCAAGCTGAAATAAATTTTCAAATTGAACAATTGAACAAGAAAATAGAACAAAAAGTAATCGAAAATTCAGAAATTTATGCAATAGTTCAATCTGGTGATGGAACAGAAATTACACTTGAGCTAGAAAAAGTTTACAGATTTTGTCGCCCAAATGATATGAATTTTATTGCTAAATCCGGACTTTACTTAACAAAAATATGGGAATATTTGGTAGAAGACCCGCGAGAATCAAACACAGAAGGTGGAGTTTTTCCCGCAATTTTTGGAACAGTAATGATGGTAATTTTGATGTCGATAGCCGTAGTTCCTTTTGGTGTTCTTGCGGCACTTTATCTTAATGAATACGCAAAACAAGGATTTGTAACACGTTTAATTCGACTTGCAATAGCAAATCTTGCAGGAGTTCCATCAATAGTTTATGGAATTTTCGGGTTAGGATTTTTTATTTACTTTTTGGGTGGAACGATAGACCAACTTTTGTTTTCATCAAAATTACCCGAACCAACTTTTGGAACGGGTGGAATTTTATGGGCTTCGCTTACTTTGGCTTTGCTAACTTTGCCTGTTGTTGTTGTTGCAACAGAAGAAGGAATTCTTGCTGTTCCAAAAGCGAATAAAGATGGTGCTTTGGCTTTGGGTGCAACAAAGTGGCAAATGATAAGAAAAATAGTTTTACCGAATGCAATGCCAGGAATTTTAACTGGAGTAATTTTAGCAATAAGCCGAGGCGCTGGCGAAGTTGCTCCGCTAATGATAACTGGAGTTGTAAAACTTGCACCAACATTACCATTCGACACATCATTCCCGTTTTTACATCTCGACAGAAAATTTATGCACTTAGGATTTCATATTTACGATGTTGGGTTTCAATCGCCAAACGTTGAAGCCTCGCTTCCTATGGTTTACACTACAGCATTGTTGTTGATCTTTATTGTAATCACATTAAATTTGAGTGCAATTTTCCTAAGAAATTATTTAAGAAAGAAATTCAAAACATCCGCTTTTTAGTTGAGAAATTATGAAAATTAATGTTCAAAATTCAATATCTGCAAGTTTTACAACCGATTTATCGAAAGAAAAAATCATTCTCGAGACAAAAAATGTTGATTTATGCTACGTTCCACAAGTAAGAACTCTGACAAATGTTTCAATTCAAATTCCTGAAAAGAAAGTAACGGCGTTCATTGGTCCTTCGGGATGCGGAAAATCGACACTTTTGAGATGTTTTAATAGAATGAATGATTTAATTCCCGGAATTTCTATTAAAGGTTTAATAACTATTGATGGAATAGATATTTATTCACCCGAAACAAAATTGGAAGAATTAAGAAAGAAAGTTGGAATGGTTTTTCAGAAATCAAATCCGTTTCCAATGGGAATTTGGGAGAATGTTGCTTTCGGTCCGAAAGTAAACGGAATTAGAGAAAAAGCAGAATTAGATGAAATGGTTGAGTCTGCACTAATTCAAGCAGATTTGTGGAAAGAAGTTAAAGATAGATTGAATAATTCGGCATTGGATTTATCTGGTGGACAGCAACAACGATTGTGTATTGCTCGCGCGTTGGCAAACAAACCCGAAATAATTTTAATGGACGAACCAGCGTCGGCTCTCGATCCAATTTCGACAAACAAAATTGAAGAAACAATAGATGAATTGCGAGAAAATTATACAATAATTATTGTTACTCACAACATGCAACAAGCGGCTCGAGTTTCAGACTACACAGCATTTATGATGATTGGCGAAATGATAGAGTTTAATGCAACATCAAAATTATTTACAAATCCAGAAAAAAAACTAACAGAAGATTATATTACGGGTAGATTTGGTTAAAAATGTTCAACTAAAGGAAAATTATGAGTGAAAAATTTCAAGATATGTTAGAACAAGTAAATAAAGATATTATCTTTCAGGCAAATGAAGTGGAAGATGCTTTATTTAAAGCCGTAAAATCATTTAAAATTCAAAATGAAAAAATGGCGGAAATTGTAAAGAAATTAGATAGAACAATAAATTTTCGCGAAGTAGAAATTGAAAAGAAAATTCTCGATTTACTTGCAACACAACAACCGGTTGCAATTGATTTGCGATTTATTGTTGGCGCATTAAAAATGAATAATGATTTAGAAAGAATGGCGGACCATGCAAAATCGATAGCAAAAATTGCTTTAACTCTTTCCAACGAACCAATGATTTCAGAAGCAGAAGGTGTAATTGATTTAGGAAAAACAACACGGTTAATGGTTCACGATGCAGTTCAATCATTTATCCAAAGAGATTCTGATTTAGCGAAAGAAGTTCTTGAACGCGACAATATTGTTGATGAAAAATTTGCTAAAGTAACCGAAATTGTTTACACCGCCGTTGAAATAAATCCCAAGAAATTCAAGCAAGGCTATGAAATAATTAACGCAGCAAAACATCTTGAAAGAATTGCTGATTTAGCAACAAATCTTTGCGAAGATGTTGTTTTTATGAACGATGCAACCATTTTAAGATACGGTTTTTATAAACAGGATTAGAATTTGTCAACCAAAGTATATGTTGTTGAAGACAACCCGGATATTTCTGAATTAGTTGAATTTAATCTTTCTACAAAAGGATTTGAAGTTGAAGTAATTCCAGATGGTTATATAGCCTACGAAAAAATAATGGATTTTCCTCCCGATTTACTGATTCTTGATTTGAATTTACCAGGAATGTCGGGAATTGAAATATGCAAATACATTCGTAATTCAAACCAAATTAAAGATTTGCCAATTATTATGCTTACGGCTCGTTCGCAAGAAACGGACAAAGTAATTGGTTTGCAAGCAGGGGCTGATGATTATATTACAAAACCATTTGGAATAAAGGAATTACTTGCTCGCATTGAAGCTCTTTTGAGAAGGACAAAGAAAAGTCATAACCAAATATTTAAAATCAATAATCTCGAAATCAACTTTGACTCACATTCTGTTGTTTGTCACGGAAAAGAAATTCACATTTCCGCAAAAGAAATGAAATTTATGAAGACTTTGGTTGAAGCAAATGGTAGAGTTTTATCGCGGTTTGATTTAATTGAAAATATTTGGGAAAAAAATTCAGTTCCAGATGAACACACGGTTAATGTAACGGTTAAACGACTTCGTGATAAATTGGGCGAATGTAAATCGATAATCAAAACTGTGCAAGGTGTTGGTTATCGTTTGAATAATTAGTTAAATATTCCCATGAAAAGATTATCTAACGGTATTTTAAAACGATTTTTTTTTATTTCTGTTATTGGAATTGTTTTTATTAACATTTTTGTTTGGGTGGAAATAAACAGCGAACTTGATTCATTTCTTCACGAAAAAGCATTAAAACACACTGAAATTCTTACTGATGTTTACGAAGGAATTCAAGATTCCACAATTAATTCTGATTCAGCTAAAATTTTGGCGGTTGTAAAAACATCAAAACTACTTTCTGTTCAAATGGCAGTGTTAAATAAAAGTGGGAATTTGGTTTATCCAACAAATTATTCACTAAATCCCGACAATTTTCCAACAAAAATTAGCTATTTGTACTTACCCGAAATCCAACAAGCAATGGAAGAAGGAAACGGAAAAAACTTCAGATTTTCAGATAAAATGAAGAAAGAAATTTATTTCTTCTCATCAGTAATTCGTAAAAATGGCAGAATGGATGGATTTTTTCATCTATCAGTTTCTACTTTTGAATACAATAAACATCTGTTTTTTGCCAAATTGATGATAATTTTGGTCGATTCAATCTTATTGCTAATGATGTTTATTATTTTCTTAATCGTAAAAAAATACATCACAAAACAGACAACTTTATTGATCGAAGAAGTAAAAAATTCGGCAACTGGAGATGAAGTTCTTCCGTTAAAATATCACAATTTGAATGAATTTAACCAAATTTCTTTACAGCATAATCATATCGTTAATTTGTTGAATGATAAAAATATGAAGGCAATAAAAAAAGAGAAGCAATTGCTCGATTTGCTAAACTCGCTAAGTGAAGGAATTGCAGCTTTTGATAAAAAAGGTAAATTAGTTTTCTCAAACTCAAAATTCAAAAATATTATCAATCCAAAACCGACGCATAAACTTGAGCCAACAGTTTTTGATTTGATTGATTTTCCGCCGATGATAACTGATATTAATAAGTTTCAAACTCAGGGAAAAGAGGAACATGCTCGAGTAAAATATTGGAACGAACATATTATTGAATACACAATAATTCCATTGACTTTGGACGATAAAAAAAATGGTATGATTTTAATATTTCGAGATGTAACTGAAGTTGCAAGGTTGGAACAAATCAGAACAGATTTCGTGGCAAATGTTTCTCACGAATTCAAAACGCCACTGACTTCAATTCGCGGTTATACAGAAACTTTGCTCGATGGAATACGAGATGAAAATGTTTTAAACAAGTTTTTATCAAAAATATTAAAGCAAACGCTTTATCTCGAAAACATGGTTTCTGATTTGCTTAAACTTTCAAGAATAGAAAAGAAAGAAGTTTACCAAATTTCTGAAATTGAAATTACTCCAATTTTGACCGAAATTTATGAAGAATTTCGCCAAAAAGTGGAAGAAAGCGGCTATCAATTTATTTTTGATAACACAATTCCCCAAAATGTAATTGTAAATGGCAACAAAGTTTTAATTTCCACGATAATTTCAAATTTCCTTTCGAATGCAATTCAATATTCTAAACAAAATGGAAAAATTACAATGTATTGTTTTGTTAATAAGGAATTTTTGCAAATTGAAGTAATAGACGAAGGAATTGGAATTGACGAAGCTGAAATTGACAGGGTTTTTGAAAGATTCTATCGCACAAAAGACGCAAAAGATTTATTTAGCACTGGAAGTGGTTTGGGACTTTCGATTGTGAAAAACAGCATTGAATTGCTTGGTGGAAAATTTGGAGTAGAAAGCAAAAAGAATGTTGGCTCAAAGTTTTGGATAAGTTTAGCAAGAAAATAGTCTGAAAGTTAATTGCTTAAAATTCAGACTTTAGTGTTTTCCTTTAATATCGAACAAAGTTTATAATTTGAACATATTTAGGAATTTATCATCAACAACAACTTCTGTAATATTTTCTGAATTTAGAACATTAAAGTAAGATTTGATATTGTCAATTAGCTTTTCGCCATCTACATATTCGTATTTTACTCGATTTAGGAAAAGTTCAACTCTTTCAACGGGTTGTCGCATCATATCGAATGATAATTTAGCGGATTCATGTTTGTTTTGATTTACCCAATTTATCGCTTCTTTTAATTCATTTAGAAATAACATTGATTCTTCTTTGTTGGCGTTGTAAAATTCTTCTTTAATTACAACTCCAGCATTCGGAAAGCTACCATAATTTTGATTAACCTGATTCCAAAGCTCGTTGAATGAAATTATCGAGATTTCTTCACCCATTTCTTCAAGAATTTTAATTGCAAAACTTGCTTCTGGTTCGCGAAGAATACAAGTGTCGGAAGTACCACGAACAAAATCTGCATAAATCTGTTCTGGTCTGCCAAATGGTTTCCCGTAAACAAATGTAAAATCATCTGAATTATAGCCGAGCGATTTCATTAAGTATTTAGTAATTTTCGTAGGCGGTGCTTCTTCGAAAAGCGGTGTATTTATCTTTTTCCCCAAAATATCAGCAAAAGAAGTCGCTTTATAACGAGTAAGTAAATAGAAATTATCCCAAACAAAAAGAGCTGGAATTTTGATGTTCGAATTCTTCAATTTTGCGGCAACAATCAGAGCTGAAAAGCTAATGTCGGCTTTCCCACTTGTTATCCAAGCGAGATGTTTTTCGGTTTCTTCCCAAACTTTAAGCTCTTTGATGTTGAAAGTCGAACGAATTTTATCGGATTGCAACAATCTCATAATTACTGGATAAGCAACTGGAGTTGCAGATTGAATTATAACATCTTTTTTATTGCTGTTTGACACTTCACCTTTTTCTGTAATTTTTTTATATAAAAAAACGTAATTTTCCGAATCGGTAACACGCTGTACTTTGTGGTCAAATCCCATTTCAGTCAACATATTGATTATTGGAAAAGGCACAAATCTTTGGATAAGGATAAATCCGCTTCCTTCTTCAGTGCCATAAGCTGTTTTAATAATTGTGTCGAAAGGATCGGTTGTTAAATATCGAACATCAAGCACTGGAAAAGTAGAAGAAATTCTTTCCCAATTTTCATTCATTTCAAGATTCACAGAATTTGGGTTAAAAATTGAAATTCTGTAGTCTTTCCCTTTTTCTACATTAAATTGATAATTTAATCCTTCGGCAACTTTTAGCAATTCAATTGGATTATTTATAGAAATTATTACTATCGATTCTTGAGGTTTTAGATTGTTTACTCGCTCAATAATTTCGGGCATTGTGTCGGAATTATAAATAAATCTGTCGTTGTTTTCATTCCAAGTAATTTCGCTTCCTAAAAGTTTTTCATCCAGATTCCCATCTTGTGAAATGCAATCTGGGAAAAATTCAACTAACTTTTTCTCTTTTCCTATTGCTTTATTCAAAGTGTGTAAAATTTCGCATACAGATAAACCAGTTACGTTAGCTGCTTCTGTAAAAGTAGCAAATCTTGCTAAAGTGTTATAAAGTATGGGATTTTGCATTTTCTTAAATTTTGGAGAAAGTGAAACAAGAACATCTTTTAGTTGTGGATATTTATCCAAAGTTTCTTTGATGTTAGATTTTGCAGTTATAATATCTGTCGTGTCGATTTCTACATCAATTAATTGTGAAATTTGTTTCTCTTTTGATTTTTCTTTTTCATCATTTGATGAGTATTTTTCCGTTTCTAAAGTTAGCTCGCTTTCCACATCAATATATTTTATTGCATCAACTGGGCAAGTTTGAATTGCTTCATCGGCAAGTTCTAATTCAAGTTCGGCTAAAGGTTGCTTGACAACAAAAGCATAAGAATTGTCTTCGTTCATCGTAAAAATTGATTCTGCAACATCAACACAAGCTTTACAAGCAATACAATCATTTTTATCTACTATAAGCATTTTTTCTTCCTATTAAAATAAGAGGACTGATATTACTCAGTCCCCAACTAACTAACTATTTTTTTTGGCAAAATAGGTTTTTGTAACTAAATCATAAAAAATGGTGATTCCACCAAGAAGCATTAAAGTATCTGGAACAATTCTAAACCACATCCAACCTTTTAGAGGCTCAACTGCAGAACGTAATCTTGTATAGAAATATCCCATTTCCTGAGCAATCCTTGTCTGTTCAATACCAATTATATAAGTAGGTAAAGCAAATAGTAAGACACCGACTGTTAATAACCAGAATCCGATTTTACTTATTTTTTCATCCCAGACTAAGTTGTTTGCAAGCGAGTTTGTACGAGATGCCATATATAGAAAAGCTAATGAGATATAACCAAAAGCTCCAAGCAAAGCAATATGTCCGTGAGGCATAATTAAGTAAGTACCGTGAGAATAGTAGCTTATTGTTGGAGTGTTAATTACCATTCCAAAGAAACCAGCGCCAATCCAGTTTAAAATTGCCGAACCGGAAATCCACATAAAAGGAGTTGCAAATTTAAATCCTTCTGCACTATGAACTTTTTCACGATAATTTTTCATTGCTTCTACAATCATTAATGCAAGTGGAACTGGTTCAAGTGCCGAGAAAATTCCACCGATTGCAATCCAATATTCATCAAGACCTTGCCACCAATAGTGATGTCCAACACCAAGTGTTCCACTCATCATAATTAAAATAAGTTCGAAGAGCATTACTCTGACAGCGGTTTTGTTTGAAATTAGTCCTAACGAAACGGTGAAGAAAGCAATAACACCAGCGGCAAAAAGTTCGAATGTTAATTCTACCCAAAGATGAATTACCCACCAACGATAATAATCATCAACCGTAAAGTTTGGCACTACTTTATGAATAGGCATCATTCCAGCAATATATAAAGTGGCAATTGCGAAAGCAGACCAAATAATTGTGCTAACAATTGGATTGTTTGTCGCTGCTTTTTTGATTAATGAAATAATGAGCAAAAACCAGAAAACTAAGCCGATAACAAGTCCAATATCCCAAACTCTACCAAGGTTTATAAGTTCTCGACCTTCGTTTCCGAGCCAGAACCAAGTATCACGCATTTGTCCTGTTGCGCCCATATATAAACCTATGATACTTCCAACAGCAACTACTAAAAGAGCAGTCCAAAGTACATCAATCAACCAAGGAAATTTGTGGTCTTTATTTGCAACCCAAGGAGCAATTAACAACCCGCCAACTAACCAACCCACAGCAACCCAAAGAATAGCAAGTTGAGTATGAATTGAACGCAAAACATTAAACGGTAAGATTCCTTGAGAAACAATAAAATCTTGAGTAGGTTCAGTGTAAAGATGAGCCAAATACCCGCCAATTAGAAGTTGAGCTAGAAATAATGCAGCAACTATTGGAATGTATTTCATCAATTTTTTTTGTGATTTGAACAAGCTTGTTATTTCCATAGGTTTTTCTAAATCTTCTTTAGAATCCTTTTTTAATAAGAATTCGTATGAAAGGAAAATCACAAAGATTGTTAATGTCCACAAAATTAAGAATTCCCACAATGAAATTTTGTGTGATTCGAAAGTTAAATCTTGGTCTAACATTGGTTCTGGTGGCCAGTTGTTCGACCAAGTTCTGTTAGTCCCGGGACGTAATGAAGACGCAACCAATTGCGACCAATCAACAAAAGCGGCAATTTTTTTTGCTTCTTCTGGTCTAATAA
>DYSW01000005.1:0-32401 GCA_020726285.1 Melioribacter roseus
AATCTAACTTTTGAAAGTCTTTTTTATTCTTCAATATTTTTTTTTGATAAAAATCGCAATTGGACAAATACAGATGAACATACACCAATTCCATCTGAATTTAAATTGGAGCAAAACTATCCGAACCCGTTTAATCCAAGTACGGAAATAAGATTTAGCATACCCAAAGATTCACACGTAAAATTAGAACTATTCAACACACTTGGTGGAAAAGTGGCAACGTTAATTAACAAAGAAATGTCCGCTGGTTCACATAATTATCAATTATCAATTAGTAATTATCAATTACCGAGTGGAATTTACTTTTACAAATTGCAAAGTGGTTCATTTTCTGAGACAAAGAAGATGTTATTATTGAAATAACACTTTTGGTTAACTGATATTCTGTACTTTAAAAAACCCTTTTCAAACTAAAATAATAGAATTCCAACAGAGAATTTTGGCTGGAAATTCTTGCAACCGCAACTTTAACTAACCACAAACATCACAATTTCCGCATGGAATTTCATCAAAAAATCCAAAATACTCAGAAATATATACTCTTCGGCACTTTACTTCCTTGAAATAATTAACAATAGAAAGTAGTTTTTTGTTATCGTTTAATAATTTTGCTGATATAAATTCCTTGTTATGCAAATTGAGATGTAATTTATCTACAACTTTAAGATTCTTTCGTTCAATTTCTCCTTTAGTTACTGAATATCTATCCAACATTGCCAAAACAGTTTCCACACGAAAATCATTTCTATCTTTATTGCTCATTTGTTCGCGAATATATTCAATTCCCATCGAATTTACTTTATCTGCGTCATTCTGTAGAATATCGTAAACTCTATCGTAATAATCGTAACTCGGATTTGCCCACTTTATAAATTCCATTTGCGTATATAAATCTTGCTGATCGTAAAGCAAAAGGCAAAGTGAAGGATTTCCGTCTCGTCCGGCTCGCCCAATTTCTTGATAATAAGATTCAACAGAAGATGGAATTTCGGCGTGTATAATTAGTCGAATATCTGATTTATCAATTCCCATTCCAAAAGCATTTGTAGCAAGAATCAGTTTGTTTTCATTTTCTAAAAAATTTCGTTGAATTACTTTCCGTCGTTGTGCTTCAAGTTTACCGTGATAAGAAGTGTGTTCGATTTTATTTGTTCGTAACATTTCAGAGAATTCTTCGAGCGTTTTAATCAACGAAAAATAGATAATTGCACTGCCTTTGTATTCATTTAGTGCCAACAAAATTTGCTTCAACTTGTCGCTATTTCCCCAAACATCTTTTGCCGCCAATCTTAAATTCGGACGTTGAATTCCCTGATGAAAAATTCGCACGTCTTTTTTATTCAAATGTAATTTTTCGAGAATATCAACTTGAACTTCTTTTGTAGCCGTTGCCGTTAGTGCTAGTGTGAGTGGATTTCCGATAATTTGGCGAAATTCTCCCAAACGAGAATAATCTGGGCGGAAATCGTGTCCCCATTCTGAAATACAATGAGCTTCATCAATTGCTAAAAGTGAAATATTTGCTTTTTTGATTTCATTTACAAATTCTTGCTTGCGAAAACGTTCTGGTGTAACATAAAGTAGTTTGGTTTTTCCTTTCACAAAATTTGCCAAACGGTTTCCCTTTTTTTCTTTTGTTACAGTAGAATTGATAAAATCCGCTCTTATTCCCCGTTTTTTAAGTGAATCAACTTGATCTTGCATTAACGCAATTAATGGCGAAATTACAAGTGTGCCTCCTTCAAAAATTAATGCTGGAATTTGGTAAGTAATCGATTTTCCACTTCCCGTTGGCATTAAAACCAACGAATGTTGTTTCAAATCTACAATTGTCGAAATGATTTCTTTTTGCAAGCCTCGAAAAGAGGAAAATCCATAATAATTCTGTAAAATTTCTTCAGGTGTTTTCATACAATTCCACGTTTTTTAGTTTAGGACAATTTCGAAAACTTTGTTGATATTTTCAACTGGAATTAGTTCAGCCGATTTTGCTGAGATTGATTTCATATTTCCTTTTGGTAGAAATATTCTACGAATTCCCATTTTTTCAGCTTCCGAAATTCTTTTTTCAATATTCGAAACCGTTCTAATTTCGCCACCTAAACCAACTTCGCCAATAAATAAATCATCATTATTTATAGTAATATTATGCAAACTTGATGCTAATGCAACTATTACGGCTAAATCAATTGCTGGTTCAAAAATTTTAAAACCTCCAGCAATATTGATGAAAACGTTTTGAGTTCCCATTCTAAATTTTGCACGTTTTTCAAGAACTGCAAGTAAAATCGAAAGTCGGCTGTAATCAATTCCGGTTGCAACTCGCTGCGGATTTCCATAATTCATTGGGGTTGTTAGTGCCTGTACTTCAAGCAAAATTGGTCGAGTTCCTTCGATACTTGAAGTAATAACTGAACCAACAGCATTTTCTTCTTTTTGATTTAAAAAAATCTGACTTGGATTTTCAACCTGACGAAGTCCTTTTTCGAACATTTCGAAAACTCCGATTTCATTTGTATTTCCAAAACGATTTTTCAACGCACGCAAAATTCTGAATGTGTGATTCTTTTCACCTTCAAATTGCAAAACCGTATCTACAATGTGTTCAAGAATTTTGGGACCAGCAATAAAACCTTCTTTCGTAATGTGTCCGATAATTATTGTAATCAAATTAGTTGATTTTGAAAGTTGCATCAATTTTGCAGTTGTTTCGCGAACTTGCGTTATTGTTCCAGCAGCATTATCAATTTCTGGGTCAAAAATTGTTTGAATAGAATCAATAATTAACACCCTCGGATTTACTTTTTTTACGGCATCAAAAATTGTTTCGAGGTTAATTTCAGAAAGCAAATTCACCTTTTCGGAATTAATTCCCAAACGATTTGCACGTAAATTAATTTGATTAATTGATTCTTCTCCAGTAACATAAAGTACTTCTTCTTCAATGTTCACAGTTACTTGCATCAATAAAGTCGATTTTCCAATTCCAGGATCGCCACCAACTAAAACCAAACTTCCGGGCATTAAACCGCCGCCTAAAACTCGGTCAAATTCATCAATTTTTGTCGAAATTCTTGCAGATTCACTTGCAACATTTCCGTTCATTTTTACAATTTGCAATTCATTTCGCGATTTTGAAATACTTCCTGATTTTGCACTCACAACTTCTTCAGAAAATGTGTTCCAAGAGTTACAAACCGGACATTTTCCAAGCCATTTTGGCGTTTCGTAACCGCAATTTGTACAAAAGAAAACTGTTTTATTTTTACTCATTTATTTCAAATTCTACTATTTTATTGATATTTAACAACTTATTTCTTTGTTGTACGTTTTATAAAATCTTTTATAATTTTATCTTCTGAGTTAAGAAGTTCGTCTTTTGAACCTGTAAAATAGATTTTCCCTTCGTGAATCATCGATATTTTATCTGCAACGTTTTCAACACTAAACATATCGTGAGTTACAATTATTGATGTTACATGCGCTTGTTCATTTACATCAGAAATCAATTTATCTATCGAATCAGACATTATTGGGTCTAAACCCGTAGTTGGTTCATCGTACAAAATAAATTTTGGATTTGTTATTAAAGCTCGAGCTAAACCAACACGTTTTTGCATTCCACCCGAAAGTTCAGCTGGTTTAAGTTTTTCCGTATTTGGTAAACCAACCAAAGCCAGTTTTTCTGAAACTGCTTTTTCAATTTCGGATCGTGATAAGTTTTTTTTACTTTCCACAAGCGGAAGTGAAACATTCTCAAAAACAGTTAACGAATCAAATAATGCGGCATTTTGGAATAAAAATCCGAAATTTGTACGAATTTGATAAAGACGTTTATCTTTCATATCAAAAACATTTTCAGATTCAATTAAAATTTGTCCAGAATCTGGTTCTAGTAAGCCAACAATTAATTTTAACAAAACACTTTTCCCACTGCCGCTTTTTCCAATAATTACGTGAGTTTCACCTTCGCTAATAGTAAGATTTATGCCATTTAGGACTAATTTATTTTCAAACAATTTTGTTATATTTTTAATTTCTATCATTTTTTATCGCTTCTGTAACCTTAAAAATAATATTTGATATGAACTTGTACTCATTTACCTTTTCAATTTGTAATTTCATGTTTTCAATTCCAATTTGATAATCTTCATCACTTAAGTTTGCCAATTGAGTGGAATTATGTTTTTTGAGAAAAATATCATCAAAAACATTTTTTCCTATGTAAGTTTTTGAAATCACACTCAAATTTATTGTTTTTATATCCGAAAAACCATTTTTCTGTAGCATTTCTTCAATTATTAATTGAGAAGAATAACGCTCCTTATCAATTCTTACTACTTTTGGAAAAAATTTATATACATACCACCAATTTTTTTCATCAAAAATATCGTTATAAATAATTGATAATTTTCCATTTACACGTAAAATTCTATTAATTTCTGATAAAGTTTGCAATTTCTGTTCAATTTGATGTATTACGTTTACCAAAAACACAAACTCAAATGATGAATTTTTTATTGGAATTTCTTCCACATTGGCTCTAATTGGATTTATCGCATTTCTCTTCGCTTTTTTCAACATTTCGATGGAAATATCTATTCCAACATATTTTTCTGAATTTTTGATGAAATTAGACCAAAATCCAGTTCCAACACCAAGTTCCAAAACAGAATTCATTCTCTTTTGATTTGTAAAATAATCAGCAATTTTTTGATAATCATGATTTGAATATCTTTCATCAAATATTTCTGCTAACTCTTTATAAATATTGGTTTTACTCAATTTTTCTTTTCTTGATAATTTATAATTATTAAAATGTTTCGATAATTTAACCAAAAATTTGATGTGAGAGTTCAATCACATTTTTTGAGAATTATTTACCCAAACAAATTTTCCATTTGATTGTACAATTATTGCATCTGGTGCAAGTTCTGAGAGTTGTCTGTAATTTTCTTCGCTTACAATTAATAAATTCTGAGCCATTTTTCTTTGAGTAATATCCAAAAGTGAAAATTGAAGATATTCTTTCCCCCGAAAATTGAATTTCATCAAATTTACTTCTGCATCCCAAATTTTTCCATCTAGGTTCTGATGTCGCCATTCAAATACATTTTCTCCAAATTTTAATGCTTTTTCGATTTGCTTTTCAGCAGCTAATCTTGATATTTCTCCATTATATTGTGTTGGCGTTGAAACATCTGCTGGAGTTTTGCCCAAAACGTAATTTTTGTTTGAATAACCGTAAATACGTAAGGCGGAATCGTTGAGATCTACAAATTTGTTAGTTGCTACATCAATTACTACAAGGGGAATTTTAGAATCATCAAACAAAATTTTATTGTAAGCTTCGTTTTCTTGCAATTTTATTTTATCTGCAAGTTTTTCTGTAATATCTAAAACTATTACTGTAAAATTTTCTGATGAATGCGATTTTGAATGTTTTGCCTTTAACACTTTACCATTAATAGTGAATTGGATTTCTTCATTAATATTTTCAGTTAGTACTTTTCTAAAAAAGTGATTTAGTTTTTCAATATCTGCAAATTCCACATATTTTGTAATTAAACTAAATAGATTCTTTCCTTCAAGTTCTGAGTTACTTAATCCTATTAAATCTGTCAAAGCTAAATTTACAGCTTGGATTGTTCCATGTGAATCAAAATAAATAATTCCATCTATTATAGAATTGAAAATATCTGAATATTTTGCTTCAGCAATTTCTTCGATTTTGCTTATTTTTTCTTTAATCTGGGATAATTCGGTTATTAGGTTTTTTTTGTAAAGATTTTTTCTTTGTTCAATTCTTCAAGAAGTTTTTCAACATTATTTAATAGTTCACTTTTACTCATTTTGGCAAAAGTCCTTTCTATAATTTGAGTAAATTATAAAGTGATGTTTACAAGTGTACCAGGTTCTCGAACAAATTCTCTTTCGTAGTAGTTTCTAATTCTATCATTTTCAGTTTGTGCTACTTTGAATGCGTCAAATTCAAGTCCAGAAATACTAAAACCAGATTTATGATTTTCAACATAATTTGCAGCAGACCACTTTTTCAATTCCTCACCAGAAATCTTTCGATTTTTAACTTTTTCATAAACAAATTGCTTGTTAAATCGTTCGAAAATTGGACTATCGATATTTTGTTTTGAAATTGCATGTGAATTTTGTTGAAAGTTGGCTTGCTCGATTTTTTCAGCATAAAATTTAGCTGTTTCCGAAATCTCAATAGTATCTACACGGTTATTTCCGTTTGAAGAATACGTAATATTTGAATATTTCAACTTGCCAATAGATGACGATGAATATTGAGTTTCTTTATCTTTTTTTGTAATTACTGGCAACAAAGTTGAGTCTAACGACTTTGTTGTAGAACTTGAAAAATTAATATTTATTGAATCAAATTTCATCGTTTAATTCTACTGAATTATTCATAAATAAAAAAGAAAATTTACTTGAAATCAAATTTCACAAACTTTTTATTTGATAAATTTCAGTTCATTTTTTAAGGTAACAATGCAAGAAAAATCAATTAGTATTATTGGAGCAAAAACTCACAATTTGAAAAATCTAACTTTTGATATTCCGCGTGAAAAATTGATAGTTTTTACAGGAGTTAGTGGAAGTGGAAAATCTTCGCTTGTCTTTGATACAATTTATGCAGAAGGCCAAAGAAGATATATGGAAAGTTTATCTTCTTATGCTCGCCAATTCTTAAATAGAATGAACAAAGCTGATGTTGAATCGATAACAGGAATTTGTCCATCAGTAGCAATAGAGCAAAATACACCTTCGCGTAACCCGCGTTCAACAGTTGCAACAACTACAGAAATATATGATTACATTCGCTTGCTTTTTGCAAGAATAGGCAAAACTATTTGTTTTAGTTGTGGCAACCAAGTGAAAAAAGATACCGTAACAACCGTAATAAATTGGTTAGAAAACAGAGTTTCATCTGAAAAATATTATTTAGCTTTTCCATTACATCTTCACAAAGATTTTGATTTTCAATTTGAACTTGAATTGCTTCGCAGAAAAGGATTTTTTAGAGTTTGGCAAGATGGAAATATTTGGGATTTGAACGATAAACCGAGTTTAACTGAAGAAAATAAACTTTTTGTTGTGGTCGATAGGTTTAAAATTGAAACAAATTTGCGAGAACGACTTAGCGATTCAATAGAAGCTGCCTTCAAAGAAGGTGAAGGAAGAATAACAATAATTAACCCTGAAAATTCAGAAATTAAAGATTTTTCTAATCTATTTGAATGTTGTGGAATAGCTTACGAAGAACCAGAGCCAAGATTTTTTTCGTTTAACAATCCGTTTGGTGCTTGTCCCGTTTGTCAAGGTTTTGGAAAAACAATGGGTTATGATATGGATTTAATTGTTCCAAATCCTGAACTTTCGATTATAAACGGAGCCATTTCACCTTGGCGAGGCAAAATATTTAGCATACACCAACGTGATTTGATTCGAAAAGCAAAAAACAGAAAAATTCCAACAGAAATTCCTTGGCGGGAATTATCGAGTTCGCAAATAAATCTGATTGAAAATGGATTTGATGATTTTATTGGTATAAACAAATTCTTTCAAATTTTGGAAGAAAATACTTACAAAATGCACATTCGCATAATGCTTAGTAAATATCGTGGTTATCATAAATGTTCAGCTTGCAAAGGTTCAAGATTAAGACGAGAAGCGATGCAAGTGGAAGTTGGAAATTTATCAATTGATAAAATTGTTTCAATGACACTGGAAAATGCGAAGACCTTTTTTGATTCAATTCAATTATCAGAGTATGAAGAAAAAGTTGCAGGACAAATTCTCGAGGAAATAAAAAAAAGGTTGATATTTTTATACGAAGTTGGTTTGGGATATTTAACTTTAGATAGATTAAGTTCCACACTTTCCGGTGGTGAATCGCAAAGAATAAATTTAGCAACTTCGCTTGGCTCTGCTCTTGTTGGCACACTATACGTTTTGGATGAACCAAGTATCGGACTTCATCCTTCGGATAACGAAAAATTGATAAAGATTATGAAATCGCTTCGCGATTTAGGAAATACTGTAATAGTTGTTGAACACGACCCAGAAATTATGAAATCATCAGATTACATATTTGATATGGGTCCGCTTGCCGGAGCAAACGGTGGCGAAATAATTGCCAGAGGAACTTATTCTGAATTGATGAATGATGACAATTCCTTGACAGGAAAATATCTTTCAGGAAAAGAAAAAATCCCAATTCCAACACAAAGAAGAACAGAAAAAACTATTCAACTCGAGATAAAAAACGCTCGAATGAATAATATCAGAAATCTTAATATTGAAATTCCATTAAATAAAATGGTAGTTGTTTCAGGAATTAGCGGTTCGGGAAAAAGTACATTAGTAAACGAAATTTTAGCAAAAAATTTAGAACACCTTTTCGCGGGAAATTTCTCTTCAATTTCAAATTGTGATGAAATTATGGGCTGGAAAAACATTGACGCAATTGAAATTGTCGATCAATCACCCATAGGAAAATCACCTCGTTCTAATCCAATAAGTTATGTAAAAGGTTTTGATTTAATTCGCGATTTGTTTTCCTCAACTCACATTTCAAAAGCACGCGGTTACAAACCCGGAGCTTTTTCATTTAACGTAGATGGCGGAAGATGTGAGTCTTGCAAAGGAGACGGATTTGTGAAAATTGAAATGCAGTTCCTCGCAGATTTATATCTTGAATGCGAAGATTGTGGAGGAACGCGTTTTAAAAAGGAAATTAGAGACGTTACTTATAAAGGGAAAAATATTGTAGAAGTTTTAGAAATGACAACTGACCAAGCATGCGAAATATTTTCTGAAAATAGCAAAATAATGAAATATTTAACAGCATTGCAAGATGTTGGTTTGGGTTACATAAAACTTGGTCAACCTTCAAATACACTTTCAGGTGGTGAAGCACAAAGAGTAAAACTTGCATCGCATTTGGCTAATCAGAATTCAAAGAATCGAACTCTTTTCCTTTTTGATGAACCAACTACTGGTTTGCATTTTCATGATATTCAGAAGCTAATTGATAGTTTTGAAATGCTTCTCAAAAAGAATAACTCAATCTTAATTATTGAACACAACCTTGAAATAATTAAAGTGGCTGATTTTATTATTGATATGGGACCCGGTGCTGGAATTAATGGAGGGAAAGTAGTTGCAGTTGGAACTCCGGAGCAATTAGCAGTTAACGAAAATTCAGTAACGGGAAAATTCTTAAATCCAATTTTGTTTGGATAAAACAAAGGACGGCAATTTTGCCGCCCTTTGAATAAAATTATTTATTGAATTTCCACCTTGTACCAAAATTAAAACTAAGTATTTGAGCTTGATTTACATTTAATATATCGTTAAAATTATTTAGTGCAAATAACATCTCAAAAACTCCAGTGTCAAATCCTGTACCGAAAGTCCAAGCAACTGAAGGTCTATCGTTGCCAAATGCTAAACCAGTCATTATTGGCCAAGTTTGGAAAGGTCGCCATTCTATACCAATTCCCATTCCTAAAGATTCAGAATTGGTTGATTTTCGATTAAATCCTTGAATAATATCTGTAGCAATAACCATCTTCCCTGGAAAATTAGCAACTAATTCATCAACTTGAAGCGAAGCACCAAATCTGAGAGAAGTTGGCAAATCTGTTGTAAAACTACTTATGTATTTTCCTTCAGATTTTGCCATATCAGCCAACGAATCAAGCATTTCTTCATCAGTTATATCTTCAATAACAAAAGCAACATCTGAATTAAATTGAGCTGCATTTTCAGTCCAAGTTACACTACCAATATTTGTAATTGAAAAACCAACTGTTAGATATTTCCATTGAGCGGACGCACCAAAATCAAGTCCAAAACCGCTACCAGCAGGCGAGAAAAATGGTGAATTTATAATAGATTCAGAACTTGTTTGTGTAGAATCAAAATCATAAGTAAATCCAAGATCAGAAGAATATGCTGATTGTGCCACAAAATGTCCGTCAATATCTATTGAATTATCTTCATTTGTAACTATTGAAGAAGAAACTTCTTGTGTATGAAAAGTTGCAAAACCTTGAACATATTTTAAGCTAATTCCAACATTTATGTGCTCAAGTGGAGTTTTAATCAAATCAGAAAAATCACGAGCATAAGAAAGAGAATAATCTCTTAAATAGTTAAAATCTGCATTAGCATCATTAAAATCATAATATTTACCAACAACGTTTCCGTTAAGAACCAAATCGACTGCTCCTTTTGGAAAACTGAATACACCAGATATTTGGTCACTTATGCTAAATCCGAAAGTTCCAATTTTTTTGTTTGGTGCATAAACTGCAGTTAAATATTTATAGGATGTTTGCATACTAAGATTTCCACCGTCTTCAAAAAGTGATATTAAATCGGCTTTGTCAGATTCAGTTAAATATCTTCCTTGAGTTTCACCCTCCACTTCGACGCCACCAAAATAGTAGTTGTAATTTTCGAGAGTCATAATACTATTTTCAGCAGAAAGGGCAATATTTGGTAATGCGAAAAAGAAAGTTGCTTCAATTGAACCGCTATCGGAAAATGCAAGATTTGCAGGGTTTCTGTAAATTGCGTACGCTCCTCGGGAGTTGGAAACAGATGTATTTCCCATCGATGAAGAAATTGGATCGTTAATTGAAGTTGCTCCGCCAACTTGTGCAAAAGATGAAATTGAGGAGATTAAAAGTGCAATTAATAATATTTTTTTCATTTTCATTTCTCCTTTTATTCGTCTAAATCAACGTTATAAACAATGCCAGCACTGATTTTATACTCCAAATAATCATTTGCTCTAAATCTTACAAAAGGACCAAATGTAGATGAAGTTCCACCAGAAGTTTTTGCAAAGATTGCTAATTTTGCTTTTGCACCCGAACTTGTTAACAAATTAATCTGATTTTCATTTATACTGAAAACCAAATCTGAATGAGTTGAATTTGTAACTGCCCCGGTTTCTGAATCAACTTGTCCTGCGGCAATTTCAAAAAGTTCACTTCCATTTGTATTTTGCAATGCAAAAAGTTCGTTTTCGTTTCTATCAACAATTGCAATTCTAACTGAAACGCCAATTGGCATTCTATTCGCAATTTCTGCACGAACATAAGCTGAGCGAACATCATTCAACGCATCTTTATCATCATCAGATAAATCAATTTCAGCTTCAGAATCATAACTTGCTTCTTTTGCTGCAAGAATTAACGGAGCGGAAATTTGTGCTGTTATTTTTATTGAATCAGATGATGAAATTATTTGTGTTGTATTTGCAACTGGAGCTACGGTAAATTCATTGTTAATTCGTATTGAACTTGGAAAATTGAGAAGGAAATCAGTAACGTTTGTATTGTCTTGGTTAAATTCAACAAAAAACGGTTGCCCTGTAATCATAGAATCTCTATAACTATCGCTTCCATTAAAAAGCAATTTAGTTGAATCAACAATATTACCATCTTGATTTTTTTCAAAACCTGTAATCTGCATATCATCAAAAATTACTGCAACGTTCGATATTTCTCCGATTGTTTGTGCAGTTAATTTGAGTGTGGCATCACGCAACGTTATTGACGATTGAAAATCTTCAATATCACTTGTTAATCCGGTTTCAATTATTTGACTTATTTTTCCGAGTGATAATCTTTTTATTTTTCCTTCTAAACGTTCAACTGTACTTGGGTCATTATTTATCGTACTTGAAAGGTTTATTTCATTATTTGAAAATGCTTTAAGTACTACTAAAAATCCTTGTGCATTTTGGTAATTATATGGTTCAGTAAGTGGAAATCCGAAATAAACGGGCAATTCTCGGTAATTATATAAACTCATTTCTTTGGTATAAGTTCTAAAAGTATTGCCAGGAATGTTGTCGGTTACAATCATTTGTGTTCCATCTGTTTTCTTCTTAAAACCAGGTATAATTATTTTAAAGTAAGTTGAAGTTGATTCATTATTAGTAATTGTTATTTTGAATGAACCTGAACTGAAACTTGCCGCAATTAAATGATAATCCTGATCTGGATTGAAAACAATAGCCGAAGAAACTGTATCAGTTGTGGCTTCACCTTCAATATTAAGTGCCGAGGGAAATGGAGCAGGATTAATAACTATCGATTGAGCAATTGCGTCCGTATTTTCAATGTCGTCAACAAACAAGAAATATAAACTGTCGTCTACTCCAATTGAATCATAAATCCCAAGAAAATCACTGCTTTCTGGGTCTAATAATTCCATCATTGTAACTTTGTCGCCTGTTAATGGAACGTTTACATCAACATCCCAATTTGGCATTATTGCATCTTTTGGAAAATCAAAACAAGCTGTTACAAAAATGGAAAGAGAAATTATGATTAAAAACTGTTTGATACTTTTTTTCATCAGATTTATCCTTTCTTTATTTGAAATTTCATTTGTTAAAATAATTGATAATAAATTTGTAAATCAAGCATTTAAATTATAAAATTATAAAATTGTAATTGTTGTTTGTTAATCAGATTCTATCCATTTTCCGTCAGTTTTTATCAGATTAACTAATTCTTCAACCGCAATTGATGATGAAATATTTTTCTTTACTATTTCTCGACTTCTATAAAGAGTAATTTTACCAAAACCGGAACCAACATAGCCGAAATCAGCATCTGCCATTTCACCAGGACCGTTTACAACACAACCCATAATCCCAATTTTTAAACCTTTTAAGTGTCCTGTAACTTTTCTAATTTTATTTGTAACTTCTACTAAATCAAACAAGGTTCTTCCACACGATGGACAAGCAATGTACTCAGTTTTTGTAATTCGAACTCGCGATGCTTGTAAAATTCCAAACATAATTTCGTTCATTTTGTACTTTTTGAAATTTTTTGGGTTCATTTCGAGGATAATTCCATCTAAATAACCATCAAGCAACAATGCTCCAAAATCAATTGAGGCATAAATTAACCGCTTTTCTTCGTCAAGATGTAAGTAATTTCTTGCAACAATTACAGGATTCATTATCTTTTTTTCTTCTATGAATTCAAAAAATCTTTTTTGAGATAATATTCCTTCGCCAAATTCGGTGTTTATTTTCAAAATTACATTCGTATCGTTACTTATTTTTTCAAAATTTTTGTCATCTATTTCATTTAAGTTAAATTCTACAATTATTGGTGTAATAATTGTGGAATTATCAATTTCAGAAAGTTTTACAAGCGGAATTCTTCCAGAAATTTCCTTTTTTGAAATAACTTGTAGATTTTGTGGCAAATTGAAAGTTGGCAATTTATCCAAAATCAAAAAATCGACTGCTTGTTCAGATAGTTTCCATTTATCATCTTGTTCGTTATAAAAATATCCTATTTCTTCAAAATCTTTAATTGTTATTTCACCAATTTCTCTAAAATCTGCAATAACTTTTGTTTGATTTTCACCGCCGATGTTTGCAACAGAAAACGTTCTTCGTTTAGAATAATCATAAGGATTTTTGGTTGAAGTAATTTCGTTTTTTCCAAAACTTACCATTTTGAAATAATCAGATTGGTATTTAGATAAAATGTCTTTTGCAACCGGAATTTCATCTTCAGGCGGTTCAGTCAAAGAAACTCGGATTGTGTCGCCAATTCCTTCTTCTAATAAAGCTCCAATTCCAACTGCGGATTTTATTCTCCCGTCAATTCCATCACCAGCTTCTGTAACTCCCAAATGAATTGGATAATTCATATTTTCTTCGAGCATTCTTTTGCAAAGCAACCGATAAGCAGCAACCATAATTCGCGTATTACTTGCTTTCATCGAAAGAACAATTTCATGAAAATCAAGATTGCGACAAATATTTACAAATTCCAATGCAGATTCTACCATTCCTTCTGGAGAATCACCAAATTTGCTCATAATTCTATCAGAAAGTGAACCATGATTTGTACCAATTCGTATTGCAGTTTTGTTTTTTTTGCAAATTTCTACAAGTGGTGCAAATTTCAATCTAATTTTTTCTTTTTCTAATTGATATTCTTCTGAAGTATATTCATTTGTAATTATTTGTTTTTTATCAACATAATTACCAGGATTTATCCGAACTTTTTCAATTATTCCAGCAGCAATTTCAGCTGCATTTGGTGTAAAATGAATGTCTGCGATTAGCGGATTTGTAAAGCCTCGTTTGTGAAGTTCGGATTTTATTTCAAAAAGATTTTTTGCTTCGTTTGCTGATGGTGCTGTAATTCGAACAAGTTCGCCACCAGCTTTTATTATTCTGATTGATTCCTCGACAGTTGCAGTTGTGTTCATTGTGTCAGTTGTAGTCATGGACTGAATACGAATTTCGTTATTGCCACCAATTCCAACTTCACCAACTTTTATTTCCCGTGTTGGAAATCTGACTAAAGTATTTTGGCTGAAAGTATATTTTTTTTGCATTTTATTTTCTTTCGAATTGTGTTTCAAGAAATTCATTTAACGCCAACAAATTACGAATTGTTACTATGTTTTTTTCCTCATAAATACATTTATCAATTGGTATAAAATTTCTTTTTGAAAAATACTCAAAATCATAAATTTCAGCTGAAATTTGGATTTTGTTGATATTAAAATTATTCACCATTTCAAAAATTCCATTTTGAATAGCAATAATTTTGGAATTTGAGTTTTGGAACTTTTGAATAATTTCAGATAAAACAGTTTTTTTTGTGAAATCTGAATTTCCGCCAATAATTAATAAAGCATTATAATTAAAGGAATTAACATTGTTTGAATTGATTTCAGATTGTACTTTTCCGTTTTTTTCATCAATTACAAGCGAATTATTTTCAGTAATTATTACGAAGCTAAGTTTTCTATTGTTAAAGAAATTCCTAACTTTTCTGAAGGCTTCAGACGAAAAATTGTTTGGTAGATAAATTAGTGTTTTCAAAAATTTTGATTTCATAAATTTAAAATAAAAAAAGCTGTGCAAAGACAGCTTAAAAGTTTGAAAATTTTGTGCGGAAGACGGGACTTGAACCCGTATGACTCGAAAGTCACTACCCCCTCAAGATAGCGTGTATGCCAATTTCACCACTTCCGCATTTTGAAAATGCAAAAATATTGTTACAAAGTGTAATTTCCAAATTAGTAAAAATCTTTATTCTCCTGGATTTCCTTGTCCGCGTCTGTTTTTCATCATATATTTTGCAATTTCTTCGCGGAATTGCTTTTCAAAAACAAGCATTTTTACAATTTGTTCTTGAGATAGCAAATCGGAAAGTGAGTTGATAAAATTTTCTCTATTTTGAAATCCTTCTTTTTCCAAGCTTAGAATTTCTTTTCTTGCTTTATCAAAATCAACTTTATCATTGTTATCCATTTTTTTGGTTAATTTTTCATAAAGTACATCAATTTTTACGGTTAGTTTTTCTTGAATTTCTTGATGATGCTTTTTGCGTGTAAAAAATTTGACTGCTGTATCTTCGTCTAAATCTAAGACTTCAACCAATTTAACTTGTTCTAATTTTTGGATGTTTTTCCCGTGTTGAAATCTATTGAATTGGAATTGCGCATTGATTTGTGAAAATCCCACCAAGAAAATTAGAACCATAATTATTTTTTTCATTTTTTCTCCTTATAACTTAATATTATTTAATTGCGAAACAAGTTCGTCAAAATCTTTATCTGAAATGTCTTTAGTTTCCTTAAGAAAGTAATCTTCGAGTTTATAATTATTAACTAATTGCAAAACTGAATTTTCATCAAGTTCGCCGATATAATCATTCATTAAATCTTCATTCTTAAAATTAATTGAGAAATTGTTTGAATTTTCAAGAATATTACTCTTTTCTGATTCATTAAGCGAAGAAAGGATTTCAATTTCACTATTGTCAAATAAAATTTTCTCAGAAAAAGATTCGTTACTAAATTGTGGTATGAAATAAAAAAGAAATATGGCTGTTACAAATGTAAATGCAGAAGCTAAACGGAATTGTTTTGCTGTTTTACGTTTTGCCATTTTCTTTCTAAAATTTACAGTAAGATTGTTAAAATAAGTTTCATCTGTACCAAAATTTGTTTCGGCAAGTAATTTTACTTGTGATTGAATATTCTCGAAATCTCGTCTCAATTCTGAATTAATTTTTAATTCTTCTTCAAATTGTAATTTTTCATCTTTTGAAAGTAAATCACTTAAATATTTTGTTATTCTATCATAATTCTTCATCAATCATCTCCGTAATTTTTTTGATTGCGTGAAAATAGTTTGCTTTTAATGCTCCTTCAGATGTTCCCGTAATTGAAGAAATTTCTGCATACGAAAGTTGGTCAAAATTTCTAAAAATGAACACTTCACGTTGTTTTGTTGGAATTTTCTGCAATGCTTTTTCAACCTTTTCTAACTTTTCTTTGTTTTCGTAATCTCTTATAATATCTTCATTTGTGCTTTTTCCAAACAAATCATCGAACGAAAAGAAATCACGAACTTTTCTCTTTTTTAGCAAATTTAACGACCTTGTTGAAACAATTGAATAAAGCCAAGTTGAAAATGCAGACTCAAAATGAAAAGAACTTAATTTGTTGTAAATAGTAATCATAACTTCTTGAGTAACTTCATCAGAATCTTCATGATTTCCTGTCATTTTTCTTGCATGCCAATAAATTTGATTTTGGTATTTCCGTATCAATTTATTGAAAGAACTTTCGTTCCCATCAAGAAATTCTCTGATTAAAATGTTATCTTCTTCGGTCATAATATCCATTTTTACAATACTTAGACAAAACAATTTTTTTTTTGGTTTAATTTTAAACCTTAATCTTTTAACCTCTGTCAAAACCACAAATTCAACAAAATAAAATTAATTAAATGGAGTCAAAAATGAACAACATTAAAGCAATATTAACATTGGTTCTTGTAACAATGGCTATTAGTTTTGCACAACCACGTGGTTTTGATAGTGATAAACCTGAATTTATGAGAGAAAGAATGAAGGGAATGCTAAATCTAACTGAAGCTCAGGAAGAAAAGTTAGACCAAATGCATTTCAAAAATCAAGAAGAACGAATTGACTTTCGTGCAAAAATGGGAAAATATCGATTAGAATTGCACAAAATGATGATCTCAGATAATTTTGATATCAACCAAATGAAGGAATTGTCAAAGAAAATGAGCGATTTAAGAAGTGTTCAGCAAGAAAAGCGACTTGACCATTATTTTGAAGTATATAATATTCTTGACGAAAACCAAAGAAAAATCTGGAAAGACAATTTTAACGGTTCAAAAAATAATCGCCAAATGGGAATTGGGAGAAAAGGCTTTAGAGGAAATGGACGTGGAATGGGAAATTGCCAAGGAAATGGTCAAAGATTTTAGCAAAACTTACAAATCCCACATAATTTATTAATTGAGTAACCCCGAATTTTTCGGGGTTTTTTATTACTCAGAAAATTAATTTAGATTTTATTCGCAAATTAGGCTTCTACTAAAACAATTTCTTCTTGATTCGGAGCGAGCCATTCGCAACCATCTTTTGTTACAACAACCTCAACTTCAACAGTTGCAATGCCAAAACCATGTATCGTTAGTCTTGGTTCAATTGTAAATACTTGATTTTCTTCCAAAGTCATATATGGTAAATTTCCATAACGTTCCCATTTTGGAGCAAGTAATGCACCGCCATCATGTGCTACTCTTCCTACTTGATGTCCGAGTCCGTGCGGATATTCTTCGTAACCATTTTCTACAATGTAATTTCTTGCAATTGAATCGATTTCATGTGCAATTGCACCTGGTTTTATTGCTTTTGCGGCAAGTTCAATTGACTCTTTTATAACATTAAACCCATGTAAAACTTGGGCTGGAGCTTCGTTCTCGCCTTCTTGTAAAATATACCAAGTGCGTTGCAAATCTGAACAATAGCCTTTGTAGTTTATTCCAAAATCCATATTTACAACATGTCCAGGTTTAATAATTCTATTTGTTGGACCAGAATGTGCTCCGGCTGTATCCGGACCAGAAAATACTGATGGACAATATTCCTTTTCCCACGCAAAACCAAAACCACGCTCTTCAACTTTTTTGAAGACAAATTCGGCAACATCTTTTTCAGTTATTCCAGATTTAAGGAATTTTCCTACTTCATCAAATATTTGTAAAGTATGTACAATAGCTTCTTTCATAATCGCAATTTCTGCTTGCGATTTTCTTCCGCGTAATGCTGATATTATTTCTTCTGATGAAATAAATCTGTCTGGAAATGGTGTCCCATCTAAGTATTTAAGTAAATCAAGATAAAGTCCGTGAGTTAAACCATCTGCTAAACTTGAATTTTGTGAAAAATTTATTGCTATTTTTTCTGGATTTCTATCAATTAGTACTTGTCTTAAATCTTCGCGAACTGATTTCAAATAAGGAATAATAGTTTCAAAAGTACCAATTAATTTCATATTTGCTTCTTCAAGCGACCCAATTATAGCAATTGTTTCACCCGATTTTGTAAAAATGAAAGCAGAATGCCAAGTTGCATTTGTTCCGACAAGCATATCTATCATTGGATCTTTGATATTTCCAGTTTCGCGAACAAAAGTTATCCACATATCGATATTTTTTTCATTTAAAATTTGAATTGCTTGTTGTTGTTTTTCTAAAATCATCTCTTTTGTCATTTTATCTCCTTTTTATTCATCTTTTGAAGATTTTCTGAATAATGAAATTCCACCAAACCCACTAATAATTGCGATATAAAAACCTAAATCGTACCACCAACCAACATTGTAAATCTCGTAAATAGCTATTCTGTGATTGAAAAATCCCATTAAAAGTGAAATTGGGGCAATCCAACCATGCCAAATTCCCATAAAAAATCCAGCTTGGTTTTCAATAGAATTATTTCCAACTCCAGGCATACAGCCCGAAACAGTAAAGACTAAAACCGTTAAAAGCAGATATATGAAGTTTGTTTTCATTTTTTTAACCTTTCAGATTCATAATAACTTTTTAAGATTTTTTACGGCTTCTGGAATGTTTGTCTGACCGAAAATTGAATTCCCGACAACTAAAACATTTGCTCCAGCTTTTACAACTAATTTTGCTGTTTCAAGATTAATTCCACCATCAACTTCAAGAAAAGCTTTTGAATTCGCTTTATCCAACATTTCTCTAACTTTTTGAATTTTGTAAATTGATTTTTCAATAAAAGTTTGCCCGCCAAATCCAGGATTTACAGACATTATTAGAACCAAATCGACTTCGCTAATTATATATTCCAAAGTAGAAACAGAAGTTGAAGGATTTATTGAAACTCCAGCTTTCATACCATTTTCTTTAATTGATTGAATTGTTCTGTGTAAATGTGACGAAACTTCCTGATGAATTGTTAAAATATCGGCGCCGGCTTTTGCATATTCAGCTATATATTTATCGGGATTGGAAATCATCAAGTGAACATCTATTGGAATTTTAACAAATCGTTTTATTGCTTTAACTATGTTTGTTCCAAATGTTAAATTCGGCACAAAATGTCCGTCCATAACATCAACGTGAATAAAATCTGCTCCATTTTCAATTACAAGATTTATTTGTTCTTCTAATTTTAATAAATCAGCCGATAAAATTGATGGTGCAAGATAGATTTGATTATACATTTTCAGCCAAAAATTTTTGATATTTTGAAATGATTATTTCTGTTAGAGATTCGGTTGTAAAGCCAAATTCCTTTTCCAAATCTTCGTATGGAGCTGAAGCACCAAAATTATCTATTCCAAAAGTAAAACCATCTAAACCTACGTATTTTTCCCAACCTTTTGTTACGCCAGCTTCTACTGAAACACGAAAACGGACTGTTTTTGGAAAAATTTGATTCTTATATTCATCACTTTGTTTTTCAAATAATTCTACTGAAGGCATACTTATTACTCGAATATTTTTATCCAGTATAGCTTTTGCAGTTGAAATTGCAAGATGAACTTCAGAACCAGTGGCAATAAAAATCATATCAATTTTCTTTTGATTTTCTGTTTCATAAACAATATAACCACCTTTTTGAACATTTTGATAAACTTCGTCTGAATTTGAATTTAATATTGGCAAATTTTGTCGCGTTAGTGCTAAAATTGATGGGCAATTAAATTTATCTGCAGCAACACGCATACAAGCAGAAGTTTCAGTTGCATCGGCTGGACGGAAAACCAACAGATTAGGGATTAACCGCAACGAAGCAATGTGTTCAATTGGTTGGTGAGTTGGTCCATCTTCGCCAACGTAAAAGGAATCGTGTGTAAAAACAAACATCACGTGCAAATGCATCATTGCTGAAAGCCTAATTGCATGGCGTGCATAATCTGAAAAGACAAGGAATGTTGCACCAAAAGGCTTTATACCGCCATGAAGTGCAAGTCCGTTTACAATTGCCGCCATCGGAAATTCTCTTACTCCAAAAGACAAATTTCTTCCTAATCTATTTTCGATTGTAAATTCACCAACAAGATTTGCAAATTCTTTTGTATTGTTAGATGGTTCCAAATCAGCACTTCCACCAACAATAGTTTGAAGTTGTTCAGCAAATTTTACAAGTGTTTTGCCAAAAGCAGCTCGAGTTGCTAATGGTTTATCGGAAGAAAATTCTGGTACCTCAAGGTTATCAGCAATAAAATCTGAATTGACTTCCTGCCAAAGTGTTTTGAAATTTATATCCGTTACTAATTTTTGATTTATAATAACATTCCAGTTTTCCACTTTTGCGACTAATTCATTCCATCTTGTTCTAAAATTATCTAAAACTTCTTTTGGTAAGTAAAACATTTTATGGTCAGGCAAACCGAGTTTTATTTTAGTGGCAATTATTTCTTCATTTGGTAATGGCGAACCGTGTGTTTCGTGGTCGCCTTCGCGATTTGCCAAACCTTTAGCCATTGTAGTTGAACCAATTATTATTGTTGGTTTTGTGCTTTTAAGTTGTGCCGATTTAATTGCGTTTCGAATTTCAGAATGATTATGTCCGTCTATTTCGATAACATTCCAAAGCAAACCTTCAAATACTTTTTTAATGTTTGTGCTATCAGAACGTGAGGTGGAACCAGAAATTTGAATATTATTCTTATCATAAAACACGATTAATTTGTTTAAAGCCCAATGTCCTGCAAGTGAAGCTGAACCGAGAGCAATTGGTTCCTGTAAATCGCCATCGCCAACAACAACATAAGTAAAATGATTTACAACATCACTTCCAAATTTTGCACGAAGATGTTCTTCTGCTAAAGCGATTCCAACTGCCATGGAAATTCCTTGTCCTAACGGTCCCGTGGTTGCTTCAACTCCATCAGTAAATCCAAATTCAGGATGTCCTGGTGTTTTGCTGTGCAGTTGACGGAAATTTTTCAATTCATCAATTGGCAAAAATCCCTGAAGTACGAGCATAGAATAAAGCAAAGTTGACTCGTGCCCGGCAGAAAGAATGAATCTATCGCGATTAAACCAATTAGGATTATGAGGGTTGTAGTTTAGAAATTCCTTGTGAAGTAAATAAACAAAATCAGTTGATGACATTGCACCGCCTGGGTGACCGGAATTGGCTTTTCGAGTTGTATCTAAAATTAGTCCACGAATAACTGAAGTTGAAAATGAATCGATGTTGCTCATAATTTCCTTTTTATTAAAAATAATATTCAAAAAATATTGAATTAAAAACAAGTAAACCAGAAAATCTATTTGAGAATCCTGAAGAATTAAGCTAAATTCTATCACAAAAGAAAAAACCCCCAAAGAATAACTTCTTCAGAGGCTTTTTATATTAAAAAGAAATTGGTAATTGTGTAAAAGTAATTTTTCTGATTACAGATATTCTAATTACTTAATCAAAATCATTTTTCTCGTTTGAACAAAAGGTTGTCCCGAATTATCGGAGTTGCCTGCTTGAATTCTGTAGAAATAAATTCCACTCGCAAGTTTTGTTGCATCAAATGTAATTTCGTGACGACCAGCATTAATTTCTCCATTCACTAAAGTTGTAACTTCTGAACCAAGAATATCATATACTTTTAGTGTTACAAATGAATTGGAAGGTAACGCAAAATTAATTTTTGTACTTGGGTTAAATGGATTTGGGTAATTCTGTGAAAGTGAAAAATCAGTTGGAGTTTGATTAATAATTTGGTCTTCAATTCCAACTTCTGGAAGTAATTGTAAATATTTGATTGCATTTTCCAATAAATCGTGTTTTACACCACTTGTTGAGATTTTTGCAAAATTAAACGCAAAATATACAACTTGATTGTTATATGCAATTAGAGAAGCATCAGTTGGATAAGTGCTCCATTTGCTAATTCTTTCTGACTCGGTTAAAGCTGTAAGAGCATCGTGATCTCCATAACCCGAATATGAAATTGAAAAAGTAGATGGTAACGTATTTGGAAGATTCCAAATTGGATGTCTTTGTTGATTTACGTTAATTGAGCCACTTTGATCGTGATTCCAAGATGAAAAATGCAAAACTGCCGAGGCAATTGGTTCACTTCTATTTGAATAACCTAATTCGCCACCTTCTATTAATAAAATTCCTTCGTTTCCAACAAATTCAATCATTTTTGTTTGAATTTCATCAGAAATTAATCCCGAAGCCGAACCTTGAACATAGAAAATTGCTGAATAATTTGACCAAGTTTCCAAATCTGTTGCAGAAACATCTTCCAAAGTATTATCAATTCCCCAAGCAGAAAGTGAATCACAAATTTCAGATGAAGATTTTGCAATTTTTTCTGTATCTAAAATTTGAATTGTACATTCTTTGTCGGCAAAGTATCCTTTACTATCAGCTGAAAGAACAAGTATTCCATCAGGTAGTTTTAATTCAAAATTCCAAATTGTTTCGGTGGTTACTGAAATCAAAGTATCGAGTTGTTTATATCCAGTAGATTTAACTCGAACATTAAAATCGAAATTAACTAATGTATCTGCAAAAAAGCCAACATTTGTGTTGTCTGTGTAAAGTGTTTTGTATAGTTCGCCTGTATCAAATCTATAAATTTTTACAATAGCAGAAAGATTTTCACCTTCTTCATTTTTCACGAATCCAGATATATAGCTGCTTGTAGCTCTGTTTAATTGGAAATCTATGTCGTTTTCGGGATAAACAACAAAGTAATCTTGTGTAAGTGTTTCGTAACCAAATGCTTTTACTTCAAGGGTTACGTTTCCAACTTCGACTTGGTCGGGAGATTCGAATGTGCCTTGATAATTTGTTGTTGTTCGGAATTCCTCTTCGCCATTTCGATAAAGAATAACCGTTGCTCCTTCAATAACATCACCATTAGAAGTAACAGTTCCACCAAAATTGGCTATTGCATTTACTACAGGAAACTTTTCAGTATAAGTATTGAAACCAGATTTAACTATATAAGCTCTAACGTCATTTTTTGCGACTGGAGTGTATGTTAAAAATTCTGCATTTTCTGTGTAATATTCACCGTTTCCGCCAACATAAACTGTATATTCTCCATCAATTTCGCCACCGTAAACATTGCCAGCTTGGTTTACTGAAAATGTATCAACCAAACCGAAATCAGTAACAACTGTTAAATCTACACTTGTAAATTCTTGTCCACCAATTATTTGTAGAGTATCTGTAAAAAGTAAATATGAATCTTCACTTCGTTTTCCGAAGATTTCAAGAATTGAACCAACTGGAGAATTTACTGAAAGTTGCGCAACTCCATTTTCGTTTGTTTGAACTGTATCAACAGAATAGCCAGGTGATGAAATCCAAATGTTTACATTTTGCATTGCAGCGTTTGATGTATCAGTTACAGTTACATTCAATGTTCCTTGTGTAAGAATTGTCATTTCGGTTGGATTTAATTCCACGTTCGCTGGTACAATTGCTTGAATATCCAAAACATAAGGAATTTTGTTTTGAGCTGTAATTGTTAATTTGTATTCCCCAGTTTCTGTTAATGGATTAGCAAATTGGATTGTTGCATTTCCGTTTTCGTCTGTCATAGCTGAACCAACTAAAACGCCAGATTTTGTAAGTCCAATTAGTGCTTTTGAAACTCCTGTTACATTTACATCAAAACTTGAGCTACCAATTAATAAAATGGGAAGATGTTGAACTTCCATTTCTGATGGTTCACCCCAATAAACCATTAATGAAGGATCACCAAATAATTGGTAAATTTCCCAATAATAATTTGTCAAATTAGAACCTGAAGTGGCAACGGCAAAATTTCCAACATAAATCATTGCAGATTGTGTTGTTAAATCATCAGTTACAAAACCAGTTTCATAAGCACCAAGCGTTGTTTCGTCTGGTGTTGGAGTAACGCCATCGCCGATGTGGTCAAAAAATCCGGTTGACCAAAAAACATCTTCATCCCAATATGTTGAGTTTGTTCCACCAATATAACCGATTCCGCCTTTGTTTGGCTGGCGTAACCACGCTTCGCCGAAACACTCGCCAACTTCAAAAGAAGCAGTTAAACAAGCATTTCCAATTGCAAGTGTATATTTGTTTAGATTTGTAAAACCTTCAACATCTGAAATTCCCATTCCAGGGTCAGCCCACGATGTTTGGCTACCGTGTGCTGTATAATTAACTAATGCAACACCAACATTTACATCATCCACAATATCATTTTCAAATTGTCCGCTACCTGTTGTTTCATAAACTGTAGTATTGAAACCGTTGGCAGAAGTATAATAATATTCCCCGCCATATCGTACTGTTGGTAAACCGTGAGTTGGTGTAAATCCACTATCCCAACCAGCAATCAACGTGATGTTATTCAAATAAGTTGGGTCTTCAATTTCATATTTTTCGTAATAAAGAGTTTTTTCAACATAAGGTATTAATTCATCGACTGTTCTTGCTGAAAATCGAGCAATATACATATCTGGTAATTTATCGCCTGTAACATCTGCAAAAGGTAAATCGGTTATGTGTCCGCCTGTTGTTCCATCAAATGCGGGAAGTTTGTCGTCATCTCCAACCATTAAAATATATGTAGGTGCGGGATTTTCTTCAGTTGCATTTTCATACAAACCGTGCAAATATGTTTGAACTGTAGTTCTATTTGCTGGCGATGAGAATTCATAAACAATTACTTCAAAACCTTGTTGAGTTTTCCAATCAATAAAAGATTGCATTGTTCCAAGGAATTCAGTTGGAACAACAACAACATATTTTTGAGGAAATCTCAATAAACTTTGTGGGTCATCTTTTGCATCAAGTTTTTCGATGTTGCCAAATGCTGTTTCAAAAAATGGTGAAAAATAATTATTTTTTGTTTGCATTGTGGAAATCAAATCACTATTTCGAAATGAGATTTTTATTTCCATTTCTGTGTAAACTTTAATTTGATTTGTAACTGGATTATACTGAATTGGTGAAATTTCAACTAACGCAAGATTTCGATATCGCATAATTCCGAGATTTTTAACGTTTACTTCAGATAATGAATAAAATCTATTTTCATCATAAATCTGGTTATTCATCAAAAATGGAACATTTTCTGGTTTTTCACTTTTCGAAAGTGATGCTTGTGTTGGCATTAATTTGTTGTTTATTCCAAGTTCGGTTAACGAAAATATTTCTTCCTTAAAACTGACAATTTCAGTTTCAATTTCAGCTCCGAATGGAATTTCGATAATTTTGTTCATATTTGGAAGCGAAGGCTCGCCAACATTATGCGAACGTTGGAATGTTGGGATTATAATTTGAGAATAAATTCCATTTTTTGTTTCAACATCAAAATGTTTGATTTCGCCAACACTTACCGAAAAATTCATGGAAACTGAACTTTTCCCGATAACTTGCAAATCGTTAGCTTGGTTGCTGAGCTTTACTAATTTTTCATTTGCAAAACTCAATGTGAAAAAGGCAAGTGCCAAAATCACTATAAATTTGTTTTTCATAAAAAACCTCATAAATTTTTATTTTTTTTTGAAAGATAGTGTGCATTTCAGTTATTTTCAAGCAGTTAATTTATAATTTCTATTGAAAATCTTGATATGTGAATCTAATCACAAGGAAGAATATGCCATTGAAACCAAATTTACAACTAGACGAATTTGATAAACCAACGTTCGAATTATGGAAAACCAAAGTCTTTGATGAACTGAAGGGATTAGAATTTTTCTCCTTAAAGACCAAAACCTACGACAATTTCTTTTTAGAACCGATTTACACGTTTAACGAAAATAAGGAAATATTGGCAAATTTATCGTTACCATTTGAAAATAATTTTGTTAGAAATCATCATTTTTCTCCAAATTTTTTAGATTTTCCAATTTCACAACCAAATTTTGAACAAAATCCCAAACAATTTAACCAGAATCTGCAAATAGATTTACAAATGGGATTATCTTCAATTTTTGTAGAAATCAACACAAACACGCGTTCAGTTTCAATACAATCGAAAGATGATATTCATCAAATTTTCGAAAATATTGATTTATCTAAAACCGAAATTTCGCTGCTTTTCAACTTGTCAGAACAAAATTTTGTTGATGAATTTATCAATTTCTTCCACGAAATTCCTCAAACGGAAACGATACAAAAAAATCTACTTGTTTCCCCATTTTTAGAATTTATTGCAAATGGTAATTTTCCCAAAAACAAGCACAATTTATCGCAATTACTTGCAAATCACATAAAAAAAGTAAACCTACATTTTCCTAATTCAAACACAATTTTGATTGATTCTTCAATTTTTGCCGATTCTGGTGGAAATGCAATTAACGAACTTTCGCTTGCTATTTCGCAATTTGTCGAAATTCTCGAACTTCTTGAAAATGATTTTTCTGTTGCAGATTTATCAAAAGAAATAATCTTTCAATTTTCACTTTCGCCATTTTTTATGAATGATATCGCCAAAATTCGTGCTTTTAGAATTCTGATGGCAAACGTTCTTGAACAATATAAAATCCAACATTTTGATTATCAAATTTGGGGAAAGTCGAACTTGTTTTATCGAACAAATTCAGAGGAATTTACAAATATTTTGCGTGCTACTACCGAATCTTTTGCGGGAATTTTAGCACAATGTGATAGAATTATGATTTATCCACATAATTTCAGAACTGCAATTCCAAACGATTTTTCTCGAAGAATTTCTCGAAATACGCAAATTATTCTAAATAACGAATCACATCTCAACAAAGTGATTGACTCTGCTGGCGGTTCATATTTTCTGGAAAATCAAACGATTTCACTTGCCGAACAAAGTTGGAAAGCGTTCCAAGAAATTGAAAATTCTGGTGGATTTTTCAACGCTTTTTCGCAAAATTTTATTCAACTGCAAATCGATAGTTCCCGAAAAAACAAAATTAGTGATATCAATCGCCGAAAATTATCTTTGATTGGAACGAATATTTACGTAAAAAACACATCTGAATTTTCAGTTTCTGAATTGCAGAATGTGTATTTCAAGAAATTTGAATTCCCAACTGAAAATGTTGAGAAATTGAATTTTTCGCATGCGGGATTTCATTTTGAAAATCTTCAGATTTTTGTGAAAACCCAACTCGATAAAACAATTCAAATTTTAGGAATTGGCGAAATTTCAGATTACAAATTGAGAGCAGAATTCTCAAAATCGTTGTTTGAAACAGCTTTTTTCGATGTAAATTTATCAAAATCAAAAATTCTTACTTTCGAGGAACTTCATAACGAAATCCAAAATTCCAAATCAAAAGTTGTTGTTTTAGCTTCAAAAGATAAATTTTATGAAGAATTAATAAAAAATCCACAAAATAAAATTCAATCAGAAAAAATTATCATTCTTGCTGGCTTGCCAAAAAATGAAATTGAGATATATAAAAATCTTGGTATTTCCGATTTTATTTACTCTGGAATGGATGTTTTTACTTTTTTATCAAACATTGCTTTCAATCTTTTTGGAAAAAAATAAATGCCTCGACCAAATTTCTCTGAAATTCATTTCACTCAAAATTCATCATCAAAACAAGATTTTCATTCTTGGAAAGACAAATTCGATGAATTATCGCCAAAATCCTTCGATTCAACATCATTCAAAACAATGGAAGGAATTGAAATTAAATCTTTTTACACATTTTCAGATATAGAAAATCTTCAACATTTGCATTTTTCGGCTGGAATTCCGCCATTTTTACGTGGACCTTACTTTACAATGTATGTACAAAAACCTTGGACAATAAGACAATATGCGGGATTTTCAACCGCCGAAGAAAGTAACGCATTCTACAGAAGAAATTTAGCTCAAGGACAAAAAGGGCTTTCTGTAGCCTTCGATTTGGCAACACATCGCGGCTATGATTCTGACCACGAACGAGTTGTTGGCGATGTTGGAAAAGCTGGAGTTGCAATCGATTCCATTGAAGATATGAAAATTTTGTTTGATAGAATTCCGCTCGACCAAATGTCAGTTTCGATGACAATGAATGGAGCAGTTTTACCAATTTTAGCATTTTTTATTGCCGCAGCGGAAGAAAGTGGAGTTTCAGTAGAAAAACTTACTGGAACAATCCAAAATGATATTCTCAAAGAATATATGGTGCGAAATACTTACATTTATCCACCAAAAGAATCGATGCGAATTATTGCGGATATTTTCAAATTCTCTTCGCAAAAAATGCCAAAATTTAATAGCATTAGCATTTCTGGTTATCACATGCAAGAAGCTGGAGCTTCAGCTGATTTAGAATTAGCGTATACTTTACTTGATGGATTAGAATATGTTCGCACGGGAATTTCTGCTGGTTTAGATGTTGATAATTTTGCTCCGAGATTGTCGTTTTTTTGGGCTTTGGGAATGAATTTTTATATGGAAGTTGCAAAAATGCGTGCTGGAAGAGTGCTTTGGGCAAAATTGATGAAACAATTTAAGCCTAAAAATGAAAAATCACTTTCACTCCGAACACATTCTCAAACTTCTGGTTGGAGTTTAACAGAACAAGATCCTTTTAATAATGTAATTCGAACTTGCATCGAAGCAATGTCTGCAACAATTGGTCATACACAATCACTTCACACAAATTCCCTTGATGAAGCAATTGCACTTCCAACTGATTTTTCGGCTCGAATTGCTCGGAATACTCAACTTTTCTTACAAGAAGAAACATTTTTAACAAAAGTTATCGATCCGTTTGGAGGTTCATTTTATCTTGAAACACTCACAAATCAATTAATGGAAAAATCTTGGGAACACATTCAAGAAATTGAAAATATCGGTGGAATGGCAAAGGCAATTGAAATGGGAATTCCAAAATTAAAAATTGAAGAATCCGCTGCAAAACGCCAAGCAAGAATTGATTCTGGACAAGAAATAATTGTTGGATTGAATAAATTTATTCCAAATGATAAAACATTAATTGATATTCTTGAAGTTGACAATTCGATTGTTAGAAATTCGCAAATTGAAAGATTAAATAGAATAAAAACGAAGAGAAATAACCAAAAAGTAGATAATTTGCTAAAAAAACTGACAGAAGCAGTAAATGACAATTCACAAAATCTATTGGAAATAGCAATTCAAGCCGCAAAAGAAAGAGCCACACTTGGCGAAATTTCGGATGCAATTGAAAAAGTTTGTGGGAGATTTAACGCAATGAACAAAACAATTTCGGGAATTTATAGTTCCGAGTTTTCAAATTCAAATGACAATTCACTTTCTGAAGCAAGAAATTTAGCTGATAAATTTGCCGAATTTGATGGACGGAGACCGCGAATTTTAATTGCAAAATTAGGACAAGATGGACACGACCGCGGAGCAAAAGTAGTAGCAACTGCTTATGCGGATATTGGATTTGATGTTGATATTGGTCCGCTTTTCCAAACTCCACACGAAGCCGCAAAACAAGCAATTGAAAATGATGTTCATGTAATTGGAATAAGTTCGCTTGCTGGCGGACATAAAACTCTACTTCCGCAATTAGTTGAAGAATTAGCAAAATTCATGAGAAATGATATTCTTGTGATTATTGGCGGTGTAATTCCAATTCAGGATTACGAATTTCTTTATCAAAAAGGAGCATTTGAAATATTTGGTCCGGGAACAAAAATAACTGAAGCATCAGTTAAAATCTTGACAAAATTGATGGAAAGGTTCGAATTTAATTCTTAAAGAATTAATCAGATATTTTTAAACTAATTATTCTTAATGTCGATAATTTTAGTATAATTTAGAAAACTTTGGAGGAAAATTATGAGTACGATAGAAAAAAAGCCGAATCAAAACAAGATGAAATCTTACAATTAGTTAGTTTTATGATTGGAGAGGAAGAATTTGGTGTTGATATTCTAAAAGTTCAGGAAATCAACCGAATGATGCAAATAACTCAAGTTCCAAATTCCCCCCTGCATTTGTAGATGGAGTTGTTAACTTACGTGGAAAAATTATTCCTGTTGTAAATCTGAGAAAAAGACTAAAAATGCCAGTCTTAAAAAACGATTCCAAAACAAGAATTGTTGTTGTTGAATTAGTAGATAGTACAGTTGGTTTTGTTGTTGATGAAGTTAATGAAGTGTTAAGAATTCCAAAAAGTATTACAGAACCAGCTCCGTCAATGGTTGCGGGAATTAAAACCGATTACATAACTGCTGTTGGTAAATTAGAAGATAGATTATTGATTTTATTGGACTTGGAAAAAATTCTTTCTCAAGAAGAAACCAAAGAAATTGAAGCTATGGAAGCTTAGTTTATTATAATTAGATTTTCATAAAAAGTCCGTTGAAATCAACGGATTTTTTATTTTAAATGAATAGTTTTCTACTCATTCTTCAAATTTTGCTAAAACAACTACTTTTCGGAATCTGAGTTTAAGGATAGTTCTAATTTTATTCTGAATTCTGCACTGCTGAACATACTATATTTAATATCTTCAACTATACAACTATAATCTTCGCCGACAAATTCTGAAATAACTTCTGCAATTTTATATTCTAATTCAGCAACGCTTATTGTTTTTAGCTTGTTTTTAAGCAATTTTTCTACATCTAGTTTTCTATTTTCTGAAGTCATTTTTAACTCGCTTTTTTTTAATCTAAATATAACAATTCATTCTAAAATACAAGATTTTCTTTCGTTAATGGCTGAAATTAAATATTAATTATCCTATAAATTTGGTCGCGTGGTCTAATTTCGGCTTCTAGTTTGAATGTAATTTCATCTTTTTTTGTTGCCGTATCAATAAATAATTCATCTTTCATCATCGAATCGATTTTATGTTCGATAACTCCTGTTGTGTCGCCAATTATATAAATTCCATCACCAATTCTTAAATCTCCAGCTTCAAGTAAAATATGTACAACTGATGTTTTTTTATAATAATTAAGAACTTTACCAACGTATTGTTTTTTTGTGGTTGCTTGACTTCCTGCAGATTCCGTGAAATGTTCTCCATCTGGCTTTCCGAAATAGAATCCTGGTGAAAATCCACGATTATATACTTTTCTCAATTCATTCCACATCTCAGATTGAATTTCTTTGGTCAAATTTCCTTCAAAGTACATATCGATTGCCTTTCTGTAAGTTGAAACAACTTTGGAAATGTATTCTGGACTTCTTTTTCTTCCTTCAATTTTGAAAGATGAAACTCCGGCTTCAATTAATTGCTCAATAAATTCTATTGTACACATATCTTCAGGCGACATTACATAATCTTTTCCCAAAATGAATTTATGTCCACCTTGAACAGCTGTTATTTCGTATTCGTATCTGCATGGTTGCAAACATTCCCCGCGATTTGCACTTTTATCAAAAATATGGTGACTTAAAAAACATCTACCACTAACAGCAACGCACATTGCTCCGTGTACGAATGCTTCTATTTCTATATCAACTTGCGATTTAATTTCTTTCAATTTTTCTAAAGTAACTTCTCGAGCAAGAACAATGCGTTTTGCTCCAAGTCTATTGTACATTTTTGCAGCAGAAGAGTTTGAAATTGATGCTTGGGTGCTCACGCAAAATGGAACATCGTATTCAATTGCTTTTTCAATTACAGACATATCCCAACAGATTATCATATCAATTCCAGCTTTTTTAGCTATTGGAATTATTTCGTCTATGTCCGTAAGTTCATCATCATAAACAATTGTATTTAATGTTAAATGAGCATCAACATTATTATCATGGCAATATTTTACAATTTCAGGTAATTCTTGAAGAGTAAAATTTTTTGCATTTGCCCGCATACTTAGTTTGTCAAGTCCAAAATATACAGCATCTGCTCCAGAATGAATTGCTGTAGTAAGCATTCGCCAATCACCAGCCGGAGCGAGTAGTTCAGGTTTTTTCATTTATTATTTCTTTTATTTTCAAATTTAGATTGTAAAAATACGTTTTCAATCTATCATTTTTATATTTTTCGATAATTAAGACTAAATATAAAAGATTAGATAATGATGTATTAACCTTCGTGGAATTTCTAAAGCTAATAATAAATGCTTGGTCATCACCT
>DYSW01000005.1:32501-78335 GCA_020726285.1 Melioribacter roseus
TGTATTAACCTTCGTGGAATTTCTAAAGCTAATAATAAATGCTTGGTCATCACCTTATATTATTAGTAAATATGATGTGTTTATAGATTTTTCAATTCTTGAAGTTGTTTAAGCTAAACAGAATATTTGATGGAAAGGTAATAATCATAATTGGCTTAGAATTTAATTAAATATTCGTCAGTTATTTTTTTGATTTAGTTTTTGGTAAAATTCTTCTTTAAAATAAAAATAACCCCATGGGATTGGGGTTATTCTAAAGCAAGTAATAGGAGTGAGTGAGTTACAAAAATCTATTTAAAATCTCCGATGTGTACCGAAACTTCTTTTGCCATTTTGTCGGTAAAGCCGATGAAAGTCGCTGGATTAAGAGTCCAACTACCGGAATTAAAATATGTTATTCCGTCTCTTTCAATTGTTTCGGCATGGTGTGTATGTCCACAAATTACAATATCAGCTTTTTGTTTTTTGGCATATAAAATTGCGCGGTTTCTTACAATTTCAATATTTCTTAAAAATGCTTTTGAATTTCTTTTTAACCATGAACTTAATCGCATTCTTACAGGATCAACGTGAATGCTAAGTCTGTAAAGGTAATCGGCAATATCAGAAATAATTGGGTGTTTGCTTGTAAAAACATCAAAAACATCGCCGTGCAAAGTAAGAACTTTCTTTCCGTTCCAATCGAATGTGTATTCGTTAAAAACTTTTATCCCAAGTAATTGAGTTAACAAATCGGAAAAACCATCATGATTTCCTCTAATCCAGATTACTTCTGCGTGATTTTCTCTGTCTGTTAATTTTCTCAATTTCCCTAAAATTTTCCAATGCGATCTATTTAATCTTTGCATATTAATTGAATCAAATACATCGCCATTTATTATTAATCTATCAAAACTTATGTTATTTAGAAAATCAAGTAACAATTCTGTTCTCGTTACATTGCTTCCAAGGTGAATATCACTAATTACAATTGTATTGAAATGTTTTACTGGTTCACCAAAATATTTTTCCCAAGTTGGCGATTTCTTTTCTTTGATGAAATCTTCAATAAACTTGTCGCTTTTTTCTTCGTGAACTAAATAACCAGATTCATAAACATTATTAAATACTTTAAGATTTCCTTCGAACATTAAATTATTCCTTTTATTTTAACAAAAATTCTATCTAAACCGAATTTCAATAATGAAATGGTGAATTTTAGAAATGATTTTTTTCCAGGGAATAAATCACTTTGTTGTAAATTTAGAGCGGAATTTACTGTTTGTTGTAACATTTTATTCTCCTAATGCCGGTTCTAACATCGACATTTTACCAATTTTTACTTTATTTTCTCGCCATTTAACTTTTCCGCTAACAAATGGAGTAATCCAAACGGCAACCATAGCCAAATCTTTTGGGATTATTTGAAGAAATTGGAACCATTTAATATCGCTTTGTAAAATTTTTGCTGTTGCAAAATCAATTCCAATTTTGAATAATGTAACTGAAATAAATTGTTCAATTCCTAAAACACTCCACATACTTAGCATTAAAATTAGGCTATTAAAAATCGGGTTAGCAAGAATTTCCATTATATAATGCGGAAAATCTATGTTTTTACGCATTTTTGCCCAACGTGTGTGGCGATTGAAAAACTTTTCGAATGAAATATTTTCGTTTGGATTATCAACAATTGTAGTTGAATTTTTCACAATATAACCCGCTTCTTTTACCAATTTCCCAATCATAAAATCTTCAGCCAGATAATTTCTTAAACCAAATAAACCGCCTATTTCATCAAGAACTTTTATCGGCATCAAAATTGCCTTTCCAACTACAATTTGAATATCTGCCATTGCTGATGAAAAAAAGATATTCGGTGCAATAAAATTGTTTAAATGAAGATTTTCCCAAATTGATGCTGTGTTTTTAGCCGAAGTTCCGCGAATTGTTGCGGTAATTGCTCCGACATTTTCTTCCGAATAAAAATCGGAGACTAATTTTGTTAGGAAATCTCTATTAACTTTTGTGTTGCTATCGCTAATAAGTATCATTTCTCCGCTAACTTGCTCGTACATATTGTACATGTTATTTACTTTTGGATTTAAGCCAAGTGCAAAGGAATCTATTACTAATTTACTTTCAATTTTTGTGTGTTTAGATTGAACTTTTTTTACTACTGAAATAACATTATCGGATTGAGATTGAACGCCAAAAATGATATCGTAATTTGGATAATCTAATTCAAAAAATGAATTAAGATTTTCTTCGATGTTATCATCAATTCCTTTTAATGGTTTTAGGATTGTAACTTTTGGCGAGTAGTTGATGTGCTGAATTTGGTTTTTCATCTTATTTCTGAAGATAAAATACGCACCGAACAGATGAAGAATTCCTACGGAAATCATTGTTATTAAAACTATTTCAATAATTGATTGCATGTTTATTTTTTTTATGCAAAATTATTCGTTGTAAGTGGCTTTGGTGTGTATAATGTGTGAATTTTAAGTTTATTAAGAGTTACATTTTTGTTACTATATCAATTATTCGTTTGTAATCTTTTCCGCTTGGTTTTAATTTTCGCAAATTCCCATTTTTATAGTCGACAAAAACAAGTCCGAAACGCTTTTCTTTTCCTTCTAACCATTCGTAGTTGTCGAATAAACTCCAATAAAAGTATCCTTTAATTTTTGCACCTATCGATAATTCCTTTTTCACTACTTTAACATGATCATAAATATATTTAGTTCTTAAAATATCGTCCTGCGTTGCAATTCCATTTTCAGTTATATAAATATCTTTTTCAGTTGATTTTACAAGTCTGATAATTTCTTTCAATCCTTTTGAATAAATTTCCCAACCCATATCAGTTTGCTGTTTTTTGAAATAAATATAAATAGGCGATTTGATACTAAATCTGAATTTTACATGTAATCTGTAATAATAATTTATTCCCCAAAAATCAATTTTATCGTTTAATTCTATTTTCTTTTTATAACTAATTAGAGGTGGGAACTGAAAACTTAATTCGTTTTTTTTGAACGCTTCAAGAAAAATTTTATTAAAATAAGTGTTCACTCTGTTTACTAAACCTTTATCAAAAAGGGAAAAAGTATTGCTTTCCTTAAAAACAATAAAATGTTTGGCTATTCCAACTTGTGCTTCGGGTCTTTTTGCTTTGATATAATCATAAACGCAAACATGCGCTTGCATCATATTGTAAAGAACTTCCATTGTTTGCGAAAGTTTTGCTTTTGCAGGAGGAAATTTCCCGGCACCATAAGCAGCCAAAGCCCAAACAACTGGTTCATTAAATGTTACCCATAAATTGATTTTGTCAATAAATTTATCAACAATTAATCTAGAAAATTTGCAAAACGATTGAATTACAGAACTTTCATTCCATGGCGATATTTCGTGCAACCAAATTGGATTTGAAAAATGATGAAGTGTTAACATTGGTTCAATATTATTTTCCAACAAGAAATCAATCATTTGTTCATATTGCAAAATTGCAGAATAATCAATTTTGTCTGGTTCAGGAAAAATTCTTGCCCACTCTATTGAAAATCTGTAGGAATTTGCACCAGTTTGTTTGATAAATTCAAAATCATTTCTCCAATTTTTCCAATGGTCAATTCCATTATTATAAAGAATTTCTTTATCTGATTTTTTGAATAATCCTAATCGTTCCCATTCAGTAAAATCGTTTTGAATATCACCTTCAATCTGAAACGCAGATGTAGAAACTCCCCAAAGGAAATCATTCGGAAAACTCATCTAAAAAACTATCCACAACCCAAATTGTGCTGAATAAAGACCTAAAATAATTCCAAATAAAACATCAGTTGGAAAATGAACACGTAAATAAATTCTTGAAATTCCAGTTAAAATTGCCCAAATGTACAAAACCGAAGTTAAATCAGAAAATTGATGAGAAAGAATAGCCGCAACAAGAAATGCTGCTGCTGTATGGCCAGAAGGAAAACTATATTTGTCGGGTGGTTGAATCAAATGATTTAAATTTTCAACTTTATCAAAAGGTCGCATTCTTCTAAATGAATTTTTAACGATTTTATAGATTGATAGTTCAATTGCAAATGCGGCGAGTAACGCGATTCCATAATCAATTCCTTCAGAACCTAATAGGAAGATTTCAATTATTCCTATTATTCCATAAAGATAACCATCGCCAACTTTTGTTAATATCTTAAAAAATACACTCAGACTGATTTTTTCTTCAATTTTTGCAAGAAAAAGCAAAAATCTTAAATCGACTGCGAAGATATTGTTACCAATTATTTTTAAGTTATCTAACATATTTTGTCCATTTTACCTTGCAAGTTTATTAAAACCTTGTTAACTATGTATTAACAGACTTTTAACAAACAATTAATGTAAAAAGTAAACCCGCAGATGTGAAAACCACGGGTTTAGTTGAAGTGAGATTGTGGGGTTTATATAATTTCAGTGTGAGAAAGTTCGATTTTTTTAGATAGAGCATTATGGTAATTATGATAAAGTATTATACCTTCGTTTGTAAAGTACTTAGCAAGTATTTTGGGGTCAGTTTTAAGTAAATCAACTACAATCATTCCATCTAAAGATGAATTAAAAAGTTCATCGCGGTTGAAACTTAAAAATTTAGCACCAAGTTTTAAGTATTGCTTAATTAAAATTGGAATTTTATCATGTAGCGGATCTATGTCGGTAATCAATTCCTCTAATTCGTGAATTTCATCAACACTTTTCCCTGTAACTTCGTTCAATTTTAACCTAAGTGTATCGCCACGTCTGGGTTTTACAAATGATTTTAATTCATTATCATCATGATGTGTTTTGAGATATTCAATCATATATTTTTGTGAAAATGGATGATATGAATTGCTGATTGAAACAGGTCCGAAGAGAAATCTGTAATTTGGGTGTTGAACAATAAACACTCCAATACCACGCCACAAAAGGAATAGTGAATTATGTTTTTTTTGATATTCAGCCGAAATAAATGAACGTCCCATTTCGATTGAAGGAGATATTTTGTTAAAAAACTTACTTTTTATTCTAAATAATGTGGTGATGTAGAATCCACTAATTCCAAATTTATTTATGATAGTTTCCGAAAGTCCGAGTCTATAAGCTCCAATAATTGCTTTGTTTGCAGAATCCCAAGCTACTAAATGAATGTAATGTTCGTCAAATTTATCCAAATCGATTGAAGTTCCAGTGCCTTCATTAACTAATCGAAATGTTTTTTCTCTTTCAATTCCGATTTGTGTAAGTAAATCTGGAATTTGGAACGAATATGAATAAAACACAAGAGATTCTTTTTGTTTTAGAAGAATTTGATTTTGAGGGATTTTTTCAATCTCATCGCATAGTAAATCTGTTGGAATATCTTTTTGAATTTCTTCGTTTGAGATTGGCGAATTATCGTTTAGATTTTGGGATATTGAAACACCACGATATTTCAAATTGTATGTTCTTCGGCGTAAATAGTCTAACTTTTCATCAATTGAATTGTATTTAGACAAAGTTGATGGCAAAATTTCATTTCCCACAAATACATTAAAGCGTTTATTTTGTTTATTAATTAGTTCAAACGGTAAACGTAATGTTCGTAAAACTGGATGAATAATGCCCATAATTTGAAATGCGACAGAATTCTGTCCATCAAAAAACATTGGAAATACAGGAACATTTAGTTTGTTGATTAATTTCCCAATATTTGTTTTCCAAATTGGGTCAGTAATTTTATTTTTATGGATTTGATAATGAGAAACAACGCCAGCTGGAAAAATTACAAGTAATCCGCCATTTTGTACATATTCAATTGCTTTTTTTAGCGCTTTAACATTCTCTTTAAGAGAATCTTTCCCTTCAAAAACATCTACAAAAATGAATTCATTTTCCAATTCAGGAAATATTTTCAAAAAGCTATTTGCCAGAATTTTATAGTCTTTCCGAACTTTTTGTAGTATAGAACTAACAAACAAGCCTTCTATTCCACCAAATGGATGATTAGCGACAATAATTGCTCCACCATTTTTAGGGATTCTTGCGAGATCTGATTCTGAAAGAATTACAGAAACATTAAGAGTTTGTAGTGCTTGTTCTACAAAGTTATCATTAGATACAGAAACGATTTCGCTGTATTTTTTATCTAAATAATTAATTCCAATTAGCGCCGAAAAAAATTCGCCAATTGTGTTTCTTACAAAACCATCTACCTTTAATAACCTAAAAAAGTTATCCTTAATAGAATAACGCATATAAACCTCGCAATCTGGGATAACAAACTAAGTTGCGATTCTTAACAGATTGTAAAGTTTATGTTAATTGAATGTTAATATTAGTGAGTTAACTCTTCAAATTGGTTAATTAAAGTTCCATTCAATAACTTATCGATTACTACATCAGTATTGTCAATTTCGGTCATAATTACTTTGATTCCAGCTTCAGTAAAATGAAAGTACGCTCCACGTCCCATTCCTCCGGCAATAAGAATATCACAATCAGAAATTTGAGCAGTCATTTTAGCATGTTTGTCCTGTGCTTCTTGACTATGTCCGTGGAATTGATGGTTTTCTTCATCATGGTTATTATTATGTGAGTGTGATGAATGTTCGTGAGCAGAAAATCTATCTCGAATTTCTTCATCAATAACTTTTGCATTTTCAATATTATAGATTTTATAGAATTGAGATCTTCCAAAATGTTTGCTAACTAAAGTTTTGTCGTTTGTAACTATTGCTACTTTCATGTTGACCTTAGAATTTGATAATTAATAAAATATTTTTTTTAATAAACAATTTTTCAAAAATATTTGAAAATAAAAAGAAACTTTTTATTTTTGTTTCTCTTTTTTAAGAAAATAGTCGGGTGCGTAGCTCAGTGGTAGAGCATCTCCCTTTTAAGGAGAGGGTCGGTGGTTCGAGACCACCCGCGCTCACAAAAACCCTTGTAAGTAAAAACTTGCAAGGGTTTTTTTGTTTATAGTTACTTCTTGTTGAAATTATCTTCATAAAATTTAAATAATTAGGCTTTATATGCTTTTAGCAGAACACTTTATCAAAAACTTAAATTTAGAAAAACACATTGAAGGTGGTTACTTTAGGGAAATTTTCAGAAGTAATAAAACTTTTACCATTGATGAATTACATGATGAGCGATCGCTTGCTTCTACAATTTATTTTCTTCTCAAATCTGGAGAGTTTTCAAAATTCCATAGGCTGAAGTTTGATGAAATTTGGTTTTTCCATTTTGGTTGTCCGATTATTATCCATAAAATAGATGAAGATGGTAATTATTCAACTGAAATACTTGGGATTAATTTTGCAAATAACGAAAATCCACAAATCTTAATACCAGCAAATACAATATTTGGCGCCGAACCATCTTGCGAATCTGGATTTTCTTTAGTCAGTTGCATGGTTTCACCGGGATTTGATTTCCGTGATTTCGAAATATTTGATGAAAAGTCATTGCAAAATCAATTTCCAGAACATTCTGAAATTATTCACAAACTGAATGGGAAAAATAGGAATTCAAGACTTTGATTGGAGAGCAAATTTTACAATAAATTTACCTTCGAGGAAACAAACCTCGAAGGTAAACAAAGATTTTTCTTTACAATTATTTTATTAGAACCATTTTTCTTGTTTCTGAAAATAAACCACTTTGTAGTTTATAGAAATAAATTCCTGATGGTAAATTACTCGCATTAAATTCAACTTTATAATTTCCTGCAGTAAGTGGTTTATTTAGTAATTCCACAACTTTCTGACCAAGTAAATTGTAAACTTGTAAAGAAGCCATTTTTTGAGTTTCTAAACTATTTGGAATTGAAAACTTAATTGTAGTTGTTGGATTAAATGGATTTGGATAATTCTGATGCAATGCAAATTTTGATGGAATTTCAGTTTCATCTGAATTTTCTACATAAGGTTTACCAATATCAACTAAATTAAAATCATCTAAATACCAACCAAGCTTTTCGATGCTTGAATCGGTACCAAAATCAAATCTGAATTGAACGATATCTCCAGTATTCAAAATATTATTCAAAGTAAAAATCCCTTCCTTCCAAGTTGAAGTTTCACCTGTAAAAGCGGGTTCACCACCAATTGGATTTTCCCAACCAGTGCTAATTTCATCATCATAACCACCAACTGGCGTTATAATTTCAAATGCCCCATTATTGACAGACATTTTCACGTTTCCACCATCATAACCGCTTTCAATTTGATACCAATGCCAAAATGTAAGTTGCGGATTCTCGCCAAAAACTGTGTAGCTTTCTGTTAATAATGAAGATAAAGTAAGTTCTGAATAATTTTCTAGTAAAACAGTTCCCCAAACAGTTGAACCACTGTGTGCCCCGGGAGTTGCATTCGGATTTCCCCATTGCCATTCGTTATCATAAGTGAAATTTCCGTTATCAAGTTCAAAATCTTCTGAAATTAATTCAAAAGCACCAATTTCGAATTCATAATTTCCATTTTCTGGAAGATTAACTACGTTTGGAATATTCGCAACGTCAGTAACAACAATTCGATATTGAATTAAATCTCCAATACTTACTTGATTGCTTTCGATTGGAAGAGTTCCAACAAAGTTCGAGTTTTTGGTTGAATTGAGTTCGAAAGAAATTACGGTGCCAGAATTTACTGAACAATAACCAACAACACTTAAAATACCGATGTTGTCTGTAGCGTTCACAGCAATTTGAATTGGAAATTGAGATAACGCAACAACTGAAATTGGTGTATGCGATACTTCAGGTTTTAATGTGTCTGCAGAAACTGAGAATGAAAAAAATTCATTTGGTGCATTTGTTGGTAAATAGCTTGGAATATTTGATGAACTACTTCCTTTTAAATAATAATTTATAGTTGAATTTTCAAAACTTGGTAAAATTGCACTATAAGTTGAACCAGAAACATAAGTAAACTGAACAGAATCTTTTGATTGGAAATTATCAGATGAAAAAATAACAAAGAGTGAACTAACTTCAACTCCAAGATTTGAAGAAAAATCTGCCAAAATTTCATTTATTCTATTTGGATCTTCAGTATCAGAAAGTGGAGAATGCGAAATTTGAACTCGGAAATAATTTACTGCATCAAGTGCATTTAAAATTCCCCAGCCGTATTCTCTATTTGGTGAAGTGCTATTATCTGCAGTTTCACGAAGTGCATCGCGAACTTGCATTGGTGTTAGATTTGGATTTGCTCCAACAACCAAAGCCGCAACTCCAGCTGAAAGCGGACAACTGAATGAAGTTCCACTTGATGAAGTATAACTAGTTGAACTATATGGACTTGCGACATAAACACCTGAACCCATTGCCATAATATCTGGTTTGGTTCTTCCATCAATAGTATTTCCAACGCTGCTGAATCCTGTTCTTTCTCCATCAGAATAAACAGCGCCAACTGCTATCACGCTATCGCCATCTGAAGGGGCGCCGAGTGTGTTGTGGGAATCATATCCTTCATTTCCTGCAGAATTTACAACAACAATTCCTCGTTTTACAGCCAAATCTGCTCCAATTGTAATTGTTGCTGTATTTCCATCCATATCTTCCCAAGTATAACCAGGGTAACCGAAATCCATTCCGATATAACCGAGTGATGTTGAAGTTACATCAACGCCAATTGAATCTGCCCATTCAAGTGCTGCAATCCAATTATCTTCTTCTGCTGGAGTTTCAGAATCAGTATTTTCTGTTTTTGCGAGAATAAAACTAGCACCGTATGCAGGTCCGATTAATTCTCCGTTTGCAAAACCTCCAATAGTCGATAAAGTTTCAGTTCCATGCGAACCTTCGCCCATATCATCTTCGTCATCAACATTGTTATCATTATTTACAAAATCATAAGAAGCGATAATATTCATATTGTTAAATGCTTCGTGTTCAAGATTGTTGAAACCTGCATCGAAAACTCCAACCACAACACCTTGTGCGGAAAATCCCAATTGATGAACAGCTGGCACATTTATTTGCTGTAATTGTGTATAAGAAAAACCATAATCCAAATCCAAAGTGCCTTTTGGGACTGTTTTCTGTGGTTGAAATGATGAAGATTTTTCAGTATCTCTTTTATTCTTAAATAATTTTACAATATCAATTTTCTTTACAAAATCGAGTTTGGCAATTTCTTCAACTTGTAATTTCGTTAAGTATGCAGTAATTGCGTTAAACCATTTTATTCGATGATGAATTTTTATCCCTTTTTCAGTCAATTTTGTAATGTAATTTTGATTGATTGGCAAATCATAATTATCAATCCAAGTATTTCCGCCACCAACTTTTGCACGGCGTTGTAATGATTTTTTACTAACAACTTGTTCTGGATTTGAAAAATATTTCAGATTATCTGAACCTTTGTCTGTTAGATAAATCCACACTTTTACTTCATCATTTTTTGAGTGATTAAAATAATTGCGGAGATTTTCTGTGATTTTTACTTCTTGCGACCAGACAACTGAAATCATTAATAAGTAAAATAATGCTATTTTTTTCATAAAAGACCTTATATGTAAATTGTTAAAAATTTTGTTTTTCATTTTACAACAAATTGCTTGCAATTTCTGCCAATTCTGAGCGTTCGCCTTTTTCAAGATTTACGTGTGCGTAAAGTTTTTGTCCTTTGAATTTATCAATTAAATAGGAAAGTCCGTTGGATAAAGTATCCAAATATGGATGATCTATTTGATAAATATCGCCCGTGAATACAATTTTTGTGCCTTCTCCAGCGCGAGTAATTATTGTTTTAATTTCGTGTGGAGTTAAATTTTGTGCTTCATCAACAATAAAGAAAATTCGTTGCAAACTTCTTCCTCTAATATAACTCAAGGGCTCAATAACTAATTTGTTGTCTTTTACCATATTATTAATTGTCATATTTTGAGTATCAGTTTCTTGGAACTGATCTTGAATAACTTTAAGATTATCCCAAAGCGGTTGCATATATGGACCAATTTTGCTTTCAACATCGCCAGGTAAAAAACCAATATCTTTGTTGCTCAAAGGAATAATTGGTCTGCTAATATAAATCTGACGGTAATATTTTCGCACGTGCAACGCACTTGCCAAAGCTAAAAGTGTTTTACCAGTTCCTGCTTTTCCAGTGAGTGAAACAAGTGGAATTGAGTTGTTAATTAATGCTTGAATTGCAAAAGTTTGTTCAGCATTTCTTGGTTTGATTCCATAAACTGATTCTTTGTCAATTCTGTTAACAAGTTGCATAGTGTTATCTATTTGGCTTAAAACAGAACGATTCTGATTTCTTACAATCAGAAATTTATTGGGAACAATTTCTTGTTTGGAATTTTTTGAAAATTCATCAATTGTAATTCCATAAGGATGTTCATAGAATTTTTTAAGCACTTCATCTTCGAAATTTTCTATTGTTTCTTTTCCAGTGTAAAGTTCATCAACACTACCAACTCGGTCTGTTGTGTAATCTTCAGCTTCAACGCCAATCGCTTTTGCTTTCATTCTGAGATTTACATCTTTTGTTACCAGAATAATTCTCTCCTTTTCAGAAGATAATTTTGTTAGTTCAGTGCAAACGCTTAAAACCCGATGATCTGTCGTGTCTTCGCGAAAAGCTGAACGAATCTCTTCAGATAAACCTTTTGTGATAACAATTTTAACCTTTCCTTTGCCTTTCCCGAGTGAAATTCCACCATTAAAAATGTTGTTTCCACTTATTTTATCAAGTGTTCTTGTAAATTCTCGAGCATTTAGATTTATTACTTGCGTCCCTTTCTTGAAATGATCAATTTCCTCTATAACTGCAAGCGGAATTATTATATTATTTTCTTCAAATTGATGAATGCAAGTTGGGTCGTGAAGAATAACATTTGTATCTAAAACAAACGTTTTAGGTAACTTTTTAGGTGCCATAAAAAACTCTTGTTATAATTTAAGATGTGCAAAGATAATAAACTCAAGTTTCTCAAAAAACAAAAAAGGCTACATATTGTAGCCTTTAAAAAATTGAAATTCTATTTGAATTACGTCCAATTGACAATAAAAGAATCTAACCAAGATTGTTGTTTGTAGAATTTCCCAGGTATTTGGTTTGTAATTCCATGTGATTCCAAAATTGCCAAAGCTTTTTTTTTGAACAAGCTCGTTCCTTCAACAACAGAAAGAACAGTTTCTCCATTTACTTCTACATTTGATGCAAATGCTTTAAATTGTGCCATTTTTACTCCATATATAATTAACAACCACAGAACTTCTGTTCCATAAAGAATTATCGATTAACCAAAATAATTTTTTAATTTTTTATAAATTTTTTGAATGATTATCTTTACAAACAATGAAAATAATAATTCTACTTCTACTACCACTTTTTATTTCTGCTCAAGCAAAATTGCTTATTCCGATGGATTTTACACAAGAAAACCATTTAAAAGCTTATGGAATTACTTTTAATTGGGTTGCTGAAAATAACATAGCCGATTGGTTGCTTAATTACAAAGGTGGCTCATTCATTTTCGATTATTCAGAAAATTTGGCACAAATCTGCAGAATAAAAGGCGTTACTTTTCAACAAATTAATCAAAATGAAGCAATTGATATTTATACTTTTGTTCAAGATGAAAATCAAAATATGGAAGTCGTTCGACTTGAAAAATCCCCTAAAATTGCGGTTTATGTTCCTCATAATTTTCAACCTTGGGACGATGCTGTAACTTTGGCGTTAGAATATGCCGAAGTGAAGTATGACAGAATTTGGGCGACAGAAATTCTTACAAATAAACTTGAAAATTACGATTGGCTTCACCTTCATCACGAGGATTTTACTGGACAATACGGAAAATTTTATTCCGCATTTCGGACTGCTCCTTGGTATATTGAGCAACAAAATTTGTACGAATCTGAAGCAAAATCGCTTGGATTTTCAAAAGTTAGCGAAATGGAAAAAGCAATTGTTCGAGAAATAAAAAGTTTTGTCGGGAATGGTGGATTTCTTTTTGCAATGTGTTCTGCAACCGATTCTTATGATATTTCACTTGCAACTCAAGAAATTGATATTGCCGATTGGATGTTTGATGGAGATGGAATTGATTCCGATATTTCTTCTAAACTGAACTTTGAAAACACTTTCGCTTTTACAGATTTTAAGATTGAAGAAAATCCACTTATTTATGAATACAGTGATATTGATATTCAACAAATTGAAATTGGTTCAGAACAAAACGATTATTTCACTTTGTTCGATTTTTCAGCAAAATATGACCCAGTTCCAACGATGTTGACACAAAATCATTTGAATGTTATTCACGGATTTATGGGACAAACAACAATGTTTCGAAAAGAATTAATCAAAAAATCTGTAACAATTCTTGCCGAACGCGAAGGAACAAACCAAATTCGTTATTTGCACGGAAGTTTTGGGCGAGGAACTTTTACTTTTTATGGCGGACATGATCCCGAAGATTACAGACATGCCGTTGGTGATCCGCAAACAGAGCTTTCATTATTCAAAAATTCGCCTGGTTATCGATTAATTTTAAATAATATTCTTTTTCCTGCAGCTAAAAAGAAAAAACAAAAAACTTAAAAAGGAATTCAATGAAAACTATTCAATTTGAAAATCAGACGATAAATGTTGGAAAAATTGTTTGCGTTGGCAGAAATTATGTGGAACACGCAAAAGAACTTGGCAACGAAGTACCAATTTTTCCATTAATATTTCTTAAACCAGCGTCAAATTTAATTTTTAGCACCGAAAAGATTCAACATCCCGATTATTCCCACGAAATGCATCACGAAGTTGAGCTTGTTTTACTAATTGGCGAAAACATAAAGAACGCTGATGAAAATCAAGCGAAATCAGCAATTATGGGATTTGCAGTCGGATTGGATATGACTTTACGCGATATTCAGGATGAATTGAAAAAGAAAGGTCATCCTTGGACACTTGCGAAATGTTTCGATACTTCTGCTGTTGTATCTGATTTTCTGTCTGCTCAAAAATATCAGTACAAAGGGAATGAAAAAATTAGCTTATCCGTAAATAATGAATTACGTCAAAATTCCACACTTGATTTGATGATTTTCAATATAGTGGAAATTGTAAAATATATTTCATCAAAAATGACACTCGAAAAAGGCGATTTAATCTTTACAGGGACACCAAGCGGAGTTAGTAAAGTAAAAATTGGTGATAAACTTGTCGGTGAAATTGAAAATATTGGTAAATTAGAAACCGAAATTATATAGAATATTAACTAAACTTAAGAGGTATAAATGCTCGATATTAATAAAATTAGTGAATTACTTGGAAGTGATTCTGAAAATCTACTAAACCATAAAGCTATTTTCCCGGCTGAAAGTTTAACACTTCCTACATCAACTTTTGTTGATGATGTTTTTATGCATTCTGATAGAAACATCAATGTGTTAAAAAATCTACAATGGATGTTTAATACTGGAAGATTAGCTGGAACTGGCTACCTTTCAATTCTGCCTGTTGATCAAGGAATTGAACACACTGCGGGCGCATCTTTTGCCCCAAATCCAGCATATTTTGATCCTGAAAACATCGTAAAATTAGCAATCGAAGGTGGTGCAAATGGAGTTGCTTCAACACTTGGAGTTTTGGGAATGGTCGGAAGGAAATATGCTCATAAAATTCCATTTATTGTAAAAGTTAATCACAATGAATTATTAACTTATCCAACAAAATATGACCAAATTATGTTCGCAAGCGTAGAACAAGCTTACGATATGGGTGCAGCAGCAATTGGTGCAACAATTTATTTCGGTTCTGAAGAAAGTAGTCGCCAGATAATTGAAGTTAGCGAAGCTTTCCAATACGCACACGAACTTGGAATGGGAACAATTCTTTGGTGCTATTTACGTAATTCAGCTTTTGCTACAAAGGAAAAAGATTATCATGTTGCTTCAGATACAACTGCGCAAGCAAATCACCTTGGAGCAACTATTCAAGCAGACATTGTGAAACAAAAGCAACCAGAAAACAATGGTGGTTTCAAAGCTGTTGGTTTTGGGAAAACACATCCAAAAATGTATACAGAATTAAGTTCAGACCATCCAATTGATTTAACAAGATACCAAGTAATAAATTCATACATGGGAAAAGTTGGATTAATAAATAGCGGTGGCGCTTCTGGCGAAAACGATTTAGCGCAAGCGGTTGCGACTGCAGTTATCAACAAACGTGCTGGCGGAATGGGATTAATTTCTGGTAGAAAAGCATTCCAAAAACCAATGAAAGAAGGCGTTGAACTTCTCAATGCAATTCAAGATGTTTACTTAACAAAAGAAGTTACTATTGCTTAATTTGATGTTAGCCAATAGTGATGAGTTATCATTGAAATTTAAATAGCTTTAACTTTTTAACTCTTAACTCTAAACTTTTAACTAAAAAAGACGGTTTTTTAACCGTCTTTTTTTATAGAAATGCGAAATTATCGCCGAAATTGAGCTTAAAATGAATATTTTTGAAAAAAAAAGTCGAATTATAATTAATTGTCCACTACGTGCAGTCCCATTTTTAAGAGAAGAAGTTTCCGAATTGGGATTTAATATTAAAAGTGAATCGCAAACGCACGTTGAAATTTTCGGTTCAATGCAAGATGTTATGTTTCTAAATCTTTCCTTAAGAACAGCACATCGTGTACTTTTTTATCTCGATCAATTTTACGCAAAAAACCCTGACGAATTATATCGAAATTTCAAAAAAATCACATGGGAAGATTATCTTTTCCAAGATAGTTATTTTAGTGTTTCTTCAGCAGTAAGCCACCCGACCATAAATGATACACGTTTTCCGAACATAAAATGTAAAGATGCAATTGTAGATAGAATGCGTGAAATATACGGCAAACGACCAGATTCTGGTTCTGAAAGAAAAGGGGCAATGATTTATTTTTATTGGATGGAAAATCACTGCGAAGTTTTTTTTGATACTTCAGGCGTTTCATTATCAAAACGAAACTATCGAAAAATTCCTTATTTAGCTCCTATGCAAGAATCACTTGCTGCTACAACATTACTAGCTGCAAATTGGAACGGTGAAGGAAATTTTATCAATCCAATGTGCGGAAGCGGAACATTGGCAATTGAAGCAGCCTTAATCGCACTTAAAAAAGCTCCAGGTTTGTTAAAAGACAATTTTGCATTTATGCACTTAAAAGGTTATGATGAAAGGATTTGGAGGAAAATCAGATCAGAAGTGAAAACACAAAGTGTGAATAATTTTAAAGGGAAAATTATAGCAAGCGATATAAGCTTAGAGGCTATAAATGCGGCAAAACAAAACGCAAAAACCGCAGGAGTTGATCTCTTAATTGAATTTTCTCAATGCGATTTTCGTGAGACTATAATTCCAGATGGAAGTGGAATTGTCTTTTTTAACCCGGAATATGGTGAACGTTTGGGTGAAGAAAAAGAATTAGAAGAAGTGTATGAATCAATTGGAGATTTCTTCAAACAGAAATGTACAGGTTACATGGGATATGTTTTCACTGGAAATTTTAACCTTGCAAAAAAAATTGGATTGAAAACTAAACGAAAAATCCCATTCTTTAATGGTTCAATAGATTGCAGATTATTAGAATATGAACTTTATTCGGGAACGAAAAAAATCTATCACTAAATAGGACAAAAAATTATTGATATAATTTTCAATAAATATCAGAAGACAATAAATTGAGTTTTTGCTGTAAATAGAAATTACGGAATACCTAAATATGTTTCATCTGTTATTAAATCGCTTGTTAAAGTAAGGAATATAATTCGGCTCAATAGATGATGTTAATAAAAAACCTCAGTAGTATTTATAAAAACAAATTTTTTGTTTTTATAAAAATATTTAGAGGCGACGACCGGATTCGAACCGGTGATCAAGGTTTTGCAGACCACTGCCTTACCACTTGGCCACGTCGCCAAAAAAAGAACAATAACAAAAAAATCCACCGAAGTGGATTTTTGCGGGGCCGACGAGGCTCGAACTCGCGACCTCCTGCGTGACAGGCAGGCGTTCTGACCAACTGAACTACAACCCCATATCAATTTCATAAAGAAACTGATGTAAATCTAAAACATTTTATTTCTTTTAGCAAATAGTTTTTAAAATTCTTCAGTACAAAAATTTACTCCTACTGCTTTTGCTGCTTGAACAGCTTGACAACCAGGGCTTACTAATTTTTGCTTACTTATTGCCTCTTCAATTGCAACACTACCAATAAGCGAACCCTTTAGAGCAACCATCCTTCCAAACTTCTTTTTCATTGCTAATTCAATAGCATAAGTACCAAATTTAGTTGAAAGTATTCTATCGTAAGGAGTTGGACTTCCTCCTCGTTGCAAATGTCCGAGAACTGTATATCTTGTTTCCAAGCCAGTATTTTCTTCAATTTGTTTAGCAACTAATTCGGCAATTCCGCCAAGTTGAATTGGGTCAGTTCGTTTTTTATCTTTTCCCTTAATAACTAAATTTCCTCCCTTTGGTTTTGCTCCTTCTGCAACACAAACAATACTGAATCTTTTACCAAGCATATGTCTTTGAATTACTTTTTCATAAACAATATCCCAAGAAAACGGGAATTCTGGTAACAAAATAATATCTGCGCCACCGGCTAATCCGCCATTAAGTGCAATCCAACCAGCATACCTTCCCATTGTTTCTAGAACAATTACTCGGTGATGCGATGACGCTGTTGTATGTAATCTATCTAAGGCTTCCGCTACAACATAAACCGCAGAATCATGCCCAAAAGTTACGTCAGTTGCTTCGAGATCGTTATCAATCGTTTTTGGAACTCCAACAACGTTCAAACCCATTTCTCCAAGTTTTTTTGCGATATGCATTGTCCCATCGCCACCGATTGCAATTAAGGCATCTAATCCCCAAGCATCGTAATTTTGAATAACATTTTTTGATCTATCAAAAATTTGTATTTCGTTGCCTACTTTTTCTGGCCAGTGAAAAGGGTCACCTTTGTTGGAAGAACCGAGAATTGTTCCTCCCTGTGCTAAAATTCCAGAAACATCTTTATTGTAAATTAAATTACCTTTTCCTTCAACAAATCCTTCAAAACCATCGTGAATTCCCCAAACGTGCATTCCTTCATCGTGGGCTGGTTTTGTTACTCCGCGAATAACTGCATTCAACCCTGGACAATCGCCACCACCGGTTAGAATTCCAATTCTTTTTATATTATTGCTTTTAGCCATTTATAATCCAAAATATTTTTTATAACGTTTCAAGATAATCGATTTTCTAAACTATTTTTAAATAATTTTTGAAATGTAGTTTACAAATTCGTGCCAAATTTTGTTTTCCATATTTGTTTGCTAAATTTTGAGCTGTTTTTGTTGTTTCGTTTCCGCCACCTTTAGGTAATTCAATTCCCTTGTTCTTCAAATTTTCAAACCAAATTACTACTTCGGAACGTGCAATAATAGAAGCGGCTGCAACAGCAATATATTTTTCAGCTTTTGTTTCTTGAATTGTAGTTACGTTTTCTCGCTTTAATTCCAAATTTCGTTTGCTGAATTTGTCAGTGATTACAAAATTTGAGTTAAATTTTTCAATCAATTTATTTGCTACATTTGAATGTAATTCAATCAAAATCTTGTTAATATTTTTTACTTTGGAATATTCAACATTATATTCTGCAGGCAAAAGAATATTGTATTGATAATTCTCCGGGAATGCTTCGTCGATAATTCTTCTAATTTGCTGAATTTGTAAATCGCTTAATAATTTGCTGTCTTTTACTCCAATTTCTTGAAGTTGTTTACTAATTTCTGGTGTTGTAAAAAATCCGGCGACAACTATTGGACCGAAAAAATCACCTTTGCCCGATTCATCAGTTCCTATGTACGAATTTGCAATTTCAATTGGTTTTTCTTCAAATAACTTTTCTTGTGAAAATATTTCATCTGTAATTATTCTATATAAAGAAGATGTTTCTCTTCCTTGTAGAATTGTTTTTACACCATTTTTGCCAAAATATACTAATATTTTCACTTCAGATTGTAATTCTGCTACCGTTACTTCAAAATGATATTTTTTTTCATTCGGTGAAGTTACTTCCAATTCTGGAAATTTTTTCCGAATATTAAATATTTGACTTTCAAGTGTTTTTTTAGCAATATTTTTTATCGTTTGTTGCAATCTTCGTATTTTTCCGAATAAAAATTTGAGTTACAAATTTATGAATCAAAAACTAATTATTTTCAAACAAATCAAACCAAAACTCTTTTTTTCATTTTTCTTTTTTATTTCTACAATTTTTCCTCAAACTATTGCAACTGTTAATTCAATTGAAATTCCTTTTGAAGACTTTAAAAATCGATATGAAGATTATCTTATTGCCACTGGAATTAAAGATACTTACGCAAATAGGACCCAAATATTAAATAATATTGTTACTGAAATTCTACTTGTTAATTATTCGGACAATCAATCTATCTTGAATGATGAGGAATTTCAAAGAGAAAAAAAGTGGATTGATAATCAAACGCAACTTGCTTTTTTAATGGATCAAGAAATTTTTGCAAAGCTTACTGCATCCGAAGAAGAATTGCGCGAAGCATTTCTTAAGATGAATCAGAAAGTAGAAGCACGTCATCTTTATGCTGAAACTGAAGAAGAGGCATGGGAATTATACAATCTTCTGCAAAACGGCTCAAGTTTTGAATTGCTTGCAAAACAAGTTTTTTCTGATTCAATTCTGCAAAAAAATGGTGGTTATTTGGGATATTTCACTTGGGGAGATTTTGATCCAAATTTTGAACAAGTTGCATATTCACTACCGATTGGAGAAATTTCAAAACCCGTAGAAACTGAACAAGGATTTAGCATAATTCGCGTTGAAAACCGCATTACAAATCCTATTATTCCAGAAAATGAATTTATTAACAAAAAAAAGCAACTTGAGCGATTAGTAAAAATCAACAAAAAACGATCAGCTCAAAAAGAATATTTAAATAATCTGATTGAATTGGACAATATTCAAATTAATGAAAATGCGTTAGAAAATTTGTTTACTAACTTCAACTTGAAGACAAATGAAATTCAAATTGAAAATGAAGAAATTGTAGCAAATCATAACGGAAAAACATTCACAAACAAGCAAATTTTAATTAGAATTAGTGAATTACCATATCACGAAAAGTTAAAAATTGAAAGTAAGAATGATCTAAAAATTTTTATTAAAGGATTTTATTTGAATGATGAATTGCTGCGAATTTCATCCGAGAAAGGCTTTGACAAAATTAAATATGTTACGAAAAAGAATAAAGTTCAGAATACAAACCTTTTTATGAAATACAAACAAGTCGAAATTGTATTAAATACTGATTTAAGCGATTCGACAATTCAAGAATTTTACAATCAATTTCAAGAATACTTTTCAACTAAAACTCTTTATAATGTACGCGAAATTCTTGTAAAAAAGAAATCTGAAGCTGATAATATCTTTTCAGAATTACAAATTGATAGAAATAAATTTGGTGAGTTTGCAAAAAAGTATTCATTAAGAAAAACAACTTCTGAAAAAAATGGCGAATTTGGATTTGCCTCAATTGAAAAATTTGGATTGTTAAAAAAGGAAATTCACAACGCAAAAATTGGGGAATTAATCGGACCAATTGAAATTCAAGGTTATTTTGGAATTTTCGAATTAATCGATAAAATTGAAAGCAAACCAATTCCAATGAACGAAATTCAAAATCAAGTAGAATCTGCCGCTAAATTCTTCTACAGAAAGGAAATAATTAAAAGATTTTCAAAAAATCTGTTTGACAGCAACAAGATAGATATTAATTATAGCTTGTTGAAGGATTCAGTTTTCTAAAATTACAAATAAACAATAAAAGAACTCTATATTAATTCTTTACAAAAAAACCATAATTCATATTTGGAGCATTCATGAATAAATTTACAATTGTGTTACTTGCATTCTTTGTAAGCACTTCGTTCATTTTGGCGGGTAGCACAGGCAAATTAACCGGAAAAGTGATTGACGAAAAAACGAAGGAACCTCTTCCTTTTGTTAATATCACTATAGAAGGTACGATGCTTGGTGCGGCATCGGATATTGATGGTAATTTCGTGATATTGAACATTTCTCCTGGAAAATACAAGGTGAAATTTCAATATGTCGGATTTCAATCAAAATTAGTAGAAGGTGTTTCAATTTCAATTGATTTAACAACTCGATTGGATATTGCTTTAAGCGAAGAATCTGTTGAACTTGGCGAAGTAGTCGTTCAAGCTGATAGAAAAGGTTTGCAAAAAGATGTTACTTCATCGCAAGCATTAGTTTCTTCGGATGATATTGAAAACTTACCCGTCGCAGAACTAAATGATATTCTGGAATTACAAGCTGGCGTAACAAAAGGAGCCGGTGGCGATTTTCACATTAGAGGCGGTAGAACAGAAGAAATTGCCTACAATGTAAACGGAATTTCAATTACAGATAGTTACGATAATAGTCGCGGAATTGAGCTAGATAATAGTTCCGTTCAGGAATTACAAGTAATCTCGGGAACATTTAACGCTGAATACGGAAATGCAATGTCTGGCGTTATTAATACCGTAACCAAAGAAGGTGGAAGTGATTTCCATGGTAATTTTGAAGTTTATGGTGGAGATTATCTAAGCAATTTTACAAATATTTTCTGGAATGTTGATGCAATCAATCCAATTGGAAATGCTCAAGCAAGTTTAAGCGGTCCAATCTGGGGAAATACATTAAAATTCTTTATCAATGGTAGATATAATTTTAGTGAAGGCTACCTTTATGGCAAAAGAGATTTTAATATAGATGGTTCAGAAGGAGACGGTGAATATGTTGCTATGAATCCTAGTTCGCGATATATGGGATTAGGAAATATTACTTATTTCCCAATAAATGAGCTGAAAATTAACATTGAAGCCCTTTATTCTAATCAAGAATATAAAGATTATAATCACGGATTTAAACTTAATCCAGATGGCGATGTAACAAAATATTCCGAAGCATTAACAACAACACTCAGTTTAACCCACACACTTTCATCACAATCTTTTTACACGTTAAAAGTATCTTATTTTAGCAAAAACTTCAACGAATATTTGTATGAAGATCCTTACGATTCAAGATATTTACATCCTGATTCATTAAGCACAGTCGGTTATGCGTTTATAAGTGCTGGAACAAATTTGCACAGATTCTATCGGGAAACAAATTCATTATTGGTTAAAATTGATTACACAAACCAATTTAATCAAAACCATTTAGTAAAATTTGGGTTAGAAGGAAAAATTGATGAACTACAATTTGACGATTATTCACTCGAACCAAAAAAAATAGACGGCATCCCAGTCGAACCATTTCAAACTGCAATTCCTGAAGAAAGTTCAATCGCCCGCCAAAAATATGACGCATCACCTATTTCGTATGCAGCATATATTCAAGATAAAATTGAATTTGATCAAGTAATTATCAATTTTGGCGTTCGATTTGATTACTTTGATTCACGTGGTCATATTCTTGCCGATCCAACAGATCCAAATATTTATAATCCACTCAGAAGTTGGCTAGATACATTATCTATCTCCGATAGAGAACAATATTTCTATAAAGATGCGTCAGCAAAATATCAAATTGCTCCACGTCTCGGAATTGCTTACCCAATAAGTGATGTTGGTGTTTTCCACTTTTCATACGGACAATTCTTCCAAATTCCAACTTTCAACAGACTTTTTGACCGTGGCGATTATAAAGTTCCAGAAACTGGTTCAACCGGTTCACCATTCGGAAATCCTAATTTAAATCCACAACGCACAACAATGTACGAAATTGGCTTCCGTCAAAGTTTTATGGAAGATTTTCTAATAGATGCAACTTTATTCTACCGTGATATTCGTGATTATGTAACTTCCGGACCAATGATTGAAACTATGAACGGCGTTACATATTCTATTTTCACTAATAGAGATTATTCAAATGTTAAAGGATTTACTCTCTTCTTTCAAAAAAGATTTAATAATTATTATTCATTCGATTTGAATTATACATTCCAATTTGCTGAAGGAAGCGCCTCAACACCTGAAGAAGATTTCTATTCACAAAGAGATAATTCAGAACCAACACTTTATCTTCTTCCATTAGATTGGGATCAACGCCAAATGCTAAATGCATCACTTTTTGTCGGAAACCAAACAATGGGCGGTTCACTTCTTGCAAGATATGGAACCGGGTTACCTTATACACCAAGTGTAACTCAATTTACTGCTGATAGAGGTTTAAGTTCAGGATTCACAAGTAATAGTGCAAGAAGACCAGACCAATTTTCATTAGATTTGAAATTGCATTACAACCTGGAATTTGCAGGAAATACTGTTACATTTTTCGCAAGAATATTTAATTTACTCGATGCTCGCATTATTACAAATGTATTTTCAGACACAGGGTTACCAGATGCAACAACCGAAGCACAAAGTTTAATTGGTGTTGTTGATCCAAACAGACCAAACACAATTGAAGACTATTTAATTCGACCTTGGAATTACGAGCAACCTCGTCAAATTCAAGTCGGTTTCAGTTATAATTTTTAGTGAAATTTTTTGGAGAAATAATGAATAAATTTTTGAAAACAATACTTGTAGCATTTTTAATTGTTTTCCTTCCACTCGCAGTTTTTGGACAATACGTACCAGGTACTGAACGTGGTGATTCCGGAAAACGAGGAAATGCTCAAATGGAAGGAAATAACATCCGAACATCCATCTTTAATTTTGGATGGACCGGAAGAACAGATGGAACACTTCCTTTAGATGTTCAAACACCTTATGAATGGCCTAAAAATACAGGTCAAGTATATTTAGCTTTAACAGCAATTTTTGTGGCTGGAGAAGTTACTGACGATAATGGTCAAATCATAAAAATTGTTGATCTTCCCAACGGGAGAAATGCACCTGACGGAAGTAGCTGGAATTTTGAACCAGTTCCAGGATATTATAATGAATCGAGAACTGAACGCTCAATAGCCACAAGTGTTGATGAAACAACTTGGCCTGCATTCTGGCCCGATAAAGAAAATGATGAAATTGACCCAGGTTGGGCAGGAAGTTGGAACGGACTTGGTGGAAAAGACGATTTTCGTGCTGATCAAGAAATTTTTTATCGTTCCTCAGATGATAAATACGATAGATATACAACATACTTTCCTGATACAACAGATTACACAAGAAAAGGCTTAGGAATTTTACTAGATGTTAGAACTTTAGCTTGGTCACAAATTCTTGTTCAAGATGCAATTTACATTCTTCATAACGTAAAAAATGATGGAACAAAAGATATTCCAAAAGGAGCTATAACGGCTTGGCACGCCGATTTTGTTGGTGGAAATGGCGATTCTCAAGATGACTTTTCAGAATTCGATTTGCTACTCGACGTTGCATTCAGTTATGATAAAGATAACCGAGCTCCAGATTTTGGAAGTGATCCCGTTGGAATAGTTGCACAAGCATTTTTGGAAACTCCAGGAAATTCCGATGACCGCGTTGATAACGATGGTGATGGTGAAGTTAACGGACCAAAAGTAAGCGAAGAGCTACTTGTGGGTGAAAATGTTGACAACTTATTGGATGATAACGAAAACGGTTTGATTGATGAAAACGAAACACACATTCCATTCGGAGTTCAAGTTGGAGTTACTTTTGCTGATAGAATTGATCAAAATAACAATGGCGAAGACGGAAGTCCTATAATTACTCAAGAAATGATTGATCTAGCATCAACTGACCAATGGAAACGTTGGCCTAACTCTCCATTTTTTGATGCAATTCAAGATGGTCAAGTGCATTTACTAATGGTTGATGCCGATGATTTAGGAATGAAATTCTCTGATTTTATTGACAACAACAATAATGCAGAAGAAGGAAGTCCAACAATTACTCAAGAAATGATCAACCAAGCAAGCACAGACACTTATTTTCGTTACAAATTAGACAATGGTTTAATTCTTTATAATGTTATTCAATCTACACTTGGTTTAGCTTATGCAGACGGAATTGATAATAACAATAACGGTGCAATTGATGAAAATATAGATGAGCAAATTGACGAAATGGTTGACGAATCCCGCGAAAACGGAATAGATGAAGACGGCGATTGGAACGTTCTAACAGATGACGTTGGCGTTGATGGAGTTGCCGGAACAGGAGATTACGGCGAAAATGATGGAGTTCCTACTTCAGGAGCAAGATTTAATTTGCCAGGCGAACCAAATGTTGACGTTACTGACGTTTCAGAAACTGACCAAATTGGTATTACAAATGCTCAATATGAACCCGCTGGTGCATATAACTTCAGCACAATTAGTGATGCAGAACTTTGGTTCAAATTTATGCGACCAGGACTTTTTTATAATCCACAAGAAGTTGTTGCTGGTGAATACGATTTATTCATTTCTTCAAGCTATTTCCCAATAAAATCTGGACAAACAGAACCAATTTCTGTTTCTGTAATTTTAGCAAATGGACCAGTTTCAGATCCCGATGCGGCATTACGTAAAGCCGAAATTCAAAGGAAAAAATTACGTGTTCAAGAAACTTATGAAAACGATTATCAATTTGCTAACGCTCCGTTTGCCCCAAATGTTACTGCCATCCCTGGTGATAATCGTGTAACATTACATTGGGATGATATTGCAGAATCATCATTTGACGATTACATTGACAAAATAGGTGGAGATGGAAATGACTTTGAAGGTTATAAAATCTATCGTGCTCAAGATCCCGCCTTTTTAGATCCGTATGTAATAACAAATGGATATGGAAACTTAGTTTTTAGAACACCAATTGCACAATTTGATTTAGTTGATGCTTATTCCGGATTTGATTCTGTTGGAATTGATGGAGTACATTACTATCTTGGTGATAACACTGGGTTAAAACATTCATTTGTTGATTCAACCGTAAAAAATGGTTTTACATATTATTATGCTGTAGTTGCTTACGATTTTGGTTATCCTACTGGAAATATAATCCCTTCAGAATCACCGATTCGAATTAGCTTACAATCTGATGGAACAGTTAGAACTGGTCCGAACGTAGTGAAAATAGTTCCATCGGTTCCTGCCGCAGGTTATGTTCCGCCAACACTTGGTGTTTTGGAACATACTACAGGAACAAGTACTGGACAAATTACTTCAGTAATCATAGACATTAATCAGATTTTAGATGGAAATGTTTATGAAATTTCTTTTGAAGATACATTAAAAATGGCAAGTTCAACTACCGTCCCAGATACTTTAACAACTAAAAATTTCACATTAGTTAATACTACTTCCGGCGATACTTTAATTAACCATAGCTCTGATATTCTAAGCGATGAACAACCTTTAACAGAAGGATTTAGACTTAGTTTTACGAATGAAGATAGAGTTGAAATTAATACTAGTGAATCTGGCTGGTCATCAGATAGCATTCAGACCTACATTTTTGAAAAATTCAAATCTTCAGTTGTTACCGATCCAAAAGGAAGTGAACGCCCGAACGATTACATAATTTCTTTTTATGACGAATCTGGCGCTGATACTTCAACAGCTTATAGATTATTTAATACAAATTGGCCATCACAACCAGTAAATTTTAAAGTTTACAATATCAGTGAAAAGCGATATGTTGACTTTGTATTTATAGATCTCGATACAAATGGTGGTCCAGGTACTTTTTCTGCCTTAAGAACAAAAAAAGACAGAATTATTTTCCTTGAACCTAATTCGATTAACGAATTAATTATAACTTGGACAAATTATCTATCTGGTGATACAACGGGTGCAAAACAAATTCCACAAGAAGGTGATTCTCTTATTGTGAAATTGAAAAAACCATTCTTATCTTCAGATAAATTTACGTTTGTTGCTTCTGCCGGAACGATTGATGAAGCAAAGGCAAAAGACGCTTTAGATGATATTAAAGTTGTTCCAAATCCATACGTTGCTCAAGCAAGTTGGGAAGTAAAAAATCCTTTCAATAGCGGACGTGGACCACGTTTATTACAATTTATTCACCTACCCGCTCAATGTACTATCAAAATATTTACCGTTAGCGGTGAACTTGTAAAAGAAATTGAACACAATACAGCTTTTGCTGATGGAACAGAATATTGGGATATGCTAACAAAAGATAATCTTGGTATTGCTTACGGAGTTTATGTTTTTTATGTAGATGCTCCGGGAATTGGGACAAAAATCGGCAAGTTTGCCGTTATTAAATAATTGAAAATTTTAGGAGAATACAAAGTGTTTAAGAAAAATATATTTCTCGGCTTTATTCTAAGTTTTCTGCTATTCAATTTCGGATTTTCGCAAACAATCTCGAAAACCGGAACAATGGCAGCAAAATTTTTAAGCGTTGGAGTTGGAGCCAAAGGAATTGCTATGGGAAGTGCCGTTACGGCTACAATGGACGACCCTTCTGCAATGTATTGGAATCCAGCTGGAATTGCCAACACACAAGAATTTAACGGACTTTTTACATTCACAAAATCATTTGCAGATATAAATCTAAACTACACCGCTGTTGCTTTCCCTGTTGATAATTTCGGTGTTGTGGGAATTAACGTAACGTCCATTGATTATGGTACAATGGATGAAACAACTGAAAATTATCCAGATGGTACAGGTTTAACATTTACAGCTGCAAGTTATGCATTTGGTGTAACTTATGCCAATTACATAACTGAACTTTTTGCATTTGGAATAAATGTAAAATACATCCGTGAAAACATTTCGAAATCGGCTTCTGATGGTTTGGCTGTTGATATTGGAACAAACTTCTTAACCCCATTTTGGGGATTAAAGTTTGCAACAAGTATTTCAAATTACGGAACAAAAATGCAAATGTCTGGCGAAGATTTATTAAAACGCCTCGATTCAGATGAAACTACTGGCGGTAATAACGAATCTGTTGATGTTTACCTTGCTACCGATTCTTTTGAACTTCCACTTCGATTGCAACTTGGTTTAGCTAAAGATTTCATTTTTAGCGAAGATTACAGACTTACACTCGCAACTGATATAATCTACCCAAACGATAATTATCCTTGGATGAATGTCGGAGCAGAATTATCATTACTTGATGAAATTGTGCAAATCCGTGGTGGTTACGAAACATTATTTTTAGAAAATACTCAAAAAGGTCTAACCGCTGGCTTTGGGATAAATTATGATGATTTCGGATATTTCGGAATGAATATTGATTATGCATATCAACAATTCAAAGATCTTGGAGACATACACTCATTTGGAGTTGGTTTAAGATTCTAAGTCTTCCCTTTTTTTCATTAACCTCTCTTGAAGCAATTTAAGAGAGGTTTTTTATTTTAAAAAATGTTCTAATCGCAAAATGAGATAATTTTATTTATAACCTTTTCGATTTCAGAATCTGGACAAGATGCTCCCGCAGTTAGTGCAATCTTCGGCAATTGATATTTCGATAAAAATTGTAAATCAACTTTCATCGTTTTTGTGTGAATATCAAAAAAGTGAATTTCGCTTTTTGATTTAATTTCACTCGCATTCTTTATAAAGTAGGTTGACATTTTTTCATCTAATATCTTAACAAGATGTGTTGTGTTTGAGCTATTGTAACCACCAACAACAATAGAAATATTTGCATCTAAATTTAACAATTCTTTAGTAGCGGTTTGATTATCGTTCGTGGCGTAACACAAAGTATCGCGAGTATCAGCAAAATGCTCTGATATTTTTTCATCCCCAAACTTTCTAATCATTGTTTGTCGTAAATATTCTGTGATTTCTAATGTTTCTTCAGCCAACATAGTTGTTTGGTTTACAACTCCAATATTATTTAGATCATTATTTACATCGAAATTCTCAGAAATCTTTGAACCAAATTTTTCAAAAAACTCTTTTTCCGATTTACTTCCCAGAATTACTTCTGCAAGAAATTTTGCTTCATCTAAGTTTAATAATGTGATAGCTTTTCCGTGAATTTCTGTATGAGAAAATGTTGCTCGTGTTTCTTCATGTTGAGCTTTTCCATGAATAATTGTTGTAAAGTTATTTAGTGCTATTTCTCTACTTCTATTCCAGACTTTCTCCACAAAAGGACAAGTTGTGTTAAATTGCAAAGGATTGATTCCCTTTTCCTTAAGTATATTTTCTGTGGAAATTGTTGTCCCAAACGCTGGAATTATTACAATATCTTCCGAAGTAATTTCTTCCCAATTAATCAAATTATTTCCATAAGTATCCTGAAGAAACAGAATTCCATTTTCTACTAAATCTTTATTTACATCTGGATTATGAATCATCTCACTAAGTAAAAATATCCGTTTCCCATGATTTTCGTTCAAGGTTTTGTATGCAATTTCAATCGCATTTTCCACCCCGAAGCAAAATCCAAAATGCCGAGAAAGATAAAACGTAACGTTAGAATAATCTAGAATTGTAGGCGAAAAATCGCGTTTCATTCTGTCATTTTGTTTACGTTCAAGTTTAATTTTTGTTATAAATTCACTTCTGAATTTATTTGGAACATCAAATTTTCGCATTTATAACTCGTTTTTGAAAAGGCAAATTTGCATAAATTTTTAATTATATTCACAATCTTAAAAATTTAGGTTAAAATGGATTTTATAGCGAAATTACAAGAAGTAAAGAACAGATTCGATAAAATTATGGTAGAATTATCAAGTCCGGATATACTATCTGACCAAAAAAGAATGATAGAATTAAGCAAAAAAAGAAGTGAATTAGAAGAAGTTGTTATTACTTTTGGACAATATCAAAAAGTTAATCATGATGAATTAGGAAATCTTGATATTATTCAAAATGAAAAAGATAGTGATATTGTTGAACTTGCCGAAGCTGAATTAGAGGATTTGCGTATTAAAAAAGCCGATTTGGAAGAAAAAATAAAATTCTTACTAATTCCCAAAGACCCAGATGATGACAAAAATGTTATTTTGGAAATAAGAGCTGGAACCGGTGGCGATGAAGCTGGACTTTTTGCAAATGATTTATTTAGAATGTACACCCGATTTTGCGAAAAAATTGGTTGGAAATACGAGCTTATCGACATTAACGATATGGGTGGAGTTGGTGGTATCAAAGAAGTTATTATGTCAATTGCCGGAAATGGAGTTTATGGCGATTTGAAATTTGAGAGCGGCGTTCATCGTGTGCAACGAGTTCCCGCAACCGAAGCAAGTGGTCGTTTACATACTTCGGCTGCATCTGTTGCGGTTATGCCAGAAGCCGAAGATGTTCAAGTTGATGTCGACCAAAATGATTTGAAAATTGATGTTTACAGAAGTGGTGGTGCTGGTGGACAAAATGTGAATAAAGTTGAAACAGCCATCAGAATTACACATATTCCAACTGGCATTGTTGTTCAATGTCAAGATGAACGTTCCCAATTAAAAAATCGTCAGAAAGCAATGAAAGTACTTAATGCACGTTTGTATGATGCAAAATTACAGGAACACAACAAGGAAATTGCCGACCAACGTAAATCGATGGTAAAAAGTGGCGATAGAAGCGATAAAATCCGCACTTACAATTTTCCTCAGAATAGACTCACCGACCATAGAATTGGGCTAACTTTGTATAGTCTTTCAACAATAATGGATGGAGATTTGGAAGAAATTATTGAAAAATTAAAGTTAGCTGATAGAACTGAAAAACTAAAAACTGAAGATTAAGCGGTTTTCTGATTTTCGCCTTTGTTGATGTGTATAATCTTTATCGAATTATTTAATTTTTCTTCGCGGGAAAGTGTTTGTGAATTAACCCAATAATTTTCGGGAATTTGAATTGAATATGATGTTGGGAGTGCTTCCAATTTTTTAATGATTTTCTTCTGCGATTTTATTAATGGATTTATCACAAAACTTGTTGATGAGAAAATGAAAGTTGATAAATTCTTTTTTGTGGACTGATTCGGAAGAATTGCGTCGGAGTTTTTTCCTTTTAAAAAGATAACAAACGTTTGAATGAATAAATATAAATCTAATTTTACTGACTTATTATATTCATAAAGCAAATCAAGTTCTACTAAATTCTTAATTCCTTCGTTTCTATCACCAAAAAGTTGCCAAAGTCCAGTTAAACCAGGTTTGGATTTGATATTTTTTCTCAAACTATAATAATAAGGTGATTGTTCTTTAAGTAATTTCAAATCAGAAGTCATAAATGGACGTGGACCAATGAAACTCATTTCCCCAAATAAAATATTATAGAGTTGTGGAATTTCATCCAACCCAGTTTTTCGTAAAATTTTGGAGAATTTAGTAAGGTGATTTTGTTGCTCAGTTTTAAGAAATGCGTTTGTTTCTTCAGAAGTTGATAAGAACTTTTTTAATGTTTTGAATTTTACGATGCGGAATTTTCCGTTATTTAGTGTTATTCCCCTTTCTTGAAAAAATATTGGAAATTCTTGTAAATCTAAAGCCAACCCTAAAAAAATCAAAAATTGCAATGGAATTGTTAATACAATTAGAATTAATGAAATTAATATATCGAAAACTCTTCGCAACTACTGAATTTCTCCAATTATTTTACATTCAAAATTAAGTGTTTTTGACAAATTAAATATGTGATTTACATCATCCTTGGTAACAATAGCAATTAAACCAATTCCAAGATTGAAAACATTTCGCATTTCTTCATCAGAAATTTCGCCTTCTTTTTGAATTAATTGGAAAAGTGCAGGAATTTCCCACGAACTCCAATCAATCGCAATTTTATGTTCAACTGGAACAACGCGTTTTGTATTTCCAATTATTCCGCCACCTGTAATATGTGAAAAAGCTTTTATCTCCAAACTGTCTTTTAAAATATTTATTAATGATAAATATGATTTATGAACTCGAAGAAGTTCTTCTCCAAGTGATAATTGCAAATCTGGAGATTTGTATTCTACAGAAAGTCGCTCAAAAAGAACATTCCGAGCAAGTGAATATCCGTTTGTGTGTAATCCGTTTGAAGCAAAGCCAATTAACACATCTCCTTTTGAAACGGAATTACCATTAATTATTTTGGATTTTTCAACAATTCCTACAATTGTTCCAGACATATCGTAATCTTTTTCTGCATAAATTCCCGGCATTTCAGCAGTTTCACCGCCTATCAGCGAAACTTCATTTTCTTTACAAGCTTTTGCAAAGCCTCCAATAATTTCTTGCGATATTTTTAGATTCAACTTTCCAAATGCAAGATAATCTAAAAAATAAAGTGGTTTTGCTCCGCCAACTGCAATATCATTTACACAATGATTTACCAAATCTTGCCCAACCGTGTTGTGAATATCCATTTCTATTGCAATTTTCAACTTTGTTCCAACACCATCAACACTTGAGACTAACACTGGTTCTCTGTAATCAGATAAATCCAAACTATAAAATGCTCCAAAAGAACCAAGTCCAGTTAAAACATTTTTATTAAATGTTTGTTTTACAACATTTTTTATGTTATTTACCATTTGTTCGCCGGCTAAAATATCAACGCCGGAATCTTTGTACGATTTTGCCATATTGTATTAAATTTTCTAAAATTAAGAAACTGAAGTTAAGGAAAAGCATCGTATTGTTCGTAAAAAAAGTTCATTTTTTGTAAGTTTACAAAGCTAATTTAAAAGATTAATGTTAAAAGAAATATTAAAAGAACGCGAAAAATCAATTTTGCGATATGTGATTCACCAATATATTCTAACCGCAACTCCGGTTGGATCGAGAAATATTGCAAAAAAATATGAACTCGGTCTTTCGCCAGCAACAATTAGAAATATTATGGCTGATTTAGAAGATTTAGGATTTCTCAATCACCCACACACTTCTGCTGGAAGAATTCCAACCGATTTGGGTTACAGATTTTATGTTGATTCGTTAATGCCAAAAATTTCTCTTGACCAAAATGAAAAAAACTTTATTGATGCCAATCTAAAAACCGCTGTTTCTGACAAAGATATTATTAAAACAACTGCCGAATTACTAAGCACAATCACACATCAAATTGCGTGTGTAACTTATCCGCAATTTGAAGAAGCAAAACTGAAAAAAATTCAAATTGTTCAACTTTCAACTTCTCGAATATTAATTGTAATTGAAGTTTTCTCTGGTTTAGTTAGAACAATTACTCTGGAAATTAGCACAAAAATTGAAAAAAAGGAACTTCAAGTTATTGAAAAGTTGTTGAATCAGCGACTTACAGAACTTACTTTTAAGCAAATTAAAGAATCGTTTCCAGAACGATTTCGCGACAAAATGAACACTTCTTTGCAGCCAATTATTAGATTATTTTTGGATTCTTCCGACAAAATATTTTCTGATAATAACGATGACGAAAAAGCTTACATTTACGGAGTAAAAGAAGCACTTTCTCACCCAGAATTTCTGGGAACAGGAAAATTTGGTAGCATTATTGAATTAATTGAGAATAAAGATGTAATTATTCATTTAATTCAAGAATCTAGTAATGATATTCTTTTTTCGACAAATATTTCTATCGGACAGGAAAGAAATGACAAAAATTTTGAAGATTATAGCCTCATTTCCAAAAAATATAAAGTCGGCGAAATTAATGGTTCTTTGGGTATAATTGGTCCGACAAGAATGGAATATTCCAAAACTGTTGCTGTAATTGAATATCTTGCAGAACAAATATCAAAAGAAATGAAAAGATTAAGTAAATAAATAAGAGAGATAAATATGAGCGAAAAAAACAATCAAAATGAAGAATTAGAAATGGAAAACGAATTGAATAAACCAGAAGAAACAGAAAATACTGAAACATCTGAAGAAAACTTGGATTTTAAAAAGCAAATTGAGTTACTAGAAGAAGACATAATAAGAATGAGCGATTTGCTTAAGCGAAAAGCCGCCGAATTTGAAAATTATAAAAGAAGGACAGAAAATGATTTGTCGTTAATGTTCAAATACGCTGGCGAAGATTTGTTAAAAAAAGTACTTCCTATTTATGATGATTTAGGACGTTCGCTTCAGCACACAGAAGAAACAGAAGATTACAAATCATTAATTGATGGAATTAAATTGATTTACAACAATTTTACTAAGCAACTTGAAGAAGCAGGAATTCAAAAAATTGACCCAAAAGGAGAACAATTTGATTTCAATTTTCAAGAAGCTCTCCTTCAACAACCATCAACAGAAGTTCCAGAAGAAACCGTTTTGCAAGTTGTGGAAATCGGTTATTTGTACAAAGATAAAGTTATAAAACACGCAAAAGTAATTGTAAGTACCGAAGCAAATTAAAGGAAATTAGATGGCAAAAAGAGATTATTACGAAATACTTGACGTAACCAAAAATTCTACAAAAGATGAAATCAAAAAAGCTTATAGAACTTTAGCTATGAAATATCATCCAGATAGAAATCCCGATGATAAAGCAGCAGAAGAAAAATTTAAAGAAGCAGCAGAAGCTTACGAAGTTTTAAGTAGTGATGATAAAAAAGCAAGATATGACCAATACGGTCATGCTGGAATGGGAAGTAATGGTCAAGGTTTTGGCGGTTTTTCAGACATTAATGATATTTTTAGCCATTTTTCTGATATTTTCAGTGGCGGTGGAAGTAGTGGCGGAAGCGGTTCTATTTTTGACGATTTTTTCAGTAGTGGACATTCGCAACGCGGAAGGCGACAATCAACTGGAACGCCAGGTTCTGATTTAAAAGTTACAATTAAACTTAAAATGGAAGAAATTGCAACCGGAACCACAAAAAAAGTAAAAATTAACAAATTTGTTTCTTGTACTTCTTGCAATGGAACCGGAGCAAAAGACAATAATTCTTTCCATACTTGTTCTGTTTGCAACGGAAGTGGAGAAGTTCGACAAATATCTAAATCAATGTTTGGTCAATTCGTTAATATTACAAGTTGTAAAAATTGTAATGGAACCGGAAAAGTAATTTCATCACCTTGTTCAACTTGCCGAGGCGAAGGAAGAATTCAAAAAGAAGATATTATTAAAGTTAATGTTCCCGCTGGAGTTAGTGATGGAAATTATCTTACTTTACATGGACAGGGAAATTCTGGGAAAAATGGCGGAAAAGCTGGCGATATTATTGTGATTTTCCGTGAAGAACCACACGAATTTTTCAAACGTAGCGAAGACGATGTTGTTTATGAATTATTTTTAAGCTATCCTGAAGCGGTCTTAGGAACTGAAGTTGAAGTTCCAACTTTAACGGGAAAAGCTAAATTAAAAATCCAACCTGGAATTCAACTTGGTAAATTATTACGTATGAGACACAAAGGAATTCAGCATTTAAACAGACACGGTTCTGGCGACCAATTAGTAAAAATAAATATTTGGATACCCGAAAACATTAACAATTCTGAACGAAAATCGCTTGAAGATTTGATAAACCAACCAAATATCAAAGTACCAACGCAACACAGATGAAAAATTTATTCAGGAAGATTGGATTTACTGATTCTGAATTAAAAATTGTGCTTTTTCTTGTTTCTGCCATTTCTTTTGGACTTTTGCTCAATTTTTTAAATTATAAAGATCAAAGTAAACCAATCTACGATTATACTAAACAAGACAGCTTATTTGATAGTTACGATTCTTTGAAAATCCTTAATTCTTCAGTAATTGAAAGTAATTCAAAAAGTACCACAAAACCAATCACTAAAAATTTGCAAATAAAAAGAAATAGATTTTCTGAAACTAATACGTTAAATATTAATTTGGCGACTCAAAAAGATTTGCAAGATTTACCAGGGATTGGAGAAAAAACGGCTATTTTAATATTACAAAAAAGAAAAGATTTAATGAAATTTACTAAAAAAGAAGATTTACTTAAAGTAAAAGGAATTGGTAAAAGTAAGTTTGATAAAATTAAAAATCTTATTTCAATAAATTAGTATCCATTTCTACCGATTATTTTTTAAACGAAACTTATTCTTCATCAAATAAATCTTAAACAAATGAAATTGATAAACTCAAAAACTTGTATAGAATTTTCAAACAACCAACTTCTTTCATTCCAATTTGACTTTTCTCAAGGTATGTTTGCTCCGAATAACATATTCGACAAACCAATTGAGGCTAATTTATTTTCAATGAAAAATGAAATTGAATTAATTAACAATTTGGAAGAATTATTTGAAAACACAACTATTGTCGGCGATGTTTTACTGATTCTACCCGCTAGATTATTCAATATTCTAACTTTCCCGCTTGAAAAAAAATTGCTTAAAGATGAAATTAAATTACAAGTTAACTTTGAAGTAGAATTACATACTGGCGAAAATCCCGAAAAATTCATTAAAAATCACATTTTAATTGGTAATAATTCAAATCCCGAAGTTGCAGTTTTCTATTTACAAAAAGATATAGTTTTGAGATTACACAAATTTGCGGCTCGAAATAATTGGAATCTAAAATTGATTGAACACCCAGCGGTTTCAGCATGGAATTTTGCCAAAAGTTGCGAATCTTATGAAAAAGGGAATATTTTTATTTACCGTGATAATGAAGTATTAGTTTCAATAATTTCAAATTCTGGTAAAATAATGCAAATTAATTCTGAAAATGTTAAGCTTCATGATATTAATCAAAGAGTAAACGAAAAACTTCTTTTATCTCGAAAATTCTTTGAAAATTCATCCGATTTTACCGCTTGCTGTTTTGAAAGAAACCAAAGTTTGATAGAAGAAGGTGTTTTCCAGCCGATGAAATCAAAAACTGAGAAATTAGCAAAACTAATTGATTTACAACATCTAAAAGCATATAACTTAAATAACTTTTTCTCGTTACTTGGGCTGTTGTTTAGGAATAGTTGATGCGAATAATTTCTGGGTATTTACGTGGAAGAACAATAAAAGTACCGAATTCAAAAGGAATTCGCCCAACAACTGAAAAAAATCGTGAAGCAATTTTCAACTTTTTACGTAACATTTTTGTGTTTGAGGAAGCAACTATTCTTGATATTTATGCTGGTTCGGGAGCATTAGGATTTGAAGCATTAAGTCAAGGAGCAAAAAAAATTACGTTTATCGAGCAAAATTATCAAATTTATCAGAACATAATTTTTAATGCGACTGAATTAGGCGTGTTAGAATCTGTTGAAATTGTGAAATCGGATGCTGTAAAATTCGCAAAACGCACAAATTCTCAATTCGATTTAATTTTAGCTGACCCACCATTTTTTAAAAATGATATTTACCTTGTTTTTGAAGAAATATTTAAGAGAAATTTACTAACCGAAAACGGTTTATTAATTATTGAACGTTCAATTCAAACGGAATCAGAGGATATAAAAGTGTTTCAAAAAGAACCAATTAAAAAATTGGGTGATAGTTTGATTTATAAATTTGAAAATGGAGATTAGTTTTTATGAAAAAGGTTATTTATCCTGGAATGTTTGATCCTGTTACAAACGGACATATCGATGTAATTCGTAGAGCAATTGACTTATTCGATAAAGTAATTGTTACTGTGGGGAAAAATCCAGCAAAAACGGGAATGTTTACCGTTGATGAACGTGTCGAAATGTTAAAAATTAGTTTAATTGGATATCCAAATGTTGAAGTTGTAGCTTTCGACGGTTTAATTGTAGACCACGCTCGGAAAATTGGAGCAGTTGGAATAATTAGAGGTTTGCGTGCAATAACAGATTTTGAATATGAATTCCAAATGGCACTAATGAACCGCAAACTTGCTGATGAAATTAAAACAATATTTTTAATGCCACACGAAAAATACACTTACTTGAACTCAACAATAATCCGAAATCTTGCAATGTTCGGTGGAGAAGTAAACCAATTTGTGCCGCCTATCGTTCAGCAAAAATTAAAAGAAAGATTCCATGAAAAATACGCAGCACGGGAATAATCAAAATAATAGAGAAAATGATGAAAAATTCAATCAGTAATTTCTTCTATCCAAACTCAGTTTGTGTTGTTGGAGCTTCTTCAAAAGAAAAAAGTATCGGCTATGAAATTCTAAAATCAATAAAAACATACAACTATTCTGGCAATGTTTTTCCTGTAAATCCCAAAACAACCGAAATTTTAGGATACAATTGCTTTTCATCTATTCAGAAAATTCAAGAAAAAATCGATTTGGCTTTTGTTGTTGTAGCAAAACAATTTGTGATGGATTCTGTAACAGAATTGATCGCAAAAAATGTGAAATCAATTGTTGTAGTAACTGCGGGTTTTAAAGAAACTGGAGAAGAAGGAAAACTTGCTGAAATGGAATTGCTTCAGCTTGCAAGAAAACACAATGTGAGGTTGGTTGGTCCGAATTGCATGGGAATTATCAATGCAAATTCTAAAATTAGATTAAATGCTACTTTTGTTGCAGAAAAACCAGAATACGAAGCCGTTGGATTTCTTTCGCAAAGTGGCGCTTTAGGTGCGGCAGTTATAAATTCCCTTCGCGAAACTGACATAAGATTTGCACATTTTATTAGCGTTGGCAACAAGGCAGACATCAATGAAATTGACTTGCTCAAATTCTGGGAAAATGATAAATCAATCAAAATTTCAACTTTTTATTTAGAAAGTTTTGTTGATGGTTTTTCGTTTATTGAATTTTTCATTTTAGGAAAATCAAACAAACCCACATTAATTCTGAAAGCTGGTAAATCGCAAGCTGGAATGAAAGCGGCTTCATCGCACACAGGAGCTTTGGGCACCGAAGACAGAGTTGTAAATTCGGTAATGAAGCAATTTGGAATTATTCGTTCAGACACAATTACACAAATGTTTAATTCAGTAAAAGGATTTTTGAATTTTCCTAAACCAAAAGGAAATAGAATTGCAGTTGTAACAAATGCTGGTGGACCAGCAATTTTAGCTGTTGATTCTCTCGAAAAAAATGGTCTCATTCTTGCTGAATTATCACAAAAAACGATTGATAGATTAGAAAAAGTTGTACCGAAAGAAGGGGCAAAAGGAAATCCAATTGATTTACTTCCTGGTGGAACTTGGGAAATGTATAAATTGGCTAATGAAATTGTTCTAAAAGATGAAAATGTGGACGCAATAATTTCAATTTTTGTTGAACCCGTAATGGTTGAACCACTTTCTGTAGTTGAATCTGTTAATTCTATAAAATCACAGAAACCAATTTTTCAAGTTGTAATGCCTTTACCAGAATTTTGGTCGAATTACAAACAAAATTCCCAATTTGGAACACCAATCTTTAGAAACCCGGAAGAACCCGCAAAAATTATTTCAGATTTGCTTCTTCATTTCGACAGAAAATTGAAAATCCAACTAAACAAAGAAGAATATCAAAAACAAAGAATTCTGTTAGACTCCAAAATGTTAAAAGGAAAAGATTTTCTTAACGATTTAGAATTACAAAAAATTGTCAATAAATATAAACTACCAATTTCTAACGGAATTGTAATTCCAAATAAAGAAATCTTGTCAACAAAAATTGAGAATTATCCAATTGTAATTAAAGGAATTAATTCGCAAACAACTCATAAATCCGACTTTGGCGCCGTTGAATTGAACATAAAAAATGAAAAGGAATTGATTACAGCTGTAAAATCAATAAAAGAAAGAATGCAAAATCATCACTTAATTCCAGAATCATTTTTAATTCAACCTTTTCATAAAGGTAGATTTGAATTACTTATTGGTGGATTTCGCGATTCCAGTTTTGGACCAATGATAACATTTGGTTTGGGTGGAAAATATGTAAATTATTTTGAAGATTTTGCGATGCGTTCAGCATTCGTAACATCTGATGAAATTAGAGAAATGATTTTTGAAACAAAAATTGGTGCAATTCTTAAAGGAGTTCGTGGTGAATCGCCAATTGAGATCGATCATCTTATTTCCATAATTTCAAATTCTTGCAAAATGTTACGAGAAAACAAAAATTTGCTGGAATTTGATATAAATCCACTGATTGTTACAGAAAATAATGAATTAGTAATTGTGGATTTTAGAATTAAACTAAGTTAAATTTTGAAAAATAATAAAGGAAAGATATTGGAAACAAAAACTGCACACATCAAACAATTAAACGGAATAACTCTCGTAGGCAAAACCGATACAAATCATTGGATTACAATGGACGGACCAGAAGATTTTGGCGGAAGTAATGCTTCTATTCGACCAAAAGAATTAATTTTGCTAAGTCTTGGCGGTTGCACATCAAGCGATGTAATTGCTATTTTACAGAAAAAACGGATAAAATTAGAAAAATTTGAAATGAACATTTCCGCCGAAGAAACTGACGAACATCCAAAATATTATAAATCCATAAATCTTGAATATGTTATTTATGGAAAAGGAATTAAGGAAGCAGATGTTCAAAGAGCAATTGAACTTTCGCAAGATAAGTATTGCGGAGTTACTTTTATGTTAAAATCAGTTGTCCAGATTACTCACAATTTCAGAATTGTTGAAACTGAATCTTAGTTTTTTTGTGAGCGACTTTTGTCGCTCTTTCTTTTTGTGGCAATTTGTTTTAAAATTACGTAGCAGCAAACAAAACGAAATCTTGAATTAATATAAATATGTAATTTTGCATAATCTTTTTCATTTTTTGGAGATTCATTTGCAAATTTGGTTAAAACATAAAGACACATTCCTTGTTGTTTTGAGTGGAATTTTAATGGGTTTTGCTTTTCCACCGCTCAGATTTTACCTTTTCTCGTTTGTAGGGTTAATTCCTCTTTTTTGGGTGATAAACAAACGAAATTCTTTACTTGAAATTAATAAAGCAATGTATGTTTTCGCTTTCATTTTTAACTTAATAACCCTTTATTGGGTTGGAAGTTGGACAGAAGAAGCCGATAAATTTTTGATGATTTCTGGTGTTGTTTTGATGTTTTTTAATCCAATTCTATTTTTAATTCCATCAACAATTTATTATTTCATTCAGAAAAAAATTGGAAAAACTTACGCCTTTTACTTACTGCCTTTCTTTTGGGTAAGTTTTGAATATCTTTACACAGTAACGGAATTTCGTTTTCCTTGGCTACTAATTGGGAATTCTCTTGCCTTCTTTTCTTCATTTATTCAAATTGCGGATATTATCGGAACTTTCGGACTTTCGCTTGTGGTTCTTCTATCAAATTCAATTTTCTTCCTAATTTATTATGATTATCAGAAAAATAGAGAAGTTGACATTAAAAGATTAATCTTGCCATTAGTATTTTACCTATTTACAATTGGTTATTCTTACTACACAGAAAATAAAAATTACGACACAAGCAAAAAAATTAAAGTTGGTTTGATACAACCAAATCTTAATCCGTGGGAAAAATGGGCTGGGAAAAATGTTTCTGAGCAAGTTGAAGAATATCTTTCGCTCTCGAAATCAGCAGTGAAAAAGGAGGCAAAATTAATTATTTGGCCTGAATCAGCATTGCCTGTTTATTTATCTTCAAATAAATATCGAAATGAAAAAAGAAGAATTCACAAATTTACTGACACAAACAAAATATTTATTTTAACTGGAATGCCCGATTTTAATCTCTATTCGGGAAATGAAGCTCCGCAATTCGCAAAAAAAATTGAAAATACAGGTTTGTCATTCACTTCATTTAATTCAGCCTATTTATTTTCACCGCAAAAAAGAGAAGTTCAAGAATATCATAAAACTATGCTTGTTCCATTTGGCGAAAAAATTCCTTATGTAGAATATCTTCCTTTGCTTGGCGATTTATTTAAATGGGAAGTTGGAATTTCAAGTTGGAACATTGGTGATGGAGCAAAAAATTTTGAAATAATCCGAGAAAACGATACAATTTCCGTTGGAACTGCAATTTGTATAGAATCAATTTATCCAAATTATATTGCTGAATTTACAAAATTAGGAGCAGAATTTTTGGTTGTAATTACAAATGATAGTTGGTATGGATATTCCAGCGGACCTTTTCAACATCAAGCATTTAGTGTTTTGCGGGCAATTGAAAATCGCAAATATATTGTTCGAGTTGCAAATGGTGGAATTAGTACTGTAATTAATCCCAAAGGTGAAACTTTGAGAATTTCAGAATTATTTACAAAAGATGTATTAACAGCAAAAATTTTTACAAACAAGCGACAAACTATTTTTGTTCAATTTCCGATGATGATTCCTTTGCTTAGTCTATCAATTACCTTTTTAGCAATTATTTTTACATTATTTGGAAAAACAATTATTAATAAAAATTCTTTCGAGGAGAATTATGAAAAAAATTAGTATTCTTTTATTCTTGTCAATTTTTTCGCAAGCAATTTATTCACAAGATTATAAAGTTGGCGATCACGAACTGCTTGCAATGCCAACTGCTTACACAATGCCTGCAGGAAATGCCTACTTTACAGATTATGAATTGATTTTACTCAATTACTCTTATGCAATTTCTGATAGAACACATCTTGGCATATTTACCCTTTTTCCATTTACAATTGATTTTATTGAAACCTTTTCAATTGGTGTGAAACAGAATTATTATCAAGATGAAAACTTAGCGGCGGCAGCGACTCTTACTTTAACGCCCAAAAATGACTTTTTAACTCTTGGAAATGTAATAAGTTATAAATTCAATAAAGCAAGCTTTCATCTAAATTTAAACTATCTTAAATCCTATTCAAGTTCAGAAAACTTAGCTGAAAATGATGAAATTCTAGTTGGAATTGGCACAAAAATTAATACGAGCAAAAGTATCGCTTTAATTATGGAATATTATTCATCCTCTGAAATCTTATCATTTAAGGAAACTGGTGGATTGATTAATTTGGGATTGAGAATTTCTTCAGAATACTTCAGCTCTGATATTGGATTTTTTCGACCAATACAAAATGATATGGGTGATGACTTTATCGCTTTTCCTTTCTTGAAATTTTCATATTATTTTCATTAGAAAATATGATTTACAAGAAAGAGCTATTGTTCCAACTTTAGTATTTGTAATTCTAACCTCCTTTTGCAATACATTACGAAATGATAACCAATTGCCAATCTCCAATTATTAAGTTAATATTTCATGATTTCTTCTCAATATTGCTTATTACATTCAAAAAGGATAATTTTGACAACTATTTTTTGAAAACTAAAAATCTTTAAGAGGATTAAATGAAGATTCACGAATATCAAGCAAAAGAAATTTTAAAGAAGTATGGAGTTTCAACACCAAAGGGAAAAGTTGCCTTTTCAGTTGAAGAAGCTTCCGATGCCGCAAAAGAACTTGGTGGAAAAGTTTGGGTTGTAAAAGCTCAAATTCACGCAGGTGGACGGGGAAAAGGTGGCGGTGTTAAAGTTGCAAAAGGAATAGCTGAACTAAATAAATATGCAAAGCAAATCTTGGGAATGACACTTATCACTCATCAAACTGGTCCTGAAGGAAAAGTTGTAAAAAGATTGTTGATTGAAGAAGGAATCGATATCGATAAAGAACTTTATGCTGGAATTGTTTTAGATAGAGCACAATCTAAAAATGTATTTATGGTTTCTACCGAAGGCGGAATGGAAATCGAAAAAGTTGCTGAAGAGTCTCCAGAAAAAATTCTTAAAGTAACAATTGACCCAATAATAGGAATGCAACCTTTCCATGCCCGCCAATTGGCTTTTGGACTTGGATTGGAAGGAAATCAATTTAAAAATGCAGTTAAATTCTTTATTGCTCTTTATAAAGCATACGAAGAATCTGACGCTTCGATAGCAGAAATAAATCCTTTAGTTGTTACAAAACAAGGTGATGTTTTAGCACTTGATGCAAAAATGAATTTTGATGATAACGCACTTTACCGTCAACCAGAAATTCTTCAATTTCGCGATTTAGATGAAGAAGAACCGCTTGAAATTGAAGCAAGCAAATTCGGTTTGAATTACATCAAACTTGATGGAAACGTTGGCTGTATGGTTAATGGAGCGGGACTTGCAATGGCAACAATGGATATTATCAAACTTGCAGGTGGCGAACCAGCAAACTTTTTAGATGTTGGAGGAACAGCAAACAAAGAAACCGTTGCAAATGGTTTTAAAATTATTCTTTCTGATGCAAATGTTAAAGCAATTTTGATTAATATTTTCGGCGGAATTGTTCGTTGCGACCGCGTTGCTCAAGGTGTAATTGATGCTGTAAAAGAAGTTAATGTTACAATTCCAATTGTTGTTCGTTTAGATGGAACAAACGCAGTTGAAGGCGCCAAACTTCTTAAAGATTCGGGATTAGAATTCTCTGTTGCTATGAATCTTAAACAAGCTGCGGAAAAAGTTACTGAAGTTTTAAAAGCTTAAAAATTATTTATTATTTGAATTAGCCTGAATTCATTCTAATGAAATTCGGGCTTTTTTATAGGGGCAAACATGAAAAAAATATTCTTCCTTTACTTTTTATTACTTATTGATGGAAATTTTGCTCAAGATTCACTTTATTACAGAAATTTGAAATTCCAAGCATTTGAGGAATCGCTAATTCCAATTCGTCCAGGAAAACCAAATGAATTTCCATTTTGGAACGAAAAATCCACAATGTTTATTTATGCACCATCATTCAATTTTAACAATTCAAGTTGGGTAATCCAAACTCCAGAATATTATAAATACACAGCTTTTTCGTTTGAAAATAATACAGAATATACTTTTAATGCAAATTCGCCATTTCAATCAATTTCACCAATTTGGGATAAAATTCCAGCGGGAAAAATCTACCTTAAAGTTGAGGCTTTAAGCAACGATGAAAAAATTTTTAATCTTGCTGGAAGTAGAATTTTTTACAAATCTGAACCATTTTCACCGCCTTATCCAAATGCAAAATATGATTATCAAACGGCATTTGAAAAAGGATTAAATTTTCAGATAAACCAAATTCACATGCAAAATTGGTTAAAAGAAGCAAAACCAGATCATCAAAATCATCAACTTTATTGCTATTCGGCTTTGGAAGTCGGAAGTGTTATAAATTCAATGATTTTATATCACAAACACTTTCCAAGCGATGAAAAATCAATCCAAATTGCACAAACTGCTGCTGATTATCTAATTAAAAATTCTGAAAAAATAGGAAAACCACTCGAATTTTTTCCACAAATTTATGAAGGAAAAGAACTTTCGGCAAATAGATTTAGTGATGAAATGATAATTACAGAACCTTCGTCAACCGCAATAAGTTATCTTGAACTTTATGAAATTACTAAAAATGAAAAGTATTTTAATGCAGCGGTAAATATTGCAAAGACATATAAAAAAAATCAGTTGGAAAATGGAACTTGGAACATTAGGATTGAAAAAAACACTGGCAAACCAACAACTGATGAGCTTTGCATTCCTATTAGAATTGCAGATTTTATGGATATTTTAGTCAATAAATATAATTTAAGTGAATTTGAGCAAGTTAAAGCAAAAGCGATAAATTGGATTTGGGAGAATCCGATGAAAACTTACAATTGGACTGGACAGTTTGAAGATGTTGAAGCTCAAAAAATGTACGCAAATCTAACAAAATATGAAGCCTCGTGGTTTGCTCAATATTTGTTCAAAAATTCAGATAAAGATAGTAATTACATAAAGTTAGGAAAAGAATTAGTTGCATTTTGCGAAGACCAATTTGTCGTTTGGCAAAATCCTAAAATTTATGATACTTGGGGAAATTCATCAAAAAGTTGGCGAACGCCTTCTGTTTTAGAACAATATGCTTGCTACGTTCCCATTGATGCAAGTTTAGTTCAAATGATAGACACATTTCTATCAGCATTTACAGCTACAAAAGAACAAATTTACTACGAAAAAGCAATTGCTTTAGCAAACAGCATAGTAAATGCTCAAGACGAAAATGGTAAAATTGCAACATTTTGGGCTAGTGGATTTCACGAATTTTGGAATAATTGTATGGTAAGCGATTTGCAAATGCT
>DYSW01000083.1 GCA_020726285.1 Melioribacter roseus
ATTCTCGCTGTTACATTGGTTTTCAAGCGGTAAAACTCTGCCAAAGAATCCATCTCCATTATATTCAAAGTCAATTACAGCTTTTTCATCCCCTTTCTTAAATGTATAACGCTCCCGATAATTTTGATGGTTAATTTCTGTAATTGAAATATTTGAAACAGCTAAATCGCTTTGTAGAGAATCGAATAAAGTTTTTAGAAATGGCTTTTCTTCTTCTAACTCAAGTTCAAACTCAATCTGTGACAGTATAGAATCAATTGTATTTCGCACAAATACTAATCTGGGTGCATTTTCAATTAATTTGGATATTTCTTCAAACAATGAATCGGAATTTGTATCGGAAGGTAATTTTTGAAAATTGGTTTTGAATTCATTTTTGCCATTTATCCAAAACTTAAAAAAAGCTGTTTCATTTTCTCGTTTAAAACCATATCTAATCTCGTAGCTAACTTTATTCCAACTTACAATATCAATGTATCGTTTTTGAACCACATAATGTAAAAGTAAAAAATGATTTTGCAAAGAAATAGGAGCAGAATCCAGGTTAAATTTTTGCAACAATTTAAGATTGTCGCCAGTTATCTCCATTTCGATAGGTTTTATCGATTTACCAGTTAACTCGTCAAATGAATTTTGAACGTTAACATCAATGAAAGACATTCCTGAAAAAGAATTAAAAAATGGCGGATTTATGCAAAATAGTTTTCTTGAGGACCTTGTTATAGCGGTATAAGCCCATCTATAAAAATCTGGATTGGTCTTGCCGGAGCGGTTATGCATCGATTCATTAAAGTTGAAGCCGGATTGCGTTCCTCTATCCCAAAACACAAAAGTCGTATCCCATTCACCACCCTGCGCTTTATGGCAAGTTACCGCATAGCCGTATTTCAAAAGTATGCAGTTAAAATAAGGGTCAGTTTTAATGGCTTCTTTAAATTCTTCGGTTTTTGGTTTTAGCTTTGGATTCCGATTTTTAAAATCGACATACAACGCTTGTTGTTCCTCAGGTTTTAAATAATTATCTCCGTTTAAGTAATTCTCAAGCATGTAACCATTTACCGTTTTGCTTTCCCCTTTTTCATCAGGAATAAGCAATTCTATTTTTCTCCATGTGAGTAAAATCGAAGCTGTACCGCCATTTTTTCTATAAAAGCGAATTTCTCTTGTTGTAGTAACGGCTTCAACATTCGAAACTACGCCAAATTCTCCGTTCATTATTCCTAAACGATAGTTATTGCCCCCAACTATTATAATATCACTGGTTTGAACTGTTAAATCAGCACCGAACTTATCTCTTCGGATGGTTTGGTTTAAGTCAAGTGCTGTTTTGTTTTTGAACGAGATTATTACTTTAGTTCCTTGCTGTGATTTATAAGTATGAAGAAAATCTTCAAATTTCGGATTATAAATATCTCTGCCATTTTCTCTTAGGTCAAAATCGTTGAAAAAACCAGAGGTTAAGCATTTGCGAATTTTTGTTGCTGAGTTTAAAATTCCATTGTCAGCATTTTGACGCTTTACTTCCTTTATCTCTGCATCAACAATCTTTAAATTGTATTTTTCGTTTAAATATTTCTTGTCTAAGGCAGGTGAAAAATTCATCCCAATTGGCGGTAACTGAGCAGGGTCGCCAATGAAAATTATTTTTGATGTTGAATTTGGGAAACCAATATGAGAATAATCAATCAAATCTTTTAATAAATATCCACTCCCAAAACGAAAGAATTCTCCCTGACTTTGAATATCAGAAACCATAGAGGCTTCATCTACAATAAAAATTGAATTATAAGCATCGTGATTATTGCGAAGCTTGTAATAATAAATAAAACTCACATCGCTTTTTTCTTCTTGCTTTATTTCAATTTCTTCTAATTCATCGAAACTATATATCCCTTTATGGATGGTAGTGGCTTCAAATCCGGTTTTTTGATTTATGACTTTTGCTGCCCTTCCGGTTGGAGCCATTAACTGGTACTTTTGTTCAATTACTTGCAAGTAATCAACAATTCCTTTTAAGAGAGTAGTTTTACCACTTCCGGCATACCCTTGTAAAATGAAAACATTTTCATCGCTGGTCAAGAAATCCTGAATCATAACCAAAGCAT
>DYSW01000013.1 GCA_020726285.1 Melioribacter roseus
CACCTCTTGCTTAATTTCCATTTATAAAATTTGAAACATTCTGAGAATAAAATGAAACTTCTTCTAACTTTGCTTTTCTTGATTTCACATATTTTTCCGCAATCAAAAACCGAAATTCCTGCAATATTTGGGAATAATATGGTTCTCCAACAAAATACAGAAGTAACATTTTGGGGGAAAAGCAAATCAAATTCTAATATTGAAATTTCTTCGAGTTGGGGAAATTCGACAAAAACTACTTCAGATGAATTAGGGAATTGGAAAACTAAATTACAAACGCCAAATTTTGGGGAAAATTTTACGATAAATCTTCAATTTTCTGATACAACAATTACTTACCAAAATGTTTTAGTTGGTGAAGTTTGGATTTGCAGTGGACAATCGAATATGGAAATGCCACTCACTGGTTGGCTTCCTGCAGATTCTATAGAAGGTTCCAAAAATGCGATTGAGAATTCTTTTAATCGAAATATTCGTTATTTTACAGTTGAACATCAAGTTTCTGAAACACCTGCTTTTAATTGTACAGGGAATTGGGTTGAACAAAATCCAGAAACAGCAGCTTCTTTCAGTGCAACCGCATTTTTCTTCGCTCAAAATATCTATAATAAAACAAATATTCCACTTGGATTAATTCATTCAAGTTGGGGTGGAACTCCAATTGAAACGTGGACAAGTGCTGAAAAGTTAGCAACAACAGAAAAGTATGCGAATGTTTTGAATGATATTAAAAATAATAAAGAAGAATTTGAAAATATTAATTCTTGGTTAAACACCAGAAATAAACAAAAAGTGTATGAGAGAAAGATTAATGAGCGATGGAAAAATCTAAATTTTAACGACCAAAATTGTTCGAAAACTAACTTTGATGATAGTAAATGGAAATATATGAATTTGCCAACTGGTTGGGAATTTTCTGAAGTCGGAAATTTTGACGGTGTTATTTGGTTCAGAAAGAAAATAATTATTCCAAGTGAATGGAAAAACAAGGAATTAATTTTAGAATTAGGACCAATTGATGATATGGACATTACTTTTGTAAATGGAATGAAAATCGGAAGCTACGAACAAGATGGTTTTTGGAACATTGCCAGAACTTACGAAATCCCAGCAAATCTTGTAAACGACACTTCCCTTTTAATTGCCGTTCGTGTTATTGATAATCAAGGCGGTGGTGGAATTTACGGAACATCAAATTTGCTAAATATTCATCCAAAATTCTCTCCCGAAACAATTTCTATTGCTGGCGAATGGAAATATCTTCCCGTTGCTGTTTTTCTAAACAACATATTTTATTCATTTGACGTAGAAACTGAAGAATTCTTTCATATTCCGAAATTACCAGAACAATTGAACCAAAATACGCCAACAACACTTTTTAATGGAATGATTTCACCAATTATTCCATTTACAATAAAAGGTGCAATTTGGTATCAAGGCGAATCTAACACTGGAGAACCAGAACTTTATGCAACTCTTTTTCCATTAATGATTTCAGATTGGCGTGAAAAATGGCAAATTGAATTCCCATTTTACTTTGCACAAATTGCACCTTGGAATTACGGAACTGAAATTTTTTCGCAGATTTTACGAGAATCTCAATTAAAATCTCTTAAAACACCAAAAACTGGAATGGCAGTTACTATGGATGTCGCAAATTCTGAGAACGTTCATCCAGCAAAAAAACGTGAAGTTGGCGAACGGCTTTCACTTTGGGCTTTGAAAAATGAATATGGAAAAGACATTATTCCATCTGGACCAATTTATGATTCATTTATAATCGATAAAGAGAAAATAATTCTCTCATTCTTATATGATGAAGGAATGTTTTTGAAACCGATTGACGGAAAAAGTAACTTTCAGATTGCTGGCGAAGATAGAATTTTTGTTGACGCACAAGTTGAGATTATAAATTATAAGCTGATTATTTCTTCAAATGAAGTGAAATATCCAAAATCAGTTAGATATTGTTGGGATAATACTTCATACGGAACTCTTTTTAACAACGCAAAACTTCCAGCTTCTTCATTCCGAACAGATAATTGGAAAAATTAGGTTTTTCTTGATTTCATTCCAATAAATTGAATAATTATCGAAACCAATAAACCGACTAACATCGGTTCCGATATTTCAGTGATTATAACTGATAAATTTAATTGTGGTTTTAATATTTGCCAAATAATTGCAATTAGCGGACTTAAAATCATCTGAAGATTGAGATATTTTTCTGAAATTCTAATTTTCGGGAAATAGGTTGAAAATACAGGCAAAATTAATCCTGGAATAATTATTGAACCAATTACATACCATATTTGAATTATCGACTTAAAATAAATTGATACAATAAATGCAATAATTAAAGAAATTGCAATTCCCAAACGAGTTCTAAATATTAGCGATTTTTCATCTTCATTTTTTGTAGAAAATAAATCATTCGCAAAAGTTAAGCCACTTAAAAACGTAATGCTGTTAAAAGTTGAAAGAATTGTGGCAAATAATCCAACATAAAATATTCCTTTCAAACCAATTGGTAAGATTTTGTCAGCCAATAGCGGAAAAGCCAATATTGGATTAATATTTTCATCCAAAATAACTCTTGCAAATAAACCGCTTGTAGTTGTCAGTAAATCAAAAATTGCCCAAAACCCAACTGAAATGATTATTCCCCATTTTGCGATTTTTTCATTAATTGCATTTGTACTTCTCTGATGAAATCCCGGGTCAACAAATGTCCATAATGCAATTAAAAACCACACAAATAGATAAGTTGGAGAAACATTTTCGAGAGATAAGTGGTTTTTTGGAAGATTTTGAATAAGAAATGAAAAGTTGCCATAATTAGCAAAAAGGAATAAAAACATCATTCCAAAACCCAAAAACATTAAAATAAATTGAAATAAATCTGTATTAATAGTTGTTCTGAAACCCCCTTTTATTAAAAATCCACCAACAATGATGATAGAAATTATTACTCCATAAATTTCATTGAAATTAAATAAATGAGCGAATAGTGTTGAAAGCATTAAAAGATATGGAGCTGGATTTACCAATAAATAAATTAAAAATGCTGCAATTTTTGATGATTTTTCTCCGTATTCAAGTTTAATTTTTTGTGGAATTGTAAGTAACGAAGCTTTCCGTATTTTTTTTGAAAACACAAATGCAAAGAGAATCGCAAAAAAATAATAAGGAATTCCTTGTGTAAACCAACTAATTATTCCAAATGAGTAAGTGAATTCACCAATTCCTAAAATTCCACCATACCAAGTAGCGACAGTTGTTGCAACAAAGAGAATATATCCCATTTTTTGTGAGCCAGCAAGAAAATCGCTTTTTGAATTTTTCTTCGTTTTAGTAACAAATCCTATAATAAATAGAATTATAAAGAATGATATTACTATTAAAGTGTCGAATTTATGCAAAATACCCACTTTTTAGAGTTGTTAGAAAATTCCGCATTAATAATATTTTTCCATTTGATGATATTTTAATTGGATTTTGAATTGCCAAATTGCTCGTTCCATCTTTTTCACCAAATGGAAGAGCTTGATTTTTTAGTTCGTATTTCAAACCGATTGTGGAAATTTTGGTGAATTCATCCAAGCCGTATAGAGAAATTGTTTCTCCAATTTGCGTTTTAATTGAGATTTCGCCGAACAGCACATTAACAATTGTTTTTTGATGAACAAGATAAAGTTGAATTTTTTCATAATATTTTAGCAAATTGCCAATGTTTCCGAAAGTGTGGTCTAATCTATCGCCCGAACCGCCAAAAATAATTGCTTTACTAACTTTTTTAGAAATTAGATATTTAATCGCTTTTTCAATATCTGTATCATTTTGGCGTTTTAGTTGCTCTGTTTTAATTCCCATTTTTTGGTAATATTCTAAATTTTCGTTGGAAATTGAATCAAAATCACCAATTATTAGATTTGGTAGAATTCCAATTTTTCTTGTGGAATTTGCACCGCCATCTGCCGCAATTAGAAAATCAAACCCTAAAGAAAGTAATTTGTTTATTTCACTTTTTCTTGGCAAATATCCATTCCCAACAATTATCGCATTTTTCACAAACTCACCGAGATTCCAGCTAAAATATTTAATTCGGCAGCGGGAAAAAATTCCTTTCCAACAGCATAATGTGCGTAAAGATTATTGAAAATATTGTTTACTTGAACGAAAATTTTTCCATTTTTAATAATTTCTTTCCCTTCATATTTGTATCCCAATTTCGCATTAGCGACAAAATACGAATCAACTTTATTGTCGTTGTAACCCACAAAAAATGGATATTTCGAAATATAACTTGTTAGATTTTCATCAAAATTGTCAGAATAATAACTTCCAACATATTTTAAAATAAGTGTGGACGAAAATCTGTTTTTTGAAGCAGAAATTACGATATTTCCTAACATTTCAGGGAAACCACCAATTTTGTTATTTGCAAGATTAATTGAATTTTCTTCATCAATTACGTGAATTCCTTCTTTAATATAATTCTTGCTCAATGTTAAATTTGATAAAATATTTAACCAATTTGTGGGTTCAAAAGTGGTTGATAATTCAATTCCACTGTGAATTGTTTTGGGCATATTGCCAGTAATTGCATCTCCAAAAATTCCAACTTGACCATTTTTTACAATTTCATTTTCAAACAACATATAGTAAAAATTTGCTGAAACAAATAGATTTTCGTTACGATAATTCCAACCAAGCTCAAGATTTCTCATCATTTCTGGTTTTACAAGTGGTTCACTAAAATCGTAATTTCCGTTGGAATCTTGAAGGAAATTCGGTAACTGTCCGTAATATGAGCCTTCAGCATCATAATAATTTTTTAACATTGGTTCGCGACTTATTTGCGACATACTCAAAAATAGATTCATTTTTTCAAGAATTTTATAATTCAATCCCATTCTTGGATTGAAAAATGTGTTGCCAACAGAAAAATTATTTGAAAGAAATTTTTCGTTCGAAATTGAATATTTGTGATTAGCAACTTGTAATTCTAAAAAATAATTTAAAGTGGAATTGAATTGATAATTTTCATTTACAAATAGATTAAAAACTGTTTTTCCACCTTCGTAATAATAGAATTTCCTTTCTGGAGAAAGATTTTCGGGCAAACTATTTGCATATTTTACAATCCCAAAATGTTCGGAATTGTGCAAATGAATTTCTGAGCCGAAAGTAAATTCCCCGTTTTCATGTTGAATTTGTAATCTCGGAATCCAACCAAATTGATTATTGTTTACGGTTGCTCGTATAATTGTATTCGTAGGATTTTGTGTAGGAGAAAATCCAAAATCACTTGTTAAACGAAGTGCGTTTGTATCAGCCCAACTTCCATCAAAATCGAAATATCCATTGCCAATTATCCAAAAAACAGCTGAATTAGCAAGAATATCTTCAGATATTTTAATTTCATTTAACAATTCGAAATGTGGTTGCGAGTAATATTCCTTTTCTTCGCTTCGTCTTTTTGTTGACCAATCTTGATATCGATTATTTTCATAATCGTAATCCCAATAACTATAATTCTCTTTTCGAAGATTTTTCTCAGAAATTACGTTTTTTGGTAAACCAAGATAGACCAAACCATCGTTTATTGGTCCGCCATAAAAGTTGAAATTAGTTGTAATATTTTCGTCATATCGAGCTATTGTGAAATGAAAAGATTGATAATCAGCCCAAGCTAAATCTCGATAACCAGATTTCAGTGTCCTACCAAATTTGGCATAAATTGAATATTTATTATCAATCAAACCGCTTGTAGCTGAAATCTGAAACTGACGAATATTAAAACTCCCAAAATTTGATGATAATTTAATTTCCTTTTTGTTTGAAAATGGCGAAGTAATTAAATTTATTGAGCCTCCAATTGAAGGAAAACCAATCAAGCTATTACCAGCACCGAGTTGTACTTGAATTAAATCTGTACTGGAAAGTAAATCGGGAATATCAATCCAATAAACATTGTGATCTTCCGGGTCGTTTTGTGGAATTCCATTCACCGAAATTGAAATTCTGCGTTGTTCAAATCCACGAATATTAAGAAAGGAATAACCGAGTGAACCACCATCATCTGAATAAAATGTGGTTGAAGGAAGATTGCTGAGAATTTCGGGAATTGATTGGTTTGAGAAATTCTCTTCAATATAATTACTTTTCAATTCTGAAAAACCTGCGGATTTTTCATCATTCTTGCCCTCAAAACCTTGGATTACAATTGATTGTGTAGAAAGAATTTTCGGTTTTAAAGCAATCAAAATGCTTTTGCTTAAAAGTCTGACATAAACTTTTTCGGTAGAAAATCCAATGTAAGAAACAAAAATGAAATCATTCATTTTAAGATTTGAAAGAAGAAATTCACCGTTTTTATCAGTAACAGTTCCAAAAGATGAATTTTCTGCTTGAACATTGGCTCCAACAAGAATTTCTCCATTTTCTGAATTGACGACTTTCCCTCTCAAAGTTAAATCTTGAGCAAAAATAGCCGTGCATAAAATTAGAATTACGAACAATTTTTTCATTAAAAACTCCAAAAAAAAAAAAGATTTAAAACAAAAAAGCCGTTGGAAAACGGCAAAAGTTGGTAATACTATTGTTTTCCTACGCCAGCATTACCCGGTTCAGGTTCAAGGGTATAATCTCAGTCCCAAATGGAACACCCCTAACGGCTTCAGTAAATTAAAAAAACGTATGCAAAATTAACATTCTTACTAAAATATACCAAATATGATTTTCATATCATTAATTACGAAACAAATTTATTATACTTCATATAAAACGAACGTAATATGACTATCCAAAATTCCAGAATATTGATTATTGATGACGATGAAAATCTGTGTTATTTATTAAAAGAAGAATTAATTGACAAAGGTTTTTCGTTGATTTTGTTCACAATGGATTTGATGGGCTAAAAGCTATAGAGGAAATTCCCAAAGTAATTAATCTTAAGCAAGAAATTGAATTTTTGGCTGAAAAATTTAACGCAAAATCTTTTCACTTTTCGGTAGATATTCCAGAAATCTTTACAATTTTGATTAAAATATCAGATTTTAGACGAATTTTCGAGAATTTGATTCACAACTCAATTGATGCAATTCAAGAAAACGGAAGAATTACAATCTTTGCGAAGGAAAATCTTAATTTAGATAAAATTGATATTCTTGTAATTCTGTGTTCAGGATTTTCGGATTTACAACTTTCAGATGGATTTTTGCCAGATTTAATAATTAAAAAACCTTATAATTTTGATTATCTAAATCATCAAATTCTGGAATTATTTCATAATAAATTCAATTAGGCAAATTGACTAAATATCTAAATCGGCAATTTCCATTTTAATTATTTCATATTTCGGGAATTCAGAAAATAATTCATCATACAATTTTTCGGCATCGCCAACCACAACAATTATATTATTATCAACCAAAATGTTTTTCTTTGCGGCTTCAAGTACATCTGATTTTGTTACTTTTTCGATGTTTTCGCTCAGTTTTTCAAAATAATCTCTTTCTAACTTGTTGCGAACAAGAAAATGAATGTTTGAAATAAGATAACTTATCGTATCATCATAAATTGAAGAATTTTTAATCAAAAATGATTTTGCAAAGTTGAGTTCTTCATCAGAAATATCTTCGCGAATCAAATTCATTTCTTTGATAATTTCTTTCAACGCAAGAATTGTATTTGCGGTATCGACTGAAGTTCTAATGTTAAAATTTCCCAAACTATGCGATTGTACAAATTCACTTTGAATGCCATAAGTTAAACCTTTTTCTTCGCGTAAATTATGGTTTAATCGGCTGCTAAATTGTCCTCCAAAAATTGAATTTAGCACTTTCATTGCATAAAAATGTGGTGAATCAATTTTATCAGAAATATTTGCAAGATTTATTACACTTTGAGGAGCATCTTTTTTATTAATTAAAAAAATCTGGTTTTGCGGAACTTGAAAAACAATTTCTTTTTTTGATGACGAACTTCCGGTGGGAAAATCACCAAAATGTTTTTCTAATATGTCAGATAATTCCTGCGAATTAATATTTCCTACAACAATTATTTCAAGATCTTGAGCAATATAATTTTGCGAATAAAATTCTTTAATATCAGAATTTTCAATATTTTGAACTGTTTTTAAGGTTCCCATTGGGGAATTTTCAAAAGGAGTTTCTTTGAACAAGTATTTTTGAGAAACTAAAACTCCCAAATTTCGAGGATCATCTTTAATATGAACCAAAGAATCCAAATGTTTAGCTTTTTCACGATTAAAATCTTCATCTCTAAAATTAGGTTTCAGAAATATTTTAGATATAATACTTAAAAATTCATCAAAATTTTCTTTTAATGAAGAAAGATAAAATGTTTGATCAATTGTATTTACACCGCTATCAAACGACGCACCTAATTTTTGAATAATTCTATCAATTTCAAGAGAGTTAAGATTTTCAGCACTTTCGTCAATCAATTTTCCAGTTAAAAATGCAGTTCCACGTTTGTTTGCAGAATCACCGCCAGCACCTTTATGAAGTAAAAATCTTAATTGTAAAACCGGAAGTTGATTTCTTTCAACCAAATGCACCGCAATCCCATTTTTAAGATAAAAAGTAGAATGAATTAGTGTTTTCAAATCGTATGAACTTGGCAAAACGGGAGGATTTTTTCTATTTATCATTTTCTTTCTCTTTTGGAACAATACAAAGTTCAAAATATTTTTTGGTTATATATTTTTTTGTAACATTTTGAATATCTTCAGTTTTTAGTTGGGAATATCGTTGTAAATCGTAATTAAATGAATCTGGTTCGTTCAAAGTGCAATTGTAATTGTTAATTTTATTTGCAACGTGTTGAAGAAAATCAAGTTCCCAAACAAAACTTGAGCGAATCGAATTTTTGGACACAATCAATTCTTCTTCTTCCACACCATTTTGAATTAATTCTTCAATTTCTTCAAAAATTACTCGTTTTATTTCAGATAATTCCACTCCCATTTTGGCTGTGCACATAATTACAAACAAGCCTTCATTTTCCATAGAATATTGAAAAGCTGCTACATTTACTGCGATTTGCAACTCATAAACTAATTTTTTATGCAATTTTGAATTTTTAGTTGAAGAAAGAACGTCAGCCAAAACATCTAAGGAAGAATCATCTGAGTGGAAATTTTTAACACTTTTCCAAACAATATATATTCTTGGGAATTCAATATTATCTTGATGAATTACTTGTTTATCTTCTTGTATTTCCCATTCTGGAAAAACGGGTTGTTCAATTTTGTGCTTGTTTGGAATTTCTTCAAAATACTTCTTCACTAAGTCAAAGGTTTTTTCCTCGTCAAAGTTTCCAGCAATTACCAAACTAGCATTTTGTGGAGAATAAAATTTTTCAAAAAAAGAACGTACATCATCTAAAGTATAAGACTGAATTTCATTCAAATAACCAATTGTTGGAGTGTGATAAGGATGATTTTCAGGAAAAACATTTCCCATTATCAATTCCCAAGATAAACCATAAGGAGCATTATCATAATTCTGTAATCTTTCATTTGAAACAACTTCAATTTGGTTAGTAAGTTTTGTTTGATTCAAAGCTGGAATCAAAAATCCCATTCTGTCAGATTCCAACCACAAAGCCAATTCCAATGCATTTGGAGGAAGTGTTTCAAAATAATTTGTTCTATCTAAACTTGTACTTGCGTTCAGCTGTCCACCAGTTTCTTGTATATAACGAAAATGTTCTTCTTTTGCAACATTTTCGGAACCTTGGAACATCATATGTTCAAAAAGATGCGCTAATCCGCTCTTTGTGGGAAAATCGTAAGCCGAGCCAACTTTGTACCAAATATTAATAGCAACAGAAGACCGATTTTCATCTTTTACAAGTATAACTTGCAAGCCATTTTTGAGAATCTCTTTTCTGTAATTAATGTGTAAAATATTATCCATAACTATTCTTATTTTAAAATGTGTTCAATTCTTTCTAAATCACCATCAATATTTTGGCGTGGTTCGATATTAAATATTTTGCATAAAAGTGGATAAATATCAATGTTTTTAATGGTCCCGGTTTTATAACCACTTTTGAATGCTGTACCTTTTGCGAGAAAAATTCCATGCATTTCTATATTTCGATTGTCATATCCATGATTTCCGTGTACTTCTCCGTTATTGTAATCTTTGTTTGAATATTTATCAATCAACGACCAACCTAAATCTGCAATTAGAACAATTTCAGAAATAAAAGGATGTTTATTGAAATGGAAATACTCGGGAATTTCTGATTTTTTATATGCTTTATAATGATTTTCATTTTTCTTTAACAAATCAAGTATTTTTTGCTCATTTTCTTTCTGTGTATCAATAAACATAAATGTCCCGGAATTCTGAGTTTTGTACGAAAATCCAGGTAAAATATCGTCAACATTAATTGTCCGTTCGGACGAAATTTCCGTCATTCCGTGGTCGGAAACAAAAATTATGTTTAAGCTATCTTTTATGTCACTTTTGTCAATTTCTTCAAGAAGATATTTAGTTGTTAAATCCATTTGATTGATTGACCAATTTGTGGAATCAGCATTTGGACCGAAATTATGTCCGTAATCGTCAGTTAAGCAAAAATATAATGTGATAAAATGCGGACGATTCTTTTGTGGATAATTCAACCAAGCAACAACTGAATCAATTCGAGTAGAATATTTGACATTCCTATCAAATTCTTTATAAATATTTGGATGATAATTTTCGTCATTTACGGTTGACGAAGGCCAATAAAAACTCGCCGTTTTTATTCCATTTCTTTGAGCAGTTACCCAAAAAGGTTCACCTAAATACCAATCGGATTTTTGAACTTCTGCTCTATTACCGAGTGAATATTTTCTTCCGTTCACATTATTATAAATATTATTAGAAATAATTCCGTGATTTTCTGCATACATTCCAGTAATTATCGATAAATGATTTGGGAATGTTTTTGATGGAAAAACTGGTTCAAGAGATAATGCCCGAACTCCATTTTCAGCAAAATTTGTTAGTGTCGGAGTAATATTTCGGTCGAGATAATCATATCGAAAAGCATCATAAGAAACAAGAAGAACATATGGTTTTTGTGCAAAACTATAATTAGTTAACAAAAATATTGCGATGGCAAAGCAATATATTGTGTTATAAAATGGGAAATTTTTCATGCTATTTATTTTCAAATCAACAACCTTTACTTTTTCATAAGTTTAAAATAAGAATAATAATCCTTTAATTATCCCCGTAAATATGAAATTCATTTGCAAATATATGGGTAAATTTTCTTACAAATAAAAAAGCCAGTCAAAAATCGACTGGCTTATAAATTTGTTAAATCTGATAAGATTATAATTTTATACCAAATCCGAAGTTAATATATCTTTCAGGTCCTAAAAATACTTCAGCTCTTTGTGCAGAGTGTTTTTCAACTCCAGAAACTGTTGTAGGAATAGCGTTGTAGCTACTTTCATCAACCGCATCTGAAACGTAAGTTTCGTCAAATACATTGAATACATGTGCGAAAACATCCATTCTAACACCAGCAAATTTCCAAGGAAGAATATATCTAAAATGGAAATCAACTAAATTATAAGCAGGTGTTTCCCAACTTTGTGTTGTATCTGTAGAAACAGTTCTGCTAAATGGATCGAAATCAGCATATAATTTTGCATTGTATTTGTAAACCACTTGTGCTGTCATTCCTGGCATTGGGAAAACAGAAGCTTGTAATGCTAATTGTGTTTGTGGAGCATCACCAACTTTTAATCCATTTACATAGAAATCATAATTTACAACAGGATCATCTGGATTGTCATAATTTTTATATGTACCACTTACGTCATCAGTGTATGTCCAGTTTCCTACAGAAATAGCACCATCTACTCTGAATAAACTCATTGGTTGATAAGCAAGTTCTAACTCAACACCAGTATGAAGTGCATTCATACCAGTTAAGAATACTAAAGCTCCGTTTCCAGAAGTATCAGTTTGGACAAAACGTGAATATGCTCTGTCGTTCCATTGTGTATAATAAGCTGAAAGTTTTGCTGAGATAGTTTCAACTTCGTAATTAGCACCAAGTTCAAAACTTGTAAATCTTTCATTTTTTGGAGCATCTGTAAAAACACCTTCATAATCATCAATTACTGCATCAAATATTGGTACTTTTTCTACATAACCAAAGTTTGCATAAGCTGACATTTCTGTTGAAAATCTGTAGCTTGCTCCACCTTTAACTTGGAATCCGTTGAATCTGTCAGATTCTAAAGTAAATTCATTTCCTGTTCCATCATCTTTAAAATGATCTGTATATTTGTAAGAAATTGTTGACCAAGCTAAAGTTCCGTAAGCAGTAAATAATGGAGATGAATATTCTGCACTACCATAAGCACCTAACCATTGTACATTGTTTGTGTTAAAGTAGTTGAATTTATCGCCAAGTGTTAAATATTGAGCTTCGCCATTCCAGAAATCGTTATCGCCAGTTCTTGAATAGAAATCACCACCAAGTAAATCTCTAACTTCGTAATAATGTTCAATTTCTGCTAAACGAGCATCAACTCCAAAAACTGTTTTTATGTTATCATTTAATTTATAAATAGCTTTTGATAAAACTCCCCAAGTATATTGGTTGTTTACGCTATTTCTTAAGATACCTTTTGATTGGTAACCGTGAGTTGAATCATAAGTCGTTAAGTTATTTGCGATTGTAGCATCAAAAGCAACAAAACGCGAAGGTGAAGGAATACCAACATGATAATTATATTTCATTGAACCATACGTGCCAGAACCTCCGCCTGTTCCACCTGAAAAATAACCAGTTGTATATACAGAAAGTTGGTTAGACAAGTTTGAATACCAGTTCAAGTTAACTTGTGGTTTGTGGTAGTAGTTTTCGCGTTCATTGATAAAGTCTTCAGCATATCTATCACTAGTTGAACCAGTCCAAGATTGTAGTCCTTTATATGAAGAACTAACAGGACCCCAAGTTTGGTTGTAACGTCTTCCAGCGCTAGATTGTGCAAAATATTGGGCTTGTTCAGAAGTATAACCTAATTTATCCATTACCCATGTTGAATCATAAGCAGCTGCATTTTGTCTGTACATATTTTGACCGTGTCTTTGTGGAGCACCAACTGCATAAAATTCAATGCGGTTATTTTCATCAACATTGTAAGCTGCACCAAGATAATATGCCCAAGCATCTGTCCAAGTTGCATCAACAACACCGTCGCCAGTTTTACGAACAACACCAACTGTTACAGCATATTTATCGTTAATTAAACCTGTGTGACCGAATAAACTTGTTTTGATGAATGAGCCAGCACCAAATTCTTGCTTTAAGCTGAAGCCCATATCTTGAGCAGTTGGGTCAGTAATGATGTTCATTGTTCCACCAATAGATGGAGTGGCTAAGTTAACAGCTGTTAGACCTCTTTGAACCTGAATTGATGAAGTTGCATCACCAAGACCATCCCAATTTGACCAATAAACCCAACCGTTTTCCATATCATTTACAGGAACACCGTTGATCATAATTGCCATATTTCTTTGGTTAAATCCACGCACATTGATTCTTGCATCACCAGCACCGCCACCTTGTAAAGTAGCATAAACTGATGGTGTTGTGTTCAAAATCATTGGAATATCTTGTGAACCAAGTTTTAATTCCATGTCTTTTTTATCAACGTTTGTAAATGCAACAGGAGTTTCTTGTTCTTTTGCTCTATCAGCCAAAACTGTTAGATTCAAAGAAAATTGTTTGTCTTTTAGACTAAAATTTACTTCAGTGTTTCTTTGAACATCTAAAGTAACTTCTTTTGTTTCATAACCTATGTAGCTACATACAATAGTAACGTTTCCTTCGTTTACTGAGAAAGAAAATTTACCATTTGCATCAGATGCTGCACCAACATAAGTTCCTTTTACAACTACGTTTGCACCGATAAGATTGTCACCAGTGATTCCGTCAGTTACTATACCAGAAACTGTATAGTTTTGTGCGAATAAAGATGATGTTACTAATAACATCACAACGGCAAATATTTTGTGCATTTTAGCCATTGAATAACCTTTGTTTTGTTTGTGATTTATTAATTGAATTAGTTGAAAATATTTGTATAAAAATTTATGGAAATTAAGTTTCAAAACCGTTTCAAGCTCCTTAAGTGATAAAATTAAAAAATCCGTGTTCATTATATGATATTTTTATTTCGGAATTTAATTATTCAATCATTACTATTTTTAAGACGGGAAAATTTATTAATATTATTTCTGATATCCAAAAAAAAAATCAAAAAGGTTATGCTTGTTTATGAAAAAAGATTTGTTATCAAAATTATCCAAAATCAAAATTGTTGTTTCAGATGTTGATGGTGTTTTGACCGATGGTGGTATGTATTTCACAGATTCGGGTTTATTTATGAAAAGATTTGATGTAAAAGATGGAATGGGAGTAATTCTACTTAAAAAAGCTGGATTTTTAACTGGAATTATTACAAGTGATTCTACAGAAATTATTAAATCGCGTGCAAAAAGATTTGAACCCGATTTAATTGGAATTGGAATTTGGGAAAAATTAGATTTTTTAAAATCATTTCTTGAGAAAGAAAACTTAACTCTCGAGAATGTTGCTTATATCGGAGATGATGCAAACGATTTGGATATTTTACAAGCTGTCGGATTTTCGGCATGTCCGAATGATGCAATTTCAAAGGTAAAGCAAGTGGTTGATTATATCTGCGCAAAATTTGGCGGAAACGGAGCATTCCGCGAATTTGCCGATTTAATTATTGAAAATAAGAAGTAGCGTGTTGCTGAAATACAATTATTCGTTCAACCCACTATTTTACAAGTTGTTTCAAACTTTCGTAATTTGCTTCAATTGTTCGTTCTAAATCTTGGATTGAATGGGCCTCAGAAATAAACATAGCTTCAAACTGAGATGGTGCCAAGTAAAAACCGCGATTTAACATTTCATGAAAATAAATTGCATATTTCTTTGTGTCGGAAGTTAAAGCTGAATCGAAATCAGTAACTTCTATTTCTGTAAAAAATAAGCAACTCATCGAACCGACGCGAGTTAATTGGAAATTTAATCCCAATTTTTCAAGATTTTTCTTAAATCCATTTTCTATAATTTTCGCTTTTTCTTCTAAATCTTTATAGAGATTTTGATTAAATTTTATGTACTTCAAAGCCGCAATTCCTGCATTCATTGCAAGTGGATTTCCACTTAATGTTCCAGCTTGATAAACCGAACCAACTGGCGAGATTGATTGCATAATATCTCTTTTCCCACCGAAAGCACCAACTGGCAAACCGCCTCCAATTATCTTTCCGAATGTTGTTAAATCGGCATTAATTCCATAATATTCTGATGCACCACCTTTGGCGACACGAAATCCTGACATTACTTCATCAAAAATTAAAACAATTTGCTGTTCGTTGCAGATTTTTCGTAATTCCCTTAAAAATTCAATTTTTGCAGGAACTACACCCATATTTCCAGCAATTGGTTCAATGATAATTGCAGCAATTTCATTCTTATTTTCCTCTAAAAGTCGGTAAACAGAATCAATATTATTGTACTTTGCAATAAGCGTGTCTTTAGCATTTCCAATTGTAACTCCTGGCGAATTTGGTTCACCTAAAGTTAATGCTCCGGAACCAGCTTTAATAAGAAAATAATCAGCGTGACCGTGGTAACAACCTTCAAATTTAATGAATTTATCTTTTCCAGTATAACCTCTTGCCAAACGAATTGCACTCATAGTAGCTTCGGTTCCGCTATTCACCATTCTAACTTGCTCAATTGAAGGGACAAGTTGTGTTATTAATTTCGCCATTTCGGCTTCTGGAGGAGTTGGAGTTCCGAAACTTGTTCCATTTTCAATTGCTTCTAATAATGCTCGCTTTATTATTTTGGGATTATGTCCAAATAAATGTGGTCCCCAACTACCGATATAATCTACAAATTCATTTCCATCAACATCAAACATTTTTGAACCAATTCCTTTTTCCATAAAAATTGGATTTCCACCAACAGATTTAAATGCTCGAACGGGAGAATTAACTCCGCCGGGAATATATTTTTTTGCTTCTTCAAATAATGATAAACTTTTTTCAGTATTCATAAAATCCTTCTTAAATAAAAATTCAATTAATTTTTCTAAGTCTTGGGACAAAAATCCAAGAAATAATTCCAAAAATCAACAAAATTGAGGCACTAATTTGTATTGCTTTTGGTGAGCCAAAATTTTCAGCCAACATTCCAATCCACAAAGCTCCAACGGGAAAAAGTGCAAAAAAACTAAATGTGTAAAAACTTAAAATTCTTCCTCTATATTTCTCTTCAACATTTGTTTGAATCAAACCATTTGCTAAATTAAAAATAGTGATAATATTTCCACCGATAAAAACTAACACAAACACTGACATCCAAAAATTTTCAATAAATGAAAAAATTATTATCAAAATCGGGAGTATAATTACACTTAATGAATAGTATTTGCCGCGAACAATATATTTGTTAACCGAAGCAATAATTAATGCAAACGAAACTGCTCCAATACCTCGTGCCGATTGTAGAAATCCGTTTGTAGTTGAATCTCCATGAAGAATTTTCACAGCCCAAGCCGGAAACAATGTAACCAATCCGAGTCCAAAAATGCTTAAAAATGCAGTTGTTAATATTATTGCGAGTAACAATTTTTTAGATTTTAAATAAATAAAACCTTCTTTAATTTCACTAAAAACTGATTTTTTTTCTAATTTCGCTTGAAATAGCTTTAGTTTCATTTTCTTTAAGTTAAATATTACTGCAAAAAATGAAATTCCATTTATGAAAAAGCAAACAGACGGGCCAAATAGTGCGTATATAATTCCAGCAATTGCTGGTCCAACTGCAGTTGCTGTATTGAACATCGTTGAATTTAAAGCGATTGCATTTGTCAGATCTTCTTTTTCTACAAGTTCGTTTACAAATGCGTGCCGTGCAGTCGCATCAAACGAATTCCCAATTCCAGTAATAAATGCCAAAAGGATTATCATTTCCGGTTGAATCACTTTTGTAAACGTTAAAGCAGCAAGTAAAAATGCCCAAAACATCATGTAAGTTTGAGTATATATTAAGATTTTTTGTCTCGGGAATCTATCTGAAATTACACCTCCATAAAATGTGAAAATCCACGCAGGTAAACCGCCAGCAAACCCAACATACCCTAAATATGCTGGAGAATGTGTTAGTTCGAACACAAAAAAAGCGAGAGCTGTGGTTTGCATCCACGAGCCAAATAGAGAAACCATTTGTCCCCAAAACCATAAACGATAATTCGGATAACTTAACGCTACAAAAGTTTGTTTCAAGCTAAATTTCTGTGTTTCTACAACTTTATTTTTGATGTTGTTTTCGTTATCATTTATAGTTTTTGTAGATATTTCTGAGATATTTTTCAACCTAATATTTTTGCCACATCTTTTGCAAAATAAGTTAAAATCATATCGGCGCCTGCACGTTTTATTGCAATTAGCGATTCTAACATAACACGTTCTTCGTCAATCCAACCTAATTTTCCGGCAGCTTTAATCATAGAATATTCACCACTAACTTGGTAAGCTGCAGTTGGCATTCTAAATTCTTCCTTTACTTTTGAAATTACATCTAAATAAGCACCTGCGGGTTTTACCATAATTATGTCAGCCCCTTCATCAATATCTGATTCGGCTTCGCGCAATGCTTCTTCAATATTTGCAATATCCATTTGATGAGAACGTCTATCACCAAAACTTGGTGCTGAATCGGCAGCATCTCGGAATGGACCGTAGTAACCAGAAGCATATTTTACTGCATAAGACATTATTGGAATTTTCTCAAATCCTTTATAATCAAGCGATTTTCGTATTGCTGCAACTCGCCCATCCATCATATCTGATGGAGCTATTATATCGGCTCCAGCTTCTGCGTGCGAAATAGCTTCTTTTGCAAGATATATTAGCGTTTCATCATTTACAATTTCATTATTTCTAATTATTCCACAATGTCCGTGAGAAGTATATTCACACATACAAACATCTGTTATAACTAAAATATCTTTTATTTCATTTTTTATTGCTCTAACTGCTCGTTGAATTATTCCTTCAGGATTATATGCTTCGCTTCCCATTTCATCTTTTTGTTCGGGAATTCCGAATAGAATTATCGCGGGAATTCCGAGAGAATGCACTTCTTTTACTTCCTGTACAAGTATGTCAATTGACATATTATATACACCAGGCATCGAGCGCACTTCTTTCTTTATATTTTCTCCGGGACAAACAAATAGCGGGTAAATTAAATCTTCTTTTCTAATATATGTTTCGCGTACTAAATCTCTAATTTTGGGATTATATCTTAAACGTCTTAATCTTTTGGTTGGGAATACTGACATCTTTTCTCCGTTTTTGTTTATAGTTTTCTTTTCAGATCTGAAAAATTTGTTGTTTTTCAAATAATTGCTTGTCAAAATTACTAAGTTGTAAGTTGATAACCACAAATAAAGCGAAATTATGAAAGATATTCTTAATATTATTCATAATTGGGAGTGTAACGAGAAAGAATTCCTTTTAAAAATAAAATTGCCCTGCAACCAACAGGGCAAAATCCTCTGAGAAAACTCAAGAAATAACCATAACAAAGCCTCTATCCAAAACTAATCTTATTTCAATAAGATTTGCAAAAAAGCCGTGTGCAATATAAATTTTAAGGAAGCGTTGTGAGGTTTAAATTAGAATTTGCATTATTTCAGAAGAAATTCGTTATAATTTTATGATAAATTGTAAAGTGGTTAATTTAAACTATCAAAAAACTTTACTTGAACATTGATGATGAATATTTTTTCCATCGTTTTAAGAGCAATTTTTTTGGGTTCGTTACTTTCAGAATTGATATTTGAAAAAATTGCTTCAAATTTCTCTATGTAGCTTTTATCGATTTCCTCTTCAACAATTTTGTTAATTGTTTGAATTAATTCCGAGCTTTTAAAAAGCAAATTCACTGAAAGCTGTAATAAAAATGATTTTCAAACCTTCATAATTTATTTTTTGAATTTCATCAAAACCAGTTCCACCTTTAATATCTACATCAAGGAATACTAAATCTGGCTTTTTTGTTGTAATTTCTTCAATTCCAGATGAAACAGAATCAGCTTCTCCAATTATTTCAATTTGTGGGAAATATTCATGTAGAATTAACGAAATATTCTGTCTTGCAAATTCTTCATCATCAATTATTACGACTTTCATTTTTTTAGCTCTTTGGTATCTCGAAAATAATTTTTGTGCCTTTTTCAACTTCAGTTTGTATTTCAAACTTAATTTTTTTCTTTGTCAAAAGATAAATATTCTCAATTCTTTCATGTGTAATTTTTATCGCATAAGATTTATGATTTTCTTTTATCTCATTTTGAAAACCGGCGCCGTTATCTTCTACCGAAATTAATAAATAATCATCTTTTTCATTAATTTCGACAAAAATAACTCCTTTTCCAAAATCCATATTTTTAATTCCGTGTTCAACAGCATTTTCAATAAATGGTTGAAGTAACATAGAAGGCATTTTTATTTGCTCTGGAATTTACCAATATCTTGTGCAAAACTCGCCGTAAAGCATCCAAGAATTAAATAAATTGATATTTTTAATATTGTTTTAAACATCGATTAACTTTATACTCTTTGAAATTAATAGTTTTTAGATAAAGATAATCTCTATTTTTGTAAAAAAAATATTGAAATATGACAAGAAGAAAGCAGCAAAAATTAGATACTTTCCACCTTTTTAAAAATGTAATTTTATCCAAAAATGGAAATGTTGAGCGTGAAGTTTTGAATTATCTTCAGCCAAATAAAGATTTTGTTCTCGAAATTGGTTGTGGTCGCGGCGATTATTCAATTTCTCTCGCACAGAAATTCCCTGACAAAAATTTTGTAGCACTTGACATTAAACCTGCAAGATTGTGGAACGGTGCCGATAATTCCTTAAAAATGGAATTAAAAAATATAGTTTTCTTACAAGGAGACGCAATTTTTCTTGATGAATGGTTTACATCTCTTAAATTCGCTGAAATATGGATAACTTTTCCTGACCCGCATTTCAAAAAGCGTTTAGAAAAAAGTAGATTAACAAACCACTTTTTCTTAAAAAAATATAGAAATATTCTTTTACAAAATGGTTTTGTACATTTAAAAACTGACGATGAAATGACATACAATTATGCCTTAGAACAAATTGAGATATTAAATGCTAAAATTGATTTTTTATCAGAAGACATTTACTCAAGTTCGGAATTAAATGAAATTTTGAGTATTAAAACAAAGTATGAAGAAAAACATCTATTGGATGGGAAATCAATAAAAATTATAAAATTTAACTTCTTACCAGAATTAGAATAACAGCAAGCCAAAACAAGTTATTTGATATTGTAATTCTACAATAATTAAGTTACTACTTTACTGATTAGTTCTAAAAACTGATGATGAAAAAATGAACGAATAACTAAAAATAAATTATATTTGCTACCTAAATTTTCGGAGGTGTGCCGACAGTTTGATGCCCAATCCCATCAGGTCCGAAAGGAAGCAGTGGTTAGCAGACATTCTGGGTGGCATTCCCTCCGTTTTTTTATGTATAAATCAGAAAATCTAAATTCCCCGTAAATTTTTGTACACTATTTAAAAAGCTAATCTTTGCAATTGTACCAGGATGAAAATTGATAGCCGAACCAGTATTTGAGACTAAGTTTGATGCGTGGTAAGAAATATCAGGTTGGTGACCGACAAAAACCAAATTTTCAGCATCCATTGAATTAGCAATCGTGATAATAAAATCGGAAGTTGAACTTGATTGTAAATCATTTTCGAGAATGATTGCATTCTTTACATCAAATTTAGTGCGAATTAATTCTGCCGTTTGTTTGGTTCTAATTAATGGTGATGAAAAGATGTAATCAATTTGTGGAGCGTGTTTTTCCCAAAACTTTAATGTTTTATTAAATCTTTCAATTCCCTCTTCGCTAAGTTCTCTGTAAAAATCTTTGTATCCTTTCTCGGCTTTTGCGTGTCTAACTAAATAAATATTCATAATTGGTAATCTTTCGTTATATTTTATTTTATAATAATAGCCGAAAAATAACGTGAAAAAACTAATTCTCTACCTATTTTTAGTACCAATTTTTGTTTTTGGAAAACATGATTCTGAAATTGCTAAACAAGTAATTTTAAGTGAAATTGAATTTAATGTTGAAATTCTCATTTCAGATTCACTTGAGAACTATGTAATTAAAAATGAAGATGGAAAAATTATTCAAGCAGAAATAAAATTGAATAATTTCAAAAATCTAAAAATTGATGATGCTGGAAAGTACTTTGTGTATCAAAATCAGAAAATAGTTAAAGAAATTAGAGTTTTGCCAGCTTGGATTTCTGTTTTACCTCCACTTGTGGCTATATTTTTGGCTTTAATTTTTAAAGAAGTACTGATTTCACTTTTTGCTGGAATTTTTGTTGGGACTTTCTTTCTATATGATTACAATCTGTTTTCAGCCTTTTTAAGAGTTGTTGATACCATTTTGATAGATGTAATTGCAGATAGAGACCACATTTTTATTATACTTTTCACAACGTTAATTGGTGGCGTTGTTGGAATAATTTCAGCTAATGGCGGCACTTTAGGGCTAGCAAATAAAATAATTCAATGGGCAAAAACTCCCAAAAGTGGAATGTTAGCAACGTGGTTTTTAGGTGTAATGATTTTTTTTGATGATTATGCTAATTCCCTTTTAGTAGGAAATATGATGAGACCAATTACAGACAAATTGAAAATATCTCGTGAAAAGTTGGCTTTTATTGTTGATTCTACTTCAGCCCCTATAACTTCACTTGTAATTGTAAGCACTTGGATTGGGTTTGAACTTGGGTTAATTTCAGAAGCACTTAAAATTACAGGAATTCAACTTTCTTCTTATGATGTTTTTATTCAAAGTTTGCCTTATAGATTTTACCCAATTGCAATAATTTTCTTTGTTTTCTGGAATAGTTATTCAAATAGAGATTTTGGTCCGATGCTAATTGCCGAAAAGAAAGTAAGAAGCGGAAATTACAACTTTTCTGAAATTACGGCTAACAAAATTAGTAGCGGAAAATATTTTGAAGTGAAATCACCAAAATGGTATAATTCCGTTATTCCAATTCTAATTATACTATTACTTACTTTATACGGATTATATTACACGGGAGTTCAAGCAATAGAAAAATTAGGATTAACTACCTATTCAATCCGAGAAATAATTAGTAATTCTGATTCTTATTCAGCTTTACTTTGGGCAAGTTTTATTTCTGTTTTTGTTGCAACTTTTCTTACAATTTGGCAAAAAATTAAGAAACTTCACGCTGTAATTGATGATTTATGGGAAGGGCTTCGTTCGATGTTTGTTGCAATTGTTATCCTAATTTTTGCTTGGGGAATTAGCTCAATTACAGCCGAACTTCATACAGCAGATTATTTAATTTCTGTACTTGTTGAAAATGTAGATATAAATTTTATTGCCGTTCTAGTTTTTCTTGTATCGGCATTAACTAGTTTTTCAACTGGGACAAGTTGGGGAACAATGGCTATTATTATGCCAATTGTTGTACCTTTAACTTGGCAAATGGGACTTTCAGATAATTTATCACAAAATATAATTCAATTCCATTTGCTAAATGTTGTTGGTTCAGTTCTTGCTGGTGCAGTTTTCGGTGATCATTGCTCACCAATTGCCGATACTACAATTTTAAGTTCACTTGCCTCAAGTTGCAATCACATAGAACATGTTAGAACTCAACTACCATACGCTATTTTAGTGGGAATTGCTTCAATAATATTTGGGAATTTCGGTGTGCTTTTGGGTTTGCCAATTTGGCTGATTTACATTCTTTTATTTGGATTTTTGATTGGTTTCTTGCAGATAAAAGGAGAAAAAGTTAATTGAAAATTGTATGAATCATATCTCCATAAATATGTGTTATTTCCTCACGCTATTTTTCAAAAAAATCATCATCAATATTTAGAAATTGACCAATATTGTCATCAATTCTGGGAAGATAATTATCACCAGGATTACCAAATTGGTATCTTCTAACAAAAATATTTGATACATAAGCAATTGTGTGTTTCCAAAAATCTTGTGGTTTAAATTTTTCAAAAACTTTATTCATTTTAATTAAATTCATTACTGAAACGGCAAGTAGTATGTTGCGGATTTCAAAAAAACCAAGATGCATAACTGCTTGAGAAATATTAGTAATTTTTCCAGTTAATCCGAAAAATTGGACTATTTGCAATTCTTAAAACTTTGCTTGCTGAAACTTGGTCGGTTGAAATAATTTTTGCGATATCGTTTGTAGTGGAATGTCTATTTGCCATTGTATCTACTAACTTTTGGTAAATAACTGGAAGTGTAGGAAGTTCATTGAGTTTCGCTATAATTAATTCTTTTTTCATTTTCTCCAAATTCATAAATTCAATTGTGCAATTGAATGATTTCATTTAATATTAATTCTTTCTACAAACTTCATCAACAAAAAAGCAGTAATTCCCCATATTACACCAAATTGCGTTTCATACAAATATACTGGATAGCCATTTATTTCTCTTGTATTATGGTATTTTTCGGGCAGATTAAATTTTTTGGCTGGAGAAATTGATTTTTGCTTACCTTCAACTGATTTATTGGGATTTATAGAAATAGAAAAACTAAATTCATTTGGTAAATTTTCTTTGAAATACGAAATTGGCATCGAAAATACTTTTGCAACTTCATTTTGCCGAAATTCAAGTTCAGTGATATCTGAAATCTCAAGTTGTCCAATAAATGCTTCGACCAAAACTCCTGTAACGTTCACAAAACTTCCTAGTTTGCCAAGATATTTGATTTGATTTCTTTTAAGCGACAATTCTTCCATTGCTTCACGAATTGCAGTTTTTTTGAAAATTTTATCATTTTCATCAAATTCTCCACCAGGGAAACAGACTTCACCTGGTTGCCTAATTCCTTCTGAACGAATTTCAAATAAAATGTGCATTTCATCATTTTTGAAAAATATTGGAATTAAAACTGCCGATTTGAAAAAATGATCACAATTCAGAAGATTAGGTTTTGAAGTAAGAAATATTTCGATATTATTTAAAGTTATTCTCTTTTTCATTTCATTAAAAGGTGGTTATATATTACATTTGAATTGTAAACTTAAATCAAAAAAAAGCCAATTTCCAAACAAATAAATGAATTTTCAATAAATACTAGTACAAAATGGATAGTTTTATCAATATTTTAAATTTATTCTTGTTGTTGTTCTACATTCTTTCTTTCACTTCATATTTACTCGATTTTAAGAATGATTTACCTTTTTTCAAGAATAGCAAAAGAATCTTTTTGTTTCTAACCATTTTAATTCATCTCATTTTTATTGTTTTGTTAACAAATGAATTAAAGCATTTTCCAATTACTAATAAATTTGAGATATTTTCATTAATATCATTTTCGATTGTATTTACATATTTTTTGATTGAATTGCTGACCGACATAAAAGGAACAGGGTTGTTTTTGCTCGCTTTATCGTTGATTTTGCAAGTTCAATCTGTATTCCTTTTCAAGATGAATCCAAATGTTTTACCAATCTTGAAATCAATTCCAATGGGACTTCACGTTTCTACAGCAATTTTGAGCTACACAGCTTTTTCAATTTCAGCTATCTATGCAATTTTATATTTTCTACTTTATAAAAGCATCAAATCCAACAAATTTGGGCTATATTTTAATAAACTTCCAGATTTAGAAATACTCGAAAAATTATCATTCACAGCAATGTCCATCGGGTTGGTTTTACTTTCAATTGCAATAATTATTGGGATAATTTGGCTGCCCTCCGCATTCCCAAATTTCAGCTATTATGACCCAAAAATTATTTCGACTTTCATCGTTTGGATTTTTTATGCGGTTGGAATTTCACGAAAGGAACTTGGATATCTTTATGGTAAAAAGTTGATTAGGTTTGCAATTATTGGATTATTCTTAATAATTTTGGCAAGTATGGGACCATCATTTTTTACTAACTCATTCCACACTTTTGGTTGAAAGGTATTTTTGAATGGAAATTATCGGAATTAGTTTAAGCTATCGAACTTGTTCTATAGAAAAACGTGAATCTCTTTATTTGAACGAATCTGAAAAAGAAGAGTTAATAAAAATTCTTAAAAACGGCTTCTTGCTTGAAGGAATTGTAATATCAACTTGTAACCGAACAGAAATAATTGGTCTGACAATTAATGATGAAATTACTATAGATATTTTAGTTGACAAAATTTTAGAATATAAACCTGTTGAAAATCTAAAATCTTCAGATTTTCTAAAATACTTCAATTGCACAGCTCTTAAGCATATTCTTGAAGTGGTTTCCGGAATTGATTCACTAATTATTGGCGATAGTCAAATATTAGGTCAAGTAAAAGAATCATTTCTGCTCTCAGAAAAACTTAATTTTCTTGGAACCATTTTCCACAGAATTGAGCAAATTTCATTGAAACTTGGAAAAAAAGTAATATCAGAAACCATTTTAGGCGAAGGTGCAGTTTCTATAAGTTACGCAGCAATTAAAGTTATCGAGAAAATATTTTCACATTTTCAGAATAAACAAGCTCTAATTATTGGTGCTGGCGAAACTGCCGAATTAGCTGCTATGCATTTGAATGAATTGAATTTAGAAAAGATGTATATTACAAACAGAACTCGAGAAAAAGGCGAAAATTTGGCAAATAAGATTTCGGCAGAATTTATTGAGTTTGAAAATTTTGATTCTATTTTGCAAGAAATTGATATTCTCATTTCCGCCACAAGCTCGCCAAATTTTCTAATTGATTTTGAACGAATAAAATCCATTGGAAAATTTAGAAGAGGAAAACCACTTGTTATTATGGATATTGCCATTCCGCGTGATATTGATCCAAAAGTGGCAAATTTAGATTGGATTTTTTACCACGATGTCGATTCGCTACAAAAATTTATCGACCAAAATATCGAAAAGCGAAAAGCCGAGATTCCAAAAATTAAATCATTTATTCAAGATGAAATGGTTACATTTTTCTCGTGGTATAATACTTTACAAATAATTCCAACGCTTAAAAATTTCCGTGATTTTTTTGAAGAAATTCGTTCCGATGAATTTGAAAAAATCAAAAACAAATTGTTGCCCGAAGAAATCGAGAAAGTGGAAAATATGACAAAACGATTAGTCGGAAGAATTTTGCATAACCCAACAATCAATCTAAAAAAACTATCAGAAGATAGTTCGAACTATGAAAAATCATCAGAATATTCTAAAATGCTAATGGAACTTTATAATCTTTCAAAGAAAAGTTAAAATGATATTTGAAGTCCATTTTTTAGAATTGCTTCTTTTGCAAAAGGAGAATTATTGAAATCTTTAGTTGTAAACGGATGTGTTTCAATCCGATTTTCTATCTTGAGAATAATAGGTAAAAATGAATAACTCAGAAAAAAAACTTGTAATAGGAACTCGCACAAGCGATTTGGCTTTGTGGCAAGCAAATTTTATAAAATCAGAAATTGAAGCAAATTTTAATAATATTTCTGTTGAACTTAAACTAATTAAAACAAAGGGCGATAAAATTCTCGATGTGGCTTTATCAAAAATTGGTGATAAAGATTTGTTCACAAAAGAATTAGAAACCGCACTTTTGAATAATGAAATCGATTTGGCTGTACACAGTCTGAAGGATTTGCAAACAGACATTCCAAAAGGTTTGAAAATTGCTGCAATCACAAAACGACACGATGTTAGCGATGTTTTGATTGCAAAAAAGAAAAATACTACAATTGAAAATTTGTCCGAAAATGCTAAAATTGCCACAGGTTCGCTGCGTAGAAAAAGTCAAATTTTAAGTATTCGTCCAGATTTACAAATTTTGGAATTACGCGGAAATGTTCCAACTCGAATTCAGAAATTTCTTGATTCTGATTGGGATGGAATTATTCTCGCAAAAGCTGGAGTTGATAGGTTGAATTTGGAAAAGCACATTTCGTTTGTAATTCCACTTAATCAAATTTTGCCCGCAATCGGGCAAGGAGCTTTGGGAATCGAAATCTCTTCAAAAAACAAGTTTGCTGAAGAAATAATTTCCAAATTAAATGATGCTAAAACTCAAATTGAAGTAACTGCCGAACGTGCATTTTTGAAGGAATTGCAAGGCGGTTGCCAAGTTCCAATTGGAGCTTTTGCTGAATTAAAATCAAATGGGCTCTATTTAAGCTGTTTTGTTGGTTCGCTTGGTGGAGAAATTACTTTCAGAAAAGTATTGCGTGGAAGCAAAAAAGATCCTATAAAACTAGGCAAAACATTAGCAAAAGATATGTTGAAAGCGGGCGCCAAAGAGATTTTAGATGAAATCTATAGATAAAAAGACCGTTTTGATAACTAAAAATCAAATTGAATTAAAAAATGATATTTCTGAAAAGTCGTTTGAAAAGTTCAATTTTATTTTTCTTCCGACAATTATTACAACTCGTAAGCAACTTTCGTGCGATGAACTGAAATTTGTTACAGATTATCAAAATTTTGATTGGATAATATTTTCATCGATAAATGCTGTTGAATATTTTTTTCAGATAATAAAAATTGAAGAATTTCGTGAATCAAAAATCAAAATAGCCGTTGTTGGTGAAAAAACAAAAAATGCAGTTATCAGTAAAAATCTAAAAGTGGAAATCTGTCCAAATAACTTTTCGCAAGAAGGATTAATTGAAGAATTTAGCAAAATCAATATAAATTTGGCAAAAATCCTAATTCCAACATCAGCTCAAAGTAGAACAAAATTGAAAATTGAGCTTGAAAATTTTGGAGCTGAAGTAAAACGAATTTGTATCTATAAAACATCAACAAATTTGGAGTTGAGGAATACGAAAATCATACACAAATTGCGTGTTGAAAAGCCAAATATTTTCATTTTTACAAGCCCAACAAGTTTTTATGGTTTTTTGGAATTAATAAATGTTGAGATAATCGAAGAATATTTCAAAAATTCTGAAGTAATTTCAATCGGGCATATAACTTCTGAAGCAATTCAGAAAGAGAATGTTCAATCGCAAATTATTTCTGAAAAATACACAATAAAATCAATTATTAACAAATTAGTGAAAAGAAGTAATTAAATGATAAAAAACGATTTATTAATAAAAGCTGCAAAAATGCAGAAAACAGAACGAACTCCAATTTGGATTATGCGACAAGCTGGAAGATATTTGCCTGAATATAGAAAAATTCGCGAAAAAGCGGATTTTTTAACAATGATAAAAACTCCAGAACTTGCAACTGAAGTAACAATTCAACCAGTTGAAATAATTGGAGTTGATGCTGCAATAATTTTTTCGGATATTCTCGTAATTCCAGAAGCAATGGGATTTGATTATTCAATGCAAGAAAAAGTTGGTCCGAAGTTCAAAAACCCAATTGTTTCGGTAAATCAAATCGAAAAAATTGAAATTCCTGACGTTCGCGAAAAATTGAATTATGTTTTTGAAGCCGTGAAAATGACAAAATCGCAATTAATTGGAAAAGTTCCCCTTATTGGATTTTCAGGTTCGCCTTGGACTTTGCTTACTTATCTGATTGAAGGCGGAAGTTCGAAGAATTTTGGGAAAACAAAAAAATTTATTCTGAACGAAAGAAAAGCAGCACATCAACTTTTAGAAAAAATATCGCTGACAATTATTGAATATGTAAGTATAAAAATTGAATCTGGGATTGATATTTATCAGATTTTCGATTCATGGGGCGGAGTTTTATCCAAATCGCATTATTTGGAATTTTCGCTGAAATACATCGATTTTATAATTTCTGAACTGAAAAAGAGACACGATATTCCATCGATAATTTTCTCGAAAGGCGTATTTAATTCGCTTGAAGAAATGTCGGAAACTCACGCAAATGTTATTGGTTTGGATTGGACAATTCCTATAGATTTCGCTAAAAAAGTAACAAATAACAAAAAAGCACTTCAAGGAAATCTTGACCCAACAATTCTTTATGCAAACGAAACAGAAATTGCAAACGAGACTGAAAAAGTATTAGCTGAATTTGGAAATGGAAACGGGCATATTTTCAATCTCGGACACGGAATTTTACCAGATATTGAGCCGAGTAAATTGAAATTCCTTGTTGACTACGTAAAATCAGAAAGTAGAAAATATCATGAATAATTCACAAATAGATTTTGATTTAATCAAAAAATACGACAAACCGGGACCACGTTACACAAGTTATCCAACTGCACCACAATTTAGCGAAGATTTTTCTTATCCCGAATTTTTAACCGAAATAGAAAGTACAAACGCAAATTCTGAAAAAGATTTATCTCTTTATTTTCATCTTCCATTTTGCGATACTTTATGTTATTTCTGCGGTTGCAATATGATTGTAAGTAACAACAGAAAACGAATTTCAACTTATGTTCAAAATCTTGAAAAGGAATTGGATTTGCTTAAAAGTAAGCTAAATCCAAACCGAAAAATCTCGCAATTGCATTGGGGAGGCGGAACGCCAACTCATCTAAATCCAGATGAAATTGAATTCTTGGGCGAAGCAATTCGTTCACGATTCCAATTCAGAAAAGATGCGGAAATCAGTTGCGAAATCGACCCGCGTGGAATGACAATATCACACGTTGAAGCACTTCAAAAAGTTGGTTTTAACCGAATAAGTATGGGAGTTCAGGATTTTAATCCACAAGTTCAGAAAGCTGTTAACAGAATTCAAAGTGAAGAAATTACTCGACAAGTAATTGATTGGGCAAGAGAATTGAATTTTGAAAGTATCAATTTAGATTTGATGTACGGTTTGCCATTTCAGGATTATAATTCTTTTTCATCAACTTTGGATAAAATTGTTGAAATAAATCCAAATCGAGTTGCCGTTTTTAATTATGCGCACGTTCCTTGGATTAAAAAACACATGGAATTGATAAAAAAGGAAGATTTGCCAACTCCAGAGGAAAAATTCGATTTACTGAAATTGTCAATCGAAAAATTAACTTTCGCAGGATATGTTTTTATTGGAATGGATCATTTCGCAAAACCAGATGACGAACTCGCAATTGCTTTGAAAAACAAGCAACTTTATCGAAATTTTCAAGGTTATTCTACAAGAAGCGGAACAGATTTGCACGCTTTGGGAATTACGGGAATCAGTCAGTTTGGCGATGTTTATTCCCAAAATGTTAAAACAGAAAAAGAATATTTTGATGCAATTGAAAAAGGTGAAATTCCAATTGCAAAAGGTTATAAAATGAACCAAGACGACATTTTGAGAAAAGATGTAATTATGCGAATAATGTGCGATTTTGAACTCGATTTTACCAAAATTGAAGAGAAATACAACATCAATTTTGAGAATTATTTTGCTTGGGGAATTAAAAATCTTACAGAATTGATAAATGATAAATTGGTTGAAATATTGGATAAAAAGTTGATTATCAAAGAAAAAGGTAGATTACTTGTGCGAAATGTGGCAATGAATTTTGATGCATTTATCGAAAATCAGATAGACAAAGTAAAATATTCGAGGACAATTTAATGAAAAAAGTTGCTGTAGTTTTGTTTAATCTTGGCGGACCAGATAGTTTGCAATCCGTTCAACCTTTTCTTAAAAATCTTTTTAGCGACCCAGATATTTTCAAAATTCCAGTCGGACAAAAATTGTTTGCGAAACTGATTTCTTCGCTTCGTTCGAAAAAAGTAGCAAACCAGTACAGACAAATTGGTGGAAAATCGCCAATAAATGAGCTTACGGAAAATCAAAAAATCGCTTTGGAAAGTGTTTTGCAAAAGGAAAATACACATTTCGAAGTCTTTGTTGCGATGAGATATTGGCATCCATTAACAGAAGAAATTGTGAAAACAGTTGAACAAGGGAATTTCTCAAAGATAATTTTGCTTTCGCTTTATCCGCATAAATCAATTGTAACAACTGGTTCTTCTATAAACGAATGGTTTCGATTTTACAAAGGAAATCGAGAAAAGATTGCAATAATTGAAGAATATCACAATAATTCTGAATATCACAAAACAATTAATCAGCGAATTGACCAAACTTTGGTTGAATTTTCAGAAAACGAGAAAGTCGAGTTTTTGTTTAGTGCACATAGCGTTCCTCAAAGTTTGATTGCAAGCGGCGACCCATATCAATCACAAATTCTTGCAAGTATTGATGGAATTATGCAACAGCGAACTGACAATCGACAATTCCACGTAAGTTACCAAAGTAAAGTTGGTCCTGTAAAATGGCTTGAACCGTCAACCGAAAAATTCGTTGAAGAACTCGGGAAAAATGGTGTGAACAACTTGCTTGTAATTCCAATTAGCTTTGTTACGGACCATATTGAAACACTTTTTGAGCTTGGAATTGAATATCGAGAAGTCGCAGAAAGAAGTGGAATTAAAAATTTTCAAGTGATGAAAGCAATAAATAGCTCTAAGATATTTATAAATATGTTAAAAAATTTGGTACTTGAAAAATTATGATGAAAAAAGAAATAGTAATTCTTGGCGGTGGAATTTCGGGTTTAACAACTGCATTTTGGATGAAAGAAGCAAATTCTGATTTTATTTTGTTCGAAGCAAATTCCGAAGTTGGCGGGAAAATGCAAACGGAAATAACTGACGAATTTTTAATAGATTACGGACCAAATAGCGGCTTGGAAACAAATCCGCATATTCGAGAAATAATTGCCAAAATTGGCTTGGAAAGCGATTTTATTTATTCAAATCCACAAGGAATTAAAAGATATATTCTTAAAAATGGAGAATTGCAAGCTTTGCCAATGTCGCCAAAATCGTTTCTTTCTACTAAATTATTCTCAACAAAAGCAAAATTAAGATTACTTGCTGAACCATTTATTGGAAAATCTGAAGATGGATATTATCAAAGTATTGCTCAATTTGTAGAAAGAAGATTAGGAAAAGAATTTCTTGATTACGCAATCGATCCGTTTGTTTCTGGGGTTTTTGCTGGCGACCCGACAAAGTTGAGTGTGAAATCTGCTTTCCCGAAATTATACAGACTAGAAGAAGTTTACGGTGGTTTGATAAAAGGCACAATAAAAGGAGCAAAAGAACGCAAAAAACGTGGTGAAGAATCAAAGCAAAGTGCCAAAATGTTTTCAATGGAATTTGGAATGCAGACTTTTGCAAAAGGAATCGCAAAACACATTGGCGAAAATATTCTAACAAATTCAATTGTGAAATCAGTTGAAAAGTGGGAAAATTCCTATAAAATTGTCTATTTGGAGAATAATCTTGAACAAGAAATTGTTGCAAATAAAATAATCTCGACATTGCCAGCTTATGCTGCAAGCAAAGTTTTTGCAAAAATTGACAACGAGTTAAAAAATCATTTGGATAAAATTTTCTATCCAACAGTGATGGTTTTATTTGTTGGATATGAAAAGCAACAAATTCGAAGAGAATTAGATGGTTTTGGCTTTTTGATTCCAACATTAGAAAAAAAGAATTTTCTTGGTGGAATTTGGAGTTCAACAATATTCGAAAACCGTTCGAATTCGCAAAATGCAGCATTTACTATTTTTGTAGGCGGAGCAAAAGACCAAAATCGAAATTGGAAAAATCCGACAAAAATTATTGAAGAAGTTTTATCGGAATTCCAAAAAACGATGAATATTGACGGAAAACCAAATTTTGTTCGACATAAAATCTGGGGAAATGCAATTCCGCAATACAATCTTGGCTATATCGAACATGAGAAATATTTCCAAAAATTTGAAGAAGAGAACAAAGGAATTTTCCTTTCTGGAAATTATAGAGGTGGAATTTCAGTTGGTGATTGCGTTAAGAATTCGAAAATAAATTTTGAGAGAATTATGATTTAAAAGCGATTTGAAACTCAAACCGCTTTTCATAAAGTTTTTATTTTGAAGAAAGTACAAATTTTGCATAAACTGCAAGATGATCTGTATAACCACCAAGATATTTTTTCCCTCCAAAAGTTCTAAACGGACTACCTTTGTATTTCCCTTCTTGCTCAAGAAGATAATCCAATTTATTTATTGAATAGCTTCCATCTAAATATTTCAAATTTGAATTTTTCACAACATCTTGCGAAACAATAATTTGATCAATCATTCCCCAAACTCCTTGATAAAGATAACTACCTTCATTGTTATCATCTTTAACTGATGATAGATTTACAAGATCATTTTTTTCATACGTTGGCAAACCATATTTTTTAGCCGAAAGAACACAAGCGATTGAAGTATTGTGTGGTTCATCGTTAAAATCGCCTATAATGATTACATTGTTTTTAATTTCTTTCCTACTCATATATCCTTTTAAAACATTTGCGGCAGAAATACGATTCGATTCACTTTTTTCTTCTCCACCAGCACGAGAAGACCAGTGATTTACAAATATGTTTATGATTTCGCCGCTATTTGCTTGTAGTTTGTTGTAAAAAACATAACGCGTTGTTCTATTTTTTTCAATTGGAACTACAATTGTGTCTGTAGCAAGTAACTGAAATTTATCTTTTCTAAATGCTAAACCAACATCAATACCACGAATATCTTGCGATTCCGTATAACTTATTTCGTATTTGTCGCCATTATTTACTTTCGAAAAAAGCAATTCAAGCATAGATTTATGCTCAACTTCCTCAAATGCAATAATATCTGGACCTTTGCCACAATTCATTTCTGAAATGACTTTGGATAGATTTAGAACTTTGTGATTTAGCCTTTCTTCAGTCCAATTGTTTGCGCCGTTTGGTGTAAATTCTTCGTCTTTGGTTTTTACGTCATCAATTGTGTCAAATAGGTTTTCAATATTCCAATTAGCAACAAAAATTGTATCCTTAACCTGAGAAAAACTTATCGAGAAACTAAAGAACAATATTAAAACGACTTTCATTTTTGAATTCATTTATAATTCCTTTCTATGTTATGTATATTTAAATCAAAAAAAATAGTTGATGATGAAAAATAAGAAAATATTTATTGTAATAGATGCTCTTGCCATAGCTTATAAATCATATTTTGCACACCTTAAAAACCCGCTATCAAATTCCAAAGGAGAATCAACTTCGGCGATTTTTGGGTTTGCAAATAGTTTGTTTAAGGTTTTTGAAGAATACAAACCAGATTTTTTAGCAGTTGCGTTCGATTCAAAAGAGAAGACTTTCCGACATGAAAAGTATGATTTTTACAAATCTTCACGAGCGGAAATGCCAGAAGAATTAATTCCACAAATTCAGAAAATAAAGGAATTTGTTGAGTTACTGAATGTTCCGATATTGATTCAGTCAGGTTATGAGGCGGATGATTTAGTTGGCTCAATCTTAAAAATTGCAGAAAAGCAAGATTTTGCTTGTTTTGCTGTAACTCCAGATAAAGATTACATTCAATTAATAAATGAAACTACAAAAATAATTCGTCCAGGAAAAGGCGGCGATGAATGGCAATTGTTGGACTGCGAAAGTGTGAAAAATGATTACGGATTCCAACCAATAATGATGATTGATTATCTCGGTTTGGTCGGCGATTCTTCAGACGATATTCCCGGAGTGGCTGGAATTGGTCCGAAAAGTGCGACTGAATTAATTCAGACTTATGGCGGAATTGACGAGATTTATCAGAATATCGAAAACATAAAAAAGGAAGCTATCAAATCCAAATTGGAAAATGGTAGAGAAAAAGCATTTTTATCCAAAGAATTGGCTACAATTGTAACTGATATTCCAATAAATATTGACTTTGAAAACGAAAATTGGCGTAATCTTGATTTCGAAAAGTTATCCTCATTTTTAGTTCAGCTTGAATTAAAGAGTATTCACAATAAAGCTGTCAAATTGTTTGGGGAAAATCAGACTGAGGCGAAAAAGGAAATTCCAAAAATTCCACACTTTGTAAATAAAAATTATAAACTGATTACTACAAAAAATGAATCTAAAAAACTTGTTGAATATTTATCTGAATTTGAATTTTTAACTTTCGACACTGAGACTGATGGTTTGGATTTGTTTTCATCAAAATTGGTTGGAGTTTCATTTTGCGTAAAAAGTAGTGAAGCATATTTTGTGGCAATAAATCCAACACAAAATTCCACTGATTTATTTTCAAAGCAGATAGATAACCGCTTGCCATTTGAAGATTTTGATGAGATTTTTTCGCCATTGTTTGCAAACAAGAGAATAAAAAAAATAGCACAAAACGGAAAATTCGATATTGCTATTTTAAGAAGCCGAGGAATTACAGTCGAAAACTTTTATTTCGATACAATGCTTGCAAGTTATTTGATTGATGCCGACCAAAAACACGGAATGGACGAACTTTCGCAGAAATACTTAAATTATAAACCAATTCCATTTTCTGACTTGGTGGGCGATAAAAAAGATTCGAGCAAAATATTTGATGTAGGAATTGAGAAATTAACCGAATACGCAGCGGAAGACGCAGACGTAACATTCCGATTATATGAAATATTCAAAGATATTCTCGACAAAGAAAATTTAGCGGAATTGGCGTTCAAGGTTGAATTCCCGCTTGCAATAGTTCTTGAAAATATGGAAAGAAACGGCGTAAAAGTCGATAAAAAAATGCTTGAAGATTTTAGTATTCAATTACAAAAAAGGTTAGATCTTCTTACAACTGAGATTTATCAAATTGCTGAAGTAAATTTCAACATCAATTCGCCAAAACAATTACAGAAAATTCTATTTGAAAAATTGAAATTGCCAACAACTTTAAAAACTAAAACCGGCTTTTCTACAGATGCAAAAAATTTGGAAGCATTGCAAGGCAAACACCCGATAATTGATTTTTTACTTGAATACAGACAAATTGCAAAATTAAAATCGACTTATGCGGAAGCTTTGCCGAAATTGATAAATCCCAAAACGGGCAAAATTCATACAACATACAACCAAACAATTGCGTCTACTGGCCGACTTTCTAGCGTAAATCCAAATTTGCAGAACATTCCAATACGAACTGAACTTGGTCAGGAAATTAGAAAAGCATTTATTCCAAGCGATGAAAATCATGTAATAATAAGTGCAGATTACAGTCAAATTGAATTACGGATTATGGCAAGCATTTGTGAAGATCCTTTCCTTACGAAAGCGTTCTCAGAAAATGCTGACATTCACAAACGAACTGCGGCTTTGGTCTTTCAAATTGAAGAAGAACAAGTTACCTCTGATATGCGAAGAAAAGCAAAAGAAGTAAATTTTGGAATCTTATATGGTTTGGGTGCTTTTGGGCTTAAAAGCAGATTAGGAATAACGCAAACTCATGCAAAAGAAATTATCGACACATATTTTTCAACTTTCCCAAATGTAAAAAAGTTTATGTCTGATTCTATCGATTTTGCAAGAAAAAATGGATTTGCACAAACACTTTTATTAAGAAAACGTTTTTTGAGAAACATTAACAGTAAAAATGGTGCCGTTCGTCAATTTGAAGAAAGAGTTGCAATCAATATGCCTATTCAGGGAACTGCAGCGGATTTAATTAAAATCGCGATGATAAATATTCACCAAGAATTTATTGCTAATAATTTAATTAGCAAAATGGTTTTACAAGTTCATGACGAGTTGGTTTTCGATGTTTACAAACCAGAAATTGAAATTGTAAAGAAAATTATCACCGAAAAAATGGAAAGTGCAATAGTTCTGAATGTTCCATTGCGAGTTGAAGTAGGAATTGGCAAAAATTGGTTGGAAGCACATTAAAATTAAATATTTGTTGCATAAGAACAATGAAAGCAATATAATTGAACTCGTTTTTTCAAAACTTTTTTGGGCCTATAGCTCAGCCGGTTAGAGCATCTGACTCATAATCAGAGGGTCGGTGGTTCGAACCCATCTGGGCCCACAAGTCGAAAGACTTTAAAAATGCGGAAAGCTCAATTTCGAAAGGAATTGAGCTTTTTTTATTTAAGTGAGGTGAATAATGAGATTTTAAGTGAACATTACTAAATCAGAAAAGCAGTGAACCGTAAACTATAAATAGTTAAGAATTAATAGTGAAAAATGTCTGAATCAAGATTTACAAGAATATTGAATTTTCAGAATTAAAACAAAAAAACAAAACCAGTTTAAGTCTAAGAACTAAAAACTATTCACAATTGACAATTTGCAGTTCACT
>DYSW01000084.1 GCA_020726285.1 Melioribacter roseus
CCCATTGCATTTTCCAATCCCGCTTTTTGATTGATTAAATTAAAAATAGATTGCAAATACTCTTGTTGCTTGCCATACAATTGCATTTGTGCATTATTGAGTTCAAAACTTCCGGATATCCCTTCTTTAAATTTGATATTTTCTTTGTGTTCTATACTTTCTGCCAAATTCAAACTTTCTTTGGAATTGTTGAAGGTATCCAAGGCGTTTTCATAACTGATTTTAGCATTTTGATAAGCCAAATTCAGCTTTTCTATGGTTTCGATTTGATTTCTATTGGCTTTTTCCAAACCAATTTTGGCTTGTTGCACACGCGAGGTTCTTTCCAAACTACTAAAAATAGGGATGATCATTTTCACGCCAAATACAGAACTCCCCAACCATTTTTGCTCACTATTGAAAAATTTGAATTGTTCGTTATAGGCATTTACGCCGTAATTTACAAAAGCAGCTAAGGAAGGTAATGCCTTGCTTTGTTCCAATTTAGTGAATAATTTTCCGGCTTCTACATTGTTTTCAGACATTTTATAATCTATGTGATGGGTATAATCAAACGGATTGTTGAGTAACGTCCAATCATTTTCTGTCGTGAGTAAACTATTTAAAGAATCGGTTAGCATAATACTTTCTTCGATGGGAATACCCAAAACATATTTTAACATATTGATATTGTACTCTTCCATTCTTTGCAAGTTTTTCAATTGATTATCAATTCCATTAAGAGTCAATGCCAATTGTTCGGCATCTTGTTCTTCTGCAAATCCGTTTTTGATGATTTCGCGGGTTTCGCTCAACATTTTTTCTATATTTTGCTTGTTTTTCTTTAAAATTTCAATCCCTTCTCGGTTCATCAAAACGCCGGAATATGCATTGATAACTCCTTCTTTGATAGCAATATCCGTTTTTTCTTTAATACTCTCACTAATTTTAAGATATACTTTTGCCGATTGTAAACCCACCAAATAAGAACCGTTAAAAATGAGTTGGGTCAATGTAGCCGATGCAGATACATTGTGCTTAGTACCAAAAGAAATTTCGGCAAATTCACCGGGTTGACCCCCAAACATCTCTGCCGGAATCAAGGAAACCGGTTTTTTAAGAAAGTTTTGATAATCTACATTTCCATTGATTTGGGGTAAACCCATAGTGGTGGTTTCCCATACTTTTTTCTTCGCTGCTTCGATATCATCGCTGGCATTGAGCATGGCATAAGAATTCGTTTTAGCGTAAGCCACAGCTTCTTGAAGACTGAAATTTTTTTTCTCTTGCGCTTGAAATGAAATAAAATAAAAAGCAATTAGGATAAAAAATAGGTTTCGCATTTTGTTTTTAGTTATGAAATAATTAGTAGTTTTTAGTTGATTTTTATTACAGGTTTTTATCATTCTTTTTTAAATAATTTTCCAACTTCTTTATTCCTTTATCCGTGGCAATAGCACGAATGTGATAAATGAGATATTGTTCAACGAGTTGGCTGAGTTTAAAATGGTCTTGCGGAAATAAATCTCTGTTTTTCAAGGTTCCTTGCCCTATGAAATAAAACCGCGAAATAGTCGGAATATCAATATCCTTTCTATATAAACCACGGTCAATCCCAATTTCCAAATTTTCAGTAATTCCTTCAATGACCACTTTATATTTTTGCTCGGATAGTTCCGCATAAATATCGGGATAATATTTTTGTAATTGAAATTCCGTATTGCTGTCTTCATTTAGACGTTGATTGACATATCTATTGATTTCAAATAGATTTTTTATGGGCGAAGTTTTATCTTTATCACAAATTTGTTTGATTTCCCCCATTATTTTCTCAAACAAATATTCAGTAGTGGCTTTGATTAAATCATACTTGTTTGGGTAAAATTCATAAATGGTCTTTTTAGAAATAGCCATTTTTTCGGCTAAATCATCCATAGTTACACTTTTTACACCCAATGTAATAAAGAGTTCGCTGGCTTTATATAGGATTTTGTCTTTCAATTTAAAGTAGTGAGATTTGAGTATTGAGATATGAGATGTTAGTATTGAGAAAAGAGAAATACTTGTTGCGACATATTTGATTTTAAATTTGAAACT
>DYSW01000085.1 GCA_020726285.1 Melioribacter roseus
AAAAACAATTCCCGGAGTTGTTGATTTAAAAGATGATTACGATTTGGGCAAGCCTGAAGTTCGAGTAGTTATCAATCGAGAAAAAGCGGCTCTTTTTAATCTAAATACATCAACAATCGCAAATTCTGTTCGCACAGCAATTAATGGAACAGAAGCGTCAAAATTCAGAATTCTTCAGGATGAATATGATATTGTGGTTCGATTGGAAAAAGACCAACGCAGCAGTGTTGACATTCTGAAAGATTTGCCAATTGTTTATAATTTTATGGGAAAAGTTTATTGCGTTCCATTAATTACAGTTGCAGATTTAGAATATTCAACCGGTCCTGGAGCAATTAACCGAAAAGATTTGAAAAGAATGGTTACTATTACTGGCAACGTGGACGAAAATTATAATGCCAATGCTGTTCTTTCAGATGTTATGAAATCGCTGGAAAATTATCAATTAAAGCAAGGATATTTCATCAATTTTGGCGGACAAAATGAAGAACAAGAAGAAGCATCAAAATTCCTTTCAAAAGCATTTTTTATTGCATTATTTGGAATTTTCTTAATTCTTGTAGTTCAATTCAATTCTTTTGCACAACCAATGCTGATAATGTTTGCAGTTATTATTTCACTAATTGGTGTGTTTTTGGGGCAAATAGCTTTCCAAATGCCGTTTGGAATTGTGATGACGGGAATTGGTGTTATTAGTCTGGCTGGAGTTATAGTAAACAACAATATTGTTCTTGTGGATTATATCAACATTTTATTAAAACGTGGAATGACAGTTAAAGAAGCTGTTGTGCAAGCTGGAATTAGAAGATTTCGCCCTGTAACTTTAACTGCATTAACAACTGTTTTGGGTTTAATTCCATTAACATTTGGTTTTGGATTTGATGTTGCAACTTTTGCATTTAAAAACGGTGGCGAAGATGCTCAATTCTGGCGTTCGATGGGAGTTGCTGTAATTTTTGGTTTAACTTTTGGGACAGTGCTAACTCTTATAATTATGCCTGTTATGTTTTCAGTTGTTGATGAATCAAAAATGGCTATAAAAGATACAATCACTCATTGGAAGATAAAAATTAAGAAATAACTTATTCGTATAACTTAAGATTTTGAGACTATTTTTGTTTACAAACAAGTAGTTTCGGAATCTATTTTTATTTAATTTTCAAACAAAAACACTTGAATATACTCGACATACAAAATATTTCATTCTCCTTCTCAAATCAGAAATTAATTGATAATTGCTCTTTTAAGATTGAGGAAAAATCACAAAATTTTTTAATTGGCTTAAATGGCAGCGGAAAAACAACGTTATTGAAAATTTTGCTTGGGTTATTAAACACAAAAACGGGCAAAATATCCATTCTTGGGAAAAATCAAAATGAATATACAAGCAAAGAATTAGCAAAAATTATTGCTTTCGTTCCACAAACACAATCTGAAATATTTCCCTTTTCCGTAGAAGAAATAATCTTAACCGGAAGAACTCCATTTATCAACTTTCTTGGATTTCAGAATCAAAGGGATAAAGAAATAATTGATGAATTTATTACCAAGCTCGATTTGAATTCCGTCAGAAAAAAGCAAATCACAAAAATTTCTGGTGGGGAATTAAGAAGAACATTAATTGCGCGTGCTTTGGTTCAACAACCTAAAATTCTATTTTTGGATGAACCAAACTCCTATTTGGATGTTGAGCATCAAATTTCAATTTTTGAAATTCTTGCTAAACTTTCTGAAGAACAGAAATTGACCACAATAACGGTTACACACGATTTAAATATCGCTTCTCTCTTTGCCCAAAATGTACTAATTTTACACGAAGGTAAAATCGAAAAAGGCAAAAAAGAAGAAATTTTGACTGAAAGCAACATAAAATATTACTTCCATGTTAATTCAAAAATTAATTTTACCGATAATTATTCCACAATTAGCATTTTACGAAAATGACATTTTTCTATTTATTAGCAACTACCATTTATCTTTTCACTCAAAAATACTTTCATAATAATGTGGAATTTTCAACAGATAATGCGTTTTCGCTATTTACTTTTTTTTACTTTGTATTAATGTTTGTTTTT
>DYSW01000086.1 GCA_020726285.1 Melioribacter roseus
TTCGTATGAACATTTGTAGTAAAAATCGCCAACTTCTTGTAGCTGCAAACCGTTAGGCGTCATTCTCGGACGACCGCAGTTTGACAATTCTACAGACTGAAAAGCAACTTTTTCAAAATCGCCAAAATCTAATTTCTGTAATTTATTTGCAAATTTCAATTTTTGACATATCTTTGCAGCCTAATTCAAATGACAACAAAATGATAATAGAATTTAGTGTCGAGAACTATTTGTCTTTCAAAGATTTGACAACATTATCTATGATTGCTGCCAAATCATTCAAGGAACATAGAGACACCCACATTATAGAAATTGACAAGAAACTTAACCTTTTAAAGTCGGCTGTAATTTATGGCAACAATGCAAGTGGAAAGAGCAATCTTTTGGAAGCTATGGGCTTTATGAAAGCAACCGTACTTAATTCTTTCAGAGACGCCTTAGTAGAAAATAATGAAAGAAAATTTCCTCTTGAAAAATTCATTCTCAATTCAAAGACTGAGAACGAATCAAGTTTTTTTGAAATTTCATTCATTCACAAAAGCATAAAATATCGCTACGGCTTTGAAATTGATTATGAAAAAGTAGTCGCAGAATGGCTGTATCATACAACTAGCAAAGAGGTTTATTTATTCAAAAGAGATTTCAAAAAAATAGAAGTCAATAAAACAGCATTCAAAGAAGGACTAGGAAAAGAAACAGATGTAAAAGAAAATGTACTTTTTTTATCCTTGCTTGCAACTCTTGGAAAAGAAACATCAAGTGAAATTGTAGATTGGTTTAAAAAATTGAATTTTATAAATGGTATTCACGACAGAGGACATAAAAGATATACTATTGACAAATTAAAGACCGACAAGAATTTTTTCAATTGGGTTGTACACTTTATTAAATATTTGGAAATTTCAAATCTTTCTACAACTGAGGAAGATGTTAATGACATTGACTTAGAGACATTAAGAGAAAAAGAAAAAGACGAAGAGATTATAAATTTATTTACTAGTATTCATAAAATTCAATCGAAACAACCAAGAAGAGACCAACTAATCACATACCACAGAAAATATGATGAGAACAATAATTTTATTGACTCTGTTCCTTTTAATTTCGACAATCAAGAATCTGAAGGAACAAAAAAATTACTTTACTTATTAGGGCCTTGGTATGACACCTTGAAGAATGGAAAAATATTAGCGATTGATGAGCTTGATTCACGACTACATTCTAATTTAACTTTAAAGCTTGTTGACTTTTTCCATAAATTCAATAAAAATAATGCGCAATTAATTTTTGCAGTTCACGACATCTCCATATTAAATAAAGATACTTTCAGGCGCGACCAAATTTGGTTTGTAGAGAAAAACCAATTCGGGGCATCAGAACTTCTCTCATTGGCAGACTTTAAAACTGACAAAGTGAGAAATAAATCTGCTTTCGACAAGAACTACGCACAAGGAAAATACGGTGCTATTCCATATTTTGGAATTGATGAAAAACTAAATCAACTTTTGTATGGGGAAGCACGATAAATTCAAAGAGAAAAAGGTTGCTGCATATAAAAGGGAGCTAAAAGAGGTTGAAACCAAACAAGAAAAAAAAGACCCCCTAATTGTTTTAAGTTTTAAAAACTTTGACATTAATCAAGGTCAATCTTTTGAAGAATGGCAAGCGGAGAAACTTTTATCTGTTGCAGTAAATAAATTACGAGCTTTGTGTGAATACACAATTCCGCAAGCGACCAATGCTGGAATGCTAAAAATTTATACTAAAGTTCCTTTTCCTCCTGAATCTGGATTTGAACATCCGAAACATATTCCACCTGATATAGACTGGTGTTCAATGCATATTGGAAACAAACCGTGTGTAATTGGCTACTTTGAGGACAATATTTTTCACATTGTTTTTCTAGACAAAGACCACGAATTTTGGATTTCAAAAAAGAAGAATACTTGACGACAAAAGAACGAACGCCTAATCGAGTAGACCGCCCCGCCAGTAATTAGCTGACGGGGAGAGCCTCTCACA
>DYSW01000046.1 GCA_020726285.1 Melioribacter roseus
TCCCGGAGTAGCCTTTTCAAAATCGTAAGAAATTCCCCAATTTGTAGAATCAAAATCAGAAATTATTGAATTAATTTTCTCAAATGAAAAGCCAGATTTTGCCCAATTATCTTTGAAATAAACAGAGTCGATTAGTTTTTTATTTGCATCATAAACTTGAATTGCATCTTCAGAATTATTCAAATTGGGAATTTCTATAACTTTTATTTGAGCTGGAATATGCGAATAGAAATCAAAAATTAGGCTATCATCAGCAATAACAAGAAATTGATTAGGAGAAATTGTTAAATCAGAATCGGAAATGGCAACAAGAGAAGGCAAACTAAGTAAATCAGATATTTGCCAATTTTTAAGATTAATCGAAAAGTCAGAAATATTCTGGACTTCAAACCATTCTGGTTCATCATTCTCAGTTAGGAATTTGACTTCGTTAATAATTACAGAAGATTTTGGATAACTAGGGAAAATCCTTAAAAATGTTTGATTATTTGTGGTATCTTGGTCAAGTTCGCATTCAGCATAAAGTAAAATATTTACTTCGTTTTGCAAAACAAAAGAATTATTAAATTGAAATTCCGCTGTTTCAAGTGATTGTAGAGTGAACATCTGTTCACCAATTTGAATGTCAGGCAACAAATCAAAATTATCATCTATAAAAAGTATTAGATTTCCATTTATTTCATCTTTACCACTGTTTATGATATTGGCGACAAAAGAAATTTCCGTGTTATAAAGAGAAAATTCATCATTAATTTGAAAATTCTCAATTTTTACATCAATATCTTTCTGAGTAACGGAATTTATATAACCTGGAGTTCCTCGAAAAGTATTTTCACAACCCAACCAATTTTGTTGGTTGAGTAAAAATATATGGGCATCTTTTCGTTCTAAAGAGAAATTCTCAGAATTCCAATATGATTCGTAATAAATAGTGTCGATTAGACTTCCATTTTCATTTGTAATTTTTAATTCTTCATCGGTATTGTTTAGCGAAGGAAATTGCAAAATGAGCAATTCTGACGAAATTTCATAAAAATCTTGAATTGTATTGTCTTTTGCGATTACTAAAAATTTATTTTGTTCAAGAAATATATCTTCATCAGAAATTATTTTGGACGAACTTCTATCCCAAATTCGCCAATTTTTTAAGTTAATTGTAAAATCTGAATTATTATAAATCTCAAACCATTCTGGCTCATCTGTAATTGGTAAATACATTATTTCATTTATAACAACATCTTGAAATTTGGCAACTTTTAGACTTACTTGTTCGCCCCAAAAGATGGAATTATTTTCTAAATTATTGTCATTTTCGACAAAAATCGTAAAACTGAAATAGTGAATGCCCGAATCCGAAAGCGGAAAATAAATTGAGAGAAAAGTAGAATCCAAAAAAGATATTTCTTCCAATGGGAAAATTGAAAAAATTTCATTCTCTGAAAAAAGTGAGTCTTTGTTTTCATCAAAATAACATTTAAGCAAAGAATTATGGTTATTATACAGCCCAATATTTTTGATTTGAAGACGAAAATGGAGCGTATCAATTAGCGAAGGATTTTGGAACAACTGTAAAATTGAATGAAGAAATAAATCATAATCCAGAGGCGAAATGGAATTCATTTTACCTGGAGTTCCTTTCCAAGTAGTAGAATTTTTCCAATTAGCAGAGGAATTGTCGGCAAACATAAGATATTTTTCGTCTGAAAATCCAACATTGTTATCGGCTGAATATTGGTAAGTTGAAATTGTATCACCAATAATAGAAATTAGTTTGATAATTTTGTCATCAGAATTCGCCATTCCAGAAGAACCAAAATTATTGTCTTCTGTAATCAAAATTGGAATATTTTCTGGAAAAATATAATGATTTGAAGAAAAAGGATAATCGCCTTCAAGAATTATTGCATAGGAATTTGGTTTTAAGATGGAATCAGAAATTACAATTAGTGAATCTCGAGTGCGAATATCATATCGAATTTTAATTCCACTTAAATTGTATTGTTGGGTTTTAGAATAATTATAAATTTCAATGAATTCACAGTTTGAAGAATCCGCCGAAAACATTACTTCTGAAAAAGTTAATGAATCTGTAGTTTGTGAAAATAAAATTTCACTTGCCAACATTAATGTTAAAAATACTGTAAATACTTTCATAAAACAGCCCAATTATTTTATAAAAACTACAATAAGCGAAGAAAAATAACAATAGATTTATATTAAATCAGAAAAGGAAATGAAATCAGGATCATAAAGTCGTTTGTAAGTTCTTCCAGCGTAATTATCAGTCATTCCTGAAATATAATCACAAATAATTCGAGCTCTATTTTCTGTCACGGGTTCGTTTCGCAAAAGAAAATCTGTAAAATCGGGTAGTAATCTCGGAAGTTTTACGGAATCTACATAATTCTCTTTTAGAGCATTGAATAATTTTGATAAAATGTAATTCCCTTTATATTCCATTTGAAAAATTTGTGGTGAATGAAAAACAATATCAATTGCAATTTTTTTGTAAAGTTTAGCAAGTCGCTGAATTTCGTGGTCAATTACAAGCTCGTATTTATAACGATTTGTATACTTATTCATAAAAGTATTGCGTTCTTCGATTGAGCAAGCATGAATAAAATCGCCAATTTCTGAACCAAGTTTTGATTTAAAAACTCCATCGCGAATCCATTTTACAATTTTTTCGAGAGTTTTAGTTTCGAGCAATCCAAGATCTTCGGAATTTGTCGTTACCCATTTTTCAATGTTTTTGATTGTAATAAACTTTCCTGCGATGCTATCTGCAATATCGTTAATTGCGTATGATGTATCATCAGCCCAATCCATCACTTGACATTCAATGCTTCGAAAATCGTTTAAGTCTAAACTAGAAGAGAGATTGTTGTCAATTTGTAAACCATTAAAAACAAAAGCAATGTATTTCTTCTGAAAATCGTAAACAAAATGATTTTCAGGATTATCAAAATTGCTGAATGGAATTTTATATTTTAAAATTGAATCAAGAAAAGCACGAGTTGGTTTAATTCCACGCCTTTCATCGTTAACTCTATAAAAAATTTCTGTTAATAAACGAAGAGTTTGCGCATTTCCTTCAAAACCGCCATAATTTTTCATTAAAATATTTAAGATTCTTTCGCCAGCGTGTCCAAATGGCGGATGTCCTAAATCGTGAGCCAAGCAAGCTGCTTCTACCAAATCAGAATCCAAATAGTATTCTTCATTAAAAAAATCGGTTTGGGTTTTGTTTAGATAAGAAACAATCGAGCGTCCAACTTGAGCTACTTCAATAGAGTGTGTTAACCGTGTTCTATAATAGTCATATTCACCAGAAAGAAAGACTTGTGTTTTTCCTTGCAATCTTCTAAATTCAGAAGAATGTATCACTCGGTCTCTGTCAATTTGGAAATGAGTTCTGTAATCTTCCTGCCGAGTGCTCGATTCGGTTCTTTCAATATCAAAATCATTGTAAAATTTATTTTGCATTATTCTTCTGCTCGTTGAATTAAAATTTCGACTCGTCTATTTTTTGCTCTATTTGCTTCGTTCGGCATTCCATTTTCATCGCCACGATAGCCTGTTACAAGCAAATTTCCGCCGTAACGCATAAATTCATCGGTTGTTCTGGAATTACGAATATGTATTTCCAATTCGCGTAAACCATTTTGTTTTGCAATTCTTGCCCAATTAATAATGTTTTCAATTTCTGAGTATAAAGTTTCAGGATTAATATTTTGTGGAATTAGCGTTCCAATTAATTCCTTGAACGAAAGCACAACATACCTTGAACGAAAAGCAATCATTGTTGCGGCAAGTGTTCCGCCAGCAACCATCAAAAAACTTTCGAGATCAATAAACATTTGCCAATTTGTTGTGCTTGAAAATATTGCGTAAAAGAATAAAGAAAAACCGAGTAAAATTCCGAGTAGAGTATCAAAAGCTAAGGATTTCATATTTTTTCTTTTTTTTTATTTATCAGTATAAAAATAATAGTAAACCAAAGGTTATCAACCAAAATAATTATTGTGGTTTGGAATTATCGAAAAGTTTAGCAAAAAAGAGAAATTAATTTACTGTTCATATTTGCAAATTGCCGAAAGTTGTTTTATTTTGAGTAAAATAAATACTCATTAATGCTAAAATCTTTAATTACATCAGAAACAAGAATAAAATTATTACTAAGATTCTTTTTGAATCCGAATAACCATGCTTATTTGCGACAACTTTCAAAGGAATTTAACGAGTCTTCAAATGGAATTAGAGTTGAGTTAAATAGATTAACAGAGTCGGAAATTTTGCAAATCTCGCAATCTGGCAACAATAAACTTTACTCAGCAAATAGAAATCACCCGCTATTTGATGAAATTAGAAAGATTGTTCTAAAATCAACGGGAATTGAAAATGTGATTTCTGAAATTATTCGTAAAATTGGCGATTTACAAAAAGCTTTTATTCGTGGGGATTATGCAAAAGGTATAGATTCTGGATTAATTGAATTAGTTTTGGTTGGAAATAATTTCAACAAACAAGAAATTGACAGAGTTCGCTCTAAAACCGAAAATTTAATTCAAAGAAAGATTTACGTTCTCACTTTAACAAATGAAGAATTTTTGAAACTTGAAAACATCTTTATGAAAGAGACAACTTTTGACTTACTATAGTGAGAAAAGATGAATATCGGAATGTTACTTGACAAAGAATTCTACGGCGATTTGCGTGTCGAAAATGAAGTTCGAGCTTTAGCCGAAGCCGGTTTTAATGTCGTGGTATTTTCGCTAAATTTCCATAAAATTGCTGGAATTGATAATTATTTCGGCGGAAAAATTGTACATATTCCTGTTTCCAAAAAGTTTGTCTATAAATTACGAGGACTGACAAACACAATTTTTAATTTTTATCCAACTTATCTGAAATTATTATTAAATAAATTTATTACGCAACACAAAATTGACGTTCTTCACGTTCACGATTTATATCTTTTTGAAGCTGGTTTGAAAATAAAAAAGAAATTCAGAAAATTAGTTTTAGTTGGCGATTTACACGAAAATTACACCGAAGCATTAAAACATTATAAATTTTCTAATACATTTCCTGGAAATATTTTAATTTCAATTAATAAATGGGAAAACAAAGAAATTGAGTGGTTGTTACAATACGATTATCTTATTACTGTAATTGAAGAAGCTGTAGAAAGATACAACTCGCTTGGCATTTCTGAAGAAAAATTTACAGTTGTTGCAAATTATGTGAATTTTGAGACGTTCAATTCGGAAAACATCGACGAGAAAATTGTTAATAAGTTCAAGAATTTTAATACTTTAACTTATGTTGGCGGCTTTGATTCTCATCGCGGAATTGCAACGGCAATTAAGTCTGTTCCATCAATTATTAAAAAAGTTGACAATTTTAGACTACTTCTTGTTGGCGATGGAAGAAATTTGCAGGAAATGAAATTGCTTGTTCAGAAATTAAAAATTAATGAATTTGTAATTTTTGAAGGCTGGCAAAAATCCGAAATTTTGCCTTCTTATGTCGAAGCATCAAAAATATGTTTAATTCCACACAAAAAAACATTGCACACAGATAATACAATTCCGCACAAACTATTTCAATATATGTTTTTGAAAAAGCCTGTAATTTCATCAAACTGTAAACCAATTGAACGAATTATAACTGAAACAAAAAGCGGTTTTATTTTTGAATCGGAAAATGAAAATGATTTAGCAGAAAAAGTGATTGATATATTTTCGGACGAGAAATTGCAGATAATATTCGCAGAAAACGGTTATAATTCAGTAATCACAAAGTATAATTGGAAAGCTACTTCACGGAATCTAACTATTCTTTATCAAAAAATTGAAAGAGAAAATGTCGAACGATAACAAAAATTTTTATGAACAATTTGACTGGAAGCAAGCCAATCTTTCGGCAAAATTACAAGAAAAAACACAAAAAGTAATTTCATTAATACCAAAAGACGTAATTTCGGTAATAGACGTTGGTTGTGGTGATGGAACAATAACTAATTCTTTGGAAAACTATTTTTCTGTTTTTTCATTAGATAGAAGTTTGAACGCACTAAAATTGGTTTCTGCAAAAAAGAAAATTATGGCGTCGGCGGCACAAATTCCAGCAAAAGACAATTCCATCGACTTGCTTTTCAGCAGCGAAATGATAGAACATCTTCCCAATAAAATATTTTATGAAGCAATTGAAGAATTCAAAAGAATTTCAAAAAAGTATATTTTTCTAACATTTCCAAATGACGAAAATATTGAAAAACAACTAACAAAGTGTCCGAATTGCAGTAAGGTTTTTAATAAAACTTATCATCTTCAGAGAATTAATTTAAACAGAATTCTTGCACTTTTCCCTGAATACAAATTATTGGAAAAATTTGAAATCGGTGAAAAAATACGCGTTTACAACAATTCTCTTGGAAAAATAAAACACAATCTTTGTCCAGCAGAATCTTGGATTCCAGAATATTGGACAAAAGGAAAACCACATCTTCGCAGAACAATGTGTCCAGTGTGTCAAACAAAATTTACAATTCCATACAAGTTCAATTTTTTAGCCGCCGCCTTAGATTTTACAAATGTAGTAATCTCGCCAAAGAAAAAATATCAACTTGGCGTTTTACTTGAAAAAAAGCATAATTAATGGGAAAACTAAAGCATTTTCTGATTTACGGATTTGGCAACATTTCTACAAAATTAATAGGTTTTGTACTTCTTCCGCTTTATACAAAATATTTAACAGTAGAACAATTTGGAATTTTAACACTTATTGAAATAACTTCGCAGATATTAATTGGCGTTTTGTCTTTTAATATTGGAACGGCTATGATGCGTTGGTTGGTTGATGCAAAAAGCAAAAACGAAGAAAAATCAGTCGTTTTTACAGCTTTAATTGAAACAACAATAATTTCTTTTCTCATTATTTTTCTGATGTGGTTTTTTGATTCAGAACTTTCTTGGGCATTATTTGGTAATTCATCTTTTTCTAATTACATCATTCTGCTGGGAATTTCATCTGCTTTTGGAATATTTGTTCTTGTTCCGCTAAATTTAATGCGTCAATATGAAAAATCAATTTTATTTAGTGTTCTTACCACAATAAAATTTACTCTTTCGCTTCTACTTACTGTTTGGTTTGTGAAATATCTTACTTGGGGAATTGAAGGAGTTCTACTCGGACAAATAATCGGTCAAATTATTTTTATGTTGGCAACAATTCCTCTTTTATTGAAAAACACGAACTTGAAATTCAGCTCCAAAAAGCTGTTTGAAATGCTGAATTACGGACTTCCACTAGTTTTATCCACAATTTCAACGCTTTTATTAACTATGAGCGATAGATATATTATCAAAATATTTGAATCTGATACAGAAGTAGGTATTTATTCTTTGGCATATAAAATTTCGAGCGTAATAAATATGCTGATAATTCAATCATATCAGTTGGCGTTTTTGCCAATTGCTTACCAAAAAATAACTCAATCAAATTACTATCATTTCTTTCAGAAATCGCTTAAATATTTTACAATTGCACTAGTTATTTCAGCATTATCAATTTCTATCTTCAGCAAAGAAATCATTGAAATTCTTTCATCAGACACAGAATTTTACTTGGCGATTGGTTTAATTCCAATTTTAAGCTTCAGTTTTGTTTTACGCGGAATTCAATATCAAATTTCGTTAGGTTTCCATTTCTCAAAAAAAACAAAGTATAATGGATTTGTTGTTTTTGTTGCGGCACTAATAAATATTATTCTAAATATTGTTTTCGTAAAATATTTTGGCTTTTTTGGAGTTGCTTATGCCGTAACGATTTCTCTTTTATTAACACTTCCACTTATGTTATTCTTTTCACAAAAATTCTTCTTCATTCCATATAAATTTTTGCAAATTACGGCAATAACCATTGTGGGAATTCTCTTTTACGGCATATCTTTACTTTTTGATGATTATGCTTTTGTGTTAAGATGTTCATTAAAATCAATTTTACTGTTTCTTTTCATCATTTCATTATTTATTTTAAAATTAGTAACTAAAAATGAAATTCTTTCCTTAAAAAACGAAAAAGGACAAACATGAATCGCATAATCTTATTTATGTTTTTGGCATTTGGAGTAATAAATTCACAAACATTCAGATTTTTGAATCTTGAAAACTCCCCACGAGCTTCCGCTTTGGGAGGAACATTTGTAGCAAACACAAACGATGTTAATGTAATGTTCTACAATCCAGCTGGAATTGCAAAATTAACGGCAACTCCAGTTTCTACATCATATTTAATGCATCTCGAAGGAATAAATTCCGCAAACTTAGTTGGCTCTCATTTTTTTGAAGGTTATGGCAGATTTGCCGCTTCGGTTCAATATGTAAATTATGGAACTTTTACAAAAGCCGACGAATACGGAAATCAAACTGGAGAATTTGGAGCGTCGGATTTAGCAATTGCCGCTGGTTATGGCAACGAACTTGGTGAAAATTTTTACTATGGAATAAGTCTAAAATTTATCTATTCTGGAATTGATTCTTATTCTTCAACCGCAATTGCTTCAGATTTAGGATTGATGTATATTTTACCCGAAACTAAATGGTCATTTGGTTTTTCAGTACTGAACCTCGGGACACAACTTAGTTCTTATGTTTCTGAAGCAGAGGAATTGCCACTAAACGTTCGGATGGGATTTGCGAAACAATTAGAACATTTACCGCTCACATTTTATGCAAGTTTGAATAAGATCAACGAAACTGGCGATGAATTTTCTTCAATATTTGATAGATGGACATTTGGCGGAGAATTTCGTTTTAGCCAATCTGTTTCACTAAGAGTTGGTTACGATAATGAAAAAAGAGAGGAATTAAGTTTGGGTGAGTCTGCGGGACTTGCGGGATTTAATGTTGGATTTGGTGTTTTTGTTAAATCATATCAAGTAGATTATGCGTTTTCTTCTTTTGGTCCGGTGGGTAGTGTACATCGTTTTGGAATTAGCACTTCGTTTTAAGTAATTTCAAAAGATGTAAATAATTTTGATTACAAATTTTGGATAAACTTAAGTTTAAAATAAAAAAGCAGTTAGAAACCCACATTTTCTTGGTTTTCTAACTGCTAAAATGAAACTATAAATTATTTAAAAGATTGAAAATATTTCATAAACTGAACTCTTTCAAGCAACGCATGGTCTTTTACTTTTCCGTAGCTTAATTTTCCTCTAAAATCATTTATAGATTTGTAACCTTTTCTATCCATCCATTCTTCCAAATCACGTATCATTTCGCCAATTTGTTCAGGACCATTTTTATATAACGTAGAAGCAATTTGAACAGCTTTGGCTCCAGCGAGCAATTGTTTAATCAAACCAGCTCCATCGTGAATACCAGTTGAAGCAACCAAATCACAACTTACTCTGTCGCTCATCATTGCAATCCATCTCAAAGACATTGCTAAATCTTGTGGGTTACTTAAAACATAAGTAGAAATTAACTTTTCCTCTTCAATGTCAAAATCGGGAGAAAAGAATTTGTTGAATAACACAAGCCCTTTAATATTTGTTTCAGATAAGCTTTTAATAATTGTTGCAAGGTTTGAAAAATAATGGCTTATTTTAATTGTAATCGGAACTTGTACTTCTTTTGTTAGCTTGTTAACGATATCAAAATATAACTTCTCGGTTTCATCACATTTTGTGTTTAATTGTGAAGGAAGTAAAAATAAATTTAATTCTATAGCATCAACGCCATTTGCTTCCATTTTTTTTGCGAAATACATCCATTCATGATTTGTTACAGCATTTATGCTTCCAATTATTGGAATTTTTACATGACGTCGCAATTCAAGCAATAAATCAAGATATTGTTCGACATTATGTTGTTTTACACGCGAATCAAAATAGTCGAATAATGATTCATCATAACCAGAATTTACAGCTTCTTTAATATAATGTTCTGCTTCTATTGTTATTTCTTCTTCAAAAATTGAACGAAGCACCACAGCCGAAGCTCCATTTTCAGCTATATTTTTTATGCTTTCAACATTGTCTGTAAGTGTTGAACTTGATGCGATTATTGGATTTTTTAATTTGAGTCCAAGATAAGTTGTTGATAAATCAGCCATTGCTTTGTCCTTTTAAAATCTGTAATAATTGATTGCTTATATTAATTAAAAATGATTATGAAAAATTAAGAATATTTGTCTAAGTACTAATAGATTATTTTGTCTTGCGCAATGATTTTTGTTTATTTTGTTCAATTCTGAATTCAACAAGTCTTAAAATTAAATCAATAGGTAGTTTCTCTGTGATGGGAAATTGAATAGAACCTTTTCCTTTTTTAAATGGCGTAAGTTCATCTGAAAAGTTAGTAATGGCTTCAGGTAAAGGATACAATCCTATATGATTTTTAAATGCAGAATAATAAAAAACAACACCTTTCCAGAAAAAAGTTGGCGTCTGATAGCTTATTTTTTCTTCGAGAAAGGGAAATTTTTGTTTTACTGATTCACGGATTTCCTTCAATAATTCTTGTATTTGCGGCTCAAATTGGTCAATAAAATTATCTACGAGAATCTTACCGCTTTCATCATTATTTCTACTCAAGTTCTTCTTTTGCATTTTTAATACCGTATTCATTTATTTTTCTATGTAAACCGGTTCTATCAATATTTAGCATTTCGGCTGTTTTGGAGATTTGCCAATCATTTGCTTCGAGAGCTTGCAAAATATATTGTTTTTCGAATTCAATTTTAGCGGAGTGTAAATCGTAATTTTTTTGCTCAGAAAACTGAATTTTGTTATTTCCGCCATTTACTTCTCTAACTGAATATGAATTAGTTGATACTTGTTCCTTCAATTCAAATTTTTTCTCTCTTTGTAAATGCGACAATTTTCCCAAAAAGAGAGATTTTTACTCATCAGCAAAAGAAAATGAATTTTCCTCTATTGTCAATTTTTTAGTGAAATTAAAATAAAAACCACTTACGATGATAGTAATTAGCAATGAGGTAAAAATAAGAATGGAATTAATTTGACTATCTTGTTTAATCTTCATCTGAAGCGAATTCCAAAATCAATTTATTAAATTTTACAAAATTTATTAATTAATCAACAAACTTCAGTTTCAAGTTGCAATTAATTAAGTAATCAAATAGTTGTAAATATTCTGGGGAGTATAAGAGAAAAATTCTTAATTTGGGACATTTTTAAGAATTAAATCTACATTTGGGAAAACGACAG
>DYSW01000087.1 GCA_020726285.1 Melioribacter roseus
ACATTGTTGATAAATAAATCATAAAATATTTTTGTATAAAAAAAGTTTAGATTATTTTTGACAAAATTTGTCAAAACAAAAAATGTCAAAATGAAAAATTTTGCAGAAACTATAAGAAAAGCCCGTGAGGATAAGGGGTTTATACTAAGAAAGGTTGCTTCAATTACCGACATCGACCAATCGATTATAAGTAAGTTGGAAAAAGGAGAACGTAAACCAACACGAGAGCAAGTATTAAAATTAGCTGATTGTTATGAACTTGACCGAAATTCTCTTATAATTGATTGGAAAAGTGATTTAGTATATTATAGTATTCAAGACGAAGAACTCGCAACTGAAATATTAAAAGTTGCAGAAGAAAAAGTAAAATATGGAACATCTAATCTTTAATACAGCAGAAATGAGTGAAGTTACAATTTGCAAGCCCAATATTTCAACAATGGAAAATATTTCAGCAGAATATTCAAAAATTAAAAACTTTTCCGATTTTGAGGTTGTAGCTGAAACCGAAACCAAAGAATTGAAGATATTATCTTTATTTAGCGGTTGTGGCGGTTTGGATTTAGGTTTTGTTGGAGGCTTTGAATTTAAAGGGAGAAAATATGAAAAAAACAATTTCAAAGTAATATTCTCAAACGATTTTGATAGTGCAGCAACAAAAGTTTATAACGCAAATAATAAATATTTTAAGCATGAAATATTAGAGAAGGATATTGCAAAAATTCAAAGTTCAGAAGTTCCTGAATTTGATTTTTTAATTGGTGGATTTCCATGCCAACCATTTTCAAACGCTGGATTACGAAAGGGTGTAAATGACAGTAGGGGAACATTATTTGAAAATGCGATAGAAATGTTTCAGTATTCCATTGAAAAAGGGAAAAAACCGCTTGGCTTTATGTTTGAAAACGTTAGAGGAATAATGTCTTCTAAAATGCCAGATGGCACAAAAGTACCTGATGAAATTGTAAAACGAATGGAGCATCTTGGCTACAACACCAATTATAAGCTTGTTAAAGCAAGCAATTATGGTGTTCCCTCAAATAGATACCGCGTTATTATTGTAGGTTTTAGAAAAGAAATTGGATATTTTGACTTCTCAATGATGGATAAAATTGTCAAAGAATACAACATTCCTAATGAGAAAAGAAATCCGTATGATTTATATTTAGGTTCTGTTCTATGTGATATTCCTGAAAATGCATCTCATAAAGATGAATATTGGAAATATTCACCCGCTGGTCAGAAAATGATAGAAAACATTGGATTATGTGAAGACGGTAAGGAAGCATTAGAAAAATTCAAAATCAAGGAACCATTAGCGATAATATCTGAAACTATTACCAAAGGGCGTTCGTGGAAAAATATGAATTATAGCGATATGACACCACGTTTTCAGAAAATCTGGAATGACCCTCAAAAATATCATGCCCCAAATTTTTATCGTAGATTTGCACTTGGCGAAATAAACGGTACAATAACAGCATCGGCACAGCCTGAAAATTGCGGCATTACTCATCCGTTTGAAAATCGCAGATTTACAGTTCGTGAAATTGCACGAATACAATCATTTCCGGATGATTTTGTATTTCCTTATACAACAATAGCTAATGCTTATAAAGTCATAGGAAATGCAGTTCCGCCTGTTCTTGGTTGGGTATTTGCAAAATCAGTAGAAAGATTTTTAGAAAAACACAAAACAAATGATAAACCATAATAAAGCATATATTTTAGGACTATTTGTCGGCAATGGTACAATTTCAAAAGATACTTTCATTATAAAGTTACCTTTTAAGAAATGGGGCATGCAACCCGAATTAATGAACAAAATAGCAACAGATATACTTACGAAAATTTGCAATAAATTTCAAGTATCGTATAGTTTTGCTGTTTCATACGAGATTGGAAATTCAGAATGGACAATTAAACCAATTTCAAATCCGAATATAAGTGAATTAAAGAAAGATTTGGCGGATTTAGGGCTTCCGACTACGGGCTTCT
>DYSW01000088.1 GCA_020726285.1 Melioribacter roseus
GAAATACACCTTAAATTGATATTGGAGAATTAATGCACAAAAATTTATTATTGTTGTTTTTTATTGCGATTATTTCGTTTTCAGTTGCTAATTCTGCTTTTGCACAAGATGTAAATCACGCAAAAGATTCAGTTACAAATGTTGAAATAACAACAAATGAGGCAAAACACGAACTTCCAAATACTGCAATGGTTATCCCATTCGTAATTTTATTAGTTATGATTGCAACTGGTCCAATTTTGTACTCACACTTTTGGGAACATCACTATCCAAAAGTTTCAGTATTGTTGGGGGCAATTGTAGTCTTCTATTATTCGTTTTTCTTGCACGATACTCATAGTTTGCTGCATACTTTAACAGAATATTTCTCTTTTATTGCACTTTTAGCGTCGTTATTTTTTGCTTCTGGTGGAATAATGATAAAAGTGGACAAAAAAGCTACACCGCTTTTGAATGTTGGGATACTTCTTTTTGGTGCAATAATTGCAAATGTTATTGGAACAACTGGCGCTTCAATGTTGCTTATTAGACCATTTATCAAAGTAAATCAAGATAGAATTAAGCCATATTTAATTATATTTTTTATTTTTATAGTAAGTAATATTGGCGGTGCTTTAACTCCAATTGGCGATCCACCATTGTTTTTAGGATTTTTGCGTGGAATTGACTTCTTTTGGTTCATTGAACATATTTGGTACATTTGGCTTCCAACAATTGCTTTAATTTTATTAGTATTCTATTTCATCGATTCGCGAAATAAAGATTCAAAATCTGGAAAGGAATATTCTGGGAAAATTGAGTTTAAAGGTGCGAAAAATCTAATTTATCTTGCAATTATTATAGTTGCAGTATTTATTGACCCAAATGTAATGAGTTGGGTTCCAAATCTTGCTCCTTTTCCAATAGGACTTAGAGAAATAATCCAATTATCGGTCGTAGTTTTAGCAATGAAAACATCAGACAGTGAAATTCTTAAATACAACGAATTTAACGCCGAACCAATAAAGGAAGTTGCATATTTGTTTATTGGAATTTTTGCCACAATGATTCCAGCTTTGCAACTAATTTCACACGAAGCAAATATTCTTGGCGATAAATTAACTGTTGGAATGTTTTTCTGGAGTACTGGACTACTTTCTGGAGTTTTGGATAATGCTCCAACTTATCTTAATTTTCTTAGTGCAGCTCTCGGCAAATTTGGGTTTGACATAAATGTTGCCGCCGATGTAAAAGAATTTATGAATGTAGATTACATTTTTCTTCAAGCAATTTCTGTTGCCGCTGTTTTCTTCGGTTCTTTAACTTACATTGGAAATGGACCAAATTTTATGGTTAAATCTATTGTTGAACGAGCGGGAATTGAAATGCCAAGTTTCTTTGCTTATGTTTATAAGTATTCGCTTCCAATATTAATTCCTATTTTTGCGTTAGTTTGGTTAGTATTTTATTTTTAGGAGAAATAATGAAAAGTATAACAGAAGTTTTAAATGAAAATATAACTGGTTTGCATTATGGCAATCGCGTTTTGCTTCCATTCAAAGCTGAAATATTAAAAATTGTTATCGGAACAAAAATTATTACAGATTTTAGTAAAAATCTTGATGGAGCAAGCGTTCGAGTTACTGATTTTTATACCGAAATATATTTTTACGATTACGAAAATCTTGCTGAAGAATTAACAAAATATGAAGTTGTCAAATTAGTTGTTGTTCAACAAGGCGAGGATGTTTTCAATTTTGAGAACCATATTCCGATTGAATTGGTAGTTGAAAGCAAACACAAATTGTTAATTAAACCAATTCCAGCAGATTTGTTATTTTTTGAATAATTTATGATACCATTATTTACTACAGAGCAAATTAGAAACGCCGATAATTATGCAATTGAGCAATTAAAGATTCCTGGAATTGTTCTAATGGAAAACGCCGCATTATCGGTTTTTAATTCAATTAAGCAGAATTTCAATCTAATAGAAGGAATTTCTCAAATTGGAATT
>DYSW01000089.1 GCA_020726285.1 Melioribacter roseus
TTTATTCTAATGTTGAAAGCGATTCATTGCACATTGCAACAGTGATTTACCAAAATTCCTACATAAATGAAACAATTGATTCCGTTGGATTACGGTTGCGAGGAAATACATCGAGAACCGCATTAAAAAAATCATTCAAACTTGATTTTAATGAATTTATAAAAGGAAGAAAATTCTATAATGTTGAAAAATTGAACCTAAATGGAGAGCACAACGATCCGTCAATTATTCGTTCAAAAATCAGTTGGGATTTTTTTCATAAAATTGGAGTTGTAGCCTCGCGTGCAACTTATTCTGAAGTTTATATAAATGATGTTTATTACGGACTTTATATTTCTGTAGAACACATTGATGACGAATTCCTAGAGAAAAACTTTACTGATAATTCAGGAAATCTATGGAAATGCACTTGGCCTGCCGATTTAAAATATCGAGGTTCAAATCCGCAAGATTATCATCCTTGGGTTGGTGACGAAAGACCTTATGAACTTAAAACAAACACTGAAGAATATGATTTTTCTCAATTGGCTAGACTAATTACTATTATTAATCAAACTCCCGATGAATATTTTCAAGATTCACTTGAATCGGTAATTGATGTGAAGGAAATTCTGCAATATTTTGCAGCGAACAAACTTTTAGGAAGTTGGGATGATTATTGGTTTCTGCGAAATAATTTCTATTTATACCACAATCCAAGTGAAAACAAATTCCACATAATTCCCTATGATTATGATAATTCGTTCGGAATCGATTTCGATTTTGGTTACGATTGGGCAAATATTAATCCATATTCCTACGCAACAATTGATTCTGACGGAAGACCACTTGTTGAAAGAATTTTTCAATTTGATGATTACCGCAATTTATATACTCATTTTATGAAATTCTATAATTTAGAAGTATTCAATCTTTCGAATTGGGGTTATCAAATCGATTCTCTCAAAAATCTTATTACAGATTCTGCAGAAAGAGATTCATTCAAAACACTCGATTATGGTTTTACAAATGAAGATTTCCACAATTCTTATTCTGCAACACATTGGGAGAAATTTCCAGCAAAACGTGGATTAAAAGAATATGTCTCAATTCGTTCAACAACACTCCAACAACAATTTACTTGGCGAATAACTAACCCGATTGTTTATGATATTGATTGGTATCCCAAAAATCCAACTGAAAACGATACTTTGACAATTGTAGCTTCAATTTTTGGTTATTATACACTTTCAGACGTGAAATTAACATACCAGACTGATGATTTAACTGAAGTTATTTCAAAAGATTTTGCTTTTCAACCAATTTTATCAAAAAAAGTTGAAGAAAATGATAGATGGATTGTAAAAATAGCTCCGAACGAATTTTCATCTTCGATAGCATTTCAAATTTTTGTGAATGATATTAACCAAAATAATGCAATTTTCCCTCGAGGTGAATTGATTAAAGTAACAAGAACCAGCTTTTCAAACAGCGGAATCTTTATAAATGAAATTTTAGCAAAAAATACCGACACAAATTCAGATGAAAATGGTGAATACAGCGATTGGTTAGAAATATTTAATTCTAACAATTATTCAGTTGATTTATCAAGTTTTTTTCTTTCGGATAATGCCGAAGAATTAACTGAATGGCAATTTCCGGCAGAAACTGAAATTCCAGCGAAAGATTTTTTACTAATTTGGTGCGATGACGACAATGACCCAAATAATCTTCACGCAAATTTTAAGCTAACTACAGATGGCGAAACTGTTTTTCTTGTTAATTCTGATGGAGAAACAATCGAAGATTCTGTTACTTTCCCAATTCAAGAAGCCAATATTTCTTTCGCTCGATTAGCTGATGGTGGAAGTAGTTGGGGTTATCATACACCAACGCCAAATTCTACAAATGTAGAAACTATTGTAGAGAACCAAAATCTTCCTATTAAATTTGAACTTTACCAAAACTACCCAAATCCATTTAACCCAAGTACTGAAATAAAATTTAGTTT
>DYSW01000090.1 GCA_020726285.1 Melioribacter roseus
TATTTAAAGTCTAAAGTATTCCTAATTCCATTCGATTATAAACTGATTATAAATATCCAATAGGAAACAAGATGAAAAATGTTAGTATTAAGTTGAAAATCTTTATTTTTTCAACAATTCTTATTCTTCTATTCATTCTTTCGCAATATATTCCAAATATTGGAGCATTTGAAAGATTTGAAGAAAAAAGCCAGCTTGATCTACAAAAGAACAATGATTTAGTTTATTTGCTGGTCGAAAATCAAATAAATTCCAATTTATCTGAAGATGAAATTAAACAAAACCTAAAAAAGAGTTTTTCATCAATAACCATTGGAAAAGAAGGTTTTCCATTTATAGTTGATACAAAAGGCAATTTTATAATTCATAAAGAAGCTGAGGGGAAAAATTGGAGTAACAAACCGTTTATTCAATTTATGTTAAAAAATAAAAATGGATTTCATAGTTACATTTCACCCAAAACTGGTGAAGTTAAATTTGTGGCTTTCAAATATTTGGAGGAAAAAGATTGGATTGTTGCTTCGGGAATGTGGGCTGATGAATATAGAGATATTACTGATTATAACAACAGAGTAATGTATATCTCAATTTTGTTTTCCATTATTGTAGTAATTCTTTTTGTTGGATATGTTATTAGACTGATTGTTGAACCAATTTTGAAGTTTAATAGAACTGCTGAGATGATTGCAAGTGGAAATTATGATGTAAATTTGGAAATAAAATCAAATGATGAAGTTGGGCAATTGGCAAATGGACTTAACACGATGGCTCAAAAAATTAAGGAAAATATTGTCCAAGTTGATAGAAAAAGTGCTGAAGCCGAAATTGCCCGTGCGGAAGCTGATAAATTTGCAACGGAATCTAAAAATAACGCCGATTACTTAAGAAACAGTATTCACAATATTCTAAAATGTATGAATATGTTCTCAAAAGGAGATTTAACAATCCATATTGATCTTGATAGCAAAGATGTAATTGGTGAATTGGCTAATGGAATTAACGAAACAGTTAAAAATATTCATAGAGCAATTCTTGGTGTAAACGATGCAGTTCAAGCAACTGCGAGTTCAAGTGCCGAAATTTCATCAAGTACGGAAGAAATGGCGGCGGGTGCTTCAATGCAAGTTGAACAAACAAGAGGAGTTGTTGCATCTATTGATGAAATTACAAGCTCAATTGAAGAAACAGCAAATAATGCAAATGCTGCTTCAAATCTTGCACAAGAATCAAGTTCGCAAGCAAAAATTGGTGTACAAAAAGTTCGAAAATCGCAAGATGGAATGAAGAAAATTGTGGAATCAACTCAATCAACTGGAGCAATAATTTCATCTTTGGCAAATAAAACAAATCAGATTGATATAATTGCCCAAGTTATTGATGAAATTGCCGATCAAACTAATTTGCTTGCTTTAAATGCAGCTATTGAAGCAGCGCGTGCTGGTGAACAGGGTCGTGGTTTTGCGGTTGTTGCCGATGAAGTAAGAAAATTGGCAGAACGTACAACAAAAGCCACAAAAGAAATTGCTGAAACAATTAAATCAATACAAATTGAAGCAAAAGAAGCCAACGGTTCAATGGTAAATGCAAGTCTGGTAGTTGAAGATGGATTAAAATTAACAAACGAAGTTGAAAGTGTGTTGAACAATATTTTACAAAGTTCCGAAAAAGTTTTTGTCGAAATTAGTAAAGTAGCAAATGCAAGCAAACAACAAACTATTTTGGCTTCCGAAGTTTCAGTAAATGTTGAAACAATTAAAAATGTTACAGATGAAACAACAGTAGTTATTTCGCAAGTAGCAGAAGCAGCCGAAGATTTGAATAAATTGACAGAAAATCTTTCAATGCTTGTCGGAAATTTTAAGTTTGACAATTCTGCATCAAGTTCCGCAGTATGTAATTTTAGATAGAAGAGTAAAAATTATTGTGACTTGCTTTTAAGTGGGTAG
>DYSW01000091.1 GCA_020726285.1 Melioribacter roseus
ATGAGACCGTGATTAAGTTTCTTCCTTCCGTTAGGTTAAAATTGGGGAATAACTTGAACTTAAACTGCTTTTGTCTTTATTCTTTTAATCTTAAAAACCCATAATCTTGTAAATCTTGATTCAGACAGATTATTCGTAAAAATTCAATAACTTTGCAAAAGAAAATTTCGAAATGCTAATTAATCATCATATAAAACTAGAATAATATCAAATGCGAAAAAGAACTATATCAATTCCAAACAATAAGAATTTTGAAATATTCATATTATCTATTGTTCTACTAATTACAATACTTTTTTGGAATTCCGTTGCGATTTTCCCAATCAAATTGCTTGTGATTTTTTTTCACGAAATTAGTCACGCTCTTGCCGTAATTTTTACAGGCGGAAATGTTCTTTCATTTGACATTTTCCTCAACCTCTCTGGCGGTGTTGTTTCTGAGAATGGGAATGAATTTTTTATTGCTTCGGCTGGCTATTTAGGCAGTTTAATTTTCGGATTACTAATTTTCATCTCGCCAAATGGAAAGTTTCGATTAATAATTCCCACAATTATCTCTGCATTAATTATTCTTTTTACTGCAAATTTCTTAAAAGATGGAATTACTATTGCGTATTTATTCGGTTTTGCAGTTCTTTTTTTTGTTTCTCCAAAATACTTTAATAAGCAATTGAATAATTGGCTTATGAAAATAATTGGTTTAATTGCATCAATTTATATTGTTTTAGATATTAAAGAAGATTTGCTAACGCTAGTTTATAGAGAGACTGACACTCAAAAATTAGAAATGATAACTAATGTTCCTGCAATTTTTTGGGGTTTATTGTGGTTTGTAATAACAATCGGTGGAATTACTTTTACTTTGTGGTGGAATTATAAGAAAAGTTAACCTTACCAAATGAAGATTAACTTTCCTTCAAAATATTTATTGTCCGTCGTACTTTTTGAGATATTGCTCAACAAGTTCAACATCTTCTTTACTGCCAATATAAATTGGAACACGTTGATGAAGATTATTTGGAAGAATATCAAGAATTCTCTGCTTTCCAGTTGTTGCTTTTCCACCAGCTTGCTCGACAACAAAAGCCATCGGATTGCATTCATACATCAATCTCAACTTACCATTTGGATTTCTTTTATCAGATGGATAAATGAAAATTCCACCGTAAAGCAAATTTCTATGAATATCTGCCACCATCGAGCCAATATATCTTGCGGCATAAGGTTTTACACCTCGTTCATCAGCATCTTGCAGAAATTTAATGTATTCCTTAAATCCACGATGCCAATATTTGTAATTCCCTTCGTTTGTACTATAGATTGAACCACGATTGGGAGTTCGAATATTTTCGTGCGAAAGAAGAAATTCTCCAACCGCAGGATCAAGTGTAAAAGCGTGAGTTCCATCGCCAGCTGTATAAACAAAAATTGTACTCGAACCATAAACAACATAACCAGCAGCAACTTGATTTGAACCTTTTTGAAGTGCATCTTCAAGAGTTCCTGGATTTCCATCTGATGAAACTCGTTTGTAAATTGAAAAAATTGAACCGATACTTACATTTGCCTCGATATTCGAAGAACCATCAAGCGGATCGAATAATAATACATATTTACCAATATCGTGATGTCTTGGAATGTGTATAATATCTTCCTCTTCTTCAGATGCCATAACGCACAAATGCCCGCCGTGGTCCATTGCTCTAATAATTGTTTGATGTGCGTACATATCTAATTTTTTAACTCGTTCACCGTGAATATTCTCTTCTCCAGTATAACCAAGTAAGTCAATTAAACCCGCTTTGTTTACTTCTAATGAAATTACTTTAACTGCCAAGACAAGATCAGAAAGAATTGCGGAAAGTTCTCCTGTTGCAAGTGGATGTTTTTTTTCACCTTCTAAAATGTGTCTTTGCAACGTCATAAAACGTTTTG
>DYSW01000092.1 GCA_020726285.1 Melioribacter roseus
AAATAAAACGACACTTGCGTGAAAATGTCACGACGGAACGATAATTATTTCTAAAAAATACAGCTAAATAAAATTTTGTTCGTATATTTGCGTGAATTATTCACGCAAAATAAAATAAACAGCCATGTTAATCAGATTCGTTATTGAAAACTTGTTTTCATTCGGAGAAAGAAAAGAGTTTACAACCATTCCTAATGGTAGATTAAAGACACTTGAACATCATAAATACAAGTATGATGATTTTAATGTATTAAAAATTGGTGCAATTTACGGCGCAAATGGAGCTGGGAAATCAAACCTTATAAAATCGTTAGAATTATTCCAAAAACTAGTCGTAAGAGAAAAAATTCCATTTAGATTTAAAGACTCGAAGTTTAAATTCAATAATTCCGAAGACAGCCAAGACCAAGTATTTGCAATTGAGTTCATTCAAGAAAACAATGCTTTTTATTATGGTATTATTCTTAATGATAATATCATAATAACTGAAGAATTATACCTATCTGGGTTAGGAAAAAAAGATGACAAATTAATCTATGAACGTAAAACAGATAAAAATGAAAAGACTACTATCACTTTTCTTGAAGAATTTGAAAACGATGAGAAAAGTCAAGTCTTAAAAACTATATTATTAGAGGAATTTGTTAAACCAAATGAACCAATATTAAAGCTGCTTTCAAATAGGGACAACAAGTTTTTGGCAATTGTAAAAATTGCTTATAAATGGTTCGAAGATACACTTCAAATTATTACTCCTGATTCTAAACCGAGAGCATTGGCTCATAAAATTGATGTTGACAAAGAATTCAAAAATTATGCGAAGGATTTGATGTGCTCATTTAATATCGGAATTACAGAACTGACATCAGAAAAAAAAGAAATAAACGAATTCTTTGGAAAAAATAATGAAAAAGAACTTGACGGCTTAATAAAAGATGTTGAAGATTCACCTAAAAAGATGATTGGACTTAGAAGTAATAAAGGAGATGAATTAATCATTGTTAAGGAAGATGGTAAAATATGGGTTAAGACATTAAAAGTTGGACACACTGGTAAAAGAGAGAAATCGGTTCTGTTTAACTTAGATGAAGAATCGGACGGAACAGTTAGACTTTTGGACTTCGTTCCTGCATTTAAGAATGTAATTTCCACAGAAAAAGTATATATAATTGACGAAATTGAAAGAAGTATTCATCCACTGTTAATTAAAGAATTAGTCCAAAAATTTTCATTAGATACAAACACTAAAGGTCAATTAATTTTTTCAACACATGAATCAAATTTACTTGACCAAGAAATTTTCAGACAAGACGAAATATGGTTTGCAGAAAAGAATAATGAAGGTTCAACAGATTTATATTCACTCAATGACTTCAAAGAACATAAAACTATTGATATACAAAAGGGCTATTTGAATGGCAGATATGGTTCAATACCATTCTTAGGGAATCTACAAGACTTAAATTGGCACAACTATGATACTAACAAATAGACTTTTTGTAAGGGTAGCACCCAGTAGAGAAGCTAAAAGCATCTACATATTTTGCGAAGGCAAAGAAAGAGAGTTTGACTATTTTAAATATTTCAGAGAAATGGATTCTCGTATAAAAATTGAAATTTATAAGCTCCATCCTCATGAGGACAATTCCCCAACTGGTTTATTGTCAATTGCTGAGAGATGCATTATAAAGACAGACGAAAATCCTAATCCGAAATACAATTTCATTGATGGGGATGAAGTTTGGATTGTTCTTGACGTTGACAAAGACAAAAATGAGTCTCGTGCACCCAAAATTGTGCTAGTAAAAGAGAGGTGTGAAAACACAGAAAATTGGCATCTAGCACAGAGTAATCCTTGTTTTGAAGTTTGGCTATATTACCACTTTCATTCAACTAAACCTATTTTTGCAAATTCCGACAAATGTTCACATT
>DYSW01000093.1 GCA_020726285.1 Melioribacter roseus
TTTGTAAAAATATTCAACCAATTTTTCTTGTAAATAATTCACTTTGTCGGAATTTTTTCCGTCAGTTTCAAATAGAATAATTGATAAAATTTCATTTCCGTTTTTTGATGTAAATATTCCAACCAAAGCCGAAGTCGCAAACAACATTCCCGTTTTTCCTTTGAATTTTCCTTTTAATTCGGAATTTTGAAATCGATTTTTCAAAGTTCCATCAATTCCCGAAACTGAAAGAAAATTAACAAATCTTTCCCATTTTTGGGAATTGGAATGCAGATATTCAATTAATTGAAAAACTGATTTGGCTGAAATCTGATTGTTTCGCGAAATTCCAGAGCCATCAACTAATTGAATGGGATTTTTCTCAATTTTAACTTTGGATAGAAATAAATTCCGAACTGAAATAGATGTTTCATCTTTTCCGGGAATTCCAAAAAATTCAGCTCCACAAACTTTCAGCACTATTTCGGCAATAAAATTATCGCTTTCTTTTAGCATTTTGGCAAGAATTTCATCTACATTCGGCTTGATTTCTGATATAAGAATTTTGGCTTTTGACTCAATTTCATTTTCTTTGAAAATAATTCCATTTTTGGCAAATTCCGATTTGAGAAACTCTTGCAATTCAATTCTGAATTTTGGATTTCGGTTTCTTTTATAAATTAAAGCCGAAATTGGTGGAATTTTCAGATTATCTTTTTCATTCCTTTTGTATACAATTTTGGCAGAATTAGAGTCAAAGTAACTTTCATCAAAAATCAACTTCCCAAGAATTTCTTTAATTCCTAAATTTTTAATTGTTTGAACAATTGATTTAGCTTCTTTTTCATCAAATAATGGATTTGCACGAAATTCAATTATTAAATTTCCGTTCAATTGATGATTTTGGGAAATAGAATCAGAAATCAAAATGATTGTTCTAAACGCATTTTCAGAATTTGACAAATCGAGAAATGTTCCAACGGTAAAAAGTTTTACAATTGAAGCGGGAATAATTTTTTTGTCAATATTTCTAGAATATATGATTTTGTTGTTCGAAAGCTCAGCAATGATAATTGAAGTTTTGGTTACGGAAGGAATTTCAGAAATCATTCTATCAATTTCGGATTTTTGAGCAAAACTGAACAAAAAAGTTAAAACAATCAGTACAAAAATTTTATAAACCATAATTTATAATTTTGTTGATTTTATTTTGCATTCCAACATTTCCTTGTAAACCGCCAGTGTGAATTGCTACAATTTTATCAGTTTTACAGAAATAGTTTTGTTTTGCTAATTCCCAAATTGCATAAAACATTTTTGCAGTATAAATAAAATCGATTTCAAAACCATTTATTTGCTGAAATTTATTGGCGAAATCGACAAGTTTTCTATCAATTTTTGCAAAACCTCCGAAATGAAAATCAGTAAAAAGCGACCAAAATTTTTTCTCGTTTTCAGAATTATAAGAAATAAAATTTTTGATAATTTCTTTCATATAACTTCCGTTTTTTATGGCTGTAATTCCAATAATTTTAGTTGATTTTTCTGCGCCATCAATCAAGCCAGCCAAAGTTCCGCCACTTCCAACTGCAGAAAAAACATAATTCGGTGTAAATGGAATTAGTTTGTAGATTTCCGCAACTCCTTTCAGTGCAAAATGATTACTTCCACCTTCGGGAACAATGAATGGCTTTTTGAAATTTTTTGCTAGTTCTTGTTGAAAATTTGGATTATTTCGGTTTCGGTAAGTTTCGCGATTTATGTAATAAATCGACATTCCAGATAATTTTGCGTATTCCAAAGTTGGATTAAGATGTTCATATTCTTCGCCACGAACGAAAGCAATTGTTTCAAAATCATAAATTTTCCCCGCCGTTGCAACCGCAAATAAGTGATTTGA